>CAJWAA010000027.1 GCA_913020295.1 uncultured Flavobacteriaceae bacterium | reverse complement strand
TCCATAACTACCACGGTCTAAAATTAAATGCTGAAAATAAGACCGTAGAAACGACCTATTACGATAGGGGTGGACGAGTTACCCTTTTTGGAGCAGCTGATTTGAATTACTCTGTTACAGATAAATTTTCAGTCGAGCCAAAAAATGTCATAAGAAAATATGATCCAAATGGCAACTTGCTTACTTATAAAAATCACTGGCATTTCAAAGCAACAACCATAGAGAAGCAAAAAAAGATGCGTTTTTTAGCCGTTATTCAAGTCAGTGATGACTTAACCTATATTCCCGTAACACAGTTACAATATACCGACCAGTTTAAGGTTGATGATTGGATCATTAAAGCCAATTTGGATATCACAAAACCAGGATTAATATCGGTACAAAATAAAGAAGAAACGGTGATTTTTTACTCTTCCGATCCTTCAGAGGCAGGAGCTGCGAAATTGGTTGAGCAAGTAGATGGAAAGGAAATTGTTAAAACTGCTAATGATACATATCCCAAAAGTATTATTAGTGCCTCAAAAATAAACAAATGATGTTTTTAAAAACTATAAACTCAATCCTTACACTGGCATTTTTAAATATACAATTAAGTTGTCAAGTGAGTGATCAAAAAAATACCACCCCTAATGTTTTAATGATAAGTATTGACGATTTAAATGATTGGATAGGTATTTTAGGTGCTCACCCTGATGTTAAAACCCCCAATATCGATCGGCTGGCCAATGAGGGGATCCTATTTGTCAATGCTCATTGTCAGGCACCCATTTGTGGCCCTTCAAGAGCTTCAATTATGTCAGGATTTAGACCTTCAACTACAGGAATATACGGACAGATTAAAGATGAAAATTTGAGGAAAGGGAGTAAACTGATGGAGTCAGTTCGTTTTTTACCTCAATATTTTAAAGATCATGGATATAAAACTATTGGCATTGGTAAAATTTTTCACAACCATGCACCAAAGGGAGTTTTCGAGGTTTCTGGAGGAAGGGTTACTGGTTTTGGTCCACGCCCAGATAAAGCATTTAAGTGGAGTAATAAAGGGACTTCAACAGATTGGGGGCCTTATCCCGAGCGAGATTCCTTGATGTCAGATTATCGTTATGCTTATTGGGCCAGAAAGCAGCTACAAGAAAAACACGACCGTCCATTTTTTATGGCCGTTGGTTTTATTCGTCCTCATGTCCCTTGGCACGCCCCGAAAAAATGGTTCGATCTCTATCAACCCGACCAGGTAACTCTCCCCTATTATTTGCCAAATGATTTTGACGATTTGCCAGAAATTGCAAAGAGAGTTGCATACAAAGGAATGATGCCCACCACTGAATGGGCCATCCAGAGCGGGGAGTGGAAGAATATTGTTCAAGCTTATTTAGCTTGTATTTCTTTTGTAGATCACCAAGTAGGAATTGTTCTCGATGCACTTCAAAACAGCAACTATAAAAATAATACTATCGTTGTTTTATGGTCAGATCATGGCTATGAATTAGGGGAAAAAGGATCTTTTGGTAAACATACTCTGTGGAGTGAATCTACTCGTGTCCCACTGATTTTTAATTTACCTTGGAGAGATAAAAAAATGAAAATTCAACAGGCAGTTGAATTGTTAGATGTTTACCCTACCCTCATAGATTTAACTCGCTTACCTAAAAACGAATCGAATGAGGGTAAAAGTCTTGTTCCCCTGTTCACTAAACCAGAAGACCCCTCAGTTGTTGCCATTACCACCTATGGTAAAAACAATCATAGTTTGGTTAACAGTCGATATCGTTACATAAGTTATGAGGATGGTTCGGAGGAATTGTATGATCTCAAGGATGACCCTGGGGAGCGAAATAACCTTTCGAAAACTATTGCTTTGGATTCGGTAAAAAAATCCATGCGTTTTCAACTTCCAAAAATTAATGCTGAATGGAAATACGGAAGCAATCATACCGTCAATGATTATTTTTTAAATACTTCAAAACAAAGTAAAAAATCAAATAAATGAGATTCAATCAATTGTCAGTAAGTCTTTTTACAATCCTATTTTTATTTATAATTCTGCCTGCAGAATTAACTCCCCAATCAACAAATCAGAAAGGACCTTTTCTTGCTACAGGGATTAGAATCGGAGACGTTTCCCAAACGGAAGCAGTTATTTGGACTCGTTTGACTCTAAATAAAAACAGGGTCAGTGATGCTCCCCAACCTGTAGCACTTTATACAGATCCAGATACTGGAAAAAAGCATATTAGAAAGACCCGAAGAGATAAAAATGGAATGATTTATTTTCCGTTTGGATACGACATCAACACAATTGAGGGTGCAGTTCCAGGGAGCAAAGGGGAAGTCCGGTTACAATACAGAAAAATTGATAGTAGTGAATGGCAAATTACTCCTTGGGAGGAGGTTGATTCAAAAGCCAATTTCAGTAGGAAATTCATTCTTAATAACCTTAAATCAGGAAGTACTTATTCTTTGCTTGTAGAGGCTCGACCTGAAAATGGAGGAGCCATCAGTGCCCAAATGAAAGGTAAATTTAAAACACCGCCAGATACCCAAACCTCAAAAAAAATAGTCTTTGCTGCCAGTACTTGTCAAGGTTATCCTGATCAAGACCATCCTGACGGTTACAAAATTTATCCGTTTTTAGAAAGTCTTGACCTTGATTTTTTTGTCCATGCCGGTGATATTGTCTATTATGACAATACGGCAAAAAACAAAGCGATGGCTCATCATAATTGGAACAGAATGTTTAGTTTACCAACGAATAAATCGTTCCATTCGCAAGTGACCAGCTACTTTGAAAAAGACGATCATGATGCTTGGTTTAATGACAGTTATCGGGGTATTGAAACTTCCTTTATGGGAGAATTTACCTTCGACCAAGGTTTGGAGGTTTTTCGTCAAGAGATGCCCATCAAAGACAAGACCTATCGAACATTCCGTTGGGGTAAAGATTTACAAATATGGCTTGTTGAGGGGAGGGATTATCGGAGTCCCA
>CAJWAA010000026.1 GCA_913020295.1 uncultured Flavobacteriaceae bacterium | reverse complement strand
CAGAGGTATTACAAGACAAAGGTTATCGTACTGGTATGGTTGGTAAGTGGGGTTTAGGTGAACCCAATACAACTGGTGAACCTTACAAAAAAGGTTTTGACTACTTCTATGGCTTTTACAACCAAAGAAGAGCACATTCTTATTATCCTGAATACTTATGGGAAAATACCCATAAAGTGATCCTCTTCGGAAACGAAAAAGAGCAAAATCATCAATACACCCATTCTCTGTTTGCCGATAAGGCCATCAACTTCATTGACCGTAATCATCAAATCCCCTTTTTCCTCTACTTGCCGGTTTGTATTCCTCACAGCCGATACGAACTTCCCGACAATGGAATTTACACCCACAAGAAAGGTTGGACCAATTTGCAAAAAAAATATGCGGCTATGATCACCCGTCTTGACGAAACAGTAGGTAGGATTGTCAGCAGATTAGAGGCTTTAGGAATTGACGACAATACCTATATCTTTTTTACCTCTGACAACGGTCCTGCCGAAATCTTTGGGGACTGGAAAAAATTCAATAGTAATGGCATTTTCAGGGGGATGAAACGCGATCCTTATGAGGGGGGAATCAGAGTACCCTTTGTCGTTTATCATCCTCAAAAAATCCCTTCTGGAGCTAAAAGCGATCAAGTGGGGTACTTTGCAGACTTCTTTCCTACGGTCTTGGAGTTAATTGGAGAGCCAATTGAAAATAAATTTGACGGTAACAGTATTGCAGGAGTCATACTTGGGAAACGAAAGAGTTTTGAAAGAGAACCGATCTACTGGGAATTTTATGAAAAAAAGGGTTGGCGTGCAACCCGTTTTGGAAGATGGAAAGCCATCCAAAATAATTTGCATAAGGGAGATCAGGGCCCAATTGAAATATATGATCTTTATCGCGATCCTGGAGAGTCTCTAGATCTTAGTCAGTCTCATCCACACTTAGTTGATAAGGCAAAAAAAATTTTTGAAAAGGCCAGCATCCCATCGGAACACTATTTTTGGGATTACCAACAAATAGTAGAAAATAAAGTGTATGAAAATTAAGAACAAAGCATGAAAAAAAAATATTTTTTCTACATTTTTATCACTGTATCATTAGGTTTTTCGATAGTGGCTCGATCACAAGATGATACCATAGATAAAGTGGCTGGCCTCATTGATAAAGTGATTAAGTGGCAAAATCAGCAAACCGATCATGTGGAGAAATACACTCGCACAAATTGGCAATTTGCTTCCTACTATATAGGTGTAATGAAAGCCTTTAAAGTCACTGGGAATAAATATTATCAAAACTTTTTGTACCAGGTGGGAAAAGACCACAATTGGGAGTCTCAACCCGATATGTATCATGGTGATAAAATAGCTATTGGTCAAATCTATATCGATCTCTATCAACAAAAAGCGGAAGAGGTGATGATCAAAAACATCAAATGGATTTTGGACGCTAACCTGCTGAGAAACAAGCCAATGCCGGATGTAAGGTACAAAGATAACCCATACAAACACGAGTGGTGGAGTTGGTGTGACGCATTGTTTATGGCTCCTCCGACTTTTGCAAAGATGTATCAGATTACCAAAGATGTTAAGTATTTGGATTATGCCATAGACCATTGGTTGATAACCACTGATTATCTCTGGGATAAAAAGGAGAATTTGATCTATCGGGATGATAGATATTTTGATTTAAGAACAAAATCTGGAAAAAAAATCTTTTGGAGTAGAGGAAATGGTTGGGTTATTGGCGGACTAGTGCATATGCTTGAAATAATTCCTGAAAACCACCCAAAGCGTCTTTTGCTCGTCGATCAATTTAAAAAAATGTCCCACCGTCTTTTGGATTTACAAGAGAGAACCAGTGATGGGCTTTGGCGCTCCAATTTATTAGATCCTGGTATTTTTGCTTATCTCAATCGCAATGGCAACAAATTTATTCAAACTGCTGAATTAGATATCCCCGAAAATAGTGGAAGTGCCTTTTTCTGCTATGGTTTTGCATGGGGGATAAATAATGGATTGTTAGATCGCGATTTGTTTGAAAAACCGATGGTTAAGGCATGGAAAGAATTGACTCAATACGTTAATAGACAAGGTCGATTGGGGTATGTTCAGCCTGTAGGAAAAGATCCTAAACCCTATGATAAAGATTCATGGCACGAGTTTGGAACAGGAGCATTTTTATTGGCGGCTTCTGAATACATAAACTTTTTAAAAAATCCAGTTCCTAAAATACCGATCAGCTATAACAAAAAAAATCTTTTCTATGAAAATAAGTTTTCCAACTCGTCAGATATAAATGGTTGGTTATTGGAGGGAGATGCTGAAGTATTGATCAAAGACAGTTGGTTAGAAATGTATTCACCTGATCAAAAGGCTCACCACGTATTCTGGTGCCCAATGGAATTACCCTCCGATTTTATGGCGGAGTGGGAGCTACAAAATATAAATCCAGATGCAGGACTCTGTATTGTTTTTTTTGCTGCAAAAGGAATTAATGGTAAAGATGTCATGCACCCTTCTCTAATAAAGAGAAATGGAGTTTTTAGACAATACACCCAGAGTGATTTGAATAATTACCATATATCTTACTATGCCAACAATCCCAAAAAACCGAGTCGTCCTTTTGCCCACATCAGAAAAAACAAAGGTTTTGTGACTGTTCAATATGGAGAGCAAGGGATTCCCGCCTCCTCAACTTTTGTTCATAAAGTAAATCTTGTAAAAAAAGAAAATCATATCACAATGACCATTGATGGAAGAGAAATCATCAATTGGAAAGATGATGAAAATAAATATGGCCCCGTACTTCAGGAAGGCAAATTTGCATTTCGACAAATGCAATGGTCACATTTTAGATATAGAAATTTCAAAGTTTGGAACATAAATTAGTAACGATGAAAATTATTTTTTTAACCCTAGTTTCACTTTTTTTCCTTCACACAAGCCTTGTAAAGGCACAGAAAAAACCTAATGTAATAATAATCTACACCGACGATCAAGCCACTCTTGATGTTAATATATTAGGAGCAAAAGACTTAGTTACTCCAAATATGGATCAATTAATGTTAAGTGGTACTACTTTTACACAATTTTATGCCTCACCAGTTTGTTCTCCATCTCGTGCTTCACTTCTGACGGGTAAGAACCCGCAAAGGGCGGGAGTACCGGGAAATGCGGGTCAAGATTTAAGCAGAAAGTCAGGACTTCCACCCTCAGAATATACCATGGCAGAAATGTTTAAAGAAAATGGGTACAGTACTTATTTAATCGGTAAGTGGCACCTTGGTTATCAACCCGAAATGCGTCCCAATCAACAAGGCTTTGATTATAGTTTTGGTCACTTGGTGGGCTGCATTGACAATTACTCCCATTTTTATTACTGGGGAGGGGACAACAATTATGTGGGAGGCCCCAACCGTCATGATCTCTACCGCAACAACGAAGAAGTTTTTCTAGATGGACAGTACTTTCCAGATCTTTTGGTGCAAGAGGCAAAGAAAGTCATTGAAAAGAAATCTGATAAACCCTTTTTTATCTTTTTTGCAATGAACACTCCTCATTATCCCTATCAAGGCTATGCCAAATGGATCAAATACTACCGTGACAAAGGGGTTGAACATCCACGAGATTTATATGCCGCTTTTTTGACCACACAGGATGAAAAAATCGGAGAACTGGTTGGACTGCTGGAGGAAAATAATTTAAGACAGGATACCATAATTATTTTTCAATCGGACAATGGTCATTCTACTGAGACCAGAGCTTATCACGGTGGAGGTTATACCGGTCCATACAGAGGTGCGAAGCAGTGTTTGTTTGAAGGGGGAATTAGGGTTCCTGCAGCCATATCGTGGCCCGGTAAAATTCCTGCCAATCAGTTCAGGGATCAAATGAGTGTCAATGTGGACTGGATGCCGACTTTGATCGAATTATGTGGTTTTGAAACCGACACTTCTGAAATGGATGGAAAATCTCTAATGTCGATTATCGAGAATGAAAAGGCACTCTCCAACCATCAAAATGGTTATTGTTGGGAATTCCGTCATAGAGGAAAATCCACTTGGGTGGCAAGAAAAGGAAATTGGAAACTTTATGCAAACCCATTTGATACCAGCAGGAGGAATTATACCTATACAGAAAAATTTGTTCTTTATGATTTGGAAAATGACCCAGGAGAATCCATTAATTTATATGATCAGGAAACTGCGGTAGTAAATGAACTTAAAAACCTATATAATAATTGGAAAAGCCAACAATGAAATTAAAAATTTTAATGACTTTTGTTATAGGTCCGATGCTGTTAAATTGTCAATCTCCTCAAAAAAATCTTACTACAGAATTTGATGGGCTGCCTCAGATGGTTTACCCCAAATACAGAAGGTGGGTGACTCCTGACAATGGAGATGTTGCAACTTATACAAGTCCTAGTCTTCAATGGCCTTCAAAAAAATCTCAGGTTTTTGAGGTGAGAGTTGCTAGGGATAAGGCTTTTACAAAAGAGCTTACTACTATAAAAGATATTTCATTTTCTGTAATTAATGTTCATAAGAAATTAACAACAGGTCTATGGTACTGGCAATATAAGGTTCAAAACGATGATTGGAGTGAAATTGCCTCCTTCACGATAAATGACAAATCAATCGATTTTGTACCCCCACCATTCGAAAGACTTTTAGAGTCCATTCCAAAACAACATCCAAGGGTAATGGTTAAAAAGGAAGACTGGGCCAGATTGCAATCCAAATCAATTTCTTACAAAGAAACCTCCCACATTATAGAAGAGGCAGATCGTGTAATAGGTATGCAAATTCCAAGTGAGCTAGATGCTATCATTCAATTCGAAGGGCGAGACGATAACGAGACAAAAAAAATTAAAAAAAACTTCAGTCAAAAAGTGGGTTACGAGTTTGGAAATTCTCTAAAAAAACTGACTCAAGCCTATGTGTTGACAAAGGAGAAAAAATATTTTAATACCTCAATAAAATGGATGCGAGAGGCAACAAGCTGGGATCCAAAAGGTTTGACCCAAATCAATGATTTTGGTGATTCCCTGATTATGGAGTCATTAGCACTTGCGGTTGATGTTTTTTGGGATCAACTCAATCCAAAAGACCGAT
>CAJWAA010000025.1 GCA_913020295.1 uncultured Flavobacteriaceae bacterium | reverse complement strand
TGTTAGCTGAGAAGGTGGCGGTAAGGGTTACCTGACCTGAAGTAATTACATTATCTGAATCATTAGAGGTTATGGTTAGTGTTACTTGGCTAAATCCCTTCAGTGCAGCAAAAGAGTAATCATTGGAAAAAATTTCAGTTACTCCTGAGCTTAAACTAGAGGCTACTGAAGAACTATCTCCTCCATAATTTTTGCCCCAAGTCACCACACTACCATTACTTTTTAGAGCAGCAAAAGAGTTAGTTAAGGAATAAATTTCTATTACTCCTGTTAAACTATTCGCTGGTAATGGATTACAAAATGATCCACATGATGAAGAACTATCTCCTCCTTCATCACTCTTCCCCCAGGTGACCACTGTGCCATCACTTTTAAGAGCTGCAAAAGCTCTTGATGTGGAAGAAATTTCTATTACTTCAGCTCCTGAGTTTAAACCAGAGGCTGAAGAACTATCTCCTCCCCATGCGCTTTGCCCCCAGGTGACCACAGTACCGTCACTCTTAAGTGCAGCAAAAGCCCAATCATTGGAAAAAATTTCAGTTATTCCTGAGTTTAAACTAGAGGCGACTGAAGAACTATCTCCTCCATAATTGCTTTGCCCCCAGGTGACCACACTACCATCACTCTTAATAGCTGCAAAAGCTCGATCTGTAGAAAAAATTTCAGTTACTCCTGAGCTTAAACTAGAGGCGACTGAAGAACTATTTCCCCCAAAATTGCTATACCCCCAGGTGACCACACTACCATTACTTTTTAGAGCAGCAAAAGCACTAGGAGCGGAAAAAATTTTTATTACTCCTGAGCTTAAACTAAAGGCAACTGAAGAACTATCTCCTCCATATGTGCCACTCCCCCAAGTGACCACACTTCCATTACTCTTAAGAGCAGCAAAAGAATTATGATTAGAAAAGATTTCAGTTACTCCTGAGCTTAAACTAACAGAAGAGCTATCCCCTCCAAATGAGCTGGTCCCCCAAGTGACCACGCTACCATTACTCTTAAGGGCTGCAAAAGCTCTTCCTGTGGAAAAAATTTTTATTACTCCTGAATTTAAACTATTCGCTGGTGCTTCATTATAGCCTGAGCCAGATGAAGAACTATCTCCTCCATATTCTTCAGCTCCCCAAGTGACCACACTACCATCATTCTTAAGTGCAGCAAAAGCTCGATCTGTAGAAAAAATTTCAGTTACCCCTGAGCTTAAACTAGAGGCGACTGAAGAACCATCTCCTCCATATGAGGTACTCCCCCAAGTGACCACGCTTCCATCAACCTTAAGAGCTGCAAAAGCGCCCTTTGTGGAAAAAATTTCTGTTACTCCTGAGTCTATACCCGCCGCTACTGAAGAACTATTTCCTCCATAATTGCTATTCCCCCAAGTGACCACAGTACCTTTTGCGTTTTGATCAGGGGCTATTTTTGGATTTCGACACGCTGGACTCCTTCCACTAAACCTTGGTCTTAAAGATGAGTTATTTTTTATGGGATTATTATTTCCCCAAATATTATTTCTGTTATTGTATATATTCTGATTATTTGGAAAACACCAATAAGAAAGATCTTGATTTAAACTGCCTGCGTTATCAAATAATTGATTTACCCCATTTTGATCATTCATACTAGAAACATCCCAATATCCAATATCCTGGTTAAATGATCCAGCATTTTGAAATAATCCTTGCATATTGCTTACACTTGAAGTATCCCAACTACTGATGTCCTGATTGAAATTTTGATTATTTTGAAATAACCCCTGCATATTTGTAATTCCAGAGGTACAAACACACGAAACATCGTCCCCATTTGAGATCATCGAGACAAGATTATTTCTATTTACCTTTGTGAAGGTCTTACCGTTAACCACTCCCGAGGAACCAACCGAGGCATTATCACAAATTATGGTCTTATTATTAGATGCTAGTTGAAAATCCTGTGAAAAAATAGAGTTGGATAGGAAAAATAACCCCACAATCAGTGTGAATAAGACAAATTTGGTGGGTTTAAAATTTGATAGATTTTTCAAAGGAGAAGTTAGAGTTTGATTATTGTGGTAAATAATCCTTTTTTTCGGTCCAAATTTAACTTTTTTCTAATATTTGAGCGCAAATTAGACAGGGTACTTTCAGAAATATGTATCAGATCAAGAATCTGTTTGTTTGAAAAATTCATTTTGATGTACATGCAGATTTTAAACTCTGTAAAAGTCAATTGCTCATTGAGCTGTATAAGCTTCTTGGTAAAATTTAGCAAACTCTATCTCAAAATTTTGTTTCATTAATATTTTAAATGTATTAAAAATGCAAATAATGATAACCATTTTTAAAAACCAAATAATGCATATAAAAACAGTTAATAAGCAGTAACAATGCAGTATAAATATGAATTTAACTTCTACTTAGATAAATACTGTAATTATTTCGATACTATAATGACATCAGAAAAGAGTTTAAATCTTGATTTTTATCGAGATTTAACTTTTTGGTAAGGCGATATCGCTGACTTTCAACAGTTCTTGTGGAAATCCCTGAGATATTAGCAATTTCGTTATTAGTATGATTCATTTTTATATACGAGGCCAGCCTTAAATCAGTTTGTGATAATTTGCATATCTGATTAAGTCTTTGGTAAAATTCAGGGTATACATTCACAAACATTTTATCAAATTCCTGATAGGATTTATCAGAGTTAATTACCCTGTTTAATTCTTTATAAATCATTTCACTTGAAGTTGCCTCTTCTTTTTGGGAGACTTTAATTTTCTTTTGAAGGTTTTTTAAATAATCATTCCGCTGTATGATAAAATTGGTTTTGCTTACCAATTCCCTATTTTTTTGGTTCAATTCTACCATAACTTTTTCATTCTCTAATTCCAATCGACTCCCTTTTTCTTTTTGATAATTGTAATTAATTCTTATGGTAACTAGTGAGAAAAATAAAATTACGGTTCCGATAATTAATATATATAGGTATGTATTGTATTGAATTTTACTTTCATTTAATACTCTTGCTGATTCGGATAAAAGTATCTGAGTTTCCAAGTCGTTTAATTTTTTAAAAACCTTAGAATTCGTGGCCCCAGTAGCAATTAAGATCAAAGAGTCCTTAATGCTCAACAAAGCTTCATTATTTTGTTTTTTCTTGTAGACTTTTTCAAGTACATTATAGTTGTATCTTTTTTCTTTATCACTTAAATTTTTAAAATTTAGGTTTTTTAAAGCAATCTCTTCTGCAATATCTATCTCATTTATTGCCAAATAACATTCAGATAGTCGAGAACCAATTTGGTTGATTTCTACAGGAAAAGATTTTAGTATCTCTCGAGAGCGAATTAAATTTATAATTGCTTTATCATAATTTTTAATGGATTGGTAAAAAGCTCCCATAGTCATAAAAGCTATACCGTAGTTTCTCGTCAAAAGAGAGTTTTGAAGATTTTTCTGATTAACTTTTTCTTTCTCAATAGCATAGAATTTAGTGATCTCCTGAAACTTGTTCTCCGCTGCAATCAAATTATCTTTAGAAAGATTTACAACCATTAACTGCAACATTGAATACAAAATATCATCAGCCTTACCCAATGACTTTCTACTCTCAAAAACCTGAAAAAAAAGTTCCTCTTGTTTTTCGAAATTTCCCTCTGCCCCGTATACCATTCCAATATTGGCTAGGGTAGTATTCAATCCAATTTGTGAATCCTTAAAATCCTTATCCTTGGACTTTTCAAAAAGGACTTTGGCCTCTAAAAACTTTTCTTTGGCCTTGGAGAAATTTCTGTTTGCATAATAAATATTACCAATATTAAGAATAACCCAAGGAGATTGACTTAATAAATATTCTGGGTCATTTATGTCTTTAATAGATGCCCTTAGCCTCATTGCCGTATTGAAATATTCCAAAGAAGAGGAATAAAGCTCCATGTAGAGCAGTATTTGACCAATTCTAGAATAGGTCTTGACCATTTCTATATCAGGGTCATCTTCAGCTCGAAGTTGAACATATTCTAACCCATATTCGATGGCAAGGTTGGGATTGAGAAATTCATATTTCAATACTGAATCCCTAAGCTGTTTTGATAGTTGGGCATTTGCAAAAAAAGTTGTCGCCCCAAAAACAAATAGGATTATACAACGCATCAGATTATTTTTTGAAAAAAATGAATAATAAGATAGTGAATAGAACTACAAGAAGTATCTCAAAAAATTGTCTAAAGCTCAATCCGCTTTACTTTTTTTGATAAGTACTTTTGTTTCGCCTTATTAAATTCCTTTAACGACATTCTTTTTCCATTCACATAGACTGACTTAACCCCCTTTGGTAAATCGTTAAGAAATAGATAGTCGTAATTCATATAAATCTAATATTATATAAACATAATAAAGTATTTTCAAACATAATCAAAAAAATCACTGCATTTCTACTGCATCCCAAACAATAAAAACTCACTATACTAATAACAAAAAATAAACCCAAGAGAACAATTGGAGCAAAAGCGAAAAGTCATCAAAGAATTATTGACCCTGTATAATTAACAAAGATTATTCATTTGCCATACGCCCAGCCAGCTGATCGGGTAATGCATCTTGAACATCCTCAAGGTGTAACTGCATTTTGTTCAACAATTTGGAAACCACCTTTGGGAATTTATCGGCAATATCATATTTTTCCGAGATATCGGCATTGATGTCATATAATTCAGGACTATCAAGCTCGAGTGTTGGTCTACCATAATGGATCGCTTCTCGCTGTTTAATGTGTACTTTATACTGCTCGTTTCTGTAGGCATGAAGCTCCGCAAATGCCCAATAAAAAAATTCCTTTCGAGGACTTTCTGATTTTTGGGTTAGTGCTTTTGAAAGATCATGTCCATCAATTTTTCGGTCAGTTGGAATTTTTGCTCCGGACAAGGATGCAAAAGTGGGAAGTAAATCTAAGGTGGCGCCCATCTGATCGATTACTCCTGGCGAAACAATTCCTGGCCCCCAAAAAACAGTAGGAACACGCTGTCCACCCTCAAATGTTGTACCTTTTCCTGCTCGAAGTGGACCTGCGGAACCTCCATGTGTTTTGAATAATAGCCAAGGACCATTATCGGAAGTAAAAACCACTACGGTATTTTTATGCAGATTATTTTTTTCTAAAGCCTTTAATACCTCCCCTACACTCCAATCGATCTCCTCGATGACATCAACATATAAACTTGTTTTGCTTCTTCCTCTAAATTCCTCTGAAACAAAAAGAGGAATATGAGGCATGCTGTGGGCAAGGTATAAAAAGAAAGGTTGGGCCTTGTTTTTCTCAATAAATTTAACGGCTTTCTCAGTGTACCTTTTAGTAATAGTAGTTTGATCTGCCGGACGTTCAATAATATCAGTATTTTCAATTAGTGGAACATTGAAAAATTCTGTATTTGAAAAATAATCGGGATCTTCGGATTGCTCTAGATACTCTCCCCACTTATCACTATCCATATCATTGGAATAGGGAATCCCATAATAATAATCAAAACCTTGTTGCCCTGGTAAAAACTTAGGCAAATGACCCAAATGCCACTTTCCTACTGCTGCTGTAGAATAACCAAGAGGTTTTAAAATCTCTGCAATGGTGAGCTCCCCTAAAGGGAGGCCATTTGGAGAATCAGGGAAAAAAACATGCCTTTCGGAGGAAGTCATTCCGTTTCTAATAGGGTATCTACCGGTCAATAATCCAGCTCTGCTGGGGGTGCAAACCGGATCGGCAACATAGAATTGTGTCCACTTTTGTCCCTCTACAGCCATACGATCTATATTAGGAGTTTGGATGAGGGGATGTCCAAAACTTCCTATATCTCCATAACCCAAATCATCGCAAAAAACAACCACAAAATTGGGTGGGTTTTCAGATTGTGATGAAAGCTTAAAAAAAGGGAGACAAACCAGAATAAATATCCAATTTTTCATAAATGATCTTAAAGTTAAATAAACCACTGAAAATTAATTCAACGACTTTCCTCCTTTTTCTCCGGTTCTTATTCGATATGCCTCTTCAACAGGTAGTATGAATATTTTTCCGTCACCCACTTGATCTGTAGCAGCTGACTCTAATATAGCTTTGACCGTTTTTTCCACAAAATCATCATTGACTACAATGGAAAGATAACGCCTTTGGATTTCAGAAGTGCTATAAGTAATTCCTCGATAAACATGACCTTCCTTTTCGTTTCCAACTCCAGTCACGTCCCAATAACTAAAGAAAT
>CAJWAA010000024.1 GCA_913020295.1 uncultured Flavobacteriaceae bacterium | reverse complement strand
ATGTTGACTGTGGTGACAACGTCATTGTGATCAACGCTGGAAAAGTAAGTCTGTCAGGAAACAAGTGGAAGCAGAAACAATACATCCGTCATACGGGATACCCTGGTGGACAAAGATCACTCAACGCAGAGCAGTTAAATGCCAAGGGTCCGAAGCGATTGATTGAGAATGCTGTAAGAGGAATGTTGCCTAAAAATAAGTTAGGAGCTACCTTGTTCAGAAATCTAAAGGTGTTTGCGGGCAGCGAGCACAGCCACGAAGCGCAAAACCCAAAAACCATTAATATTAAAGAACACATATAAATGGAAGTAATTCATACCATTGGCAGAAGAAAAACGTCTGTAGCCCGCCTATACGTTTCTGAGGGAAAAGGAGCTATAACGGTTAATAAAAAAAAATATACCGAGTTCTTTCCCACTGCCACGTTACAATACAAAATCATCCAACCCCTTACATTAACCCAAAATGAGGGTAATTATGACCTTAAGGTGACCGTTAAAGGCGGAGGCTTCAATGGTCAAGCAGAGGCGGTTAGACTTGCAATATCAAGAGCATTATGCAAAATCAGTGAGGAAAACCGTACGGTTCTCAAGCCTGAAGGCCTTCTGACCCGTGACCCTAGGATGGTGGAGCGAAAAAAATTCGGTCAGAAAAAAGCAAGAAAAAAATATCAATTCTCTAAACGATAATTGTGTTTTAGAGATGATAAGTTCATTTATTTAATTAAACCTGTTGCTTGAACCGCTATTGCGGGAACCAGTTTAGCATCTAAATAAACCCAAAGGTTTATTGCTACTATCAAGAGAACGTAAACTAAAACTATGGCACAAACAAATGTAAAAGACCTGCTCACTGCAGGCGTCCATTTTGGACACCTTACCCGAAAATGGAATCCTAACATGGCTCCCTACATCTACATGGAGCGAAACGGAATCCATATTATCAGCCTCTATAAAACGGTGGCAAAGATCGAAGAAGCCTCTATGGCTTTGAAAAAAATCGCTGCTTCTGGCAGAAAAATCCTTTTTGTTGCAACAAAAAAACAGGCCAAAGATATAGTTGCCGAATCGGCTCAAAAAGTTAAAATGCCTTATATCACCGAGCGTTGGCCTGGCGGGATGTTGACCAATTTTGTCACCATTCGCAAAGCCGTCAAGAAAATGGCCGCCATTGACCGAATGAAAAAGGACGGTACTTTTGAAACCCTTTCCAAAAAAGAAAAACTACAGGTCGACCGACTTAGGGCAAAATTGGAGAAAAACCTCGGCTCTATCAACGATATGACACGATTGCCTGGTGCTCTTTTTGTTGTAGATATCAAAAGAGAACACATTGCGATCAAAGAAGCCCAAAAGCTGAAAATTCCGATTTTCGCCATGGTAGATACAAATTCCGATCCTAGAGAGGTTGACTTTGTGATCCCTGCGAACGATGATGCTACCAAATCCATAGGTAAAATAATGTCTTTGATGGTCGATGCAGTTCAGGATGGACTCCAGGAGCGTAAAAATGAAAAAGAATCTCAGGAACAAGGACAAACAGAAGAATCTGCCAAAACTGAAAAATCTGAGACTGCTACCGAAGCAACTGCTTCTGTGCAGGAAGAGGAGATACCTGCTGTTGAACAAGCCAAAGATGAAGCTCCAGTTATGGAAGCTGATCCAGAGCAAGTCCCTGAGGACAAAGACACCGACACCGGTAGTGAAAAAAAATAATTAATCATTATACATTTAGCATGAAAATTACAGCCACAGAGGTTAATAAACTACGCAAGTCCACAGGAGCGGGCATGATGGATTGTAAAAAAGCATTGGTAGAAGCAGAAGGCGATTTTGATAAAGCCGTTGAAAATCTCAGAAAAAAAGGTCAAAAAGTAGCTGCTAATCGGGCTGATAGAGAATCTTCAGAGGGTGCAGCTTTGGCTAAGGTCAACGAGGACAACACTTCCGGAGTTTTGATTTCGGTAAACTGTGAAACCGACTTTGTCGCCAAAAATGACGCATATCAGCAACTTGCTCATGCTTTGGCAGATCACGCTCTGGGTTTTGATACAAAAGACACTTTCCTGTCAAGTGAATTTCATGGAATGACAGTATCTGAAAAATTAATTGAACAAACAGGAGTGATTGGTGAAAAAATTGAAATCGGCGGTTTCAGAAAACTCACTGCTCCATATGTGGGTTCCTACATCCATGCAGGTAACAAAATTGCCACTTTGGTAGGTCTCTCTGGTATTGTCGATAATGCGGCTGAGGTTGCTAAAAATGTTGCCATGCAGGCTGCTGCAATGAATCCCATTGCCCTTAATGAGGGTGGCGTTGATGCAAGCATTGTTGAAAAAGAAATCGAGATTGCCAAAGACCAATTGCGTCAAGAGGGCAAACCCGAGGACATGTTAGATAATATTGCTAAAGGTAAAATTAAGCGATTCTTTAAAGACAATACTTTGGTCAACCAAGCCTATATCAAGGACGGTAAAATCTCCGTATCTGAGTACGTAAAATCTGAAGACCCGGATTTAGTGGTCACTGGTTTTGAGCGTGTTGCTTTAGGCTAAAAATTACTAGAGTCAAAAAAAACACTTCCTATTGGAGGTGTTTTTTTTTGTAAAAACTTAATTTGTGAGGTATGGAAAATAAGAAAAATCGATGCTCTTGGTGCGAAGGGGATGACCTATATAAACAATATCATGACCAAGAGTGGGGTGTTCCTATTTATGATGACCTGAAGTTGTTCGAATTCCTGACCTTAGAGACCTTCCAAGCAGGCTTAAATTGGATTACGGTATTGCGAAAAAGAAACTATTTTAGAGAGGCTTTTGACGAGTTTGATTACGAAAAAGTAGCTCGCTTCGAAGAGGAGAAAATAGAAGCTCTACTAATCAACGAGGAGATTATCAGAAATAAACAAAAGATCAAAGCAGCAATAAATAACGCCCAACGATTTATTGCGATACGCAAAAAACACGGCTCCTTTTCCCAGTACATTTGGAGTTTTGTTGGGGGAAAACCCTTTCAAAACAGTTTTAAAAAGCTTGAGGAAATCCCTGTGAAAACAAAACTTTCCAATACAATCAGTAAGGATTTAAAACAAAATGGGTTTCAGTTTGTGGGCCCTGTAGTAGTCTACGCCTATATGCAGGCAACAGGAATGGTCAATGACCATTTGGTAGGTTGTTTTCGATATCAGGAATTATCCCAATAGATCAAAATGGCAGATCATCATCCGGTTCTTCGGCTTCGTCTGCAGGCTCAAAGGCAGATGGTGGTGGAATGGGAGGCATTTCCGAATTTGGCGTTGCTTCAAGAACTTCAATGCGCCATCCTTGAATAGAATTGAAATACTTAGTTTCTCCCTGTGGATTAACCCATTCACGGCCTCTAAGATTGATCCCTATTTTTACTTTTTGACCCATCTCAAAAGCATTGAGTAAATCGCATTTGTCTTGGACAAACTCCACCAGTATGTGTTGAGGATATTGCTCCTCAGTCGTAATGACCACCTCTCTTTTTCTAAATCCATTATTGCCATACGTTTTGGTCTCATCCAACCATTTTATCTTTCCGGAAACTTCCATATTACGATTTTTGATGTTAGGGCAAATTTATAAAAAGTTTTGTCCGCAAAAGTGGAGAATACTTTTCTTTTATTTACAGTATCTTAGCTTTATCTAATACTGCGATTTAGTGCTTGGTTTCATTAAAAAAAACAAGAACAACAGTTGGCTTTTGGGAGCCTTTCTAATCGTAGCCTTAATCTTGTGGAACACCAATATTTTATTTCAAAATCTCAAAAAAGAGGAGCGTGCCAAGATTGAATTATGGGGCATGGCTCAACAAGAGTTGATCGAAAACAGTACTGTCAATAACCTTACTTTTGAGGTATTACAACAAACTTGGATTAATCCTATGATTCAAGTAGACAGTCAAGGTAAAATCATTGGACATAAAAATATCGACTGGGATCCACAATCTGAGGACTCATTGGTAATTTATAAACAATTGGAAAAAATCAAAAGAGAAAACCAGCCCATTTTGATCCAATACCAAGACAGTCTGTCTAACATCAATCAAAAATTGTATTACGGGGATTCGGTACTGCTGAAAAAACTGCAATATTATCCGCTGGCCTTACTGTTGATTATTTTTCTTTTTGGAGCGGTATTATACTTTGTTTTTAAAACCTCAAAAATTTCGGAACAAAACCGACTATGGGCGGCCATGGCCAAAGAAACCGCTCATCAAATCGGAACCCCGTTGACTTCTATGATCGGATGGATCACTTTACTTAAAGAAAAAGAGAAGAGTGAGCCATTGGATGAAATGGAAAAGGACATAGAAAGACTTCAGGTAATCACTGACCGTTTTTCCAAGGTAGGCTCGCTGCCTGAATTACAGCCTGCAGACATCGTTGGCGAAACCCGAAAAACCCTCCAATATTTAGAAAAACGTAGTTCTGACCTGATCACCTTTGAAAGCGAACTCCCCCCTAAAAAAATCCTTCTTCCTTTGAATACACAACTCTTTAATTGGACACTAGAAAACCTTATCAAAAACGGTATTGATGCGATGAACGGCAAGGGAACTATATGCCTAAAGTTTTTTGAAGCATCACAAACAATCTGTATTCATATCAGTGATACCGGTTCAGGGATCAAAAAAGAGAACTTTAAAAAGATTTTTAGCCCGGGGTTTACCTCCAAAAAACGCGGTTGGGGTCTTGGCTTGTCTTTGGCTAAAAGAATTATCACAGACTACCACAAGGGTAAAATAAGCGTTAAAAATTCTGAGTTGGGAAAGGGTACAACCTTTGAGATCGTATTAAAGAAATAGTCTTAGAGACAATCATGAATTTTTACTGCCGTTGCTTGGAACTCCTCAGGAGTTAGGCTGACTTTCTTTTGAAAGGTAGCATCTTCCATAGCTTGTAGAGGGATCAAATGGACATGAACATGTGGAACTTCCAAACCGATGACACTCATCCCTACCCTTTTGCAGGGAATAGCTTTACCTATTCCTAAAGCAACTTTTCTTGAAAATTCCATCAAGAGGTTATAGTCTTTATGAGACAAATCAAAGAGTTTATCTACCTCTTTTTTGGTTACACAAAGTGTGTGGCCCATAGCATTAGGGTTAATGTCCAGAAATGCGAAACAGTTTTCGTCTTCATAAACTTTATATGAGGGAATTTCACCGTTAATGATTTTTGAAAAAATACTAGACATTTTCAATCGCGGCTGATGGAGACTATTTCCAACTCTATGGTACCATTGGGTACGGTGATCTGAGCGACTTCTCCTTCTTTTTTGCCCAATAAACCTTTGCCTATGGGAGAATCAACGGATATTTTACCGGTTTTAAGATCGGCTTCACTTTGGGCGACCAGTTTGTACTTCATTTTGGCTCCATTGCTCTTATTTTTTACTTCAACGTTAGAATGGACTAATACTTTGGAGGTGTCGAGCTGGGATTCATCAATCAGTCGTGCATTGGAAAGAGTGGCCTCCATTTTTGAAATTTGCAATTCTAAAAGGCCTTGTGCTTCCTTAGCAGCATCATACTCCGCGTTCTCGCTGAGGTCTCCTTTGTCGCGTGCCTCTGCAATGGCTTGGGAAGCTTTGGGACGTTCTACATCCTTGAGATGGTTAAGTTCCTCCCTGAGCTTTTTTAAACCTTCTGCTGTGTAATAAGATACTTTACTCACTTTTTCGTTAATTTATATCAACAAATGTTACCATTTGTAACACAACCAAAATCAAATATAAGGAATTGAGCGTTTTTGTTAAAACTTTCTTTTTTAAATTCATAACACTAGCACTGTTGCTTTTACTCGGTTGTGGGAAGGATAAAATTGAACGAAACCCTTATCTACCCTCTATAAATTTTAATATTAGCCTCAACCTGAATTTACCTAGTTATGACAATTTGAGGTATGCCGGTGGAGGCCAAAGCGTCCGACAGGGAGGAATCAATGGACTCCTGATTTTTAACCTCAACGGAAATGATTTTTTGGCTTGGGAAGCCACCTGCCCCAACCATCCCATCAGAGATTGTTCGGATCTATCCATTACAGGGGTATTGGCAGAATGTTCTTGTGAGGGCTTTGAATACAGCTTGGCCACTGGGCAACTGCTTAACCCAAAAGATGGCACTAAAAACCCCTATCCCATGCTGTTTTATAACGTTAGACGCTCAGGGAATAACCTTAATATTACCAACTAAACCCACAATTGATGAAAAAACTGATCTTCTTATTCTTTTTTGGAGCTTCGGTATCACTCCGGAGCCAACTTTTAGAGTTGGATTATCGATCATCGCTAAAAAGTGAAAGCCGTTTCAGTATTGGGTTTTTAAAGCAATTTATGTTAGGGGCTACTACCTTGGGACACATCGATACCACCGTAGAGTTGATGAACATTAAATTTAATCCATCAGGAGCACTATTGGCAGGTTTTTCAGTTGCAGGTACACAAACTTTTTGGGTAGGCAACAAAGACGACAAAAGAAACAATCTATCCTTCTTAGTCAATCCAACGGGAAGGATCAATGGAAGCTTGTTCTTTCTATTTCCACTTCAAGGGGAGGAAAAAAGTAATTTAAGGCTAAGCTCACTTTTAGGGCTCAAATTGATCCAAGGCACTCCGCTCAGGGGTTTTCAAAGTTCCTTTTTAAGCAATCACGCTGAACTAGGGGTGGTGTATCAAAAGCTGCTTTATGAAAATGCTCCTGAAAATGAAAGGATTGATTTCTGGGTTTACCCCCAATTCCTCCTTAACCAGATCAATAAGGAGGATCTTGCTGTATTTTTTGACAACCAAATAAAACCCGTCTCTATGGGCTATGGATTGCAAACCGGAGTGGAATTCAATCAAAGATTACGATTAATTTTCTTGCTCAATCAAATTGTCAATACCCTTGTTCCCGACTCATTGGGGATTCCTGTGCTTCGTTTTACATTAGTCTACCGTTTTTAAAATCTCAAACTGATCCCTGCCAAAAAATTAAATCTGGCTTGGGGATAATACCCTGTCCCCTCGATAGTGGTAACTGCCCCCGGTACAGAATAATCGTCATCAAAAGTGTAGAAATATCCATTAGAAACATATTTTGTTCCCAAAAGGTTGTTCAACAACAATGAAATGTTAATTTCTTTAAACAGGCTTTTGGGAAGGATACAATAATTGACATTTAGATCGGATACGGTATAGGCTTCCAGCTTGGAAGCTTCAGAATCAATATTTCCCATGTATTGGTCTCCTACATATTTGGTAAGCAGGGCGATTTTCCATTTTTTAGAGGGCTGAAAAGCAATGATATTTCCTGCCACGACAGCGGGAGAAAAAGAAAGATGGGTATCCCCTAAAGCGGTCAAAATCCCATCGCGTTGAAAATAAAAATCATGATTCCGATTGCGGCTTAAGGTAACATTGGGTTGCAAAGTCCAACGATTACCAAGAGTAAAAGTCCCTTCGATTTCTATTCCCAATCGGCTGCTTTTCCCTACATTTTCTCTGATGGGTGATCCCACATCGTCCAATGCCCCGGTCAGGGCCAATTGATTGGTGTAATCCATTAAATAAAAGTTGACCAATAGGCTGGCTTTTTCCATGTTAGAACGCCATCCCAACTCATAGTCATTGAGCTCCTCGGGTTTGGGGTTACCATTTTCAAAATCCGACCGGCTGGGTTCTCGGTGTGCTCTGGCAAAAGAAATATAAAATTTATTATTAGGATTGAGGGTGTAAACCAGCCCGGCTTTGGGGTTAAAAAATCTGTAGTTTTCTACTATATTTATGGGTTCAGGCCCTTTTAGTTTTCCGTCGGCAGTGTAACTTATATCGCGATATTGTAAATCCAAATAGGCTGAAATACGGTCATTGAGTCGATGGTTGACTTTTGCATAAACGTTGCGTTCTTTTTTATTTCCCTGGTTTTCATAAAAACGATGCCCAGGTGAGATACTCGGAGCATAATGGGCAAAAATCAACTCCCCAAAATGGTCCCCCACATAACTGCTGTAGAGTGTGCCCAAATTCCACTCTGTATTTCCTTTTTGTCTGGTGAGTGAAAAAGTAGCCACATAGTAATCATTGTCCAGCCACTTTTGTACAATATTTTCAGTCATATCGAGGGTTGATCCTCCAATATTAACGGGCTTCAATCCTAGGAAACTAAAATTATTGACAGATGAAAAATTGATGTTTTTCTCGAACCAAAGGTCTTTGTACTCCTCATAGTAACCTCGTCCGTAGGTATAATTCAATCCTAAAGAAAAACTGGTGTAAGGATCGATCTTTTGATTCCAGTGTAACTGATAATGATCTTGACGGTAATTGTCCACTTGGTTATCGTAATGCCCTTCCAAACTTCCCTTATCGTCATAAATTTCTCCTGCCGGATTATATTGGCGGTTAGTGTTTAAAGTATTTTTATCCACCCCAAACCATGATTGATAGGTAATCTCATGTCCTCCAAAAACTATTGCTTTTATTAAAGTATTTTGATCCTTAAAAGCCGCTTGTAAAAAGTAGGACTTTAAATCCGAACTGGCGCGTTCTACATAACCGTCGGAAGTGATCTTGGATAATCTTCCCGAAATTTCAAAATGATTGTTAAGCAGTCCGGTTGAAAATTTCAGGTTGTGCTTTAAGGAATTAAAACTCCCCACAGTATTTGCAATTTCTGCATAGGCAAACCGGTTCACTTCATCGGTAAGTAAATTGATACTGGCGCCAAAAGCACCAGAACCGTTAGTAGAAGTCCCTACCCCTCTTTGTATCTGGAGGGAGGAAACAGAAGAAGTAAAATCAGGCATATTGACCCAATAGACTCCCTGACTTTCGGAGTCATTATAGGGAATGCCATTGATGGTTACATTGACCCGGGTTGCATCACTCCCCCGTACCCTGATCCCTGTATAACCGATTCCAGCTCCGGCGTCACTGGTGGTGACCACTCCGGGCAAAAAATTTAGCATGATGGGTAGGTCTTGTCCAAGATTTCTTGAGGCCAGCTCCTCCTTATCTATGTTGGAAAAAGAAAAAGGCTGATCTTCGTCAATTCTCAGTCCTGCGAGTTTTACCTCTTCTAACTGAATTTCAGGGATACTGTCTTGAACAGCAATGTTTTGTGCAAGCGATAGTTTTGGAAGGATCATCGCTAAAAATCCAAAATAAATCATTTTCATCCGAATAGTTTTATTCGAATAAAAGGGGTGATTATTCTTTAGTGTTAA
>CAJWAA010000023.1 GCA_913020295.1 uncultured Flavobacteriaceae bacterium | reverse complement strand
CCCCAAAACATGGAGTTTATCTTCCTCAAGGTCTATCAAGAGGGGGTGCTATTGATGAGATGCGTTTCAAAGTCCCAACTCATGATGCAGACTCCTCTTTTAATACATTTCCAATAAGCATTAATCAGCTTAATCCTGACTTTATGTCTCTAGCAGAGTTGTTAAATGAAGCGGGTTATAAAACAGCGCGTTTTGGAAAATGGCATATTGGCCAGGATAACCAAGGTTTTGAAGTAAATTCAGCAAATGGAGAAATAGACTTTATAACTAATTATGGGAAGTCAGAAAAACGTTTTTACTCTGACACATTGGTAGCTGAGAAATTGACATCTGCATCAATTGATTTTATAAAAGAAAATAAAAAAAACCCTTTTTTCCTTTATTTAGCACACTGGGAGGTTCATGGACCAATGTCAGCAAAGAAAGACAGAATATCTTATTTCCAAACCAAAAAAGAAAGCATGGGGTTTTCAGAGTTTAATGCAGTATATGCTGCTGAGGTGGAACAGTTGGATATGAGCGTAAAAAGAATTTATGAGGCACTCAAAACTGAAAAACTTTTAGAAAATACACTTTTTATATTTGCTTCTGACAATGGAGGGGTACCAACTAACACACAAAACTATCCTTTAAGGGGAGGAAAAGGCACATTTTATGAAGGGGGCATACGCACCCCTTGTTTCATGCTTTGGAAAGGTGTAATTACAAAAGGGCGAGTTTCTGACGAACCCATTAATGGGGTAGATTTCATGCCTACTTTTGCAGAAATTTCAGGAGTAGATATTGAAAAAGATAAATTCGATGGAGAATCTATCTTTCCTCTAATTTTGGGAAAAGATTATAGGAGGCAGAAGGCGATGTTCTTCCATTTTCCGCTATACCTTGGTGGTGAAGGACTACCATCATATAGGGGAAAAGAAAATTATTGGAGAGCAGTACCTTTAACTGTTATAATGAAAAATAAATGGAAATTAATTAAATATTATGAATATGATAAAGTTGAGCTTTATAATTTAGAAGATGATATATCAGAAACAAATGACTTGTCAGCAATTAAGGTTAAAAAAAAGACTGAACTATTGAATCAATTGAATAAATGGGTAGAAAAAACAAATGCACCTGTTCCAAGTGTTTTTAATTATTAAATAATATAAAGACTGGGCTTATTATCTGAAAAAAGTTGAAAATCCATTATCCGTAACCTTCTGTTTGATTTATAAATTTGGACAAATTTGAAAGAGTTTTTTAATTCATCTGTTGATTATTAGCCTAATTGTTTACAACAGATTTTATATTGATTTTTAAATGTATAAAGTCTTATCTTTAACAATAATATCGGAAGTCAGATTTGGCTGAGAAACTAATGACTTACTAAAACAAATTACTTTCAAAACATAATAAAATGAAAAAATATACTTTGTTGTTTGTAATAATTCTATTAAGCTGTTCAGAGCCCAATAAAGAACTTCCAAAAATATTAATTATTGGTGATTCAATTTCAGGAGGATATTTTCCATTTGTTGAGGAAATTCTAAAAGGAAAAGCAAAAGTTTTCCAGCCAAAATTTATTGATGAGAATGGAAAAACAAAAGGTTGCTGCGGAGGAACTACTCAGGGAATAAAAGAAATAGACTTCTTTTTACACAACCAAAAATGGGACATTATTCATTTTAATTTTGGTTTACATGATATTAAGCATGTAGATCCAGTTACTGGAAAAAACAGTACGAACTTAAATCATCCTCATCAGGCTTCACCTGAAGAATATGAAAGAAACCTAATTCTAATTATCAAAAAATTAAAACAAACTGGAGCTAAACTTATTTTTGCTACCACAACTCCCTATCCTGACAAGTTAGGGAAACAGATGCGCTCTCCAGGAATGCCTAAAATATATAATAAAGTAGCTCTAAGAATAATGAGTAAATATCAAATAAAAATTAATGATTTATATAACCTGGTTTTACCCAGACTTAGTGAGCTTCAAAAACCTAATAATGTTCATTTCAAGGAAAAAGGAAGTCAATTTCTGGCGAACCAGGTTGTAAAATCTATTATTGAGTCATTATAATCATTGATTGATAATAACAAAAGATATTAATTTTATATTCATTCACACCAAATAATAATTATTTGAAATAAAATTTCGGAGTTGCATTATCTAAAAATGGCAATAATGAATCAAGTATTTTATGGCGGTCAAAAGCTATATTTATGTTTTCCTCTGGATCTAATAAATGATCGTATAATTCTATTTTAGGCTCTTCTTCCCTAAAAAATCTTGTCAAACGATAACGATCAGTTTTCATGCTGAGCCCGTTTTTCCAAAAACTAAATGCCCGATTTTGATGGCTTGATTTTCCAGTATGAATTAATTCCACCAAGCTTCTACCGTCTAGCTCATATGGTTTGACTAACCCACAAAATTCCAACAATGTAGGATAGATATCAACTGTCTCCACTATGGTGTTGATTTCTATTGAAGCATGATTTACTCCTGGAAGTTTTACAATCAGTGCGCTTTTAAGGGATCGATCAAAAAGGGTGTGTTTCCCCCACTTTCTATCATTTCCCAGATGCCAACCATGATCGCCCCACAATACCACTATGGTGTTTTTGTCTAATTCAAGGGACTTGAGTTCCGACAAAAGTTGGCCTATAAGATGGTCTATATAACTGATAGATGCATAATATCCGTGAATTAATTTTCTAGCATATCCATCCGAAACTGACTGGTCAAGTGTTGGCTTTTCGTCTGACAATTTATAATTATAAAACTCCCCCATTTTTCCAATACTTTGAACGTTAACGTTTTGAGGAATAAAAGGATCTGAGGCTATAGGGATGGCGGGTCTGTCGTACAAATCCCAATATTTTTTTGGGGCATTGAAAGGCAGATGAGGTTTGAAAAATCCCACCCCCAGAAAAAATGGTTTTTGTTGAGCTTTTAATTTTTTTAACTCCTCTATGGCACTCTTGAGAATCAATCCATCAGGATATCCTTCATCGGAAACATCTGCTTCTTCGTAGGGTTTTACTTGTCCTTTCAAGCTTTGACGATTTTCCCCATTGGCATAGCCAAAAAAAGCATTCCATCCCGTTTTCCACTTACCTGGGTTGAATACAAATCTATCCCAACTATGGGGCATCTCTTTTACGTCAGAAGGTTTTTCTTCAAATCCATATACCAATCCATCTACAGAATGACTTAATTTTCCTATTCCAATAGTAGTGTAACCGTTTCTTTTAAAGTGATGAACAAAAGATTCAGGGAGCTGTTCTTCATTTCCTTTGGCCATTTCACGATAAAAAACCCGATTGTCAGTATGAATTCTTTTTCTGGGTCTAAGCCCTGTCATTAAGCTGTAACGTGATGCACCACAAGTGGGAACTTGCACATAATGTCGGCTAAAAAAACTACCCTCTTTTGCCAATTGGTCTATGTTAGGGCTTTTAATTACTGGATTTCCATAGATTCCCAATTCTGGCCTCAAGTCATCAACTGCAATAAAAAGAATATTAGTGGGCCGAGTTGACATTGTCTTTTTTTTCAATTCACAGGCCGTTGTCAAAAGAAGAAGAATAATGATTAGAAATATTTTTTTCATTTTAAAATATAACCACTATAAAACCAACTTAGTTGTAATCAGAATATGCTAAGTGTTTTTTATAATTTTAATTTACCAGTTCTCTTGAATTACTTTTTTCATCTCAGCTCCATCGGTTTGAGCGTCTCCATTTTGTTCTCTCAATTCAACTAAATCCTTTTTTAACTCCGCAATGATGTCTTTGAACTCCGGATTATTATATTGATTTTTGAGTTCCAATGGGTCGTTTATCAAATCATAAAATTCCCAAGCGGGAGGAGTGGCTTGATCGGTATAGGTTCCCTTCATCCCCAGGGAGAGGCCATAGTAAAAAATTAATTTGTAATGATTTGTACGAATACCCAAATGGGCGGGTCGATTGAGAGCATGAGCATAATATCGATAATACATTTTGTCTCTCCACTGGTCTGTAGTCTCCATTTTGAGATTTTTACGAAAGCTTTCTCCCTGGAATTGCTCAGGTTGAGGGATACCCGCATAATCAAGTAGCAGTGAGGGAAAGTCGATATTTAGTATAATATCGTCTATCCTTTTTCCACCAGGAATTTCCTTAGGATAACGAATCACAAAAGGCATACGAGCAGATTCCTCCAAAAACATTCTCTTGTCAAACATTCCGTGTTCTCCCAAAAAATAACCTTGATCGGAAGTGTAGATGATTAAGGTATTGTCGGTCAAGCCATTTTTATCTAAATAATTTAACATTTTCCCAATGTTGTCGTCTATGGCTGCGGCAGATTTTAAAAAGTCTTTGACAAATTTTTGATATGTTTTTTTTCTTGCCCTAACAGCATCCAGTCCGAATGTATCAAATGGAAGACCAGGATAACGACCGTTCTTTTTGATAGAAGCTTGCCGCCAACGCTCTGCCAGAATTTCCAATATTTGTCCATCGAAGCTTCGACCGGACTGTTTGGGATCAAAATCAAGTAATGAGACTGGTTCTGGGATGGTGTCGTTTTCAAATAAATTTTTGAATCGCTCGGGATAGTCAAAAGGTTCGTGGGTGGCTTTAAAATGGGTCATCAACATAAATGGCTTTTCTTTATCTCTTTGATCCAACCACTTTAAAGATTGATCCATGATGACATCAGAGGAAAATCCCTTGTATTCCCTCCCCCCTTTGTTTCCGTATTCCCAGTTATCATCATTTTTTAGAATAGGATTGTGGTACCTCCCCTGCCCAGGCAATATATTGAAATGATCAAAACCAGAGGGTTTGTCTTTTAAATGCCACTTTCCAATAATAGCCGTTTGGTAACCGGATTTTTGAATAAGTTGAGCTACATTGAGTTGATTAGTATCAAGGGCATCAGAAAGTGTATACACCTGATTGTTATGACTGTATTGTCCTGTGAGTATTGAGGCTCGGCTGGGAACACAAATAGAGTTGGTACAAAAGACGTTATTCAAAACCACTCCCTCTTCTGCTAATCTTTTGATATTTTGATTAATTGCATATTTTTCTAAAATACCCCCATAAATTCCCCATGCCTGGCTGGTATGATCATCGGACATAATAAAAATGATATTGGGGGTTTGGTGTTGCTTTTTCTGTGTTGATTTATCACAACCAATAAACAATAAACACAAAATTAAAATCAATTTAGAATTCATTGTGGTGGTTTTTTTAAATAGGGAATCGATGCTATTTTTTGTTACATTTGCGTTTATGCGCTCACAAAACTATTCTTAATAATGAAAATCAAATTTAACTTTTTTAGTCAACTGACCATCCTATCTGCAGCATTTTTTATTTGCTCTTATGCAGTAGCTCAGACAAAGTGGAAATCTCTATTTAATGGTAAAGACATGTCAGGATGGGAGATAAAAAACGGAACTGCGAAATATCATGTTGCAGACGACGCTATTGTAGGTACTTCCAGAGCCGGATCACCAAATACTTTTTTGTGCACCAAAGAAATGTACAGCGATTTTATTTTAGAGTTGGAAGTGCAAGTTACTCCAGGGCTGAATTCCGGTATTCAGTTTCGCTCAAACTCATTAAAAGAATATAGGAATGGTCGTGTTCACGGTTATCAGTCTGAACTAGATACAAGTAAGAGAGCCTGGTCAGCTGGAATTTTTGATGAAGGACGAAGAGGTTGGTTATATCCACTTACAATCAACACAAAGGGTGGGGCTGCCTTTAATAATGGTGATTGGAACAAGGTAAGAATTGAAGCCATTGGAAATTCTATCAAAACTTTTATGAATGGAGTTCAATGTGCTAATCTTATGGATGATATGACCGACAAAGGCTTTATTGCCTTGCAGGTGCATTCCATCAGAGACAAAGCGCAAGAGGGAAAAACTATCAAGTGGAAAAACATCAAAATTGTAACTGAAAACCTAGAGCAGTATAGAACAAAAAATCAATCCCATGCAAGACAAATTAGTTATTTGAAGAATACACTCACCCAAGAAGAGAAGCGAAAAGGTTGGAGATTACTATGGGATGGAAAAACTACAGATGGTTGGAAAGGTTCTAAATCAGATGAATTTCCAAAAAATGGTATTGAAATAGTCGATGGAACTATCCACTTTCTTAAACACGAAAAAACTAAAAATTTTAAAAAATCTGGGGATATCGTCACTAAAGAAAGATTCGATAACTTTGAATTAGAGGTTGATTTTATGGTTAAAAATGGAGGTAACAGTGGTATCAAATATTTTGTTGACGCATTGACATCCGGAGATGGGAGAAATATTGGACTTGAATATCAAATTCTAGATAATAATCACCCTGATTATAGTGGTGGCGTTGGAGGAAACAGAACCATCGGATCACTCTATGACCTTATAGCCGCTGAAAACCTCTCTGAATCAAATCGAGACGATATTAGAGCTAATGGTGAAGGAAGGTGGAACAGAGCAAGAGTTGTTGTAAATGGTGGAAATGTTGAACACTGGATAAATAACATCAAAGTTGTGGAATATGACCGTTTTTCTCAATCGATGAAAAATCTGATCAAAAAAAGTAAATACGTAAAACACCAAGGTTTTGGAATGGGAAGTAGTGGTAGGATATTGCTTCAAGATCACAGTCCGGGTGACATTAAGTTTAAAAACATAAAAATACGTGAGTTTTAGAACTTTAATTTCTTTAATTCTATTAAGCAGTTTTTTAAACTCCAGTCAAACGCCGCTCCAAAAAAGTCCTCCCAATATCATCCTCATTCTTGTTGATGACATGGGCTTTTCTGATCTAGGTGCTTATGGTAGTGAGATAGACACTCCAAATATTGATCGGTTGGCATATAATGGTGTAAGGTTTTCCAATGCCTATAATACTTCTAAATGTTTTCCCTCTAGGGCTGCCCTACTCACGGGATTGTATTCCCAACAAATAGGATACCACAAAAGTTTTAGACAGCCAATGCTTAATGCCATTACATTAGGAGAAATGTTTCAATTGGTTGGATACACCACCCTTTGGTCAGGTAAACACCATAGCACAGAAAACCCAGTGGATAGAGGATTTGATCACTATAGTGGATTGTTAGACGGTGCATCCAATCATTTTAACCCTGGGCTACAAAGAGAGGGTGAGGGACAACCGGCACAAAAGGGGCTTAGAAATACTCCTATTAGCTACCGAAATTGGGTCATCGAAGGAGAAGTTTACAATCCCTACACACCCAAATCCAAAGACTTTTACACTACTGATATTTTCACAAATTATGCTCTTGATTGGATGGATAAAATCAAACCCGAAAAACCTTTTTTTCTATATCTGTCTTATACGGCTCCCCATGACCCCCTAATGGCTTGGCCAAAAGATATTGAAAAATATAAGGATCGCTATTTGGAAGGGTATGAAGTGATTCGAAAAAAAAGATTTAAAAAACAAAAACAATTAGGAGTACTCCCGAAAAAAACGGGATTATCTAAGGCACAATACATCGACTGGGATAGCCTTGACCCAGAGGAAAAGGCAGATGAGAGCAGAACTATGGCAGTATATGCTGCCATGATAGATCGGTTGGATCAGAACATAGGTAAATTATTGGAAAAGTTGGAAAAGCAGGGAAAGCTAGACAACACCCTTATTCTTTTTACTTCTGATAATGGAGGGTCTAGCGAAGTGGTCAATATTCCTGGAGGAACGGGATTAATTGGCAGCTCTACCAACTGGAAGTCGTTAGGAAAAAATTGGGCCAATGTAAGCAATACACCCTACAGGGAATATAAAAACTGGAGTTATGAAGGAGGAATAAAAACTCCATTAATCGTTTATTGGCCAAAAAAAATAAAAACCAAGGGTTTTGTTTCTCACAAACCCATACATTTTATTGACTTCCTACCTACCCTACAAGAGTTGATAGGTGCAAATTATCCTGAGTATTTAAATGGCAATACCATTTTTCCTAGCCCCGGAGAAAGTTTTTTACCTCAATTATTGGGGGACTCATCAGTTAAGAGAGATGCCCCAATATTTTGGCAATGGAGATATGGAAAAGCTGTTAGGGATGAAAATTGGAAGTTAGTAGCACATAAAGATCTATGGGAGCTGTACAATTTGGAATCAGATCCTATTGAGGAAATAAACCTCATTGAGAAAGAAAAGAAAAAGTTAACAGAGTTAAAAGCACTCTATGAAAATTGGGCTAGCCAGTTTGAAATCACCAAAAGATAATCAGATTTTATACATGATTCGGTTATCAACCTTGCTATTTTTCTTTTTGTTAAGTAGTACTCTATTTTTGGGATGTTCAAATACCTCAAACGGAGAAAAAAAGCGTCCCAATATTCTATGGATTACTGTGGAGGATATTAGCCCTAACTTGGGATGCTATGGAGATCCATTGGCGCACACACCAACTTTGGACGCCATGGCCTCTAAAGGGTTCAAATACAATCATGCCATAGCCAATGCTCCTGTTTGTGCCCCGGCGAGAAATGCCATCATTACAGGAATGTATCCATCTTCTCTGGGTACCCTTCATATGCGTTCATTTTCGAATGCCATCAAAAGCTCGGGAAGAATTCCTGCAGATATCAAACTTTACCCAGAGGTTTTAAGAAGTGCTGGATATTACTGTACCAATAACGGCAAAGAGGATTATAATTTTAATTTAAAAAGAGAAATCTGGGATGAATCTAGTAAAACTGCTCATTGGAAAAACAGACCCAAAAAAAACACCCCTTTCTTTTCTATTTTCAATTTAACAATGACCCATGAGAGTTGTATCAATAATAAGGAAAAACACGATCGAGTTACCCAAGACTTACCGGATCATTTGCGAACAGACCCAGAGAAAATAGTGGTTCCTCCTTACTATCCTGATACGCATGAAGTAAGAAGATTACTGACCCGCCATTATGATAATATTGCAACAATGGATACTGAAGTTGAAAAACTACTCCAAGAGCTCGAAGAGGAAAGCGAAAGTGAAAATACGATTGTCTTTTTTTATTCCGACCACGGCACTGGGTTGCCAAGACACAAAAGGTGGCTATTTGATACAGGTGTGAAAGTACCTTTTATCGTTTATATTCCAGACCAATACAAAGAACTTTATCCCGCTGAACCAGGAAGTGAGATAGATCAATTAATCAGTTTTATTGACTTGGCTCCAACCGCCATTGAGCTGGCCAGTGCTCAAATTCCAAAGAACATGCAAGGGCAAGCTTTTTTGGGAAAAAATCTTAGACCGGAAAGAGATTATGTGTTCTTGGCCCGAGGCAGGATGGATGAACGCTATGATATCCAAAGAGGGGTCAGAAGTAAAAGATATAAATACCTTCGCTATTACGAACCTAAAAAACCCTTAATACAATACATGAATACCCCCGAGGGAGGACCTTTTATGACAGAACTTAGAAAGGCTGAAAAAGAAGGAACGCTAAAGCCAGCGGGGCAGCATCTCGTTGCGCCCACCAAACCCAATGAATCCTTGTTTGATTTAAGTAAAGATCCAATGGAGTTAAGTGACTTGGCTAATGACCCAAGTATGAAAGAAGAACTTGCAAGGTTTAGAACTATTCATGATCAATGGATGAGAAAAGTTATGGACGTTGGACTGATTCCTGAGGCCATAATGAGAAACTGGGAAGAAAAGAACAATCAATCAATCTATAAATGGATCAGGACACAAGAAGATTTTTATGATGATTTATTGTTGACATCCTCAACAACAAATGAAAACATACTGTTTAATGGTTTAAATCACCCAAATGAAGCAATTCGTTATTGGGCAGGACAGGGCATTTATAATCTGGATAAAAATTTAAAAAAAGCCACTATCAATCGTTTACACCAAAATCTCAATGATTCCATTATTAATGTTGGTATTAGTGCTGCTCGGGCATTACTGAAGCATAAATCCAACTCCAAAGAATTGATAAAAGTATTATCCAATGGATTAAAAGCAGAAAATGAGTGGACGCGTCTACAAACAGCTTTGGTGTTAGATGATTTTCAGTATGCGCTTAGAGTTTTGGAAAAACAATCACAAAATCTTATTAATTCCGATAATAATAAATATGTTGTTAGGGTTCTCAATCATGCTCTTAACGAGCTTAACGGAACTTTAAACAAGGTCAGGTAATATTGTTTATTTAGTACTAAGGTATTTAATGTTTTAATTAAGTAGCAATATTCAAAAAAAATTTTATTTTTGATATAGAGTACGTGTACGCGCACAAAAAAGTATTTCTAAATTTTTAAAAATATAACAATGGATTTAAACAGAAGAAAATTTATCAAAGATGCTTCCTTGGTCTCAGCTGGGGTAGTTGCTGGGATAAGTGGGGTTAGTGCTGCAAGTAATGCCATGAGTGCACAAAGCTACCGAAGAATTATTGGTTCTAACGACCGTCTCAACGTGGGAATTGTAGGTTTTTCAAGCCGAGCCAAAGGGTCCTTAATTCCTGCTTTTCAACAACATAGCAAACAACAGAATTGTCAAATTGTGGGTGTATCTGATATTTGGAACAGAAGAAGAGATGAAGGAAAAGCTTTTTTGGAGGAGAAAACTGGTAACTCCATTAAGACATGGAGAAACAATGAGGAAATGTATGACAAAAATCAAATTGATGCTGTGATTATCTCAACTGCAGATTTTCAGCATGCCCTTCATACTGTAGAGGCAGCCAACGCCAAAAAAGACGTTTATGTAGAAAAGCCTTTTGCCGAAACCATGGAAGACGCTAGATTAGGAAAGAAAGCTGCCAATGATGCGGGTATTGTTCTACAAGTAGGTTCACAACGTAGGAGTGGGAAAAACTACCATGCTGCAGATAAGTACATCAAATCCGGAGCTTTTGGTGATGTCGTTATGGTTGAAATGACTTGGAATGTAAACCAACCTGGAAGATGGAGAGTATATCCCAATAAAGTAAAAGACATCAAAGAATCTGATGTAGATTGGAAAAGATATTTAATGAACCGTCCATACCAAAAATGGGATCCTAGAAAATATTTAGAATATCGATTGTTCTGGCCACTATCCTCTGGTATACCTGGACAATGGATGGCACACCAGATTGATACGGTTCACTGGTTCTCTGATTTGGAACATCCAAGAAGTGTCGCTGCCAACGGAGGAATTTACCTTTGGAAAGATGGTCGAACCAACTTTGACACCATGACTGCTGTATTTGATTATGGTCCATTAAATGATCCAACATCCGGTTTTCAAGTTGTATATTCTTCCCGCTTTACTAACTCTGCAGGAGGAACCAAAGAAATATATTACTCAAATGGAGGTGAACTAAACATGAAGACCAATAAAGTAACTCCAAATGGTGGGCTGACGAAACGTCATTCCAGTTCGATGAAAATGGAACCTAATCAATTGAAAGAGTTTTCTTTGTCCAATATTGATACAAAAGTAGTAACTTCTGCCAATACAGGAGTTGATAATATGACTTCTAATCATATGCTAAACTGGCTGGAATGCATACGTTCAAGAGAAAAAACCAATGCACCAGTTGAAGCTGGATACAACCACTCAATTGCCAATATCATGACTACAGCATCAATGAGAACCGGACTTAAAGCCACTTTTGATGAAAAAAATCAAGAAGTACTGGCTGGTGGAAAAGTATTCAAATACTAATAATATTATGATTAGGGCTATTACTTTAATGATAATCCTTGCCGTCGCAATGAATTCATGCAAAGGACAACCTAAAGCTACGGAAGGTGAATCTACTTCTGTTGTTTTTTTAAACGATACAGCAAACCAAAAAGTTGACGTACAACTAAATGGTAGTCTATTTACCAGCTACCATTATCAGGCTTCACTCCCCAAACCCGTTCTTTTTCCTTTGATTACAGCCAGTGGAAAAAAACTTACAAGAGGTTTTCCAATTGACCCTCAACCGGGAGAACGTGTTGATCACCCTCATCATATGGGACATTGGTTCAACTATGGGGATGTTAATGGACTGGATTTTTGGAATAACTCAGATGCTATTCCTGAGGAAAAATTAGAGAATTATGGTAAGATTGTACACAGTGAAATTGTTAAAATAAATCAAGAACAAGGAAGCCTAACAACCAAAAGCAGCTGGCAAAGTACTGCAGGTAAATCCTTGCTAGATGAAACTACCGTTTTTAAATTCTCGCAAGAGGGAAACACCAGAATCGTTGATCGATACACAACACTTAATGCATTGGAAGATATTTCCTTCAAAGACAATAAAGAGGGCGTTTTTGGCGTGAGGGTTACTCGCGCCATGGAATTACCTGCTAAAAAACCAGCCATTTTTGTCGATGCACAAGGCAATCCTACAGAAGTAAAAGTATTAGACAACACTGGAGTAAATGGAAATTACCTTAGCAGTGAAGGATTGGAAGGAAATGACGTTTGGGGAACCCGTGCCGAATGGGTAAAACTCTACAGTACAATAAAAGAAGAACCCGTCTCGATTACCATCATTGACAACCCAAACAATGTTGGCTATCCCACCTATTGGCATGCCAGAGACTACGGCCTTTTTTCAGCCAACCCCTTGGGTCAAGAAGTTTTTTCAAAAGGAAAAGAAACTCTTAATTTTTCTTTGCAAAATGGAGAGTCAGTAACCTTTCATTATAGAATGTTAGTACATAATGGTTCGGTTCTTAACCCTAAAGACATTAGTAAATTTTCATTAGTTAATAATAAATATGAGACTTATTTCGATGGATCAGATCTTTCTAAATGGGTTTTAAAATCAAGAAGAGGAGAAGCTGATGGTGTAATTGTAAAGGAAATTGATCTTAATGATAATATTTGGTGGTCTGTTGAAGATAATCTTTTGAAAGTAAAAAATGGCCCTGATGAAATGGGTTCTACATTATGGACAAAGAATTCTTTCGAAAACTTTAGAGTTAGTCTTGATTTTAAATTTATCGAGGGTAATATTGACTCTGGGATTTTTATGAGAGGCAGTGACCATTTAAATCCACAAATTCAAATAGGTGTGTCAGGTTCTTTAAAAAGAGATATGACTTGTTCTCCCTACATTCCAAAAAAAGGATATCCCAAGGAAGCTATTAAAGTTAAATCACTATTAAAAATGAATGACTGGAATAACATGGTTGCAGAAGCTATAGGTAACCGTTACAGAGTATGGTTAAATGGGGAACAAGTAATGGATTATACCATGGAAGACGCAAATCTTATGGGACCTGTTGGTATCCAGCTTCACAGCAAAAGACAGATGGAAATTTGGTATAGATCTATTGATATAGCAAGCTTTTAAAAAAGTAACATATTTAATTAACCGCCTTCGAAATTTAATTAATTTGGTAGGCGGTTAATTTTTTAAAATCATTTACATTATTTTAATTATGTCAAAAAAGATTTTTTTCGCTAGTATTTTTGTTTTCTCAGTTTTACATAGTAACTCACAGACAACAAAAAGAGAAATTAATGAAATCATCAAGGAATGGGCTTCTCCCACAAAGTTTCCAGACCATGTTGTTATTAGTGCAACAGAAGATCCTTCAACATCAATTGCGATAAATTGGAGAACAGAGGCCGATAACAAAGTGGGTTTTGTTGAACTTGCATTGGCTGGACCTGGCCCCTATTTTAAAAAAAATAGCAAAAAATATAAAGCCGAGAGAACTGTAGTAGACTCCCAAGAAGCATACAATGACGGATTTAAAGCCTCATATTTTGAAGTTCAAATCGATCAATTAATACCTAATAAAATCTATGCATACAGAGTTGGTAATTTTCATTTTAAAAGCGAATGGCATCATTTTAAAACTGCCAATAATGAGCCCACACCAATTTCCTTTCTATATGTGGGAGATGCACAGAATTATATTTTAGAGTTATGG
>CAJWAA010000022.1 GCA_913020295.1 uncultured Flavobacteriaceae bacterium | reverse complement strand
CGTAACTTTTGTCTTGTGAAAGTTGACGGTCAAACTCATTTGCCATTACACTGAGGCTAGTGTTTTCAACAAACCTACTTGCCGTTTCTTTAACCACAGCAAATGCCTCCGGTAAAAGTTCTTCAAGGCTTTGGGCAATGATCTTTTCACTTTCGGTGGTCAAATCATCAATCTGTTGGTATAGATTTTCTTTTTGATCAATGTCTTCAATATTTTTTATTCCAGATTCGATCTGTTGAATTTGATCATTGACCTGTTTCAAATCAGATTGAAGTTTGTTTTTAAAGGAGAGTGTCTTTTTTCTCAGTTCTTCATTACTGAGGTCTTTAAAGGATTTATAGTGGGAATTGATTTGCTCAACTATGGGCAGTATTTTGGCTAAATCTTTTTTTGTTTTATCTCCAACAAAAACTTTTAAAACGGAATTTAATAGGCTCATTCGTTAGTTTTAAATCATAATAAAATTAAGCAAAAAAAAAGCCTCATTTGAGACTTTTAGTTTTTTGGTTTTTCAGGTTAGTATTCATCCTCATTCCAAAGATAATCTTCTTCAGTGGGAAAGTCGGGCCAAATTTCTTCAATAGACTCATAAACATCACCCTCGTCTTCCATAGATTGCAAGTTCTCAACTACTTCTAGGGGTGCTCCAGTTCGAATCGAGTAATCGATCAATTCATCTTTTGTAGCAGGCCAAGGCGCATCACTAAGGTATGAAGCAAGTTCTAACGTCCAATACATGTGAAACTAATTTTTTGCAAAAATAAATTTTTAATGGAATTAATCAAGAAGGTGTGCTACTTTTTTTTAGCCAACCATTTTATTTCTTCAACATCACAATCCTTTGTAAATTTTCTGGACAATATGAAAAGGAAATCAGAGAGTCTGTTTATATAGGCAATGATTATATTCGGGATATTTTCAAGTTCATTGAGTTCGGTTACTAACCTTTCTGCCCTTCTACATGTACATCGGGCTAAATGAGTGTAGGAAACGATAATATTTCCTCCGGGAATAACAAAGTTTTTAAGCTCGGGCAGTTCATTATTGATAATATCTATTTGACTTTCCAAATATTTGACGTTTTCGTTTTTAATGGGGTCGATTATTTTGACCAACTTTGAAAACTTTATAGCTTCGTCATCAGCTAATTGTGAGCCAATAGTCATTAATTCTTGTTGAATTTTTATAAGGGTTTTATCAGTTTTCTTATCGATTTTAAAATTTCTGATCATACCTACCCATGTATTCAACTCATCAACAGTGCCATAGGCTTTAATTCGTATGTGATGTTTGTTTACGCGTTTGCCTGAAAGCAAGCCTGTAGTTCCATCATCTCCCTTTTTGGTGTAAAGTTTAAACTTGTTCATACCTTTAACTGATCACTCTTTCATTGGCAAAAAGTAAAAAAAGTTTTACTTCTTTTGTCTTAAATTATTTGCTTTTGCGAAAATAACAATAATTAAGTATTAATGTATATTTGATTACTTAACCAGATTTTTTTTCATTACTTGATAAAATCTAATTTATTAATGAATATAGATTAACCTGGTTAATTTTTTTTCAGTCTTCCACTAACTGCAATAAGAAAAAATAAAATTGCAACAAACCCAGACCATCTTGCAATGTAATCTCCATATTGAGTGTAAAAAGTTATCCTCTCTGCTGGTGAAAATTTCCCCCTCAAAACTCCTTTACTTTCATAAGGCAGTTCGTTAACAATTTCACCTTTAGCATTGATAATTGCTGAAATACCTGTATTAGCGCTTCTTACAATATCCCTCCGGTTTTCAATAGCCCTAAGTCGAGCGTAACTAAGTAATTGTTTATGACCCGGGGTGTCTCCCCACCAAGCATCGTTAGTAATTATTGCCAAAAAATGTGCACCTTTTCTAACATATTCGGTTAAAAATTCACCGTATATAGACTCGTAGCAAATGACTGGTCCTACTTTGAGATTAATTTTTTTATGCTCAAAAACACTTCTAGATTGTTGGATAGCTCGACTTGATACCGTACCTCCTAAATCGAGCAGAAACTCCCCTAATATTGGTCTAAAAAAACTTTTGTAGGGCATATTTTCCACACCCACCACTAATTTAGACTTATGATAAAACTCTGGATTTTCTTGGTGTTCCATCTTGAGTGCAGAGTTGTAAAAATCTACCCAAACTCCATCTCTTATAAAATTTGCTGTAAGGGTGGGTGGCCTCTCGGTTTTGTAAACACTATAGGACTGAATTCCGGTAATCAACTGTATGTTGGGATTTTTTTCTAGTAACGAATCAATTTTACGATGCAAAATGCTCGTTTTGAATTCTTCAAGAGCAGCACCGAATCCAGCACCAAAATAGGTTTCAGGAGTAAAGATATATCGGGTTTCATTAGTGATTTGATCTGCAGTCATGTGCACCATCAAGTCAAAGTAGTAGTTGTTTTCCTTATCATACTTTTCGTTGTAAGGGTTGATATTGGGTTGCAGAAGCAAAACTTCAGTTGAAGGGGTCAGGTCTTTTTCGCTTTGGTATAGAATTAATGAAATTAAAATAGGGATTGCGATACCGATCAACCAAGGGCTCATTTTTTTTACCCAAATAGTATTTTTCAAGCTGGGAGGATGATTTTTAAAAACTTCAAAAAGCCCAATATTGATTAATAAAACCCAAAGTGTACCTCCAAAAGATCCTGTAAACTCATACCACTGAATCCATTGTATTTCCTCAGAAAAAACATTCCCAAGGTTTAACCATGGCCAAGAAAAGTCCCACATCAAATGAAATTTTTCGAAGGCGATCCAAAGGCTAACGAGAAAAATATAGGCTGTTCGCAAGGGAAGTCTTTTTTTTGACCAATGGAAAAGCATCATAAGGATTGCGTAAAAAGACGTATTACACAAAATAGCAAAGGTCATTCCAAAAACAGACGAGTTAACGATCCACCATGTGGTTCCCAAATTCCAGACAAAAAACCCTAAATAACTAAGTGCAAACCAACGTAGTTTTTTTCTTTTCGAACTACCCTTAGTGATCTGATTCTCTACAAAAAAAAGAGGTATTAAACTAAAGAAAATAAGAAATGATAAGCCCTGAACTGGCCAAGATAAGGTAAGCAACACTCCTGAAAAAATAGATAATATTACTGGGTTTTTATAAAAAATCATGGAATTTCCTTCTGCTTATTTTTTTCTTATTGTATCAAGTCTTAATTTGCCAAAATATTGAATTAACAGTTGGTTTAACAAAACTAATGATTAAAAAATCAGTTCCACATTTTTTTACTTCATTAAACCTATTGTCGGGTTGTTTTTCAATTTATTTCGCTTATATATTTCAATTTGAAACGGCATTCATTTTTCTGCTTGCGGGTGTTTTTTTTGACGTTTGGGACGGTCTTTTAGCCCGACTACTCAAAGTTGAGAGTGATTTGGGTATTCAGTTGGATTCTATGGCCGATATGATTACATGTGGAGTAGCTCCGGGTATTATTTTGGCACAGCTTTTTGTAATGGCTGGAAACAAACCTTTGGAAATTTTCATTGGTTGGCCCCTTGATGCTGTGGTAGAATTTATTCCGTGGGTGTTTATAGGCTTTTTAATTCCATTGGGAGCCGCTTTTCGATTAGCTCGATTTAATATCGATGGTTCAAAAATAAATCATTTTGTTGGTCTTCCTACCCCGGCCATGGCGATGTTTTTTGGTGCACTTCCCCTATTGGTGAAACATTCTGATTTTACTTTTTTGAAGGCGCTTGTTATCTCTAACCCAGGGTTGATTTCCTTAACACTGATATTTGTTCTTCTGATGAATGCCAATTTTCATCTTTTTTCATTTAAGTCGCTGAAAACTGGATTGGTAGATTTGATTTTAAGGTTGTTACTAGTTTTTGCAGCTTCCGTTTTGATCTACTTTTATGGTTTAGGTGGAATTAGCTTTGGAGTACTAGTCTATTTGTTTTTGAATTTGATTAAGAATAGTCTTTTCAAGATGGGGGATTAAACCTTGCCCTAAATTAATATTTTTAAAAACTCTAATTTACAGATATGATTTCTTTTATAAGATGAATGATCTTATTGATTGGTAATTTGCCAAGGAGTTACAATACTTGATTAATTGTTAAATTATCAATTTCTTTTTTCTTAATTCAAAATTCTTCCCTAAATAAACTTTTCTAACCATTTCGTCTTTGGCCAACTCTTCCGGTGTTCCTGCTTTGAGAATGCTTCCCTCGAACATTAAAAAAGTTTTGTCTGTAATGGCAAGAGTTTCTTGAACGTTGTGGTCGGTAATCAGTATACCAATATTTTTTTTCTTCAAGTGGGCAACAATTTTTTGAATGTCCTCTACTGCAACGGGATCAACTCCTGCAAAAGGTTCATCTAGAAGGACAAATTTAGGATTTGTAGCTAATGCTCTTGCAATTTCGGTTCTTCTTCTCTCTCCACCTGATAACAAATCTCCCCTACTTTTTCGGATATGGGTCAAACCGAATTCTTCCAGTAAGGCATCTGTTTTTTCTTTTTGTTCTTTTTTGGAAAGTTTACTCATTTGTAAAACACTCAAAATGTTGTCCTCTACACTGAGTTTTCTGAAAACAGAGGCCTCTTGAGCCAAATAACCAATTCCATTTTGTGCCCTTTTATACATAGGGAAAGAAGTAATATCAATATCATCCAAAAGTATCCTCCCCAATTGTGGTTTAATCAAACCTACGATCATGTAAAAAGAGGTGGTTTTACCCGCACCATTGGGACCTAATAAACCTACAATTTCTCCTTGTTTAACGGAAATGGAAATACTCTTAACTACTTTTCTACCTTTATATGATTTTTCAATATTTTCCGCACTAAGTTTCATTTGGCCGACGAGGTTTGTTGCATTTCTTTTTCAAGACGACGGTAGGTAAATTTTGAAATAAATATACTCACTTCGTATAAGATTAATAGGGGAATACTCACAATAATTTGACTTACAATATCTGGAGGGGTGATGATTGCAGATAAACTCAATACAATCACTAAAGCAAATTTTCGGTTTTTACTTAAAAAAGCAGGAGTTACTATACCTACTTTAGTCAGGAAATATATAATGATTGGCAATTCAAAAATCAGTCCACTTGCCAAAACAGAGGCCCTTAAAAGCCCAATATAACTGCTGAGATCAAAATCATTGAACACTTCGCCACTTACAGTGTAATTTCCCAAAAAATTAATGGATAGAGGAGTAACCATATAGTAGCCAAAAAGTACACCAATAAAAAAAAGTAAAGAGGATATTAAAATAAAACCCCTTGCATTTTTTCGCTCATTTTCATGTAATCCGGGACTTACAAATTTCCAAAATTCAAAAATTACATAGGGAAATGCAACGATAAAACCCGCCAAAATAGAAGTCCATAAATGCGCTGAAAATTGACCTGCTACCGTCCTGCTTTGAATTCTAAATGGCATTTCACTGATACAAAAGCTGTCACCTTGTCCGAAAGATTTTGAAAGATTACAGAACCACTTATAGGTTGGAAAATCAATTTTTTTAGGTCCAAAAATAATAGTGTCAAAAATAAAATCCTTCGCAATAAAAGCCACAGAGGCCAATATTACTATTGCCAGACTGGAACGGATCAGATGCCACCTAAGTTCCTCAAGGTGATCTAAAAAAGACATTTCATTAGGATTCTTATCCATCTAGTTCCTCATTAATAAAGTCTAATATATGTTCAATTCCCATGTAATTATGATCTTCTCGAATTACAACCAAGTGATTAATTTTTTTGGCTTGCATCAATTTCAAAGATCTTGAAGCTAACAGGTATTCTTTTACTTTAATGGGGTTTTTGGTCATGATATCAGCTGCTATTAGTTCACTAATATTTTCGTTTTTTTCAAAAACCCTACGAATATCTCCATCTGTTATCAATCCGCACAAAACACCATTTTTCTTAACTACTGTGGCACCTAATCTTTTTTCTGAGATTTCATAGATTACATCTTTGAAAGAAGAACTAAAAGAGACTTTGGGGATTTTGGAATCTCTCAATAATGCAACTACCTTTCCTTTAGATTGATGAATCAATTCAATGACCTTTTTGAAATTATGATCAAGTGACTCTTCCAATAATTTAAGAGATTGAATTTCAATACTAATTGTGTTACAAGCTATTTTAGTATTTGTTGAGATTTCGCTCAATTTGTGGTTTTTGATTAGTTTTTTTTTTTTAAAAGAACTATATTGTATTTACAAATTTAGCTATTTTTTAAAATTAAATCTTACCCATTGCATAAACGAGAAGATTTAAAAAAATCACTAAAACAATTCTTCGGTTTTTCGAATTTTAAAGGTCTTCAAGAGCCTGTTATTTTGAACCTCCTTGATGGCAATGATACTTTCGTCATTATGCCTACAGGTGGTGGTAAATCCATGTGTTACCAGTTACCAGCTTTGCTTTGTCCTGGTACGGCACTTGTGGTCTCTCCCTTGATTGCGTTGATGAAAAATCAAGTTGACACCATAAGGGGTATTTCTACCAATAGCTGCATTGCACACGTATTGAATTCTTCCCAAAATAAAACCGAAACCCTAAATGTCAAACAAGATTTGATTAATGGTTTGACAAAACTATTGTTTGTGGCTCCTGAATCCTTGGCTAAAAAAGAAGTCATTGATTTTTTTAAAACCATTAAAATTTCTTTTTTGGCAGTAGATGAAGCTCATTGTATTTCAGAATGGGGGCATGATTTTAGGCCTGAATACAGGAATTTGAGGACCATTTTAGATCAAATGGGACAGAAAATTCCAATTATTGCACTGACTGCAACCGCTACCCCCAAAGTTCAAGAGGATATTCTTAAAAATTTGAAAATTTCAGATGCAAAAGTTTTCAAATCTTCGTTTAATCGACCAAATCTATTTTATGAGGTTAGATCAAAAACTGCTCAAGTTGAGACTGATATAATCAAATTTGTTAAAGGGAATATTTGTAAATCAGGTATCATATATTGTCTATCCAGAAAAAGGGTTGAGGAGTTAGCTGAAGTGCTTCAGGTTAATGGTGTAAATGCTTTACCCTATCATGCCGGCTTGGATTCTAAAACAAGAGTGAGAAACCAAGATATGTTTCTTAGGGAAGATTGTGATGTCATAGTTGCTACTATAGCTTTTGGTATGGGTATAGACAAGCCCGATGTTAGGTTTGTAATTCATCATGATATTCCCAAAAGTATTGAAAGTTATTATCAAGAAACTGGAAGGGCAGGAAGAGATGGGGGAGAAGGGCATTGCTTAGCCTTTTACTCCTACAAAGATATAGAGAAGTTAGAAAAATTTTTGTCTGGGAAACCTCTAGCTGAACAGGAAGTGGGCTATGCACTTCTCAATGAAATGGTAACCTATGCCGAAACTTCTGTTTCTAGAAGGAAATTCATACTACATTATTTTGGGGAAGAATTTGATTCTGAGAAAGGAGAGGGGGCAGACATGGATGATAACATGCGTTATCCCAAACCTAAAAGTGAGGCAGGAGAAGAGTTGAAAATTTTGATTCAAACTGTCTTGGATACTAACGAAAAATACAAATCAAAAGAAATTGTAAAAACTTTGGTCGGTGCTAAAAATGCATTGATACTTTCACACAAAACACATGAAAAAATCTTTTTTGGTATTGGCAAAGACAAGGGTCCTAAATTTTGGATGGCTTTGCTCAGACAATCACTAATTAGTGGCTACTTTATTAAGGAGATTGAGTCCTATGGCATCATTAAGCTCACTCCAAAAGCCAGACATTTTTTGGATAATCCTGGTTCTTTTTTGATTACTGCTGACCATGATTATGAATCCAAAGAGCCTCATTTACTATCCATTAAATCTCAGGGTAATACCGACAAAGTATTGATGGATCAGTTGCGTTCACTAAGGAAACAAGTTGCCAGGGAAGAAGATGTCCCTCCTTTTGCTGTTTTTCAGGAATATTCACTACAAGATATGGCTCTCAAATATCCGGTCAGTTTCGAAGAACTAAATCAAATTAATGGAGTAGGGGAGGGTAAAGCTAGGCGATATGGGGCCAAATTTATTGACCTTATTCAAAAATATGTAGAAGAAAACCAAATTACGCGTCCTGATGATCTAATTATTAAAAGTACTGGAGCCAATTCGGCTTTAAAACTCTATTTGATTCAAAATATAGATAGAAAATTGTCATTAGATGATATTGCTTCAGCTAAGGGAATGGAGATGCCTCAATTAATCGCAGAAATGGAAACCATTGTTTTTTCAGGGACAAAACTAAATATTGATTATTGGATCAATGATATTTTTGATGAAGATCAAATCGAGGAGTTAAGGGATTACTTTATGGAAGCAGATTCAGATGATTTAAATTTGGCCTTGGATGAGTTTGATGGCGACTATGAGGACGAGGAGTTGCGTCTTTTTCGACTGAAATTCATCAGTGAGGTTGGAAATTGATCGAAATATCTCTACTTCATCTAACTATTGTTATCTTAACCAAAATTTAAAACATACAGCATGAAGGAGGGAATTTTTGCCCATTTTAAAACCAAAAAAGGAAATATCAAAATTCAATTAACTTATGACAAGACTCCCGGTACGGTGGGAAATTTTGTTGGACTGACTGAGGGTTCATTAGAAAATAAGGTGAGTCTAAATGGTGAGCCCTATTATGATGGTCTAAAGTTTCACCGAGTGATCCCAGATTTCATGATTCAAGGGGGATGTCCAAATGGTACAGGTATGGGTGGGCCTGGATATCAGTTTGACGACGAATTCCATCCAGACCTAAAACACGATCGTCCAGGAATTCTATCAATGGCCAACTCCGGCCCCGGTTCCAATGGAAGTCAGTTTTTTATTACCCATACTTCCACACCATGGTTGGATGGTAAGCATACGGTTTTCGGACATCTGGTTGAAGGTCAAGAGGTAGTAGATTCTATCGCTCAAGGTGATGCCATTCAAAAAATTACTATTGAACGTGTGGGAGCCGATGCAAAAGCTTGGGATGCTAATTCGGCATTCGATGTTTTTGTTAATGAAAAAGAAGCACGTCTTAAAGCCCATAGAGACACTACCGAAAATGAATTGGATGAATTGACTGAGGGTATGGATAGAACCGATAGTGGACTTTTCTATAAAATTACCCGTAAAGGATTTGGAAATCTACCTCCAAAAGGGTGTAATGTTTCGGTTCACTACAGAGGAATGATGACTGATGGAACTATTTTTGACTCCTCTTATAAACGTAATGAGCCAATTAGTTTCCCATTGGGGAAAGGAAGGGTGATAAAAGGGTGGGATGAAGGCATCGCATTGCTTAAAAAAGGTTCAGTTGCAAAACTGGTAATACCAAGTGAATTGGCTTATGGCTCCAGAGGTGTCGATGGTGTCATTCCTCCTGACGCGACTTTAATTTTTGAGGTTGAGTTGGTGGATTTTTAAATAAAAAATCCATCTGGTTCATTTCCCGATTTCCATTTTATATTGCATCCCAAGCTAGGAATCTGGTCCCTATCCTGCACCAAACCCTTTGATAATTTTTGGCAAGCATTCGTCAAATCTTTTCCTGTTATAGGATTGTCGTTTTTGGGACGTGCATCGTCAAAACGTCCACGATAAACAAGCTTTAGATCACCATCAAAGAGAAAAAAATCTGGGGTGCAGGCAGCTTTATAAGCTATGGCAACTTCCTGAGTCTCATCGTAGAGATAGGGAAACCCAAACGATTTTTTTAAAGCCAATTTTTTCATAAGTTCAGGACGGTCCTCAGGATAATTTTCCACATCATTACTCGATATCGCTACAGTATTAATTCCCCATTCTTTAACAATAACGCTTACCTCCACAATTTTGTCCATCAGATGTAATACATATGGACAATGGTTACACATGAATATGACAAGAGTACCGCAGGTTCCTTTGATTTGGTCTAAAGAAACCGATTTTTGGTCAACACCATTCGTAAGAGAAAAATTAAACGCTTTCGTATTTAACGGAAGCATGTATGATTCAGTTCTAGACATATAATCTTTTAGAAAAAATAATTTAATTAAAATCTGTATCCTTCAATACAAATCTGAGATTACATTTTATGATAATCCTCACTATATGTCCTCAAATTTAAGATCGGTAAAATTGTTTTCTGAAACTTTTACTGAATCAAAATTTTTTTCCTTTTGGTAGTCCTTTTGATGTCTTTCACTGATGACTTCCTCCCCTCTTTCTTTAATAATAAAATCTACCATTTCAGTTAAAATTGAACTGAAGTCATTAAAATCTTCTTTGTATAAATAGATTTTGTGTTTTTTGTAGTGGAAAGTTCCATCATCATTGGTAAATTTTTTACTTTCAGTTATGGTTAAGTAATAATCACTGGCCTTAGTCTCACGAACGTCGAAAAAATAAGTTCTTCTCCCTGCACGAAGAACTTTGGAAAATATCTCTTCCTGGTTCCTTTCATTGTTATTATACATTGAACTTTTGTTTAAATTAATTTAGTTATAATACCAAAAATGATAAAAAAAATAAAACAAAACAAATTAAATATCTTTTTCTGTCTGCTGTTTGTTGAAAAGATCAAAATAAAAGCCCTTTATATCGAGTAGTTTTTGATGGGTTCCATTTTCAATAATCTTACCACGATCTAAAACGATTATTTGATCGGCATCTTTGACAGATGAAATACGGTGGCTCACAATCACTGATGTTTTACCTTGACAAAATTCGCTTAAATTTTTTAAAATTTTTTCTTCTGTATCTGTATCAACTGCAGATAAACAATCATCAAAAAGCAGTATTTCTGGGTCTTTGATCAGTGCTCTTGCGATAGATAATCTTTGAATTTGTCCTCCGGATAAAGTAAGTCCTCTCTCACCCAAGAGGGTTTTATATCCATGCCTAAATTTTTTGATACTACTATGTATATCTGCCTTTTTAGAGGCTTCTATGATCTCTTGATCACTAGCCCCCTGTTTACCGAATTTGATATTATCCTCAATACTTTCAGAAAATAAAAATGCATTTTGTGTAACATTACCTATGAAACCCCTCAATTGATCCAATTTAAAGGTTTTAATGTCATGATTATCTAATAGAATTTTCCCGTACTGGGGATCGTAGAGACGATTGATTAGATTAAGTACAGAGGACTTTCCTGAACCTACTTTTCCAATTATACCTAATGATTCTCCTTTTTTTATCACAAAACTAATATTATCCAGGGCTTTGATTTGCGTGTCCGGATAAATCAATGTTACGTTTTTAAAAATTATTTCTCCCCTAATTGAGAGATCAACCCCGGGTCCATTCAATATTTCGACAGACTCATTCAAAAAAGCATTGATCCTTTTTTGAGACGCCTCGGCTTGCTGCACTACCGAGGTTACCCAGCCCACAACAGCAACTGGCCAAGTAAGCATATTTATGTAAATTATAAATTCTGCCAATACCCCGATTTCTATGCTACCATCCATATATTGCCGACCACCTGTAAAAATCACGATCAGGTTGCTCAAGCCGATCAAAAGGATCATTAATGGGAAAAACCAGGCCTGTACCTCTACTAAATTCATGTTTATCCCCCTTGCCTTCTGCGCCATAGCGTTAAACTTTTCATGGGTATTAGACTCCAATCCATAAGATTTTACAACAGACATACCACTGAATATTTCCTGAGTGTAAGAGGATAACTTTGATAACATTTCTTGTACGATAGTACTTCTGGCGTTGATCACCTTACTGAGTTTATAGATGGTGATAGATAAGAGAGGTAGTGGAATAAGCGTATAAACCGATAGCTTGGGTGCAATATTGAACATAAGGGTAATAACACAGATGAACAAGGTTGCAGTATTAATGCTGTACATAATCGCAGGACCTACATACATTCTCACCTTACTAACATCTTCGCTAATCCTGCTCATTAAGTCTCCAGTTCGATTGTTCTTGTAAAACCGTTGGGTCAATCTTTGATAATGCGAGTAAATTTCATTTTTCAGATCAAATTCAATGTAACGGGATACATTAATTATAGTTTGTCGCATTAGAAAGGTAAAAAACCCTGAGAGTAATGTGGCACCAATAATTATAAATATGTTATTGAGTAACAATGATTTGAGTGCCGCCAGATCACCTTGATGGTTTGAAAGATAATTTTCGATCGCAGTGAGCGACTCTCCAATCAGACGAGGTGCAAATAAAGAAAAAACTCTTGAGATGACGGTAATTATGATTCCCAGAAGTAGTTTTAAGAAGTATTTTTTTAGGTATTTATTGAGGTATTGCAGTGCTCTCATTCATCCATTCCGCTTGAATTCATTTAAATGTTGTTAAAGGTAATCAAATGGTTTTGTTCTAATATTCAAAAAGCTTTTAAGTTTATTTTAATTAAAACTAAAGCCCTATTTTTGCTAGAAAATATTGGTGATTAAACACATGCTAACCCGAAGACATTTACGCATAAAAGTTATGCAGTCACTATATTCCTTAATACAAAATCGGGAGGGCAATTTGGAACAGGAAGTTGATTTTTTCAAAAACAGTTACCTAAATGCTTTTTCGCTGTACCTAACCCTTTTGGCTTTTCTCAAATCGATTTACGACTACGCTCTTGATCAAACTTCCCTCCAGAAAGGCCTTAGAACTAATCCTAATCCCTTTAATTCTGAATCACTGGTAGAAAATAAAATTTTACATTTCATTGCTCATCATCCGGTATTAAACCAGTATATCAAAAAAAGAAAAATTAAATTTTGGGAATTGGATTTCGACTATGTGAAATCCAATTTTAAAGCCCTAATGCAGAGCGAAAAATACCAAGAATATGCCTGCCAAGTAGCCCCTTCAATTGAAGGAGATCGTGCAATCATAGTTTTTTTCTTTAAGGAAATCCTTGCTCCCTCCAACGACTTCTACGATTATCTGGAAGACAAAGAACTTACTTGGATTGACGATCTGCCTGTAGTCAATACTTTCGTGTTAAAAAACCTTCATAAAATTGATCCACAGGATAGTAAAAGTCTTTTTTTCCCCAAAATGATGACCACTGAGCAGGACCCTCAATTCGCTATAGCTCTTTTGGAAAAGGTCTTTGTTAATAATGATGCTTTGCAGGAAGAAATGGTAGGAAGAACACCAAATTGGGATAGCGATAGGATAGCACTATTGGACGCTATTATGATTAAAATGGCCATGGCTGAATTATTATTCTTTCCAACGATTCCTCCTAAAGTAACCATGAATGAATACATAGAAATATCCAAAGATTACTCAACCCCAAAAAGCAATATTTTTATAAATGGAATTTTAGATCAAACAATCAGAGATTTTGAGCAATCGGGTCGATTAAATAAAATCGGCAGGGGTCTGATTTAATATTTTTTTTTTTAATTTTGATAAATATAAATTACAAATAAAAATGAAAAAATTAGCCATAATTTTTCTCTATACTTTTTTATTCAGTTTTTTTGGCTGTAATGAAAGCGCCTCCAAAAAAGTTGATCAGGATAAATCAACTCAAAATGCCTCCAAAAGCGCTACTGCCACCGCAGCCATGTCATTTGATAAATCCATTCATGACTTTGGAACCATTAAAGAAGGTGAAACCGTTCAAACTACATTTACATTTACTAATACTGGTCAAACAGACTTGATCATTGTAGACGCCCGAGGAAGTTGTGGATGTACGGTTCCCAATTATCCGAAAAATACTCCCATAGCTCCCGGGGCTACCGGTGAGATTTTGGTCAGTTTTGACTCTAGCAACAAACCCAATATGCAACAAAAAACTGTTACGATCTCTGCTAACACTGCAAGTGGTCGTGAAACTTTAAGGATCAAAGCTATGGTTACTGCAGATCCGGTTAAGCAAAAACAACGCGATGAAGCCGCGAAAGCACGGCAACAACAAAATAAATAAACCATCCTATGGAGGGATTATCGGGGCAAATGCCCTTTTTGCTTTTAATGCTTGTGGTGTTTTTTTTCTTTATAATCTTGCCCCAGCAGCGTAGACAAAAAAAGGAAAAGAATTTTATGAAAAATCTAGCTAAAGGTGATCGGGTTATCACTAAAAGCGGTATTCACGCTAAAGTTATGGAAGTTAATGACAAGGATTACACTTGTGTTATTGAGACGATGGCTGGAAAGTTAAAAATAGAGCGTTCAGCCCTCTCACTTGAGATGAGCCAAAAACTGAATACTGCTAAAAAATAATATAATTCCGTCCCGGTGGGATTTTTTTCATAAACCGATGTATCGCCATTTGATCAAACCTTTACTATTTTTATTTGATCCTGAGTGGATACACCACTTTGTTTTTACTCTAATTGGTTGGGTACATAAAATTCCTGGTGTACCATTTTTGGTCAGGGTACTTTACCAAGTACACCACCCCAAACTTGAAAAGGAATTTTTTGGAATTCGATTTAAAAACCCCGTGGGGTTGGCTGCAGGCTTTGACAAAGACGCTAAACTTTATAAGGAACTTTCAAACTTTGGCTTTGGATTTGTGGAGATTGGAACCCTCACTCCAAAGCCCCAGAAGGGGAACCCCAAAAAACGTCTTTTTCGTCTACCTGAAGACGAGGCATTGATTAATCGAATGGGGTTCAATAATCAAGGCGTTCAAGCCGCCATTCCACGTCTACAAAAAAACAAAAACATAATTATCGGAGGCAACATTGGTAAAAATAAAACCACCCCGAATGAAAAGGCCAAGGAGGACTACACATATTGTTTTAGGGCACTGTATCCGTATGTGGATTATTTTGTGGTAAATGTTAGTTCACCTAATACCCCAAACCTAAGGGAGCTACAAGAGAAAAAGCCGCTTACCGATCTATTAAATACCTTACAGAAAATCAACCAAGCAACCGAAAAACCCAAACCAATACTACTTAAAATCTCTCCAGACCTGAACGAAAAGCAATTAATTGACGTAATTGCCATTGTCAAAACCACAAAAACCGCAGGGGTCATTGCCACCAACACAACCCTTGACCGAGAAAACATAAGTTCCTCCAATAAGAATGAAATCGGGGGACTAAGTGGGAGACCACTCAGTCAAAGAAGCACTGAGGTGGTCCGTTTTCTGTCTGAGAAAAGTAAAAAAGCTTTTCCCATTATTGGTGTAGGTGGTATTCATGATCCCATAGATGCGATTGAAAAACTCAATGCTGGTGCTGATCTTATACAGCTTTACACCGGTTTTGTTTACAATGGTCCCGCAATGGTAAAACGGATCAATAAAGCATTGATCAGGGAATAATTTTCTTTTTATAAATTTATTTTAAATCAAATTAATAAAAATGATAACAAATACCCAAAAGCCACCTTATTACGCCGTAATCTTTACCTCTGTTCTTAATCAATCTGATCCAGAGTATTTCAGGATCAACTATCAACTAAGAAAACAAGCCGATAAGTTGGAGGGTTTCCTGGGAGAAGATAGTGCAAGGAATGATTATGGAATATCAGTCAGCTATTGGAGGGACTTGGAGACTATAGAGGTATGGCGAAAAAATATTGAACACCGTTTGGCCAAAGAAAAAGGAAAAGAAAGCTTTTATAAAGAGTATAAAATAAGGATTGCTAGGGTAGAGAGGGATTATCATTTTAAAAAAAATAGGTCACTTTAAGTACTTAATCAAAATAGCTAAAACCCTTTTTAAGATCAATAGTTATTAAGGTCTCGTAGATCAGTCGAATTACATTTTCTACATCCTCCTGGTGTGCCATCTCTACTGTAGTATGCATGTATCGAAGGGGCAATGAGATCAAGGCTGAAGCAACACCACCATTGCTGTATGCAAAAGCATCGGTATCTGTACCGGTATATCTTGAAGAAGCAAGCCTTTGAAAAGGAATTTTTTTAGTCAAAGCAGTATTTATTATATGCTCCCTCAGTTTATTTTGCACTGCAGGGGCATAAGAGACCACTGGTCCTTTACCCATTTCGATATACCCTTGTTCCTTTTGGTTGATCATTGGAGTAGTGGTGTCGTGACAAACATCGGTTACGATGGCTATATCGGGTTTAAGGGTTTGGGTAATCATCTCGGCTCCATGGAGTCCAACCTCTTCCTGAACAGCATTAGTTATGTATAACCCAAAAGGTAATTTGACATTGTTTAGGTGCAACAAACGTCCCACCTCGGCAACCATAAACCCCCCTGCACGGTTATCGATGGCTCTGCAAACGAATTTATTTTTATTGATCACCTGAAAACTATCAGGATAGGTAATGACACATCCTACATGTACCCCCATTTTTTCGACCTCTTTTTTGTCTTTAGCACCAATGTCTATAAAAATATTATCCAGCTTAGGTGTTTCTTCTTTCCCGCTTTTCCGAGTATGAATGGCAGGCCATCCAAAAACACCCTTAACCATCCCCTTTTTGGTATGAATATTCACCCATTTAGAAGGCGCTATTTGGTGGTCGCTACCGCCGTTACGGATCACGTAAATCAAACCCTTTTCATTAATATAATTGACATACCACGAGATTTCATCAGAGTGTCCTTCAATTACTACTTTATATGGAGCATCTGGATTGACCACACCCACCGCTGTACCATAGGTATCGGTAATGAAATGATCCACATAGGGTCGTAGATAATCCATCCAAATTTTTTGCCCCTCCCATTCGTAACCTGTGGGTGAAGGATTGTTTAGGTAAGCTTCCAAAAATGCCATGGATTTATCGTTCAGTATTTTCATGTGTGTAAATTTTAGTTGACGTATTCTTAATTAATACGTTTTGTTATCATGTGGTATTTATCTGGGTATTTTGTTTTTATCAGTAAGTTTCTAAAAATTTAAAAAAACGAAATTCAAAATTAAGCATAAGTCCCCAATTTAAAATTTTTATCCCTGCTTTTATTGTTAAATTTGTTATCCATGAAATTACTTGCTTTTTCGCCCGTTTTTTTACTTATGGCCTGGAGTACTGCTCAAAACCAAATTACACCTCCGCCTCCTGAGGACTATTTTGTTGTTGAAGGTGATACCATCATCCATTCGGAAATTCAACTTAAGGAAGTAGTTTTATTTCAACCTTTACGATTTGAAAACTACGAAGAGGCTAAACGATATGTTATCTTAAGAGAGCGTACCTATCGGGTTTATCCCTTTGCAAAAATCGCTGCAGATCGTTTAGAAATTCTTACTACAAGATTGGATCAAATTAGATCTAAAAGGAAAAGAAGGGAATATCTGAAACGTTTGGAAAATTTCATTTATAACGAATTTGAGAAAGAGCTCAAAAAATTGTCGCGTTCTCAGGGCCGCATACTTATCAAGTTGGTTCATCGCCAAACTGGAGAAACCACGCACAATCTTGTCAAGGAGCTACGAAATGGTTGGCGTGCATTTATATACCAAACTACGGCCTCGTTATTCAAACTCTCCCTGAAAGATAATTATGATCCAGATACGGTTTATGAGGATTATTTGATCGAAGATATTCTGCAAAGGGCTTTTTCGGTAGACCGATTGGAGCCGCAAGATACTGCATTGGATTATGATCTTGACAGTTTATATAAATTTTGGAAAGAAAACAAACCAAAATTAATTACCAAAAAAATGCCTTCAGCCCGCTGAATACATATTAGTCTAAGATCGAATTCTAATTTCTTTTTTGGGCTTAAAATATTTTAAAAAAAAGGGGAAAAAGGTATTGTACAGAAGAAAAAGGGTTTTATATTTGCACCCTTATCGTTGAAATGATTTACAATTTTATTTCTTCGATATTTTAAGTTCATTGATAAATAGAATAAAGAATGACAGCGCGTATCAATAGATACAAAGCGAATTAGAAACCATTTTGAGACAAGTCAATTAGTTGTTGGTTCGTTAATATTATTAAAAAACAACAACGAAGAGTTTGATCCTGGCTCAGGATGA
>CAJWAA010000021.1 GCA_913020295.1 uncultured Flavobacteriaceae bacterium | reverse complement strand
AGGTACACCACAACGTATTGAATGCCAAATTGCACAAAAAAGAGGCTGATATTGTGGCAGAAGCAGGAAAACCAGGAATTGTGACCATCGCTACTAATATGGCGGGACGGGGAACAGATATCAAGCTTTCCGATGACGTTAAAGAAGCCGGAGGGTTGGCCATAATCGGAACAGAACGTCACGACTCAAGACGAGTGGATCGTCAACTTAGGGGCCGTTCCGGTAGACAGGGAGACCCCGGAAGCTCACAATTTTACGTCTCTTTGGAGGACAACCTCATGCGGCTTTTCGGTTCTGATCGTGTGGCCAAAGTCATGGACAGAATGGGGCTTGAAGAGGGTGAAGTAATACAACATTCCATGATGACCAAATCCATCGAAAGGGCTCAAAAAAAAGTAGAAGAAAACAACTTTGGTATTCGAAAAAGACTTCTGGAATACGATGATGTGATGAACGCTCAGCGAGAGGTCATCTATAAAAGAAGAAAACATGCCTTGAGCGGAGATAAAATAAAACTCGATATCGCTAATATCCTGTATGATACTTGTGAGGAAATCACGCTAACCAACAAATCTTCCAATAATTTCAAAAACTTTGAATTTGAGATCATCAGCAATTTTTCCGTCACCTCTCCCCTGTCAGAGCAAACCTTTAAGGAAACTGCCGAAAACGAAATTATCAACCAACTCTACGATCAGCTTAGTGATCATTACAGTAATAAAATTACTTCCAATGCTGCACTTGCATTTCCTGTTATAAAAGAGGTTTTTGAACGACCCGGCAATACATTCGAAAGAATCGTAGTGCCATTCACAGACGGGGTAAAAACATTAAAAGTGGTAACCGACCTGCAAAAAGCCTATGAAACCCAGGGTAAATTTTTGGTTCAGGATTTTGAGAGGAACATTACCTTGGCACTGATTGACGAAGCCTGGAAAACCCACCTGCGCAAGATGGACGAACTTAAACAATCTGTACAGTTGGCTGTACACGAGCAAAAAGATCCACTTTTAATTTACAAATTCGAAGCCTTTGAACTTTTTAAATCCATGATCAATAATTTGAACAAGGAAGTACTTTCTTTTCTATTCAAAGGAGGACTTCCCCAACAAAGTGACGCACAAATTCAAGAGGCCAAAAGAAGGCCCACCACACCCAAAGGTTACAGAACTTCCAAAGATGAGATTCTCAATACAGATGAAATGGCACAAAGAAACCGAAATGTAGCAGCTGGTTCTGGAGGTCAACAAAGAAATGTGGTTGAAACTATAGTAAGAGAGCGGCCAAAGATCGGCAGAAATGAAAAGGTTGTGATCCGAAACGTAAGCACTGGTGAAACCAAAACCGTAAAATTCAAACAAGCAGAGCCATTGATTAACAGAGGAGAATGGGTGATCAATAATTAATTTTATAAATTAGTAATTAGAATATTTGGGTGATGGAAGTTTATGCAAAGGTTCTGTTGTGGGTGGTTCCCTTATTTCTCGTTTTGATAATTATCGAAATTGCATACGGTCATTTTACTGGTAAGCAAACCCACACATTTATGGATACCCTCTCCAGCTTGAGTTCTGGCATGACCAATATACTAAAAGATATTTTAGGCTTGGTAGTAGTTATCGTCTCCTACCCTTTTTTACTCGAAAAATTATCCATTATATCCCTCGAAAATACCATATCATTGTATTTCGTTGCGTTTATATGTATTGATTTTGCAAGTTACTGGAGCCATCGGCTGAATCATAAAATCAATTTCTTTTGGAATCAGCATGTCATTCACCACAGTAGCGAAGAATTTAATTTGGCTTGCGCTTTAAGACAAAGCATTTCAAATGTATTGGGTTACTCCGCTCTATTTTTAATTCCTGCAGCGGTTTTAGGTGTTCCCCATGAAGTTATCACCGTTTTGGCTCCCCTTCATTTGTTTGGTCAATTTTGGTATCACACCCAACACATAGGAAAACTAGGGTTCTTAGAATATGTTTTTGTTACTCCATCACAACACCGTGTCCACCACGCCATCAATCCCATTTATATCGATAAAAACTTAGCGGCTATTTTTTGTGTTTGGGACCGCTGGTTTGGAACGTTTCAGGAAGAATTAGATGAGGAACCACCTGTTTACGGTGTTCTGAAACCGGTCCATACTTGGAACCCTCTGATCATTAATTATCAACATATGTGGGGTATGATTCATGATGCGTGGCACACTCGTTCGTGGAAAGATAAACTCACACTGTGGTGGAAACCAACTGGTTATCGTCCAGATGATGTAGCTCTAAAATATCCCAGAACGAAAATAAGCACAAAATTCCCGTTTGAAAAATACAATCCTGAAATGAGTTTTTTCAAAAAAGCTTGGGCACTGTTCCAGTGGTTGTGTATCACCTCTTTGCTATTTTTTTTGTTATCCAATTATGAATCATTTTCTTCCACTCAAGCCCTACTCATGGGGGGACTGATCATGATCAGTATTTTTGGATTCACCTCACTGATGGACGGTTATTTTTGGTCCTATAATTTTGAATTGGGAAGAAACTTCATGGGCTTATTGTTTTTTTGCCTACCTCATCAAAGTGAGTTTTATTTATCCCATCTACCCAGTTTATTCTATTTTGGAATCATCTACTTTTCATTAAGTATGATAGGACTTCAAATACTGGGTAAAAAAAATAAGACCACCCCTTTGGATGAAGGATAAAAAAAAAGTATTGTTATTGGGGCCTGCCCACCCTTTCCGTGGAGGTATTGCCGATACCCAAAATTATCTTGCGCAAAATCTAAATACATTAGGGCATGAAACTCATATATACACCTTCACAACTCAATACCCCAAACTCCTTTTTCCCGGCAAAACACAATTCAGTGAGGAAAAGGCACCAGATCATCTTACTATCAAAAGAAATATCCACAGTTTCAACCCCCTAAACTGGATTGAGGTTGCCCAATCTATCAACCGGCTTAAACCAGATTACGTAATTTTTAGATATTGGACCCCTTACCTGGCTCCATGTTGGTATGGAATTGCCCAAAAAATCAATAAAACTATTAAAAAAATTGGTCTTGTTGACAATTGGATCCCACACGAGATTAATTTCTGGGACAAAACCCTAACCCGTATGTTTTCAAGTCAAATGGATGGCTTTGCCTCCCTCTCAACTGCAGTTGGAGATGAAATTTCATCCGATAAACCTGGTCTGCCCATATGGAAGGGGTTTCATCCCATAGCAGACAAATTACCACAGGCTATTTCAAAAGAAAAAGCCCGTAAAGCATTGTCTTGGCCTCAAGACAAAAAAATTGTTCTATTTTTTGGTTTGATCAGAAAATATAAAGGGCTGAACTTGCTAATAGAGGCATTTTCCCAAGCACCGCTAAATGATTCGGGTGTAATACTGGCCATAGTAGGCGAGGCATATGAACCTTCTGAAAAATACACCCAGCTCATCCAAAAATACAAGCTTAGCGAGCGAGTAATTTGTGATTTTAACTATGCCAACACCCAAAAATCCACCTTAGTTTTTTGCGCCTCTGATGTCATAGCTCAAACCTATGTTAGTGCTACTCAAAGTGGGGTAACCCCCTTAGCTTACCATTATAAAACACCTCTTTTGGTATCTGACCTTCCGGGCCTTAAAACCCCTATATTGGAAGATCATACTGGAATGGTTACTAAAACCGACCCTAAAAAAATAGCGGAGAGTATCCAAAAAATACTCCGTGATGAGATGCGATCAAACTTTCAGAACTCTTTTCAAAAAGTAGAAAAAAAATACAGTTGGAAATCTTTTGGACAATCTTTGATGTCCTTTATGGCTAACCTATAATAAGTATAGTGCAGTAAAATTTGTATTTTTAAAAAAATAACCGCATGAGAATCCTATCAATTCTAATTTCTCTTTTGGTCTTTAGTTTTTGTAATTCCAAAGTAGGATCCAAAACTAATAATCCGCCCAATATAGTTATTGTATTTACCGATGATCAGGGCTATCAAGATTTGGGTAGCTTTGGATCACCCAATATCATTACTCCACATTTGGATCAAATGGCTAAGGAAGGACTTAAACTCACTAATTTTTATGCTGCACAAGCGGTATGTTCAGCATCTAGAGCAGCTCTTTTGACGGGTTGTTACCCCAATCGAATTGGGATAGCCGGTGCCTTATTTCCACATCACAAAATAGGAATCAATGAACAGGAAACAACCTTGGCAGAAATGTTAAAAGCGCAAGGTTATAAAACTGCGATCTTTGGAAAATGGCATCTGGGACACCACCCAGAATTTCTACCTATGAATCACGGTTTTGATGAATTTATTGGGATACCTTATTCCAATGATATGTGGCCCGTTGATTATGAAGGAAACCAAGTGCCTCAGGATCATCCTTTTGCAAAAAAATACCCACAACTGCCATTTTTTAAAAACTTTGAAGTCGTCAAAGAAATCAGAACACTGGAAGACCAAGGACAGTTGACTACTGAACTGACCGATGCTGCCTTGGATTTTATTGAGCGAAATAAAGAAAACCCATTCTTTCTATACGTACCACATCCCATGCCTCACACCCCTATAGCGGTCTCTAATAAATTTAAGGGAAAAAGTGAGCAGGGGCTATACGGGGATGTCATTATGGAAATTGATTGGTCCGTAGGTCAGATCATGAATAAACTAAAAGAACATCAACTCCACGAAAACACCTTATTCATTTTTACAAGCGATAATGGACCGTGGTTGAGTTTTGGTAATCATGCTGGCAGTGCATTGCCCTTGAGGGAAGGAAAAGGTACCGCTTGGGAGGGAGGACAAAGAGAACCATGTGTGGTATATTATCCCAAAGGAATTAAAGGGGGAAGAACCATAGAGACACCCATGATGGCCATCGATATATTACCCACTATTGCAGAGATCATTGGAACAGATCTACCCGAGAATAAAATTGACGGTAAAAGTGCATGGGATATATGGACAGGTAAAACGGACCAAACGCAACACCAAGCTTTTTTCTTCTACTATAAATCCAATGAATTACATGGCGTACGATACAAGGATTGGAAACTCTATTTTCCCCATACCTATCGATCACTCAATGGAAAACAAGGAGGTCAAGATGGTTACCAAACCAAATATGAAATGAATCGGGTTGAAAAAATTGAACTTTATAATCTAAAAATGGACATCAGCGAATCCAATGACGTGGCTGAACACTATCCTAATGTAGTCGAAAAAATAAAAACCCTTGCAGACAAAATGCGGACTAAACTGGGCGATAAACTTTATAATATTGAAGGGACCGAAAATAGGCCTGTAGGAAGAATTAATTGACTGTAAAAATATGAAAGCCATGTATCTACTGATAATTTTGATGCTAATGAACACCTGCAAGATAGGGACCCCTGAGCCAAATAATCGTTCTACAGCGATTTATAGTCCAGATGAAAATTTTCAAAAAAAAGCCAAAGCCTACTTTGCTTCCGGTTGCTTCTGGTGTGTAGAATCTGTTTACGAAAGCCTAAAGGGGGTTGAGGAGGTCTATTCAGGCTATGCCGGAGGAAAAACCAAAAACCCAACCTATTACCAAGTTATCTCGGGCAGAACAGGTCATGCTGAGACGGTAGAGGTGATCTATGACCCTGATGAAATCGATTTTACCACCCTTATAGAAGTTTTTTTTGATTCCCACGACCCTACCCTTCTCAACCAACAAGGACCCGACCGAGGAACGCATTACCGATCCATAGCCTTTTATCAAAACCAAGTTGAAAAGAAAATCATTGAAGACCATATTTCTAATCTAACTAAAGCAAAAGTTTTCCAACAAAAAATAGTAACAGAGGTCAAACCGCTATTGAAGTTTTACTATGCGGAGAACTACCATCAAGACTATGAAAAGAACAACCCAAATGATCTTTATATATTGAATGTTTCCAAGCCGCGACTGAATAAATTCAAAGCCAAATTACCTGAATTGCTAAAAAAAGAAGAGCATTGATATTATACTAAAGAACTACTATTGAACCTTCTCCAGATAAAGTAAAATACCATTCCAACTAAAGAACCGAAGGCCATACCTGAGATCACATCCAAAGGGTAATGCACTCCAATGTAAATTCTACTGTAGGCTACCAAAAAAGCAATAAACAATAATAAAAAGGGCAATCTATTGTATTTGTTCCGAAAAATAATCGAAAAAAAAACAGCTAATGCAAAGGAATTGGAAGCATGACCCGAAAAGTATCCATACCGTCCCCCACATGTAGATTTAACAAGTCTTACCAAATGTTTTAAGCTAGGTTCATAACATGGACGCAAACGCTCAAAACTAATTTTGAAAAGATTGGTAACCTGATCTGTTACTAAAATTAAAAGGCCTACAAATCCCAGTAAAATTAAAAAGGATTTTAGCCCTGATTGTTTGAGGTATAAAAAAACTAAAAATATATAAAGGGTAATGTTTGTAGCCTTATGGGTCATAAGCATCCAAAAAATATCAAAGTTTCTGGATCCCATTTGATTGAGAAAAAGGAATAATTCTTGATCTAAGGCAATAAGTTCTTCCAATGGCTAATCAAAATTTTCCATTTCTTTATCATAGAAATCCAAAGCCTGCTCAATAAGATGAGTAGTCTGATACTCCAATTCCTCCCTATCCTCTTGTTCAAACTCCTCCATCCAGTGGACTTCGTCATTTAATACATTGAGAAAAAAACGAGGATACTCGGTATGAAAAATGAAAATAGCCTCCTCTAACTCCGAGCTGTCTGCAATTAAAAACTTTGGTAAATTAGTCATTTACTATCGATTAAAGAAACTAATTTTTGTGAAAGATACTGAAATCTGAGAACCAGCAACATTGCCGAGAGTAATAATCCTGTTAATAGTCCTATCCAAATTCCGGAAGTGGACCAATCCGTTTTTAAACCCAAATAGTAGGAAATGGGAAAACCAATGATTCCATAGGAAAAAAAGATAAGTAGTGCTGGAATGATAACGTCTTGAATGCCTCTTAGAGCTCCCAGAACAACAGCCTGAACCCCATCGGCAATTTGAAAAAAAGCAGCAATCAAGATCAAATTCGACGCAATTTCGACCACCTCAAAAACATCATTAGAAATCTCAGGCGAATTTCCATTGAGATACAACCAAGGCAGAAAGTCATGGGTGGCAATAAAAAATAAAGCAAAGAAAGAACTCAGCAAAATGATCAGTAAAAAAATAGAAATCGCTACCCTTCTAAGGGTTATAAAATTATTACGGCCCTTTTCATTTCCGACCCTTATCATGGCCGTTACCCCCAAACCTAAAGCAACCATATAAGTCATAGAAGTTAAATTAAGTACAATCTGATTGGCCGCCTGAGGATTTTTTCCCAATAATCCCGACATCCAAATGGCCGAGGTAAAAAAAGTAACCTCAAAAAACATTTGTAAAGCTGAGGGTAAGCCTAGAAAAATAATTTTCTTAAAAAATACTTTTTTTAGCTTCACTTTAAAAAGTCTTCGATTGTATCTCCTAAAACTCCTTTTTTTCTTAACATTAATGGCCATAAATAATACCATAACCCAACGTGAGAACAATGTTCCAATGGCTGCACCCTCAACACCCAATTGAGGAAAACCATAGAGTCCAAAAATCAAAAGGTAATTCAACAAAACATTTATCACATTGCCAATTAAAGTTGCATACATGGCCAAGCGGGTCTGAAATAATCCCTCTGCAAATTGTCTTAGTCCTTGAAAACCAACCAAGGGAACCAGGGATAGGGCCACCCAAAAAAGATAAGGCTCGGCCAAGTCAACTACCTCCATGGGTTGACCAATTTGAGATAATAGTGGTTGCGCCAATAGAACCAAAGAGGCTAAAACCAGTCCTAATCCAAAGCACAAAATCAAACCGTGGACAAATATGTACCTTAAGTTGTTGTGATTTTTTGCTCCAAAGGACTGTGCAATCATAGGAGTGATAGCGGTAGAAAATCCTATACCTATTGACATGGCCACAAAAACAAAACTGTTTCCCAATGATACAGCAGCCAATTCTGCTGTTCCCAATTGGCCTACCATAATATTATCGATCAACTGGACAATGGTATGTCCCAACATACCAACTATCACTGGATAAGCCAATTTCAGGTTTGTACCAAATTCTCTTGTATAATCGATAAAACTCATTGAAAATTAGCAAGAAAAACTAAGATAATCATTCAAGGCCCAATTGATCCGTAAGGTATACCAAAGTAGCCATCGTAGCTGCTCCTAACTCCAGTTCTCTCTTGTTTATTTGATCAAAAGTATCCATCTCAGAGTGATGATGAATAAAATACCTTTGTGAGTCAGTTTTCAAACCTGCCAACACTTTCGCATTACCTTTGAGTAAACTCACATCTGCGCCACTTCCATTCCTTTCAAATAAATGAATATAATAGGGTACAAAATAGGGTCTCCACGACAAGATTTTATTAAAATAATGATCTTCCGTGTCAAAATTAAATCCTCTTGGAGTAAAGCCTCCAGCATCAGACTCCAACGCTAGTAGGTGTTCATCATTATTTTTTTTAACATTTTTACTATATGTCTTGGCTCCCTTCAATCCATTTTCTTCATTGGCAAACAATACCAGACGAATTGTGTTTTTAGGTCGAAAATCTTTTAGACTTATCAATCGCATAACTTCCATAGACTGAACTACCCCTGCACCATCATCGTGTGCACCATCTCCTAGATCCCATGAATCCAGATGAGCGCCAACTAAAATAATTTTATTAGGTGTTTCCTCACCATTGATTTGTGCAATGACGTTGTAGGATTTTACCTCTGGATAATTCTTGCAATTTTGTTTAATAAAAAAACGTAATTTAGGATTCAAGGCAATCATAGAACTGAGTAAATCAGCATCATTAGTACTAATAGCAGCAGCAGGAATTCTTTTTTTGGTTGGTAAATCACCATAGCTCATCACTCCCGTGTGAGGATGGTCATCCAATCTAAAATTCATTGAACGCACAATTACCGCTAAAGCACCATATTTGGCAGCTTCGGCAGCTCCACTGTATCTTTGATCTACAGCAGCACTATACGCCTTAAAAGTATTGATCAGATCAGCCTGCATGGAACGATTGAAAAAAACAATCTTGCCTTTTATTTTTTCTTTACCCAATTTTGCCAACTCATCCAAATGTTTCACTTCAACCACATTTGCTCTGATGCCAATTGAGGGAGTAGCAATTGAACCCCCCAAAGCACAAATATTCACATTGATTGTGTTTCCAGGACTTGATTCAATATTGGCATATTCAAAAGTACCTCTGACCCATTTGGGAACCATAACAGCTTGTAACCAAACAGAATCCAATGGTAGTCCATCGAGTTCTTCTTTAGCCCATTTTATGGCGCTCTCCATATTCAAGGAGCCTGATAAGCGACCACCTATTTGATTGGTGAGATGATCGAGCCAATCGTAACTTTTTCCTTCGATAAGTGCTTTTCGGTATATTTTGCTAATCTGTGTATTAATATTATCCTCATTTTGGGCATTTAAAAAAATACTTGTAAAGAAAAATATGAACCAAAGTTTTTTCATAGTTTATCAAAGTTTTGATTTAGAGGCAAATTGTTGGATATCATCAACAGTCACTGGATCAGATCCAAGTATCAATAATCTTTCAACGACATTTCTTAGCTCTCTTATATTTCCAGTCCATGGGTAGTCCATCAATCGTTCAATAGCACTCTTTGAGAAAGTTTTGGGATCTAATCCTTGTTCAGCTCTGAGGTTTTGGACAAAATAATCCACCAAAAGCGGAATATCATTTTTCCTTTCTTTAAGTGGGGGAACTTTTATTAGAATAACAGCCAAACGATGATAGAGATCCTCTCGAAATTTACCCTCTTCAATTTCCTTAATTAATTGTTTATTTGTGGCAGCAATGACCCGGACATCTACTTTAATGTCTTTGTCTCCACCAACTCTCTGTATGATGTTTTCCTGGAGAGCTCTCAACACTTTTGCTTGAGCGGCTAGACTCATGTCAGCTACTTCATCTAAAAACAATGTACCTCCATTGGCAATTTCAAACTTACCTGGGCGATCTTTAATGGCGGAAGTGAAAGCACCTTTGATATGACCAAAAAGTTCACTTTCAATCAGTTCGGAAGGTATAGCGGCGCAATTCACCTCAACAAATGGGGAACCTGATCGATTACTTTTTTGATGCAAATGGTGAGCTACTAGTTCCTTACCGGTACCATTTTCGCCGGTTATCAAAACTCGGGCATCAGTTGGAGCAACCTTATCAATCAAATCATGAATTTCATCTATCTGCAGTGAGTCACCCACAATCTGGTACTTTTTAGCGATTCGCTTTTTTAGGTTTTTATTCTCTAGAACCAAATTTTTGATTTGCAACGCATTTCTAACAGCTGTAAGTAATCGATTTAAATCAGGAGGTTTAGAAATAAAATCATGGGCTCCTAACTTCATGGCCTCTACGGCGGTAGAAACATTTCCATGGCCAGTCAACATTATAAATGGGACGTTGACACTGCTTTCTCTGGCTTTTTGCAAAACCTCTACACCATCCATTTTTGGCATCTTAATATCGCACAACACCAGATCAAAATCTTCTTTTTTCAGTCTATTAAGACCCAATTTTCCATCTTCACATTCCGTGATTTCGTAATCCTTATTTTCTTCCTCTAAAATACGAATCAGTACCCTTCTAATAGGCTCCTCGTCCTCAATCAATAAGATTTTTTTCATTTTATATTAGAGTTATTATTTTTAAGGGTAACTATCCTCTGAGGAAATGGTATTTCAATATTGACAGCCTTTAATTTTTCAAATATTTTAAATCTTAGATCGCTTTTGACAATGTTGGCCTCAAAGCTTTTATTCATTGAGAAGAAAAGTTGAAACATTAAAGCACTTTCTCCAAAGTCCTCGAAGAGCAAAGAAGGTTCGGGTTTCTTCAAGATATTGGGGTGAGCATTGGTGATCTCAATCACTATCTGCTCTAATAATATGACATCTGTATCATAGGAAACACCAAAATGTATAGACTCTTTTGTCAAAGTCCCATTTTCTGTCCAATTGTAAAGAATTGAAGTCAAAAATTTATGATTGGGTATGATAAGTACCTTATTATCTCGGGTTACGGCTCGTGTGGTTCGCAACATAATATTTTCAACTCTTCCTACCTGACCATCAATTTGAATTATATCTCCAACATGAACAGTTTGATCAGCCAAAATAGAGATGCCCGAAAAGACATCTTGAATTAAGGTCTGTAAGGCTAAACCAACCCCAACCAAAAGTGCAGCAGATGCAGCAAAAATAGTACTAACCTTTACCCCTACATTGTCCAGTGTAATCAAGATTACGATCAAATAAACCAAGTAGTTGAAAAAAGTTAAAATCCCCCTAAACTTCAGTTTAGCATCATCATTCAGAGTTTTAAAAACAATACGACGAAATATCCTTAGAAATAAATAGGTTAGAAAAAAAACCGCAATAATGATCAATATGGAATTGGGAGTTAGCACTATATCGGTGCCAAACATGAACTCGTAATTAAAAAAATCTATTATTTTTTGCATGCCATTAAAACAATACTAAGATAATACAAAAACAAAACCCACCCTTATTTCTAAGGATGGGAAAAAATTGCTATGAAAAAGAAATAACACTAAAAATTAGTGTTTTTCAAATATATATATTTTTTCTTACATCAAGTTTTATTAAGCGAACATATCCTTAACCTTTTCAAAAAATGATTTTTCGGACTTATCGGGATTAGGAACAAAATTTTCATCTTCCAGCATTTTTTGAAAAAATTGCTTTTGTTCCTTATTGAGTGTTTTGGGGGTCCAAACATTAACATGAACTAATAGATCTCCTCTTCCGTATCCACTCAAATCTGGAACTCCTTTACCTCTGAGCCTCAAAGTTTTTCCCGATTGTATTCCTGATTCAAGTTTTATTCTAACCTTTCCCTCTAATAAATTGATTTCTCTAGATACTCCCAAAGCTGCATGTGCTATGCTGATGTATAAATCAAAGTGCAAGTGATTTCCCTCACGAACAAAATTTTCATCAGCTTTCTCCTCTATTAAAACCAACAAATCACCGGAAATGCCGTTACCTATTGCCTCATTTCCCTTTCCTGTCACCTTCAGTTGCATACCGTCTTCCACTCCGGCGGGGATTTTAATTGATACGGTTTCTTCATGCTGTACCATTCCATTGGCGTCACTTCCCGAAGGTCGATTTGAGATAGTTTGCCCGCCTCCGTTACACTTTGGACAAGTCGAAGCACTTTGCATCCTTCCCAAAATGGTATTGGTAACGCGCATTACTTGACCTCTTCCTTTGCATGTTCCACACTCTGAATAACTGACCCCAGCAGCTTGCACTTTTCTTCTGACTTTCACTTTCTTTTCCACACCATTTACCACTTCTTTTAAACTGAGCTGTACCCTGATTCTGAGATTACTTCCTTTTCCTTGGGGCTGGGATTGACCAAATCCCCCAAAACCTCCACCACCGAAAGCACTACCAAAAATGTCTCCAAACTGGCTGAAAATATCATCCATGTTCATACCGCCAGCACCAAAACCACCAGATTCAAATGCCGAATGCCCAAACTGATCGTATTGAGATTTTTTTTGAGGGTCACTCAGGATCTCATAGGCTTGGGCTGCTTTTTTGAAATTGGCTTCAGCCTTTTTGTCACCTGGATTTTTATCAGGATGAAATTCAATGGCTTTTTTGCGATAAGCCTTTTTAATTTCACTTGATGAAGCTCCTTTTGATATGCCTAATATTTCGTAATAATCTTCTTTCATATAATTTATTGTCCTACTACAACCTTGGGAAATCTAATGATCTTATCTCCCAATTGATAACCTTTTTCGGTTATATCAATTATTTTTCCCTTTTGGGATTCGTCTGTTGCAGGAATGAGTGTAATTGCCTCATGGATTTCGGCATCAAATGTATCTCCAACTTTAGTTTCTGTTACATTCAAACCATTACTTTTCAATACATCTGTTAGTTTGTTTTTGATCAATACAAAACCCTTAATTAATTCTTTATGCTCTTTAGGAGTTTGATCAATCGCCCTTTCAAAGTCATCTAAAATAGGCAATATTGCTGTCATAACCTCTTTACCCGCAGTTTTAAAAAGCTCTATTCTCTCTCTGGCGGTTCTTTTTTTAAAATTTTCAAACTCAGCAAATAATCTAAGATATTTGTCTTTCTCATGATTTAGATTTTCATTCAACTCCTTCAGCTTTTTTGAAGAGTCTGCTTTAGTACTTTTTTTCTCAGTAGAGGATTTCCTTTCTTTAGCTTTCGATTTTGATGGTTTTTCTGCCATTTTTTTAATTTAAAAATAATACTTCAAAATTATTGCCAACCGGAATTTTTTGCCAAAATGTCATCCCTTTTTACCAAATAAGTCTTTTAAAGTCTCCTGTAAAAAAGGGAATTGGAATTTAAATCCTTTTGACAAAATCAATTGGGCACTAACATTTTGGCTTCCCAAAATCAAAATAGAACGTCTGCCCATGACCATTTTCATAAAAAACCCAGGGATATTAGGTAAAAAAACAGGACGGCCCAAAGCCTTACCTATTGTTTTTATCAAGTCCCTTTGCGAAACGGGATTCGGAGCAACAGCATTATAAGTCCCTTCCCAACCATCATGAGCGGCCGTTAAAAATAATCTAGATAGATCTTTAATATGGATCCAACTCTGCCACTGTTTCCCTGAGGCAAATGCAGTTCCCGAAAAAAGTTTTACGGGCAGGGTTAATTTAGACAACAGACCATCGCCATTGGCCAATACCAAGCCGATTCTCAGAATCGATAAATGTCGGGTGTGATCAAACATTGCATTTGACTTCTCCTCCCAGGCTGTGGTGACTTTTTGTAAAAAATTCTCCTGTATTAAGGGACTGTCTTCCTGATAAACTTCATCCAAACTATTGGGATAAATACCTATGGCTCCGGCGCAAACAATACTTTTCATTTTTATTTTTTGCTTTGCCAATACTTCCGTTAGTAATTGTGAACTGTTAACCCTACTTTCTAAAATTTCTTTTTTATTCTTTGAAGTCCATGGTTTTGAGATACTTGCACCAGCCAAATGGATCAATGTATCGACACCTTCAATGCAACGACTGTCTATCTCACCTCGTTTGGGATTCCAATAAAACCCTTTGATTTCATCCGAATAAGTCAGTTTTTGCTTTCGAGTCGTTAAATAATGGATCGGGATTTTTCGTTCTTTAGCAATGGCAATGATGTTTTTACCAATCAATCCTGTAGCTCCAGTTATTAATAATTTCATTTTCAATTTTTTTCAAAAATAAACTAAACCTCTTTTACAGCTCTCAACATTTCGCGTTTTCCAGGAGGTCCATCTAATCGCTCTAATACAAAACCTATTTTTTCTAAGCTTCTTCTCACTGCTCCCTTAGCACAATAGCTCACCCAAATCCCCCCTGGATTGAGGAGGTCATAACACTTTTGAAGGGCTTTTTCTTGCCACATCTCAGATTGGGCATGGTAACCAAATGCATCGTAAAACAACACATCAAAACTTTGAACAAGCGCCATATTTAAAAAATCTTCTTTAATCTTTATAAATGAAAAATCGGATTGGGAAAGCATTTGATTCCACTCTAACTGATGCAATTGATCAAAAAAATGATGGTGCTCTCCAGACGGGAGAGATACTTTCATATTTAGAGACCGGATTTCTTTGAGTTGTAAAGGATATTTTTCAATCGAAAAATACTCACATGATATTCTGTGATTTATGGAAAACACATAACTGAGATAGACATTGAGTCCGGTTCCCATTCCCATCTCAAAAACTTTAAGTTTTTTTTGGTTGTTTTGACCCAACCAATGCCCCAAACCTCCTTTAATGTAAACATAATCTGATTCTGTAACAGCACCGTGTTTTGAGTGATAGGTTTCATTTAATTCACTGATGTATAGGGAGGGAGATCCGTCGCCTGTAATAATTATTTTTTTTTGCATTTATTTGATCAAATTATTCTTATTAATTTAATTTTTCATTTATATGAAAATCAATTTTAAAGTTTAAAAAAAAACAAATAGAATTCAAGGCGTGTGGGTTAAAAAAGCGGACACAGATAGAAATAATTAAAACTAAAAAAAGTAATTTTGACAATATTTTTCTAAACAAAAATGAAAATAGAAAAAACTTCGGCTTCAAAGTTAGCTCATGTGAATTTTGAAAATTTGACCTTTGGGTCTGTATTTACTGACCACATGTTTGTATGCAAATACAGAGATAATAAATGGCATACCCCCGAAGTTATCCCTTATCAACCCCTATCATTTGAACCATCGATGAGTGTCCTTCATTATGGCCAAGCGGTTTTTGAGGGCATGAAAGCCTACAAAGACGATCAGGGTAAAGTCTGGCTTTTTAGACCGGATCAAAATTTTAAACGAATCAATCGCTCTGCTAAAAGACTTCAGATCCCAGAATTCCCTGAAGAATATTTTTTTGAGGGCTTAAAATCACTATTAGAGGTTGATGAAGAATGGATCAAACCGGGTATTGGAAATTCATTGTATATCCGTCCTTTTGTTTTTTCTAGTCAAGCGTGTGTTCAAGCCTCTCCATCCAGTGAGTATACTTTCATTATCATTTGCTGCCCTGTTAAGGCCTATTACGGAGGTGAGGTTAATGTATTGATCGCAGAGGAATTTAGTAGGGCTGCGGATGGGGGAATAGGTTACACTAAAGCTGCAGGAAATTATGGTGCCCAATTCCACCCTACAGCCTTAGCCCAAGAGAAGGGGTATCAACAAATTGTATGGACCGATGCCAAAACACATGAATATCTTGAAGAAGCCGGAACCATGAACATTTTTTTCAGGGTCAATGATCATTTGATAACCGCTCCCACCAATGATCGTATCCTTGATGGAGTGACCCGAAAAAGTGTTATTCAAATTGCAAGGGACTCAGGAATTGAGGTAGAAGTGAGGCCCATCAAAATTGAAGAGATTGTAAAAGCCTCAGAAAACAATTCACTCAAAGAAATGTTTGGAAGTGGTACAGCAGTGGTGATCAACCCCATAAAAAGTTATGGCTACAAGGGGATCAACTATAAACTTCCAGAACTGGAAAATCCTCTTTCAAGAAAACTGAAAGATAAAATCATGTCTATTCAATATAATCTATCCGAAGATCCATATGGATGGCGGGTAGCATTGGATCAATCTTTTTCTAGTATAGCAGCGATATCGGGTTTAAAGTAATTGGGGCCTTTAAGAACCTTTCCATCTTCGCGATAAATGGGTTTGCCGTCAGGACCCAGTTTACTCATATTACTTCTTTGGATCTCATCAAAAACCTCAGAAATTTTGTGCTGCATTCCATGAGACAAAATGGTTCCACATAATATATAAAGCATATCCCCTAATGCATCGGCGACCTCAATTAGGTCGTTTTTTTGAGCTGCTTCAAAGTATTCTTTATTTTCTTCTTTCATGAGATTGTACCTTAGAAGTATTGTTTGCTCTGGGATATTCACACTGGGTGAGTCAGCAGATTCTATACCAAATGCATCGTGGAATTTGGCCACTGAGTTCAATTCATTTTTTATCATTCGTATATTTTAATAGAAATTAAAGGAGGTCAATGTTTTTTTCTAATTTAGGCAAAAATTAAAAATGTTCAGTCCAGGACAACTTTTGTTTGCCGTATTTTTTGTAATTACTTTCACTACACTGATGATTTTCTCTTACAGAAAAGATTCCAAAAATCACAAAATACACTATAAAGGAAGCCTCAAAATTTTTTTAGCATTTATCCTTACAATAGGAATTCTATTTTTTATAAAATTTTTAACTCAGAATTCTTAACTGAATAAATGAAACAATTGTTGATCGTTTTTGTGGGTGGAGGTATGGGCACGGTAATGCGTTTTCTTATTGTCAAACTTTTACCCTATTCCGGAAAAGGCTTTCCTTGGAGCACATTTTGTGCTAATTTAATAGGCTGTCTCTTAATTGGATTACTGACAGGATATTTTTTGAGAAATAGTAGTGAAAACCAATCTTCAATTATTCTTTTTGCATCCATAGGCTTTTGTGGTGGATTTACCACCTTTTCAACATTTGCAAATGAAAATTTTTCTTTCATACGTTCCGGAGATTATACCATGTTATTAATTTACAGTATTATAAGTTTTTCTGTTGGAATTCTAATGATATACCTAGGAATATTAGTTGATAAGTATCTACAATGATATTTTGAGTATTTCTTAAAATTTTTCAAATTAATTATTATACCCCCATAATTTTGGGGGGTATATTGTTTAAAATAATAAAAATAGGATTTTCAACCCTATTTTTTTTATGGTCTGATTTCTATTTACATAATTTTGATCGAATTCTAATAACAAAATATGTATAACACTACACTAATTAATTTGACAACAGCTGTTGAGGTCAACGATGACTTCACAATGCTATGGATCCTTTTATCGGGGATTCTTGTATTTTTCATGCAAGCAGGATTCACTTTGGTGGAGTCTGGGTTTACCCGTTCTAAAAATGCGGTAAATATCTCCATGAAGAACATTTTGGACATTTCGGTAGGAACTCTTTCTTATTGGGCTATTGGTTATGGTTTGATGTACGGAGCATCTAATGGATGGATCGCAACTTCAGACATATTCTTCAACCCTGGAGATGGGCCACATGATGTATTTTTCCAGACCGTTTTCTGCGCCACAGCAGCAACAATTGTGTCTGGTGCAATCGCGGGTAGAACTAAATACACTACCTATGTACTTTTCACAATTTTCTTAACTGCCTTAATCTACCCAATTTCAGGTGGATGGCAATGGAACGGTGATGGTTGGTTGGCAAATCTAGGCTTTATCGACTTTGCCGGTTCTTCAATTGTTCATTCTGTTGGTGGCTGGGCAGCACTCGTAGGTGCTTGGATGGTCGGTCCCAGATTGGGTAAATATGTTGATGGTAAATCCAATGTTATTCCAGGCCACAACTTATTGCTAGGTGCACTTGGTGTATTCATTCTATGGTTAGGATGGTTTGGTTTTAATGGTGGTTCGCAATTAGCTTGGGGAGGTGACGACTCTGCAGCTGCATCTGCTGTAGTTATGGTTACTAATATAGCCGCAGCCGCAGGTGCTGTAGGTGCAATGGCCACTACATGGATTAAAGATGGAAAACCCAATTTAGGCATGACTCTTAACGGAGCAATTGCAGGACTAGTTGCTATAACTGCAGGATGTGGAAATATGACTTTTGGTGGAGGATTTCTCGCTGGATTAATCGGAGGTATAATAGTTGTATTCTCAATCGAATTCATTGATAAAGTTCTTAAAATTGACGATGCTGTTGGTGCAGCTTCTGCTCACGGTGTTGTTGGTGCATGGGGTACTCTTGTTATTGGATTATGGGGCGTTGACGGAGATACAGGCATAGGATTATTTAATGGGGGTGGCGCCAGCCAGTTTGGTATCCAAGCTATAGGTGTACTAGCCTACGGTGTTTGGGCTACATTATCAGCTCTTGTTGGATTCGGAATTCTCAAATCTACCATTGGTCTTCGGGTTTCTGAGGAAGTTGAAATCAAAGGCCTTGATGAAGCTGAACATGGAATTGGTGGATTCGAAGGTGGCGGATTCGAAGCTTGGATTAAGGATAATGCAAAATAAAATTTATTAAATAAACTTTAAATACTAAAATTATGAATTTCAAAAATACTTTTTTATCAACTTTAACTATAATGTTTAGCCTCATTCTAGTTGCTCAAGAAGAGGAATCTGCTCCAGAGCCAACATTTGGTGTCAGCGGCTCTATTGATACTTACTATAGAAGCAATGAATTTACCCCTGGTACATCATTTGCCAATCTTAACGGATTTGCAATGGGTATGGCAAACATTATAATGTCATACGAAGGGGAAAAATCCGGTTTTGTTGCAGACCTTGTTTTCGGTCCTAGAGGAGCCGATGCAGTTTTTGCCTCCCCACAATTGTCTGAAGACGGTGATGGGTTTTACAGAAGCTCTAACATGGTTAATCAACTTTATGCTTATTATAACGTGAGCGACTCATTTACATTGACTATGGGTAATTTTAATACTTTCCTAGGCTATGAAGTAATTTCGCCTGTAGCTAATTTTAACTATACTACCTCTTACATGTTCT
>CAJWAA010000020.1 GCA_913020295.1 uncultured Flavobacteriaceae bacterium | reverse complement strand
GAGCCAATGACGGGATTTGAACCCGTGGCCTCTTCCTTACCAAGGAAACGCTCTACCCCTGAGCTACATCGGCTTTTTGATGCCATAAATTTAATTTTATTTTGTAAATCATAATCTCTGCTTTTAATAATTTTTTTTCATTTCCCACCAGTTGTTTAAAATAGGGCCAAAGTAAAATACTATTACAGCCAGAAGAAACCCAGCAATCATGTCCACAAAATAGTGATATCGCAGATATAAGGTTGAGAAAAATAATGAAATGGCAAATGGTAAAAACAAAAACGCATAAGACTTATTGTGTTTGAAGGCAAACAGAAGAATTAAAAATATTACCCCATTATGTAAACTAGGAAAACAGTCTCGACGCGTATACTCAGAAATTTCATAATTCATTAAAAATGATAGTCTGTCTGTAATGTAGGTTCCCGATAGAGAGGTTTCAAATAAATGTGACATTGTAAATTTTGGGCCAACGGCAGGGAAAATTACATAACCTACATAGCCTATATAAAATGTTAAAATAACAGACACTAAAGTTTCGCGGAAAGCTACATTCTGTTTTTTGACATATAAATACAAGGGAAATAATAAGACATATATTAAAAAAGAACTGTAAGAGAAATACATAAAATCTGTGAGATTTGAAGTGATAAATTGTTCTAAATAAATAGCAGGTTGGACCCCAAATAAATATTTATCCCAGGCCATTAAGGTGTAATCAACATCATTTGGATTTACCAAATGAACCATATCATGCATATTGGTATATATAGAAATACAAAATGCAAAGGGTAGGGTTTCGCGGAGAAAATCAAGAATAATTTTGATCAAACGTCCAATTTTAGAAATTGTTAGAATCTTTAAATCCTTTAGTTTAATGATGCCAAGAAAAAGAAAAAAAACCACTCCGGTAATCAAAAAACGATCTACATTTGAGGCTCTAAATCCCTCGGTATTATAATAAATAATCATAAAAAAAAGCATTGGAATTAGTAAAACCAATGCCAAAAATTCCTCTAAACGTAGCTTAAAAATAAATTTAAACATGTTATTTTTTACTTAAAACAGTCATGATTGAAAAATTAGTTTCCTTTTTTATCCAAAAAATGCATATGCAGAACTTTTCTGTTAGAGTTGAAAATATTTATTAAAAATTTTAGCATTAGACAGATATCCTTCAAATTTTGCTTAATTTATAGTACAATATCCCAACTTTAAGATCCTCATTAAATCTTAAACAGTAAGTTTAAAATTACAAAATAAGTGTGAATTCAAAATTAATTTTAGATCCTTCTAAATATATTTAGACATAGAAATAAAGATTTTTTTTTTAATACTTTTTCATAATCAATACTCGTTAATCAATAGAAATTTTTATATTAATTTATTAATTTTTAAAATTTGCAGAGCTCTCTTTAATGTTCTAAATTTATAATAGTGTAGTTATGTACTTGTCATAAAATTCAATTGTTTATTATTTTTTTTTCTAGATTTTTTGCTTGGATTGTATGTTGCTAATATGTTTATTAAAATTTCCAAAAAATGTAAGTAAATTAATATATTAATTACAAAAAATTACTAAATTTGCAGCCGCTAAAACAATGTAGATACAATATAAATTATGGCTAAAGAAACTTTTGATCGATCAAAACCCCATTTGAATATTGGAACTATCGGTCACGTAGATCACGGTAAAACAACACTCACAGCTGCGATTACAAAAGTGCTTGCAGATGCAGGAATGTCAGAAGCAAGAAGCTTCGACCAAATTGATAATGCCCCTGAGGAGAAAGAACGTGGTATTACAATCAATACATCTCACGTTGAATATCAAACTGAAAACCGACACTATGCACATGTTGACTGTCCCGGTCACGCAGATTATGTTAAAAACATGGTTACTGGAGCTGCACAAATGGATGGAGCGATACTTGTGGTTGCTGCAACCGATGGACCTATGCCTCAAACTCGTGAGCACATTTTGTTGGGAAGACAGGTAGGTGTTCCAAGAATAGTAGTTTTTTTAAATAAGGCCGATATGGTAGATGATGAGGAGTTATTGGAACTAGTTGAAATGGAAGTAAGAGAGTTACTATCCTTTTACGACTATGATGGTGACAACACTCCTGTTGTTCTTGGATCCGCTCTCGGAGCGTTGAATGGAGAGCAAAAATGGGTTGATACTGTTATGAAATTGATGGACCAAGTGGATTCATGGATTGAATTGCCCAAACGTGATGTTGAAAAAGATTTTTTAATGCCTGTAGAAGACGTTTTTTCGATTACAGGTAGAGGTACCGTGGCTACTGGACGTATTGAAACAGGAGTTGCTAATACTGCTGATGAAGTCGATATCATTGGGATGGGAGCTGAAAAAATGAAGTCAACTATCACAGGTGTTGAGATGTTCAGAAAAATATTAGATAGAGGTGAAGCTGGAGATAATGTTGGTATTTTGTTAAGAGGTGTAGAAAAAACAGATATCAAAAGAGGCATGGTTATATGTAAACCTGGTTCTGTAACTCCTCATGCTAAGTTCAAAGCAGAGGTTTACATCTTGAAGAAAGAAGAAGGAGGTCGTCATACCCCTTTTCACAACAATTATCGTCCTCAGTTTTATGTTAGAACAACTGATGTTACAGGCAACATTGTTCTACCTGATGGAGTTGAGATGGTAATGCCTGGTGATAACCTAACCATAAATGTAGATTTGATTCAACCCATCGCATTGAATGTAGGTCTTAGATTTGCGATACGTGAAGGTGGAAGAACCGTTGGAGCAGGCCAGGTTACAGAGATTTTAGACTAAACTAAAAGTTTTTACTATGACCTATTAAGGTGTCCGCCTTTGGCAGACGCCTTTTGTGTCAAATAAAAACGGGTTTAGCTCAGTTGGTAGAGCACTGGTCTCCAAAACCAGGTGTCGGGAGTTCGAGCCTCTCAACCCGTGCAAAAAAACAAAGTATGTCAACCATCATTGACTACATAAGAGATTCATTCGAAGAACTTAGGAACAATGTTTCTTGGACTCCCCGAGTTGAACTCCAACGTCTGGTTATTGTTGTTTTGGTGTTTTCGGTAATTTTCTCGCTTGCCATTTGGGGAGCAGATACCGTGCTTTCCGAAGTAGTGGGATTTTATTTTCAATTGATCAACTGATATATGGCAGAAGTCGTTACAAAAAATTGGTATGTGATAAGGGCTGTAAGTGGTCAAGAAGCCAAAATCAAGGATTATATTATGAACGAGATCACTCGTTTAGGCTATTCTAATCAGGTAGAAGAAATTTTGGTGCCTATGGAAAAAGTGGTTCAAATTCGAAACGGAAAAAAAATCAATAAAGAGAAGGTTTATTTTCCCGGTTACATAATGATTAAAGCCAATTTGACTGGAGAAATTCCCCACATCATAAAATCTGTAACCAATGTTATTGGTTTTTTGGGTGAGACCAAAGGAGGAGATCCTGTCCCTTTAAGAACTGCAGAAGTAAATCGAATGTTAGGAAAAGTAGACGAATTGACCATGACCACAGAACATATTGCTATTCCTTTTAATAGAGGAGAAAATGTCAAAGTGATTGATGGACCCTTCAATGGATTCAACGGTTCCATTGAAAAGGTAAATGAGGAAAAGAGAAAACTTGAGGTAATGGTAAAAATTTTTGGTCGAAAGACCCCTCTGGAATTAAGTTACATGCAAGTAGAAAAATTATAAATGTTACTGATATAAGAAGTTTTAGCTTCCATTTGAAACTTCTACAATGTTAATTATTAAACAATGGCAAAAGAAATAGATAAAGTTCTTAAACTTCAAGTTCGTGGAGGTGCTGCGAATCCATCGCCACCGGTTGGACCCGCGCTAGGTGCCGCAGGAGTTAATATCATGGAGTTTTGTAAGCAATTCAATGCGCGAACTCAAGATAAGCCGGGTAAAGTTTTGCCGGTTGTTATTTCAGTTTTTAAAGACAAGTCATTCGAATTTGTTATTAAGACACCCCCAGCGGCCGTTCAATTAATGGAAGCAGCTAAAGCTAAAAAGGGTTCTGGTGAACCCAACAGAAACAAAGTAGCTTCGGTTACTTGGGATCAAGTAAGAACCATTGCTGAGGATAAAATGCAGGATCTAAATGCATTTACTGTAGAATCAGCTATGAAAATGGTTGCCGGTACAGCTCGTTCGATGGGATTCACTGTCAATGGAGAATTTCCTTCTAACTCATAAAAATTAGTTATGGCGAGATTATCAAAAAAACAAAAAGAAGCCAGAGCCAAAGTGGACAGTAAGTCCTTGTACTCTCTTGCAGATGCGTCTTCTTTGGTCAAAGAAGTAACCACCACTAAATTTGATGCTTCAGTAGACTTGGCCATTCGTTTGGGAGTAGATCCCAAAAAGGCTAATCAAATGGTCAGAGGAGTGGTAACACTTCCGCACGGAACCGGAAAAACGCTTAAGGTTTTAGCCTTGGTTACTCCAGATAAAGAAGCAGATGCTAAAGAGGCCGGTGCCGATTATATAGGCTTGGATGAGTATCTCCAAAAAATCAAAGATGGCTGGACAGACTTCGACGTAATTGTTACTATGCCCAGTGTGATGGGTAAATTAGGTCCCTTGGGACGGGTTTTAGGTCCCCGAGGATTAATGCCTAACCCAAAAACAGGTACAGTGACAATGGAGATCAAAAAGGCAGTCGCTGATGTTAAAGGAGGAAAAATTGATTTTAAAGTGGATAAAAATGGAATTGTTCATGCTTCAATTGGAAAAGCTTCTTTCGAATCCACAAAGATCCAAGAGAATGCTAATGAGCTATTGAAAACAATTCAAAAATTGAAACCTACTACCATCAAAGGAACTTATATTAAAAGCATTTCGATGTCAAGTACTATGAGTCCTGGAATTGGCATTGAAAATAAAATGGCTTAGCCTTAAAGTTTAAGGAATGAAAAAAGAGCAAAAAGCACAAGAAATTCGAAATTTAACCGAAGAATTATCTTCGGTTAAAAATCTTTATTTAACCGATATTGCCGGTCTAGATGCAGTCCAAACTACTGCATTGCGCAGGGCATGTTTTAAAGCAAACATCAAATTGTCTGTTGTCAAGAACACACTATTGGCTAAGGCCATGGAGGCTTCTGACAAAGACTTTGGCAATTTACATGAAACACTCAAGGGTAATACTTCATTGATGTTTTCTGAGTTAGGTAATACGCCGGCTAAATTGATCAAAGATTTTCGTAAGAAATCCGAAAAACCAATTTTGAAGGGGGCCTACATTGAAGAGTCTATTTACATTGGCGATGACCAAATTGACGCATTAGAGTCAATTAAGTCCAAAGAAGAGTTAATTGGAGAAGTAATTACAATACTTCAATCTCCAGCCAAAAATATTATCTCAGCACTTCAATCTAGTGGATCTAATATTTCAGGAATACTAAAAACATTGTCTGAGCGGTAATCGCTTTAAAAAAAAATCGAAAATTACAATTATTAAAAACATTAAAATTTAAATACAAAGATGGCAGATTTAAAAGAATTCGCAGAACAACTGGTTAATTTGACGGTAAAAGAGGTCAACGAGTTAGCCGATATTTTAAAAGATGAGTATGGGATCGAGCCTGCTGCTGCAGCTGTTGCTGTTGCTAGTGGAGCCGCTCCTGGTAGTGGAGAAACCTCTACAGAAGAAAAATCAGAATACGATGTGGTACTCACTGCTGCTGGAGGTTCAAAACTTGCAGTGGTAAAATTGGTAAAAGAATTAACTGGTCTTGGCTTGAAAGAAGCCAAAGAATTAGTTGATAATGTACCAAGCAACATTAAGGAATCAGTTTCCAAAGATGAAGCTGAAGGACTTAAAAAGTCGCTTGAAGAAGCAGGAGCTGAGGCGGAACTTAAATAGTTCATATCTCACAACAAACTAGGTTTAGGCTTTTGGACTACCAGCATGAGCCTAAACCATTTTGTGTTTCATTGCGCCCCAAAAGTTATATACCCATTTGTTGGATACTAAATAAATTAAAGTAGATGCCGAATACACAATCCTCTAGAGTCAATTTTGCTGCCGCAAAAGATTCACCTAGTTACCCAGATTTTCTTGATATTCAAATCAAATCTTTTCAAGATTTTTTCCAGTTAGAGACTAAATCTGACGAAAGAATCGAAGAAGGACTTTTCAACACCTTTAAAGAAAATTTTCCCATTACCGATACCAGAAATCAGTTTGTATTGGAATTTATCGACTATTTCGTCGACCCACCACGATACTCGATTCAAGAATGTATAGAAAGGGGTTTGACATATTCTGTTCCCCTAAAAGCAAGATTAAAATTATTTTGCACTGATCCTGAACATGAGGATTTTGAAACCATTGTACAAGACGTATTTTTGGGAACAATCCCATACATGACACCTAGTGGAACCTTTGTTATCAATGGGGCAGAGCGAATAGTGGTATCCCAATTGCATCGTTCTCCTGGAGTGTTTTTTGGACAATCTTTCCATGCAAACGGAACTAAACTCTATTCGGCAAGAGTGATACCTTTTAAGGGTTCATGGATTGAATTTGCTACCGATATCAACAGTGTTATGTATGCCTACATTGATAGAAAGAAAAAATTACCAGTAACCACATTGTTTAGGGCTATTGGATACGAAAGTGACAAGGATATTCTAGAAATTTTTGATCTTGCGGAGGAAGTAAAAGTTTCCAAAACCGGTCTAAAGAAGGTTCTTGATCGCAAGCTTGCTGCTCGTGTTTTGAAAACTTGGCATGAGGATTTCGTTGATGAGGATACCGGAGAGGTAATTTCCATCGAACGTAACGAAATTATTATTGACAGGGATACTCTTCTAGAAAAAGACCATATCGAAATGATCCTTGAAGCAGATGTAAAAACCATTTTATTGCATAAGGAAGATGCACACATGTCTGATTATGCCATCATTCATAATACATTGCAAAAAGATCCTACTAATTCTGAAAAAGAAGCAGTAGAGCACATTTATAGACAGTTGAGGAACGCAGAGCCACCCGACGAGGATACTGCACGTGGTATCATTGATAAGCTATTCTTTTCAGATCAGCGTTATAATCTTGGGGAAGTAGGTAGATACCGAATGAACAAAAAACTTAATCTTGAAGTTGAGATGGACAAGCAGATTTTGACCAAAATTGATATCATCACAATCGTCAAATATTTGATTGAGTTAATTAATTCGAAAGCAGAGATCGATGATATTGATCACCTTTCTAATAGAAGGGTAAGAACTGTTGGAGAGCAACTTTCATCTCAATTTGGCGTAGGATTGGCCAGAATGGCTAGAACCATTAGAGAACGGATGAACGTTAGAGATAACGAGGTATTTACTCCTATTGATTTAATCAATGCCAAAACACTCTCCTCAGTCATCAATACTTTTTTTGGAACTAATCAGTTGTCGCAGTTTATGGATCAAACCAATCCATTGGCTGAAATTACACACAAAAGAAGATTATCTGCATTGGGTCCTGGTGGTCTCTCCAGAGAGCGAGCAGGCTTTGAGGTACGTGATGTTCACTACACTCATTACGGAAGACTTTGTCCTATCGAAACTCCAGAAGGACCTAATATTGGATTAATCTCATCTTTGGGTGTATATGCCAAGGTAAATAATTTAGGATTTATTGAAACCCCCTATCGCAAGGTTAACGATGGAAAGATCGATCTTGAAAATACCATCTATCTTAGCGCTGAGGAGGAAGAAAATCAATTGATTGCACAGGCTAATATTCCATACAATAAAGGTGGTAAAATCACCTCTGAGAAAGTGATTGCGCGTGACCAAGCTGATTTCCCAGTAGTAAGACCAGATGAAATCAATTATACTGATGTGGCGCCCAACCAAATCGCTTCTATTTCTGCTTCTCTAATACCTTTTTTGGAGCATGATGACGCCAACCGTGCTTTGATGGGATCAAATATGATGCGTCAAGCTGTCCCCCTCTTGCGTCCCGAATCTCCCATTGTTGGAACCGGATTAGAAAGACAAGTTGCTTCTGATTCAAGGGTATTAATTAATGCCGAGGGGGATGGAATTGTCGAGTACGTGGATGCTGAAAAGATAACAATCAAGTACGATATGACGGAGGATCAAAAATTGGTGACCTTTGATGGTGATACACATACATATGAGATGATAAAGTTTAGAAAAACCAATCAAGGAACCTGTATAAACTTAAAACCTATCGTACAAAAAGGTGACCGCGTAACAAAGGGACAAGTACTCTCTGAGGGTTATGCTACCCAAAACGGTGAGCTGGCTTTGGGAAGAAATATGAAAGTGGCCTTTATGCCATGGAAAGGATACAACTTTGAGGATGCCATCGTGATTTCTGAAAAAGTTGTCCGAGAAGACATATTTACCTCTATTCATATAGATGAATATTCTATTGATGTAAGAGATACTAAACTCGGAACCGAAGAATTGACCGATGATATACCAAATATTAGTGAAGAAGCTACTAAAGATCTTGACGAAAACGGAATGATCCGAATTGGTGCAGAAGTGAATCCAGGAGATATTTTGATTGGAAAAATCACCCCCAAGGGAGAGTCCGATCCCTCACCTGAAGAAAAGCTTTTGCGGGCAATTTTTGGAGACAAGGCTGGAGACGTCAAAGATGCTTCACTCAAAGCACCACCATCTCTCAGGGGTGTAGTCATTGACAAAAAATTATTTACCCGTTCGGTCAAGGACAAAAGAAAAAGAAACCAAGACAAACAAGAACTAGAATTATTAGACGAGAAATATCAAGTTAAATTTGAAGAGTTAAAAGGTTTTTTGATCGAAAAACTTTTTAATATAGTCAATGGTAAGACATGTCAAGGGGTACAGAACGACCTTGGAGAGGAAATCCTTCCTAAAGGGAAAAAATATACCCTAAAAATGTTGACTGCAGTTGATGATTATACTCACTTAACAAAAGGGATATGGACTACTCTAGATGCTACCAATAAATTGATTGCTGATTTGATTCACAATTACAAGATCAAAGAAAATGACCTTCAAGGGTCGCTCCGGAGAGAAAAATTTACAATCAGTGTTGGAGATGAATTACCAGCTGGAGTCAAAAAATTAGCTAAAGTTTACATTGCCAAAAAGCGTAAATTGAAAGTTGGTGATAAAATGGCAGGACGCCATGGAAACAAGGGAATTGTTGCTCGAATTGTTAGAGAGGAGGAGATGCCATTCCTTGAAGACGGAACGCCAGTTGATATAGTATTGAACCCATTAGGAGTTCCCTCGAGAATGAATATTGGTCAGATATACGAAACAGTTCTCGGATGGGCTGGACTCGATCTTGGTCAAAAATATGCTACACCAATCTTTGATGGAGCCACCATCGAACAGATCAATGAGTTGACCGACAGTGCAGGTATCCCACGTTATGGTCATACATACCTATTCGATGGAGGAACAGGAGAACGTTTTGATCAACCTGCTACCGTAGGGGTGATTTATATGTTGAAACTTGGACATATGGTTGATGATAAAATGCACTCCAGATCCATTGGACCTTACTCTTTGATCACACAACAACCCCTGGGAGGTAAAGCCCAATTTGGAGGTCAACGATTTGGTGAAATGGAAGTTTGGGCCCTGGAAGCATACGGAGCCTCCAGTACTTTACAAGAAATATTAACTGTTAAGTCAGACGATGTTATTGGTAGAGCCAAAACCTATGAATCAATTGTAAAAGGTGAAACCTTGCCAGAACCAGGATTACCTGAGTCTTTCAATGTATTAATGCATGAGCTGAAAGGATTAGGATTAGACATCAGATTAGAGGAATAATTAAAATTTTGCTATTAAGTTATGCTTAGAAATAACGAAATCATTACCCAAAAGAAATTCAATAAAATAACCATAGGTTTATCCTCTCCCGAGGTAATCTTAAGTAGTTCCAGAGGTGAAGTACTTAAGCCTGAAACGATCAATTACCGAACCCACAAACCCGAACGTGACGGTCTGTTTTGTGAGCGAATTTTCGGTCCTGTCAAGGACTTCGAGTGTGCTTGTGGTAAATACAAACGTATCAGATATAAGGGCATCGTTTGTGACCGTTGTGGGGTAGAAGTAACCGAGAAAAAGGTAAGGCGTGACCGTGTAGGACACATCAATTTGGTTGTTCCTGTAGCTCACATATGGTATTTTAGATCACTCCCTAATAAGATAGGATATCTTTTGGGTTTGCCGTCCAAGAAATTGGATATGATTATTTATTACGAACGCTATGTCGTAATTCAGCCAGGTAATACTAAAAATGAGGAAGGTGAGCCTGTCCAAAAGATGGATTTTCTAACCGAGGAGGAGTACCTAAATATTATTGAACAATTACCACCTGAAAATCAATTTCTTGAAGACAATGATCCTGAAAAATTCATCGCCAAAATGGGTGCTGAGTGTCTGATTGAGTTGTTGTCTAGAATTGATTTGGAAGCTCTTTCTTATCAGTTGCGCCACAAAGCTAATAATGAAACTTCTAAGCAAAGAAAAACTGAAGCTCTCAAAAGGTTACAAGTAGTTGAGGCTTTTAAAGATGCTAACGAAAACAGGGAAAACCTTCCCGAGTGGATGGTCATGAAGGTGATTCCTGTGATTCCTCCTGAGTTGAGACCTCTTGTTCCCTTAGATGGGGGACGCTTTGCCACTTCGGATTTGAATGATTTATACCGACGTGTTATTATCAGAAATAATCGTCTTAAGCGACTTGTAGAGATTAAAGCACCAGAGGTTATATTGAGAAATGAAAAGCGAATGCTTCAGGAATCTGTAGATTCGTTGTTTGATAACACCCGAAAATCATCAGCTGTCAAAACAGATTCCAACCGTCCACTAAAATCACTTTCAGATTCGTTGAAAGGAAAGCAAGGGCGTTTTCGTCAAAACTTATTAGGTAAAAGGGTAGATTATTCGGCACGATCAGTAATTGTTGTTGGACCTGAATTAAAGCTTTTTGAATGTGGATTGCCAAAAGGAATGGCAGCAGAGCTTTATAAGCCTTTCATTATAAGGAAACTGATTGAAAGAGGGATTGTTAAAACTGTAAAATCTGCAAAAAAAATTATCGATCGTAAGGAACCTGTCGTTTGGGATATACTTGAAAATGTTCTAAAGGGTCACCCTGTTTTATTGAACCGTGCCCCCACTTTACACCGTTTAGGTATTCAGGCTTTCCAACCCAAGTTGATCGAGGGAAAAGCTATTCAGTTACACCCACTTGTATGTACTGCATTTAACGCCGATTTCGACGGTGATCAAATGGCCGTTCACTTGCCCTTGGGACCTGAAGCTATTCTTGAAGCTCAACTTTTGATGTTGGCCTCCCACAATATTCTAAATCCTGCTAATGGTTCTCCCATCACAGTTCCTTCTCAGGATATGGTTTTGGGATTATATTATATGACCAAGGCTAGAAAATCAACTCCAGAAACTCTTGTTGTGGGAGAAGGTTTGACTTTTTACTCTGTTGAGGAAGTTCATATTGCTTACAATGAAAAGCGTGTGGATCTTAATGCGATGGTCAAAATTAGAGCGAAGGATTTTAATACGGATGGCGAGTTGGTATATCAAATTATCGAATCAACCGTAGGACGTATTTTATTTAATGAAGTTGTTCCTGAAAACGCAGGCTATTTCAATGAAGTATTGACTAAGAAGAACCTCAGGGAGATTATCGGCAAAATTTTAAAAGTCACCAGTGTACCTGAAACCGCAGATTTCTTGGACAAGATCAAGAATATGGGTTATGGATTTGCTTTTAAGGGAGGTTTGTCTTTCAGTCTAGGAGACATTATCATCCCTAAAGAAAAAATCGAAATGATTGAAAATGCTAACGCCCAAGTGGATGGTATTTCAGGAAACTATAGTATGGGATTGATAACCAACAATGAACGATACAACCAAGTCATCGATGTATGGACCTCTACCAATGCTAAGTTGACTGAGTTGGCTATGAAACGTATCAGTGAAGATCAACAAGGTTTCAACTCTGTATACATGATGTTGGATTCGGGAGCCAGAGGTTCCAAAGAACAAATCCGTCAATTGACAGGTATGCGTGGATTGATGGCAAAACCCAAAAAATCGAATGTCGGTGGAGGAGAAATTATTGAAAATCCAATCCTTTCGAACTTTAAAGAAGGCTTGTCTATCCTGGAATATTTTATTTCCACCCACGGGGCGCGAAAAGGTTTGGCAGATACTGCACTAAAAACTGCTGATGCAGGATACTTGACGCGAAGATTAGTAGACGTTTCTCAGGATGTAATAGTCAATATTGAAGATTGCGGGACCCTCAGGGGAATAAATGTAGAGCCTTTAAAGAAAAATGAGGAAATTGTGGAACCATTAGGCGAACGTATACTTGGACGTGTCAGCTTACATCCTGTTATTGATCCACGTACCGACGAAGTGTTAGTCAAAGCAGGGGAACAGATTACAGAAGCCATCGTTAAACTTATTGAAAATGCACCTATCAACGCCGTAGAAGTGCGATCTCCTTTGACCTGCGAGGCCCATAAAGGTATTTGTGTAAAGTGTTATGGTAGAAACCTTTCTACGGGTAAAATGGTTCAAAAAGGTGAGGCGGTAGGTGTTGTTGCTGCCCAATCAATCGGAGAACCTGGAACTCAATTGACTTTGAGAACCTTCCACGTTGGTGGAGTAGCAGGAAATATCTCTGAAGAAAATCGATTGGTGGCTAAGTTTGATGGAATCGCAGAAATTGAAGATCTGAAAACTGTTAAAGGTCAGGATGCAGAAGGAAACGAAGCAAATATTGTCATTTCAAGAACTGCCGAATTAAAGTTGGTTGATGGTAATACTAAGAATATACTCAATATACACAATATTCCATACGGATCCTCTATATTTATAAAGAAAGGAGCTAAAATCAAAAAAGGGGATGTCATTTGTCAATGGGATCCTTTCAATGGGGTTATCGTCTCAGAATTTTCTGGAAAAATCAGTTATGAAAATATAGAACAGGGAGTTACTTATCAGGTTGAAATTGACGAGCAGACCGGATTCCAAGAGAAGGTGATATCCGAATCTAGAAACAAGAAGTTGATACCTACGTTACACATCAAAGATATAAAAGGTAATACATTAAGATCATATAACTTACCGGTAGGAGCACATTTGATTGTCAACGATGGAGATAGTATCAAAGAAGGAAAAATTTTGGTCAAAATCCCAAGAAAATCAGCTAAGTCTGGAGATATTACCGGTGGATTGCCTAGGGTTACTGAACTCTTTGAAGCCAGAAACCCCTCCAACCCTGCTGTTGTGGCAGAGATTGATGGCGTGGTTTCTTTTGGGAAAATCAAAAGAGGGAACCGAGAAATTATTGTAGAATCCAAATTTGGAGATATCAAAAAATACTTGGTCAAATTGTCAAACCAGATTTTGGTTCAGGAAAACGACTTTATTAAAGCTGGAATGCCGCTGTCCGATGGATCAGTTACACCAACAGATATTCTTAAAATCAAAGGTCCATCTGCGGTACAACAATACCTAGTAAATGAGGTTCAAGAAGTATATCGATTACAAGGGGTAAAGATCAACGACAAACACTTTGAAGTGGTTGTTCGTCAGATGATGCGCAAGGTAAAAATTGAAGATCCTGGAGATTCAATATTCCTTGAGGGCCAATTGGTTTACAAATCTGATTTCATCATCGAAAATGACAGTTTGTACGGAAAGAAAATAGTTGAAGAAGTTGGTGCTTCCCAAAATCTTAAAGCAGGACAGATGGTTACCGCTCGACAGCTTCGGGATGAAAACTCTTTATTGATTCGTGAGGACAAACCACCTGTAGTGGCTCGTGATGCAGCTTCGGCTACTGCTACACCAGAACTGCAAGGTATTACCAGAGCTTCTTTACAGACCAAATCATTTATTTCTGCGGCCTCTTTCCAAGAGACTACCAAAGTACTAAACGAGGCGGCAGTTAACGGAAAGATAGATTCCCTTGAAGGACTTAAAGAAAATGTTATTGTTGGACACAAAATCCCTGCCGGAACTGGTTTAAGAGCCTACGATAACATTATTGTAGGATCTAAGGACGAATATACCAGCTTGTTGATAGACAAGCAAGAGGAAGAAATAAATCTATAAGTTCATCATGAGTGACCCCAAAAAGAAAAACGAACAACAGATCAATATTGAATTGGATGAGGCCACCGCTCAAGGGGAATATTCAAACTTGGCTATTATCAATCACTCTCCCTCAGAATTTGTGGTAGATTTTGTTGCAATAATGCCTGGAACTCCCAAGGCCAAAGTCAAGTCTAGGATCATACTTACTCCGGAACACGCCAAAAGATTTCATAGTGCTCTTGCAGACAACATCAAACGCTACGAAGACAGTCATGGAGAGATTGATTCTAAAGATCCACCAACCATACCTTTAAATTTTGGGCCTACGGGAGAAGCTTAAATAAAACTTTAATCAAAATGGGAGCTATTAGTTTAATTTGATAATAATTTATAATGGCAAGTACCTTACCCTGGTTACACAATTAGCTAAACTTACAAAAAGTTTGGATCATGATTTCGCTTGGTGAGAATTTTTCAGATTTTCAATTTTATTATTGGCCAATCCAGATATACTTGATTTAGATTTCAACAACATAAAAATCATTTAAGTTCAGTCTGTGATTCCTGAATTACTTTTTTTATCCAATTTATATACCTTAATTATTTTCAAGTGCGGATTTGATTAATTTGCGATTGGTATGAACTTGAAATTCATTCAACTCAATTTCGATTTACGAAATGCAGCTTTTTATTGTATTTTAAGATCAATCTGAATTAAAAATTGGTTAAACTACATATAAGCCATTTTTGATGTAAACCATTCCAATAGAATAGTTTATGAGAGTTCATTATTTCTAATTGGTAAAAAAGTGTCAGAACTCTGAGGTATAATGAAAAGTGATCTCGGGATATTTTTCCTGGGTAAACTCTAGGGAAAAAGCAGAGTCGGCCAGATAAACCAACTGACCTTGTTTGTCTTGAGCCAAAAACTTTTGTTTAACCTTTAAAAAGTCGCGGTAGTTTTCGTTTTCATTATCTTCGGTACTAATCCAGCAAGCCTTATATATATTAAGGTTTTCAAAGCTACATTTGGCACTATATTCGTGTTCCAGTCGGTATTGTATTACCTCAAATTGCAAGGCTCCTACAGTTCCGATTACTTTTCTGCCATTTAGGTTGAGGGTGAACAATTGGGCTACGCCCTCATCCATCAATTGGTTAATACCCTTGTTGAGTTGTTTGGCTTTCATTGGATCACAATTGTTAATAAAGCGAAAGTGTTCGGGTGAAAATCTGGGGATTCCCTTATAATGTATTTCCTCACCGGAGGTGAGGGTGTCCCCGATCTTAAAATTACCTGTATCGTGCAGTCCAACAATATCTCCAGGGAATGATTTATCGACTACTTCTTTTTTTTCTGCAAAAAAGGCATTGGGACTGGAGAATTTAATTTTTTTTTTGTGTCTAACATGTAAGTAGGGTGTATTGCGCTTGAAGGTTCCCGAAACAACTTTAATAAAAGCCAAACGATCTCGATGGTTTGGATCCATATTGGCATGAATCTTAAAAACAAAACCAGAAAAAGCTGTTTCATTGGGTTTGATTATTCGTTTGTCTGTTGATTTTGGGAGGGGTGCGGGAGCGATTTGTATAAAACAGTCCAGCAGTTCCTGAACCCCAAAATTATTAAGTGCTGAGCCAAAAAATACCGGTTGTAAATTTCCAGCCAAGTATTCCTCTTGATTAAAAGGAGGATAAACTCCCTCTAGCAATTCGAGTGATTCTTTGAGTTCCACCAGGGCCTCATCACCAATAGTCTTTTGCAACTCATTGTCTTTTAATGTTTGGTAGGTTATGGTTTTTGCAACTTTTTGTTTGTTTTTAGATTCAAATATTTGAATGTTTTTCTCCCAAACGCTATAAATGCCTTTAAAATTGTATCCCATTCCTATTGGAAAACTTAGTGGGGTGACTCTTAGTCCTAATTTGGTTTCTACTTCGTCCAGCAGGTCAAAGGCATCTTTTCCCTCACGATCCAGTTTGTTGATAAAGACTATGATTGGAATTTTACGTAAGCGACAGACTTCTACCAGTTTTTCGGTTTGCTCTTCAACTCCTTTAGCAACATCGATGACCACGATCACGCTGTCCACTGCAGTAAGTGTCCTATAAGTATCCTCGGCAAAATCTTTGTGGCCAGGCGTATCAAGGATATTGATCTTTTTGTTTTGATAGTAAAAAGCGAGTACTGAAGTTGCAACCGAAATTCCTCTTTGGCGTTCGATTTCCATAAAGTCACTAGTGGCTCCTTTTTTTATCTTGTTGGACTTGACTGCTCCTGCCTCTTGAATTGCACCACCATATAGTAGAAGTTTTTCAGTAAGTGTCGTTTTACCTGCATCGGGGTGCGAAATGATACCAAATGTCCGTCTTCTCTCAATTTCCTGAAGGAATTCCATACTTGATCAATTATGGCAAAAATATTTAATTAAATCTCACAACTAAAATTTGTCGGTAGGTTTTGTCTAATTTATTAGGTATTTTTGAGTTATGGAGGAAGAAAAAGTTGTTTTAGTAGATCAGGACGATCAGCCTATTGGTAGCATTGGCAAAATAGAGGCACACGAGAAAGCCCTTTTACATCGTGCCTTTTCTATTTTTGTGATGAATTCCAAAAATGAATTACTGATTCAGCAACGTGCTTTTAGTAAATACCATTCCCCTGGTCTTTGGACAAATACATGCTGCAGTCATCAGCGGGAAGGGGAATCGAACATAGAGGCGGGTAAACGCCGTTTAATGGAAGAAATGGGTATGAGCGTAACGTTGGATGAGTTATTTACATTTATTTATAAAGCTTCATTTGACAATGGGTTAACGGAGCACGAGTTGGATCACGTTATGGTTGGTTTTAGTGAGGAAGACCCTAAAATCAATACTAATGAAGTGGCAGCTTTTAAGTGGATTCATATAGATGACGTAAAAGAGGATCTTGAAAATAATCCCAAAAATTATACGGTTTGGTTCGCTATTATTTTCAATAGATTTTACCAATGCATTCATAAAATAGTTAACCAATGAAGGTAACCGTTTGTAGAAAAGCACACTTTAACGCTGCCCATCGATTATATGTTAAATCTTGGGATGATGCTAAGAACGAAGCCGTTTTTGGAAAGTGTTCCAACCCCCATTTCCATGGGCACAACTATGAGTTGATCGTCAATGTAACTGGTAAAATAGATCCTATTACAGGTTATGTAATGGATATGAAAGTCCTCAAGGATTTGATCAAGGTTGAGGTTGAGGATGCCTTTGATCACAAAAATCTTAATGAACAAGTTTCGGAATTTGAGGACTTGATTCCCACTGCTGAAAACATCGCCGTAGTGATTTATAATAAACTATTACCGCATTTAGATGAAGATAAATCTTTGGAAATTGTTTTATACGAAACGCCACGCAATTTTGTTAGATTTAGTGGATAAAAATTTTAAATAAACGTCTTATGTCAAGTATCAAATTGTTCAAAAAAGAAATCAATAATAGTGTAGGAAGTTTTATTGAAGAGGTTTATGCTTGGGAATTGAATAATCCTGATGTAGATCTGAAATCGACTGAAAAATTGATCGATAAGGCCATTGCATTGTTTGACGATTTGATTGAAAAAATTCACCTGGCCAAAAGAAATAGTTCAAAGGATGGTTTCAAACCTATCCGTAAGAAAATGGATGATTCAATTAGAGACTTGCACAAGGAATTGGTAAAATTGGGATAGTTACTATTTAGCTTCTTTTGATTTGCGAGTGGCAATAAATTCAATAAATTCTTTTCCGTATTTGGAGGCTTTGACTTTGTCGGTCAATTTTGAGGCGACAGTATCCAAAAAGATGATATTTGCATCTGAAACTTCTGTCAAAGCGATAAAAGGTGCAATTACATTGTCTCCGTGCGTACTGGCAAAGTTGAGAGCATATAAATACCTTCTCTTTAACAAATTGTCAATAGCTAATTGAATTGAATCTAATTTCTTACTATTGTTTTCTTCTTTAGCTTCTGTAAAATAAGCTTCTATATATTCTAGGTTTTTTTCATTGAATTGTTTAGCGAGTTTGCTATACTCTTGTAATAATTTCTGATTCTCGGATCCTGAGACTTTAGCACTACTTTCAAAGGTTTTGAGTAAGGTGTTGACCGTAATATTACCTTTTTCTGCAAAGAATAAAATCCTATCATTCAGACTGTCACCATCCTCTTTTTTCAAATAGAGATAATATATTTCAGGGCTTTCGATTTCGGTTTTAAATTGAAATTCAGGATTTCCATTGACTACAACAGAGTCAATGTTGACCAATGTCGAATCTTGTATTTTTTGCAAATAAAGAGTTCCTTTTCGTAAACCCTCGACAGTGCCAGTCAAGATCATGCTATTTTTGGTAAGCTTGTAGGTGTTTTCGCAACTCTGGAGTGTCAATAAACAAAATAGTGTGATAATAAATAGTTTTTTATTATTCATAACAGTAAAAATATTTCTCCAAATTTAGTCCAATTTGACAGTTTAGAAAAAAGAATATTTTACAATAACCTCATTGATTTATAATCTTTAAAGCTCAGTAAATCAAGTTTGTACTAACTTTGAAAGTTAATGATTAATACGTTTTCAATTATTCCCTTAATATACTTTTTACTTTTTTCCTCTATTGATTGGGGTAGAATGGGTCACCATGTGATTGGAGAGATTGCAGATAAGCACCTTACTCCCAAGGCTCAAAAGGAGATTAATGGTTTGTTGGATGGGCTTTCTTTAGCTAGTGTTTCCAATTATGCAGACGAAATTAAGTCCAATCCAAAATATAAAGCTTTTCAACCTTGGCATTATATCAATCTACCTATTAACGTACCCTATGGTAGTTCAAAGAGAAATCCAAAAGGTGATGTGGTAATGGCAATCAAAAAATGTACTATCAAAGTGAAAGATCCTGACGAACCAAAAAGTGTACGGGCATTTTATCTCAAACTATTGTTACATTTTATTGGTGACCTGCATCAGCCTATGCACGTTGGAAGACAGGAGGATCGCGGCGGTAATGATATCCGACTTCTGTGGTTGGGAAGAGCTTCCAACCTTCATCGTTTGTGGGACAGCCATTTGATAGATCATTATCACAAGAGTTCTGCCGAATGGGTCAAGGAATTGAGTGACTTACAGCCTGAGATAATGGAGGAAATTCAGCAGCAACCATTAGAGCAATGGGTTCTTGAGTCTCAAGACTTAGCTAAGATTATATATAAAAATACCCCACCTAATAGTAGTTTAGGTGATGATTACCACCTCCGGTATTTGTCGCTTGTGAAAATGCAGTTACAAAAAGGTGGGCTGCGTTTGGCGGCCCACTTGAATAAAATCTTTAAATAATTTTTCGAAATGTCAGGTTCAATCTGGGTTTTATTGGTTTTTTGGTTTTAGGAATCTGATGTACCCAATGTTCTTGCATTGCCCCTTCCATCAATAGTAAACTGCCATGGTGGAGTTCCATTTTGTATCGTTGCTTACTTATATTTCGGTGTTTAAAATGAAAAAAGCGGGTAGAACCAAAACTACAGGACGCAATCTGTGGATGCTTTCCCAATTCTTTTTCGTTGTCTGCATGCCAACCGTTGCTGTCGGACCCATCTCTGTATAGGTTGAGTAAAACGCAGTTAAAATCGTGATCGCATACGGTTTGGATTTTATGTAAGATATCCAAAAGTACTTTAGTCATTGGTTGGGGTCGGAGGGTTAGTCCCGAATAAGTATAAGTACTTAGCGTATTACTGTGCAATGAGGTCAGACGTGGTTGTGCATATACTTTACCAAAAACCTTGACATTGTCTTGTTGCCATGGAATATTTTTAAATAAGGTTTCGTAATGTCCATCTGCTTGATCCGCTGACAAAAAATTTTGATAGTAGCGCAATCTAGCGTCTGGCAGTTTCGGTTCCCAGTCTGGAGTTGGTAGGCTTATCATATGCATTTCCAGAAATAATTTTTAGGGATTTTGTTTAGAAGTTTAAGTAAAACACAAAAAACAACTTATGTCTAATGCTCCAAAGTATTAAATGTATAATATATTTACAAATTATTTGATCAGATCGACAGAACGTTTTAAGAAGGCAGTTAGTTCCTCACCTTTTAATAAGTTTTGTGAAAGCTTTGCCAAGTCAAGAGATTGCCTTATGAGTCGTTCTCTTTTTTTTGCGGTTTTAGTCTGAAGTATTTGTTCCACCAATTCGTGATTGGTATTTACCAAAAGGGTGAACATTTCAGGGAAAGCACCCATCATACCCCCACCAGTGTTTTGCATCTCTTTCATGCGTCGCATGAATTCCGGTTGTGTAAGTACAAATGGTAGTCCATTACTGTCCATTGCCTCTAGTTGAATGGTGTATTTTTCACCAGGAACCACTGCCTCGATTAGAGGCTTTAGACTTTCTTTTTCCTCATTCGACATTTTGGAAACCGTAGCTTCATCTTTTTTGATGAGGTTTTCTACAGCATCTCCGTCCACACGTGTAAATGCAACTTTGTCTTTATCACCCTCAAGTTTTTGGATTAGGTGAGCAATGATGGGTGAGTCTAACAATAACACTTTATAGCCTTTGTCTTTGGCAGTTTCGATATATTGGTGCTGTTCCTCGACATTAGAAGCATAGAGAAATACCAATTTACCATCTTTATCAGTATGGGTGTCCTTAATAGCGGCCTCCAATTCACCGTAGGTTAGGTATTCTCCATCTGTATTAGGGTATAGCATGAATTTATCTGCTTTTTCGTAAAATTTATCTTCCGTTAGCATACCATATTCAATAACTACCTTAATATCATTCCATTTTTCTTCAAAACCTTTTCGATCTTTTTTAAAGAGCGAACTCAATTTATCAGCGACCTTACGGGTAATGTAATTACTGATTTTTTTAACGGCACCGTCAGCTTGTAAATAACTACGGGAGACATTGAGAGGAATATCTGGAGAGTCAATTACTCCCCTAAGTAAGGTTAAAAATTCGGGGACGATACCCTCCACATTGTCGGTGACAAAAACCTGATTTTGGTAGAGTTGGATTTTATCTTTTTGCAGATTGAGATCATTTTGAATTTTAGGAAAGTAAAGGATACCTGTGAGGTTGAATGGATAGTCAACATTGAGGTGAATGTTGAACAGGGGCTCTTCAAACTGCATGGGATAAAGTTCTCTATAGAAGGACTTGTAGTCATCCTCTTTAAGATCGGAAGGTGTTTTGGTCCATGCCGGGTCGGTAATGTTGATAATGTTATCTACTGTCTTAGTATCGGGTTTGGCATCTTCTTTGGCATCATCCGGCAAAGGCAGGGTTTCTTCCTTAGTTCCAAACTTGATCGGGAAGGGCATGAATTTATTATACTTATTCAGTAATTCTCGGATTCGTGCTTCCTCCAAGAACTCTTTAGAATCTTTTGCAATATGTAGTATAATCTCTGTACCCCTTTCTCTTTTTTCTGCTTCCTCTAAAGTGTATTCGGGAGAGCCGTCGCAAGTCCAGTGTGCCGTTGGTGTATTTTGGTGAGACTGGGTAATGATCTCGACTTTTTCGGCGACCATAAAAGCTGAATAGAAGCCTAAACCGAAGTGTCCAATAATCCCAGAATCTTGGGTGTTGTCTTTGTATTTTTCTAAAAATTCTTCAGCACCCGAAAAGGCTACCTCATTAATATATTTATTAACCTCTTCTGTTGTCATCCCCACCCCTTGATCGATGATGTGAATTTTTTTATTTTTTTTATCGATTTTAACTTCAATACGTGGATCACCAATTTCACCTTTAACTTCACCAACACTACTGAGGTGCTTAAGCTTGCTTATTGCGTCAGTTGCGTTGGAAATTAATTCCCGGAGAAAAATTTCGTGATCACTGTATAGAAATTTTTTGATCAGGGGAAAGATATTTTCTACTGCAACATTAATTTTACCATTAGCCATATTATTGATTTAAATTTATTTCATAATGTCAAAAAAAATACCAAAGGAAAATAAATGACACATTGACATAATATTTTGTTTAAGTTTTTTTTAAAATAAATAAACATTTTCTAAATTTGATCAAATTATTGTGATGAGTAAAAAAGAAGAGAAAGAAAAGTTAGCAATTGTAGTATCGTTTATGACTAACACTCTTGAGAACGATAAGTATCCAAGATCCGTTTACATGTTTTGTAAAGATAACAATTTGGATGAGAAGACTTTTTATAAGTTTTTTGGTTCACTGGATGGTGTTAAAGAAACAATTTGGGAAAACTTTTATGATAATGCGATGTCATTATTGGAAAAAGATGAAAACTTTGAGAAGGCCAAACCCAAAGAAAAGCTACTTTCTTTTTATTATACTTTCTTCGAAGTGATGCTGCTCAATAGGAGTTATATTTTATTTGCGCTTTCGGGAGAGGAAAAAATAATGACTAAAATGGGTCAACTATTATCTCTGAGAAAAATTTTTAAAGGTTTTGCTTCAGAATTGATCGAAGATGGTAATGTAGACAAGCCCTCTTATTTACAGCATCCGCCCAAAATATTCTCGCAGGCAGCATGGGTGCAATTTTGCTTTTTGATCAAATTTTGGATCGAAGATTCCTCTGCCGACTTTGAAAAGACGGATCTAGCCATTGAAAAATCTGTCCAAACGGCCTTTGATGTTTTCGACAATACTCCTTTGTCAGCATTGGTGGATTTTGGTAAATTTTTGTTGAAGGAAAAATTTGCAGTCTCTTGAAATCATTGGATTATATTCCAACCAAAAAAATCGCACGGGCGGGGAACTTAGTTACTACTGGTCTAAAATTGGGTGGAAACTACCTCAAATATTATGGTGAAAAAGCGCTTAAGGTAGACGGCAGTCGCGAGCGCCTAGACAAGGAGAATGCAAAAGATATTTATAATTCTCTAAAAACCTTGAAGGGAAGTGCTTTAAAAGTAGCACAGATGTTAAGTATGGAAAAAAACCTCCTGCCGAGGGCCTATGTCGACCAATTCAGTTTAGCACAGTTTTCCGTTCCACCACTATCTTGGCCTTTGGTAAAAAAAATGATAAGAAAATATTTGGGGGCTAACCCCGAATTGGTTTTTGATACGTTTGCTGCCCAATCTAATAATGCTGCCAGTATCGGTCAGGTACATCAGGCAACGAAAGATGGGAAAAAACTTGCTGTGAAAATTCAATATCCTGGGGTGGCAGACAGTATCAGTTCCGACTTGAGTATTGTAAAACCCATTGCGCTGAGAATGTTTAATCTCAAAGGCAAGGATACTGACAAATATTTCAAAGAAGTTGAAAACAAATTGTTGGAGGAAACGGATTACCAACTGGAATTAAAACAAAGCCAATGGATTGCAGATCAATGTAAAGGCATCCCTTATCTTAGGTTTCCAGCATATTACCCAGAGTATTCTTCTGAGAAGATCTTGACTATGGATTGGATGGAAGGATTACACATTTCGGAATATTTGTTAGCCCAACAACAAGATCAGGAAATGAACCACCGTTTGGGTCAAACTCTGTGGGATTTTTATATGTTTCAAATTCATCATTTGAAAAAAGTACATGCCGATCCACACCCAGGCAATTTTCTAATCGACGAGTCTTACAATTTGGTTGCTCTGGATTTCGGCTGTGTTAAGGTCATACCCGATGACTTTTACAATCCCTATTTTGAGTTGGCAGATCTCAAAATTGAAGACAATCCCTTGCGTTTTCAGGAAATTCTATATGAATTGGAAATTTTAAAAACCGATGATACGGCCGAGGAGGTAGTTTATTTTACGGAATTATTTGGTCGTTTGATCAAGGTATTGACTTTGCCTTTTACGCAAAAGGAATTCGATTTTGCCGATGCTGTTTTTTGGGGTGAGATTAATAGTCTGAGTGAGACCCTTTCCTCTGATCAGCGATTGCGAGAAATGAATGGTAATAGAGGTTCCAAACATTTTATTTACATCAATCGTACTTTTTTTGGATTGTATACTTTGCTTAATGACCTAAAGGCCAAAGTAAATACTGAAGCTTTCCGAAAATATTGCTAACCCTGGATTAACAGCCATAAATTTTAAGAAATGAAAAGACTAAAAATTTTATCCCTATCCCTTTTATTGATTTCGATTTACTCCTGCTCTAAAGATGAAAACGAGCCTCAAATGGTGATTCAAAAAACTATTTTTGAAC
>CAJWAA010000019.1 GCA_913020295.1 uncultured Flavobacteriaceae bacterium | reverse complement strand
TTTCTCATTTTGTATGGATTGGTTCACCTGATATTAAAACAGCTCTCTCTAAAACCAAGAAAATGTATAGTGATCCATTATTTGCAGAGTTTTCAAGTAAAGTTTCAGGAATGAGAAAAGTAGTGAATACAGTAATGTCTGTTCGTGTAATGGACTTTTAAAATTATTTTGGTAATAAAAATCGCTAACCCTCCCTTTTGGAGGGTTTTTTATTACATCTAAAACATATAACTCTATCTAACTATAATTTTAGGGGGTTTTTTCTTTAACAAATCTTTGTGATATGCAAAGGAGGGTATATTGATTTCAAATCGGGATATAATTGAGAATTAAATTAGTTAAATATTGTTTTTTTTTGGTTTGACCTTTCACCTATAAATGTTTTGCTGGATTCCTAAAGAGATAAAATAGGGTTGCCGTATCAAGATTTGTGGTGGGGGGTTTTTTATTTTTGCTATTCTCTTGTCTTGAATCTTAATTAATATGTGTTACAATTTTTTTTAGTTTAGGGATGTGAAAAGGAAATGAGACATGGAGAATCAAATGATTTTGTAAATTGATTCATTAACTAAAACTTTAAAAATGAAAAGAAAAGTAAATGCAATATGGAATGGAAATGGAGCCGATGGTAAAGGTTATCTTACGACACAAAGTGGTGCAATAGAAAACATGCCATATAATTTCAAATCAAGGTTTGAAAATGAAGATGGAAGACTAGGAACTAATCCAGAAGAATTAATAGCGTCAGCTCTCTCAGGTTGCTTTAACATGAAACTTGCTTTTGTTCTTAATGAAGAAGATTATGAGCCTGAAAAATTAGAAACAAATGCATTACTGAGCTTTGAAGATGGAGCAATAACAAATATACATTTAGAGCTTATGGGTTTAGTTCCAAATATTGAGGAAAGTAACTTCAAAAAACTTGCTGAAGTTGCTAGAGAAAATTGCCCTATTTCAGGTGCGCTAAATTGTAGAATTACTCTGAATGCGTCTTTGGTTAGGTGATCATGGTTTTGCAAGCATTTACAATTCAAGCTGGTTTGGAGAAAATGTTATAATCATTAACTCAAATAGCTGACTGGACACAGTCCTTTCCTTTTTAGGTTGACTTTAACTACCATCCTTAACGGGGGGGTTTTTAATTTGTACTATTCTCCCATCTTGAATCTTAGTTAATATGTGTTACATTTATTTCTAACTTTTATTTTGATTTTTTCAAAAATTATTTCCTTATGAAAATTAAAGTTACATTTTTAAGTGCGTTTTCATTTTTTAATTCGATTCTCTACAGTCAAATTTTACCTTCTGACTTACAATGGAACGACGATGAAACAGGATACTATATGATCAAACAGAACAATATTATACTAGTTAGTGTAACAGGTCAAAAAGATACCACTATTTTATCTTCCAAAGTGTTGGGGGAAATCTCGATTGAATCCTTCGATCTTTCAAAAAATAAAAATAAAATACTATTATTTACTAATGCAAAAAAGGTTTGGCGATACAAAACCAGAGGTGATTACTTTGTATTTGATTTTAAGCAAAAGAAACTAACCAAGATAGGAAAGGATTTTCCCCCATCCAGTTTAATGTTTGCAAAGTTTTCTGCAGATGAAAAAAGCATTGCTTATGTGGTTAAAAATAATTTAAAAAATAATATAAGAAACAGGAGTACCAGTTCAAATATTTTTATTGAGGATCTTGAAAAGGGGACCATAAGAAAATTAACCACTTCAGAAGGTAAAGAAAAACTTATAAATGGAACTTTTGACTGGGTATATGAAGAGGAGTTTAGTTGTAGAGACGGTTTTATTTTTAATGAAGATGGAACTAAAATCGCCTTCTGGCAAGTTGATGCCAGTGCAGTAAAAGATTTTTATATGATCAATAATACAGACTCTATTTATTCCTTCACCATTCCAGTTGAGTATCCAAAGGTGGGACAAGATTTGACCGCTGTAAAAATTGGAATCATAAATTTGAAAAATCAAAGAATCAATTGGGTCCCAATACCTGGTGCATCAGATAAGTTTTATTTACCAAGAATGACATGGATTCCAGGAACCGATCAACTGATGATCCAACAATTAAATAGGAAGCAAAATCACAGTAAAATTTATCTTCATGATACACAAAATGGAGATACTGAATTGATATTAGAGGATACCGATGCTGCTTGGGTAGACGTAAGAGCTTCATGGAGTAAAAATCAACTTGCGGGCTGGAAATTTATCGATAATGGAAAATCATTCCTATACCTTTCTGAAAAGGATGGGTGGGCGCATTTATATAACTTTAACCTTAAAACAAAAAAAGAAAAATTAGTAACCAAAGGTGCCTTTGATGTAATCAACCCGTTGGCTTACGACAAAAATAACAAACAGGTTTATTTTATTGCCTCTAAAGACAATCCCACAGAAAGATACCTATACTCTTGCTCAGTGACTGGAATAGGGAAAGTGAAAAAAATTACTCCCAAAATCTTGGATGGTGTCCACAGTTATAGCATCAGCACCAATGCTAAATACGCTTTACATTCCTTTTCCAATTATTATACCCGGCCTATGCGTGCTGTAATATCACTTCCAAAGCATAACTATGTCAACCCAGAAGAAGATATTCTTAAAAAATTCGATCCAGAAATGAAAATACATCAACCGATGGAGTTTTTTAAAGTAACCACAGTGGACGATACAACTCTTGAAGGATGGATTGTAAAACCAAAAGACATGGTAGCCAAAAAGAAATATCCAGTGCTGTTTTATTTTTACAGTGAACCAGCAGGACAAACAGGTTTAAACCGATATGGCGCAGGAATAAATAGTCTTTATGACGGTAATTTATCAGATGATGGCTATGTTTATGTAACTTTTGATGGAAGGGGAACTCCTGCGCCAAAAGGCAGAGATTGGAGAAAAGCTATTTATAAAAAAATTGGACAAATCAATGTGCGTGATATGGCCATGGGAGCCAAAGCAATATTTAAAAAATACAGCTTTATTGACACTACTAGAGTAGCAGTTCACGGTTGGAGTGGAGGTGGAACTGCTACTTTAAATTGCTTGTTTCAATACCCCGAAATTTTTCATACAGGTATAGCTGTTGCTGCGGTTACCAATCAGTTAACTTACGATAACATTTATCAAGAACGCTACATGGGCAGTCCATTTAATGGACTTGAAAATTACATAAATGGCTCCCCACTGAAATATGTAGAAAATTTTAAAGGCAATTTACTTTACATCCATGGCACTGGGGATGACAATGTACACTATCAAAATGCAGAATTACTTGCAAATGAACTCATAAAATACAAAAAGGTATTTTATATGCTGCCCTACCCTAACCGATCACATTCTATCCATGAAGACAATGCCTACCCACACGTTCGGCTGATGTTTACAGATTTTTTAAGAAAAAATTGCCCTGCTGGCGGAAAATAATGTTAAATACTAAATTATTAATTACTTACAATATCAACTTAGTTGGGGATTATGTTTTAATGATTAATTTAAATGACAGACAGCTGGGTCTTATATTTCTAATTTATATTTATTAAGGAATTATTAGCTTTTTAGCATAACAAATATTAAATTTAATTAATAGTTGTCACTGCTTTTGTCCTTCATTTAAATTAGAACAATTAATATTATAAAAGTGAAAAAAAATAAAAAAATCATATCACCACTATTGAGTTTTAATTACCATATTGAAAATTATAATGAATTGGTTAGAGGTTTTAGAAGACAAAAGGATGCGTCTAAAATTGAAAAGTATTTTAAAAACTGTTTTTCATCCGAATTAGAGTCTAAGATCTATAATTATGATTATGATGCATTAGTACTTTCAGATAAAGCCCACAAAATTATTTGGGTAAGTGATGGATTTAAAGATATGACTGGGTATACAAAGAAATTTGCTGTTGGTAAAAAACCCTCTTTTCTTCAGGGAGAAAAGACATCTATGGCTGTAAAAACTCAACTTAACAATGAATTAGCTTTTAACCATACTTATACTGGTTCTATTGTAAACTACAGGAAAAATGGTGAGCTATATTTATGTCATATCAAAATCTTACCTGTTTATAGTTTAGATGAAAAATTGAAATATTTTTTGGCTTTTGAAAAAGATGAAACCAGTAGAGCGCATTTTAATTATTAGATTGGAATATTAAGACTGTTTAAGTTGACTTTGACACTTACCAAATTGGGTTTTTTTATCTGTTCCATTCTCTCATCTTGATTCCCAGTTAATATGTATTACATTTTCTTTATTTTAGGGACATTAAAAAGCTAATATTTTTTTACTAATATTTTTTGGCCTTAATCATAGATTTTTAAATTAAAGAGATAATCAACTCAATTAGTTCAGAGAAAAAAATTATTGATTTGTCTCGCCTGAAACCATTAAAGGAGTTTTGCCATCTGTTAAAATAACTTTTGCATTGTTAGATTTTGACAATTGTTTAAACGCATCTATTGCTTTTATTCTTATTATACCCTCTGTTAGCCCTTCAGAAATAATAATTTGAGCATCTCTCTCTCCTTGGGCGCTTATTATTTTTCTTTGAGCTTCCTTTTTTTCTTGGGTTAGAACAAATTCCATTCGCATTGCATCCTGTTCAGCTTGTAATTTTCTCTCAATTGAATTTGCCAACCCTCTTGGTAATTGAATTGATTTCATCAAAACAGCTATTAATTGAATTCCATCGGCTTGTTTTTCGAGATTGGTTCTCATTTTATCTAGAATTTCATTTTCAATTTTTGATCGCATACCTGAATGCATGTCTTTTGCAAAAAATTGAGCACAAACATCTGAGGCTGCAGATCTAAATACACTTGTGACGATAGATTCATAATTTTTACCTAAATTTTCTAAAATTGAGGCAACCATATCCTCCTGTAGTCTGTAGAGAATAGATATTTCAGATTTCACGCTTAAGCCCTCCTTGCTAGGTAGGCTTAAAATTAGTTTTATATTTTGAGTTTGTGTTGATTCTTTAACTACTCTGCTTGTAATTGGATTGTAAAGTACAGCCCCTTCCTTAACCACACCACCATTAAATTTTCCCAATCTTTGTTTAATTCCAACTTCCCCAGGTCTAATTACAGCACAGCTGACTAGTATGTTAGAAAGTATCAAAACAATAAAATTCGTTACCTTCATTATTAAAATTTTAATATTTAAATAGAATATTATTTTACAAATTTAAAATTAAACACATTTAACATAAAATATTATTCAAATTTATGAGTAATTCTTATATAAATATTAGATAGAATTATATTTCAACTTCGCCCAGATTACTTTATCATCGGCATATCCCCTTCATTAAATTCAGGTACCTCTAAGCTTTTTTTATATGTTTTGTTATTTTAGTAATATGAGTAAATTTCTTTTCTTGCTAGGGTGCTTTATTATTTTCACATATTGTACTAAGCAGAAAGATTGCTTTGAAATTTCAAAAAAAGTTAAAGTTAATAATAGATTTTTCTTCTATTGGGGAAGTCTTGACATCGGAAATATAGATGAGTTAAATCCACCAGCTAAAACTGGAGAGGTATCAAAATACGAATATGATTCATATATTGAAGGTGACACGTACTGTCCAAATAAGTAAGGTTTTGTTACCTTAGTAATTATGAACTGAAATCTTTATAATGAAAAAATACTTAATTGAGGGGTTGCTAATTTTTTTAAGTGTTTTGGGAGCATTTGCTCTCGAATCATATAGGGAAAGTCTTTCAAAACTTAAACTAAAAAATAAGCTTTTAAATCAATTACTTATAAACATAAAAGAAGATTTAGGTCAGCTTGATGATGTGCAAAAAACCTTAGACCTCACATTGGAGTCATCACGGATTTTAATTCAAGACCATTTAAATAATAAAAAGAAATTGAACAAAGCTATAATAGCAGAAAAATTTTCTGATTTAAGAACAATGAATATTTCTTTTTTCCCTCAATATGGAATTTATAATCAGTTACTATCATCTAATGGATTAGAAAATATTGAAGGAGAACTTCTAAAGAAAAAGCTTGTATATGTTTATGAATCATTGTTAATGAGAACAGCTGCCGCTGACCCCGTTTTAGATGAAATGAAATGGAAGTCATTTATGGAATTATCAAATGAGATAATAGTTATTCCATCTGAAAAAATGAACAGAAAAATATCATCAGAATTTCCAATAAAAATTCTTGAAGTAGAAAATTATTATATAGGGAAAAATTATTATGAATCGAAAGATGTTCTGAATTTCTATAATCAAACTATTATATATGTAAACCAATATAAGTCTGGTTTGAGAAATGTTAAAGGTGCTCTTGATGAAATTACTATTTTGATTGAAGATGAATTAAAATCATAAAGCTCAAAAAGAAGAATGCCTGAAGTGGTACTATGAGAATGTTGCTAAGTAATATTTTTACTAAATAATTTGCTTAACCTGCTTAACGTGTGGGTTTTTTATTTGTGCTATTCTCTCATCTTGATTATTAGTTTATATGTGTTACATTTTTTTTAGTTTAGGGATATGAATTGGAAAAATCATTGGTTTTTAGCTGGGTTAATTTGACTATTTTAATATGCTTTATTATTGTGTTAATTTTAAGTTATTGTGACTAGTGCCAAATAAACACAACAATTGACAGGGTAGAGGTCACTGGTTCCAATCCAGTATCATCCACAAAAATGATTGAAATAAAAATTAGGTAAAATATCTTAAGTAACAGGTAAATAATCTCTACACAAAATTATTTTTTAAAGTAGAAATCTTTTAGCTAAAAAGTATATTAGTGTTTTATCCAATCACTTTCGCTAATGTGAAACCGATTGCTACACCTAATACTAGCATGATGATCCCTTTTCCTGAGAAAAACCAACTGTATTTTTCCTCCCAGGCATCAGGGATAAAGTTTTGATTTTCATCTTTAGCAAATCCCGATCGAGTAGAATAGCCAGCATACCAGTATACTCCTCCAAATAGAAATGCCAAAAAAATCAATACAATAAGTATTTCCATGATTTTATAATATTAATTAATATGATTAAGTATATAAACTTAATAAAAAAAACATTTGTTTTTTAGTAATTCTTCATTTATTGCATGTTGTTTTTATAATTACTGATATTATTAGTGTAAAAATTCATTTTGAATACTTTACTAATAAGCTTAAGTTTACTGTAAATTGAATTTACCCATGAGTAATAGAATAAGAACCCTTAGAGATTATTCCAATGACTATCATTATAGTGTATCTAACCCTGAAAAGTTTTGGTCTGAAATTGCGCATAATTTTGACTGGAGAAGAGAATGGGATCAGGTGTTAAATTGGGATTTTGACACCCCCAAAATCACTTGGTTCGAAAATGCAGAGTTAAATCTAACCGAAAATATTTTTGAAAGATTACTTCCTAGCCATGAAAATAAAACTGCTATCATATGGGAACCCAATGAATCGCAAGCAGACCCAATACACCTGACCTATGGCGAGTTGTTTAAATCTACTTGTAAATTCGCCAATGCCATGAAATCCCAAGGGATCAAAAAAGGTGATCGTGTTATTATTTACATGCCTATGGTACCCGAGGCTGCAATTGCAATGCTAGCTTGTGCTAGGCTTGGAGCCATTCACTCCGTGGTTTTTGCTGGTTTTTCTTCATCTGCTCTTGCCGATAGAATTAACGACTGTAAAGCCAAAATGGTACTGACCTCTGATGGGAATCATAGAGGTAATAAGCAGATACCGGTTAAGGCAGTAGTCGATGAAGCTCTAAACGGTACCAAGTTTGTTGAAAAAGTAATTGTACTAAAACGAACAGGTGAAAAAGTTGAAATGATGCCCGGCCGTGATATTTGGTGGGATGAGGCTTTGGAGGGAAAATCTGAACAACATCAGGCTGAAGTTATGAATGCCGAGGATTTATTGTTTATTCTTTATACTTCCGGCTCAACCGGTAAACCCAAAGGAGTAGTTCACAGTACTGCTGGTTACATGGTATATACCTATTATTCTTTTTTAAACGTCTTTCAGTATGAAGACGATGATGTTTATTGGTGTACTGCAGATATAGGCTGGATTACGGGGCATTCTTATATTGTTTACGGTCCACTTTTGGCCGGTGCCACTACGCTTATGTTCGAAGGGGTGCCCACTTATCCCCACCCGGGGAGGTTTTGGGAGATTGTCGAAAAATACAAAGTCAATCAATTTTATACTGCTCCCACCGCAATAAGAGCTTTACAAGTTTATGGAACGGATCCGGTTGAAAAATTTGATCTTAGCTCACTCAAAGTCATCGGTTCCGTAGGAGAGCCTATAAATGAGGAGGCCTGGCATTGGTATCACGAAAATGTAGGTAAAGGAAATTGTCCTTTGGTAGATACTTGGTGGCAAACTGAAACTGGGGGTATAATGATTTCTCCTTTGGCTGGGATCACGCCCAACAAACCTGCTCATGCTTCTCTTCCACTTCCAGGGGTACAGCCTATTGTTATTGATGCCGAGGGCAATGAACTTGAGGGTAATAACGTAGAGGGTAATCTGTGTATTAAGTTTCCTTGGCCGTCCATGATAAGAACTACCTACGGTGACCATCAGCGATGTAGGGACACCTATTTCTCTGCTTATAAAGGCATGTATTTCACGGGTGATGGGGTTAAAAGAGATCACGATGGTTATCTGAGAATTTTGGGAAGGGTGGATGACGTTATTAATGTTTCGGGACACCGAATGGGAACTGCAGAAGTTGAGAACGCCATAAACGAGCACCCAAATGTAGTTGAATCTGCTGTCGTAGGATATCCTCACGAAATTAAAGGACAGGGAATTTATGCTTTTGCCATTTGTGGTGGTTCTGACAAATCTTCAGACGTTTTAGAAGATGAAATCAAGCAGTTGGTCAGGAAAATAATTGGTCCCATTGCCAAACCTGAGCACGTTCAAATTGTTTCAGGTCTACCCAAAACACGCTCCGGTAAAATCATGCGTAGAATCTTGAGGAAAGTTGCCAGTCATGATCTCTCTAATTTGGGAGACATATCTACCCTTTTAAATCCCGAGATTGTTGAAGATATCATTAAAGGAGCAAACCTTGATTAAGTTTTACAAATAATCCAAAAGCTTCTCCATGGTCATGCCTCTAGACCCTTTTATGAGTATTTCTGTATCCACAAAAGGGTATCGGATAATGTAATTTATAATTTCATCAAGCGTACGAAAGGCAAGGACTCTTGGATCATGAGATTGGGTTTTCAAAAAATGTTCCCCTACCGTAAGGATACTTTCTACATCTGTAGATTCTAATTGATTTATAATTTTTTGATGCGCTGTAACAGCATATTTTCCCAATTCGAACATATCTCCCAAAATTACAGATCCTTTGTTTTTTTTGTTATTTACAAATGATGTTATTGAAGCTTTCATGCTGCTTGGATTTGCATTATAGGCATCCAGTATAATTCTATTACTACCTTTCAGTATGTTCTGCGATCGATTATTTTTTGATTTATAAGAACTAATTCCCGCTTTGATTTGTTCTAGATTAAGATCAAAAAATTTTCCCAAGGCTACTGCAGCACCAATATTCGAAAAGTTATATTCACCATGAAGTTGGCTCTCAATTATTTTTTGCTCTAAAGTCAATGCCAGTGGATTATGATTTCTTTTTAAATATTTCACACAGCAATCTGCATCGGGATCTTCTCCATATGTAAAATGAGGGTTGTATGACATCCACTTTCTTTGAAGGGGATCATCTATATTCAAAATAATGGTTCCTCCAGTTTTGGTAAAATACTGATAAATCTCTGACTTGCCCTCAATGACTCCCTCAATTCCTCCAAAACCCTCCAAGTGGGCTTGACCAAAATTGGTGATCAATCCAATATCGGGCTGAGTCAATTGACATAAAAAATCGATTTCTTTTTTATGATTTGCACCCATCTCAACAATACCTATTTCTGTTTTTTCATCGAAGTCGAGCAAGGTAAGTGGAACGCCTATATGATTGTTTAAATTACCTCTAGTTGCTTTGGTTTTAAATTTTTTGGTCAAAACACAGCTAATTAACTCCTTTGTGGTAGTTTTCCCATTACTTCCTGTAAGCGCAATAATTTTAGTTTCTAATTTTTTTCTGTGATATTGTGCAATTTCTTGAAGCGATTTTAATGTATTATCGACAAGGATCAGCCGCTTATTTTTATTGGCTATTTCTGGTCGGTCTACCAAAGCATATTTTGCCCCTTTTTCAAGTGCAACTTCAGCAAACTCATTACCATCAAAATTTTCTCCTCTAAGGGCTATAAAAAAACAGTCTTTGATAACTTTACGACTATCAATTACTACCCCTGAGGAATCTTTAAAATAATCGTGGAGTTTAATTAAATTCATAAAAAAAAGGCATCTGAAATAGATGCCTTAATATGATTATCTCCCGCGTTTGTGTCTTGCGGTTTTTTTAATTCTAGTTTTTTGTCCTAATCTAGACATAGCACATCTAAAACCTATATAATCGGTTGCTATGTATTGAGGCAAATACCTCCGCTGCGCTGGATCAAGCCAGTAGGCACGGTCCTTCCAAGATCCTCCCTTGTAAACTCTAACCTCATCCGTAATTAGTGAAGTTCTACCTTTAGATTCGTCAATTTTTCTTTCAATAATTTTTCCTTCAATATCTTTCAAGACGTTAGGGTGATCAGGCGCATCATACATTCCTGCTGTTTCTGTTCTTCCATTAGGACTTGCATCATTAGGATCACTATACTTACGAGTAGATTCTTTATCCCCATCTCTATAATTTCGATTATCACTTTCAGAGAAATTTTGTCTTAGGAAAGTTTCTTCATCATCGATAGGAACTTTTTCCAATTCTCCAGGAAGTCTTTTCAGCATAACTTTTCCATTGGGAAGAGTATCATATATCAATTCGTCGGGAGAGAGTATGGTAGCTTTTCCATCTTCACCAATAGCATTTTTTAAATAGATATTACCTCTATAATAGTTAAAGTCATTTGCTTCATCATCAACTATTGGTCGGTAAACATCAGCTACCCATTCGGCTACGTTTCCTGCCATGTCGTATACTCCAAAATCATTGGGTGGATAACTCTTAACTTGGACTGTAATATCTCCACCATCATCTGACCACCCAGCAATTCCCCCATAGTCCCCTTTTCCAAATTTAAAGTTTGCCAATTGATCACCTTCGCTTCTTCTTTCACTTGATCGAGTGTATTCTCCCGACCAAGGATATTTCTTCTTTCCCCTGTATGTGTTATACTCTCTATCACCAACTAATGCTAATGCAGCATATTCCCATTCAGCCTCTGTAGGAAGTCTGTATGATGGGAGCAACACACCTTTAGAGACTCCCGCATAGACATTGACAGTTGCAGTATCTTTTTTCATGGTTCCTTTTTTACCCATTAAACTGTCTGATGCCATCAATCCACCATAAGAAGTCTCGGGTCTTTTAAGATAAGCCTCGGTACTGAAAGTACTATTGGAATTTACCACACCACCATCATTTTCACTATATCTAATATTTTTTTGGACGAAAGACTCTCTTTCCAAAATGAATTCATTAACCCTATTGGTTCTCCACTCAGAGAATTGGACTGCTTGTAACCAGTTAATCCCTACAACAGGATACTCTGCATAGGCAGGGTGTCTCAAATAGTTTGTAGTGAGTTCTTCCATATATCCTAGGGTATTTCTCCATACTAATGTATCTGGTAATGCCCCCTCATAAAGTTGCCTATAATCAGGATCACTTAATGGAAATACAGTTTCTAACCAATCCAAATATTCCATGTACATAAGGTTGGTAACTTCTGTTTCATCAATGTAAAAAGACATTACATGTTGTTGTGTAGGTGTGTTGTTCCAATCATGTAAAACATCATCCTGAACTTGACCTTTGGTGTAAGTTCCTCCTTCAATCAGAACTAATCCAGGACCATTTTCCTGATCCTCATACTCAATATTATATTGGAAACCACCATCTTTTGAATTAATGCCCCATCCTGTTGCACGGGACATATTATTTCTTCCTCCACAAGCCACAAACAGAAGGCCCAGAAAAGCAATAAAAATAAATTCATTTAAAAAACTAACTTTCATAAGATCAGTATATCTAATTTAATTGCAATATACTAATTATCTAAATCTTACTTAGTTAACAAGTACATCTTCCATTTATTTCTCAATAACGTTCAAAATCATGAAATATTATATGAGGCAGCTGAAATTTAATCTTTTAAAATTTTTAATAAGAACAATAGTCAAGTACAACAAATGAATTGATGTTACGTTATCAAGTTATGAAAACCAGAAAGATCAGATCATCTTGCCTACTGATTATATTTTTTATTTTCTTTTCTCTAGTAATAAAAATAAATGCCCAAGACCGAATCATTACTACCGGGGTACCTTTTTTGCTGATAACACCCGATGCTAGAGCTGCGGGTATGGGGGAGCTTGGGGTTGCCACCTCAGCCGATGCCTATGCACAGCAGTGGAATCCTGCGAAATACGTATTCTCTGAAAGTAGAAGTGGTATGGGTTTAAGTTATACCCCTTATTTGAGACAACTGGTAGATGATATTTTTTTGGGGAATTTGACCTATTTCAACAAAATTGACGAAAGGAGTGCATGGGCTGCGAGTTTCAAATATTTTAGTTATGGAAATGTACAGTTCAATAAAATGATGGCTGGAACTATAATTGACCAGGGTTCAAAAAGACCAAATGAAATAACATTGGATTTATCTTACTCCCTAAAACTGAGCGAAAAATTTGCAATGTCGGTAGCAGGAAGGTTCTTAAGGTCTGATTTAAAAATCCATACAGATATGGATGCTACTTCTGCAAATAGTTTGGGAGTAGATATTGCAGGTTTTTATCGTGGATCAACTTTTGATGTTGGAAAGATCGATGGATTGATGAGAGCGGGTTTCAATATTTCAAATATCGGACCTAGACTTAAGTATGATGAAGGAGGCCAAACAGATTTTATTCCTACCAACTTAAGAGTAGGGTCAGGATTGGATTTGATTTTTGATCCATCCAATACTTTAGGAATTTATTTAGAATTCTCCAAACTTTTGGTTCCAACACCTGTAGCTTACTATGACAAAAATAATATATTATTGGGCTATAGACAACCTGATGTAAACTTTTTTAACGGTATATTTAAATCATTAAATGATGCACCAGGGGGTATGCAAGAAGAATTGAAAGAAATAACTTTGGCTTTGGGTTTTGAATACCTCTTTGCTGAGACCTTGGCACTCAGAACAGGATACTTTAATGAAAGTGAAGAAAAAGGATCAAGACAATATATGACATTTGGTGCAGGTATAGAACTTAATGGAATGGTAATCGATATATCCTATCTTTTCTCCACTTCAAAAATTAGAAACCCTCTAGAAAACACCCTTAGGTTCTCTCTAAGCTTTAATTTTGATGGATCAGGAAATAATCAACCAACAGAAGAATTGACCTCAAATATACCCTAGTAAGCTTTGTTCATCAATTTCATAAATATATTTTTATCAAAAGGACATAATTCAGTAATTTTGATAAATATTTTGAATTTGATAATCGCTTCTTTTTGATGAAAAAAATTACTAAGTCTACCTATCTCAAATGGTATGAGGATATGTTCTTTTGGCGGAAGTTTGAAGATAAATTAGCCGCTGTATATATCCAACAAAAAGTTAGGGGATTTCTCCATCTTTACAACGGTCAAGAGGCCATATTGGCTGGTGCACTTCACGTTATGGAATTGGGAAAAGACAGAATGATTACTGCTTATAGAAATCATGTACAACCAATAGGTATGGGTGTAGATCCTAAGCGGGTGATGGCAGAGCTTTTTGGTAAGTCCTCAGGTACTTCCATGGGATTGGGGGGATCTATGCATATTTTTTCTAAGGAGCATAAATTTCACGGTGGACATGGTATTGTAGGTGGACAGATCCCTTTGGGTGCGGGGATGGCCTTTGGAGATAAGTATTTTAATAGAGACAACGTTACCCTTTGTTTTATGGGTGACGGAGCTGTCAGACAAGGTTCGCTACATGAGACACTCAATCTCGCCACTTTATGGCAGCTACCTGTGGTTTTTGTAGTAGAAAACAACGGATATGCTATGGGAACCTCAGTTGCTAGAACTGCTTCTCATCAAGAGATATGGAAATTAGGTTTAGGTTATGAAATGCCCTGTGGCCCTGTCGATGGAATGGATCCTGTTGCTGTGGCCAAAGGCTTGGACAAAGCCATTAAGTATGCCAGAGCTGGGAAAGGCCCTTCTTTTCTGGAAATGAAGACATACCGATACAGAGGACACTCCATGTCTGATGCTCAAAAATACAGAACCAAAGAAGAGGTTGATGAATACAGAAAAATTGATCCCATTACCCAAGTCAAAGAAATTATCTTAAAGAACAAGTACGCGACACAAAAACAGTTGGACGAGATTGATGCCAAGGTCAAGGCAGCGGTCTCTGAGTGTGAAAAATTTGCGGAGTCATCACCTTTTCCCGAAAAATCTGTTATGTATGATGCGGTATATGAGCAAAAAGATTATCCTTTTATAAAGCATAAATTAGACTAAAATGGCGGAATTGATAAATATGCCCCGTTTGAGTGATACCATGGAAGAGGGCACGGTGGCCAAATGGTACAAGAAAGTTGGTGACAAGGTCAAAGAAGGCGATATTCTTGCTGAGATTGAAACAGATAAAGCCACTATGGAATTCGAAGCTTTCCAAGAGGGAGAGCTGCTTCATATAGGAATTAAAGAAGGAGGGACAGCACCTGTGGATTCACTTCTAGCCATTATTGGAGATAAGGGAGAAGACATTGATCACATGATCGGAGTTACTACTGCTTCAAATGCTCAAACAGATGAATCATCCCAAACGCCACAATCTACTGAGCCTCAAAATGAAGCTACCGAATCTTATGACGAAAAAACAGCCATGCCCGAGGGTGTAGAGGTCATTACCATGCCCAGATTGAGCGACACCATGGAGGAAGGAACTGTTGCAAAGTGGAATAAAAAAGTAGGTGATCCAGTAAATGAAGGTGATATTTTGGCAGAGATAGAAACCGACAAAGCTACGATGGAGTTTGAATCTTTTTACTCGGGAACTTTACTTTATATTGGTCTTGAGGAGGGTCAATCGGCTGTTGTAGATTCAATTTTGGCTGCCATAGGAAAAGAAGGTACAGATATCGATGCTGTAAAATCGGCTATAATCGCTAATGATGCGAGGGAAAGTCAACCTGAGGAGCCCAAGGTTGAAGTCCTTGCACCAGAAGTAACAGAGGAAAAACCAACCACAAAACCAATCCCTGAAGATACTCAGTCTCCGGTTGTCGCCGATTTAAAACATAATGGTAGATTGATTGCCTCTCCACTGGCCAAAAAAATAGCTCAGGAAAAAGGTATCAGTCTCGAGCAAGTAAAAGGGTCCGGAGATGGTGGAAGAATCATCAAACGCGATATTGAAAATTTCAAAGCATCAGCGAGAGGATATTCAACTGCCTCTACACCCACAGGAGTGGAAAGCATAACTGAATTGGCCAACAGTTCCATGAGAAAGGCCATTGCCAAAAGATTATCTGCTTCCAAATTTTCTGCTCCTCATTATTATTTAGGGGTAGAGTTGGATATGGATAATGCCATTGCGTTCAGGCAACAATTCAACACATTGCCCGACACCAAAATTTCTTTTAATGATATTGTTCTGAAAGCCGTGGCTTTGGCTTTGAAAGAACACCCCCAGGTCAATTCTCAGTGGTTTGATGATAAGATTATTCAAAATCACCACGTACATTTAGGTGTGGCAGTTGCCGTTGACGACGGCCTTGTAGTTCCGGTACTCAAATTTACCGATGAGATTGACTTGAGACAAATTGGAGTAACCGTCAAAGATTTCGCTCTAAGGGCCAGAGACAAAAAATTGACCCCTGCCGAAATGGACGGTAGTACATTTACGGTTTCTAACTTGGGAATGTTTGGCATACAAGAGTTTACCTCCATCATCAATCAACCAAACTCGGCCATTCTTTCCGTAGGGGCAATTGAGAAAAAACCTGTAGTGAAAGAAAATTCAGTTGTCATAGGGAACACGATGAAGCTAACATTGGCTTGCGATCACAGAACGGTCGACGGGGCTGCAGGAGCACGGTTTTTAGAATCCCTAAGGCTTTATATTGAAAATCCCGTTAGACTTTTGGTATACTAACTAATCCTAGGTTTACTTATAAAATTAAAGCAAATGAAAACCCTTGTTGTTACAGGTGCCAGTAGGGGAGTGGGCTTTGAGATCTGTAATCAAGCTGCTGCCAAGGGTCATACTGTTATTGCTCTTTCCAGAAACATATCACCACTCATGGGGATTCCCAATGTTCGTCCCTTTTCGGTAGACCTGTCCAGTGAGTTGGAAGTAGTTGATTTTGTAAAACAAGTCAGCCACTCTTTTAAAAGTGTTGATGCACTGATCAACAATGCAGGAAGTATGATAAAGAAACCATTTTTGGAAATTACTTCCTCCGAGTTTGAAGCCGTTTTTAAGGTCAACGTTTTTGCTGTAGCAAGCCTTACTCGATTGATGCTACCCATGATGAATCACAAAGGGCACGTTCTCAATATCACCAGTATGGGAGGTGTTCAAGGAAGCGTTAAGTTCCCTGGCTTATCTGCCTATAGCAGCAGTAAAGGTGCATTGATCATACTTACGGAGCTTTTGGCCGAAGAGTTCAAAGAAAGTGGCCCCTCGTTTAATGCACTGGCCTTAGGTGCAGTTCAAACAGAAATGCTAGAGGAAGCTTTCCCAGGGTATCAAGCCCCCGTCACTGCAGTACAAATGGCAGATTATATCATTGATTTTGCATTTAACGGTCATCAGTTTTATAACGGGAAAGTGTTGCCCCTTTCCTCATCAACACCCTAAAAAACATGAAGGATCCGTTGAGTAATATTGAAAACTTTGTACCTCCAGCTTCGATTCCCCTGCTATCAAAATATCTTGTCCATTGGGAAGTAAACTTGGTCGTTACAAGAGAGCGGGTCACTAAACATGGAGATTTTAGAGCTTTGCCTAAAGGAGGACACCAGATTACCGTTAATGAGATGCCTAATCCCTACCGATTTTTAATCACTACAGTGCATGAAATTGCTCACTTACTCACTTACAAGAATTTCGGTTCGGACATTAAACCTCATGGAAAGGAATGGAAAAACACTTTCAGAAAAATCATGTTGCCCTTCCTTAGTCCTGAAATTTTTCCTCAGGAATTACTGAAAATTTTACAGTTACATTTTAGGAACCCCAAGGCATCTTCTGACACTGATACTAAATTGGCCCTAGTACTCTATAAATTTGACCCTGAGAATAAAAAAAACTATATTTTTGAATTAGAAGAGGGGTCAGTTTTTGAAATTCACAATGGAAGAAGATTTATCAGAGGTAAAAAGCGAATCAAAAGGTACGAGTGTAGAGAGAAGCATGGAAAAAGACTTTACCTTTTTAGTCCCCATGCCCAGGTAATCAAAATAGAATAAAATGTCTAAAAATCATTTTGCAATCATCATGGCCGGTGGGATCGGTTCTCGATTTTGGCCCTCCAGCACTCCTGACTTTCCCAAGCAATTCCACGATATGACTGGAGATGGAATTTCCTTGCTGCAAAGTACTTTTGGACGTTTAGAAAATTTTATTCCTTCTAGCAATATATATATCGTAACCCAAAAGCGTTATCAAAAAATTATTCTTGATCAATTAGGAGATAAATTGTTACCTACTCAGCTCATTTGTGAGCCTATTCGCCGAAATACAGCCCCATGCATATTGATGGCGAGCTTGAAAATAAAAAAGATCAATGCTGATGCTAAGGTCGTGATTTGTCCGAGTGATCATATTATTGACGATCAAAAGCTTTTCGAGCAAGACATGAAATTAGGAATAGAACATGCTGACGAAAAAAATCTGATTACTTTTGGTATTCATCCCAATTTTCCCGCCACAGGATTTGGCTATGTTGCTGTGGAAGAAAAACAAAAAGATTCTGGCTTGAAAAAGGTGATACGGTTTACCGAAAAACCTGATTCAGTTACTGCGCAAAGTTTTATCGATGACAAAAATTATTTTTGGAATTCTGGAATATTTGTTTGGTCTGCCACTGCTGTTTTAGAGGGTTTCAAAAAACATGCACCTATTCTTTATGATTTATTCTATAAGGGAAATGATCACCTGAATACTGAATTTGAAAAAGAATTTATTGCAAAAAACTATCCCTTGGCTGAAAATATTTCGGTGGACTATGCCTTGATGGAAAAATCAAATCATCTCTACCTAATTCCTGCTCGTTTTGACTGGGATGATTTGGGCAGTTGGAAATCAATTTACGATCGTCAACCAAAAGATACTTTAAAAAATGCTGTGGTCAATGCCAAATTGTATTCCGATAAGTCTGCCCGCAATTTTATCAAAACCGATTCCAACAAAAAGGTTGTTATTTCTGGGCTTGAGGATTTTATCATTATCGATACCGAGGATGCCTTAATGGTATGCCCAATGGATAAGAATCAAGAGGTAAAAGATATTTCTGTTAATGCCTTGAGGAAATTCAATCAAAATGAGGATTAATTTTCCTCCAGATAGACTTTTCGCACTTTTTTAAATAGGTCAGAGGAATAAATAAAATTTCCGACACTTTCGTTTTCTGTTTTAAAGACTTCTCGATTAGACCCTTCCCACCCTTTACGACCATCCTCTAAGAATAATACCTTTTCACCAATTTCTATAACTGAATTCATATCGTGCGTATTAATGACGGTGGTTATCTGATATTCCTTGGTAATCTCCTGAATCAGGTTGTCGATCAAGGTGGAGGTTTTGGGATCCAGCCCCGAATTAGGCTCGTCACAAAAGAGGTACTTGGGATTCATTACAACAGCCCTAGCAATTGCAACCCTTTTTTGCATCCCTCCAGAAATTTCAGAAGGAAGCTTTCTATTGGAGTTAACCAAGTTGACTCGGTTGATAACCTCATTGGCTCTGGAAAGCATTTCATCAGGACTTTTTTGGGTTAACATGCGCATTGGAAACATGATGTTTTCCTCTACTGTCATCGAATCGAATAGGGCACTGCCCTGAAAAACCATCCCCATTTCTTGTCTTAAAATACTTCTTTCTTTAGAATCCATCTTTTGTAGGGAGCGGTTTTCGAAAAAAATATTACCACTGTCTATGCCATATAAACCCAAGATACATTTGAGTAATACTGTTTTTCCTGAACCGCTTTGACCAATGATTAGATTGGTTTTCCCTTTTTCGAATTGGGTTGAAATATCTGTTAAGATGTTGTTCCCATCAAATGACTTACAAAGTTTTTCTACAACGATCATTAGGCAAGTAGTAATTGGGTTATGATATAATTGGTTACAATTATTAATACACTGGTCCAAACAAATGAGATAGTACTGGCTTTTCCAACCTCTAAGGCACCTCCTTTCAGAAAATAGCCATGGTAGGAGGGTACAGTAGCCAATATAAAAGCGAAAAAGCCGGTCTTGACAAATGCGTACCTAACATGATAGGGGATGAATTCTAATTGAATTCCCTCTATAAAGTCTGCACTAGAGCAAAAGCCACCGTAAATGGAGGCAACATAGCCACCGAAAATTCCCAAAAACATAGAAATGGTAATCACAAATGGGTAAAACATCATGGCAACGACTTTGGGAAAAATCAAATAATTGTATGTGTTGATTCCCATTACTTGTAATGCATCGATTTGCTCTGTAACCCTCATAGTTCCAAGACTTGAGGTAATGAATGAGCCTACTTTTCCAGCCATGATCACCGATATAAATGTGGGGGCAAACTCCAATATTACTGATTGACGGGTTGCAAAACCAATTAAATTTTTTGGTAAAAGCGGATTGGTGAGGTTTAATGCTGTTTGAATAGCTACTACTCCTCCCACAAAAAATGAGATAAATGAAATAATCCCAATCGATCCAACGATGAGGGAATCTATTTCTTTGATGATTAGCTCTTTCATTACACTCCAACGAGTGAAGCGTTTGAATACTTTTGAGAGCATTATAAAGTAGGCACCGATGTCTTGGAGAATAAGCATTTAGGCAAATTTACACAATTAACCAAAAGAAATACTGCGTTTGCTTCTCAAGTAAAGTTTAAATTTGATAGGTAATGGCATTGATATTCATTCCAGCCCCAACACTGGCAAAAAGAATAATATCTCCTTTCTTCAATGAATGCCCCTTGTAGTTTTGTTTGAGGACTAAATCAAATAGCGTTGGAACAGTAGCTACTGAACTATTGCCAAACTCCTCGATATTCATGGGGAGAATATCTTTTGGCATGGGTTTTTTGTAAAGCCTGTAAAATCTTTTTATTATGGCTTCATCCATTTTTTTATTGGCTTGGTGAATGAATATTTTCTTAAGATCATCAATAGCTACTTTTGGCTGATCGAAACACTGTTTCATAGCAGTAGGAACGTTATTCAAGGCAAATTCATATACTTTTCTCCCTTGCATTTTTATAAATTTATCACCGTTCATAATTTCACTGTTGTACGATTTCCCATAAAAAATAAAATCAGCCTCATTATCAGCGGTAAAGGTCAAGGTGCTGTGTGACAAAATACCACCTATTTCTTCAGATTCTTCCAGGACGGTGGCACCTGCTCCATCGGCATAAATCATAGAATCGCGGTCGAAAATATCAATTACTCTTGAAAGTGCATCGGCACCAATGACCAGGCACTTTTTGGCCATTCCTGCCTTAATAAAGGCATGGGCCTGGATCATCGCCTCTACCCACCCTGGACATCCAAACAAAATGTCATATGCGACACATTTTGGATTTTGAATTTTTAACTTGGCCTTTACCCTAGATGCTAAACTGGGCAGGGTATCGATTTGTTTACTGTCTCCTGTAATGTCACCAAAATTGTGGGCAACAATAATATAATCTAGGGTTTCAGGATCAACATTTGCATCTTCAATGGCTTTTTTTGCGGAAATGTGTGCAATGTCCGAAGTTTTCAATTCTGTTCGAATATATTTTCGCTCTTCAATTCCAGTGATCGAGTTGAATTTATCAATTATAGTTTGGTTGTCCAAATCGAATTTGGTTCCATGATTATCCAAAAAAGAGTGATCTAAAAAAGCTTTATTTTTTTGAACAACACTGGGGACAAAACAGCCACTACCTGTGATAATCTGACTCATAAAAACGATACAATAATACCTTTTTATTGAGGATAGTCTATAAATATTATTAATTGCGTATGATGCCCAAACAGAATGATATGTGTAAAGTTTTAATGAAAAAAGACATCAAACCTAAATAAATTAAGCATTTACATAATCTTTTATCGAGGTACAGCTACATATTAAATTACGATCTCCAAAGGCTTCATCGACTCTTCTTACTTGAGGCCAGAATTTATTATTAATGACAAAGCACAAGGGATAAGCCGCCTTTTGTCTTGTGTAAGGTAAATTCCAATCATCCGCAGTGAGCATACTTAGAGTATGTGGTGCATTTTTTAGCAATGCAATACTAGTTTGATCTCCAGAGTCAATCTCCATTCTGATTGAGATCATCGCGTCACAGAATCGGTCAATTTCCTCAAGGTTTTCACTTTCTGTGGGTTCGATCATCATGGTTCCCGCAACGGGAAATGATACGGTAGGTGCATGAAATCCGTAATCCATGAGTCGTTTGGCGATATCTATTACCTCGATATCATATTTCTTGAAGGGGCGACAATCGATAATCAATTCATGAGCTGTTCTTCCTTGGTCACCTGTATATAAAATGTCATATGCTCCCTCAAGACGTTTACTGATATAGTTAGCATTAAGGATAGCCATTTCTGTAGCTCTTTTTAATCCACTACCACCCAGCATTTCAATATACCCGTAGGAAATCAAACAGGCCATGGCCGATCCCCAAGGAGCGGCTGAAACAGTATCTTTTGATGTGCTTCCCCCCGTGTCAACTAAAGGATGTTGTGGTAAAAAGGCTGCAAGATGAGATGCCACGCAAATGGGGCCCACACCTGGACCTCCGCCTCCGTGAGGAATGGCAAATGTCTTATGTAAATTTAGGTGGCATACGTCTGCGCCTATTTCAGCAGGACTGGTCAGTCCCACTTGTGCGTTCATATTGGCACCATCCATGTAGACCTGTCCTCCAAATTGGTGGATTTTTGTGGTAATATCTTTTATGTTAGCTTCAAAAACACCGTGGGTGGAGGGATAGGTGATCATCAGTGCTGCCAAATTATCGCGATGCTCGTATGTTTTCTCTGAAAAATCTTTCCAATCAATATTTCCTAATTCATCGGTTTTGACGACCACTACTCTCATCCCTGCCATTACGGCCGAGGCGGGATTGGTTCCGTGGGCAGAGGAGGGAATCAAACAAATATTTCGATGGGACTCATTTCTGGACTCGTGGTAAGCTCTGATGACCATCAGTCCTGAATATTCCCCTTGTGCACCGGAGTTGGGTTGCAAAGAGGTAGCGTGGAACCCTGTAATTTCACTAAGTTGATTTTCCAAACGGTGAAGCATTTTGTGGTAGCCTTTAGCCTGTTCTTTAGGAACAAAAGGGTGTATACTTGACCATCTTGACCAGCTCAAAGGCAACATTTCAGTAGCGGCATTTAGTTTCATTGTACATGAGCCTAGTGAAATCATGGAGTGATTTAAGGACAGATCTTTACGCTCTAGACTTTTGATGTAACGCATCATTGCCGTCTCGGAATGGAAAGAGTTAAATATCTTATGGGTGAGATAACTACTGGTTCTCTTCTGGCCTTCGGGATAACGGTGATTTTCGATCTTCACCTTCCCAGTAATTTTTTTATGATGAACTACTTCTTCAAAAACATTCAATATTTTCAATAAGGCAACTTCGTCTGTGGTTTCATTGATGGCTATCCCAACTGAGTCTTCATTGATGTAGCGGAAATTGATTTCATTTTTTTCTGCTTCAGCTTTAACAGCATTCACATTGATTTTGATCTTCAGGGTATCAAAATAAAACTCGTTGAGTTGGGTTAGTCCCAGATCTACTAATTTTTTTTCTAGTTTGGCAGCATTCAAATGTATTCTTTTGGCAATTTTTTTGAGACCTTTGGGGCCATGATAGACGGCATACATTCCTGCCATAACGGCTAGTAATACCTGCGCAGTACATATGTTGGAGGTAGCTCGATCTCTTTTTATGTGTTGTTCACGGGTTTGAAGGGCCATCCTAAGCGCAGGATTATCGTCCAGATCTTTGGTTTGCCCGATGATGCGTCCGGGAATGTTTCTTTTATAACCTTCTTTAGTTGCAAAATAAGCAGCATGAGGTCCTCCATAACCAAGGGGTATGCCAAAACGTTGTGTGGTACCTACTACCACGTCTACCCCATAGGTACCGGGAGCCTCCAGTAAGGTTAAACTCAATAAATCGGCTGCAACAATGATTTTAAGGTCAAAAGTTTTTGCTTTTCCCACCATGACTGGCAAATCAATAATATTACCGTCTTTCCCAGGATATTGAAAAAAGGCAGCAAAATAAGAGGAATCAAAATCTGTGTTTTCGGCTTTTCCTATAACCAATTCAATCCCTAACGGAATTGCCCTGGTTTTTAGAACTGCCAGAGACTGAGGAAGTATGTCCTGTGACACGAACAATTTATTTGCATTGGCTTTTTTTTGATCTTTCCCCCTCACCGCATAGGCCAAACTCATTGCCTCTGCTACTGCTGTCGCTTCGTCCAAAAGTGATGCATTGGCCAACTCCATTCCCGTAAGGTCGCAAACCATACTTTGAAAGTTAAAAAGGGCTTCCAGCCTTCCCTGGGCAATTTCTGCCTGATAGGGAGTATAAGCAGTATACCAACCCGGATTTTCCAGTATGTTACGTTGAATTACTGAAGGGGTTACGGTGGGGTGGTAACCCAAACCGATATAGGTTTCAAACAATTGATTTTGATCTGAAAGTGCTCTTATCTCCTTTAGAAAACGATATTCTGTGATCCCTTCGCGCAAAGCAAGGGGTTTCTTCAATCTGATTTCTTCTGGTAGGGTTTGGGATAGTAATTCCTCGATTGAATCGACTTCTAAAGCCGTTAACATTTTAGAAATTTCCTCTTCCTTGGGGCCTATGTGACGAAATGCAAATTTATCTGACTGCATATGTTGAGAAGTTTAAACAAAATTAGTTGATAGATGTCCATCTTTTTTGCCTTCTTTGATTCATTTCTCCATTTTTTTTGAACAAAAATCTTAGTTATTAACACTTTACAGATACTTTTGTCTGGTGGCATGGATGAGTAAACTTTTTGACAACTACGTTAAATTCAACTTTCATGTGGGCTTAGCGGTTTTATCCCTCGCCAGTATTACCTCATTGGATTTCGGTATAAATCATAAATTCTACCATCAATTGATTTTTTTCACGGCTCCTTTTTTGGCCTATAATTTTATCAAGTTTCACAAGTTTTTTTTTGAGGGTGTAGAGCACAGGAGCAGAACGGTTGGATTTTTATTGGGCTTTTTTATTTTAGGTATTTTTCTCTTTTTAGTCCAAGGATTTTACCTACCCTCTTCCTCTTGGATCATTCTTTTTTTTACGCTTTTATTGGTATTGTTGTACGGTTTTCCTTTACCCGGGTTTAAGTTTAATTTTAGGGGATTTAAGGGACTTAAAATTCATTTGGTGGCATTGAGTTGGGTGCTGACCACTGTTTTTTTACCACTATCTTTGAGCGGACAAAGCTTTAACGAATTTTCGCTGGTTTATGGTCTTCAGCGCTACCTTTTTGTATTGGTAGCTACCTTGCCTTTTGAAATTCGAGACTTGAAATTAGACGATCCCAACCTTTCGACTTGGCCCCAAAAATGGGGGATTCAAAAAACCCAGTGGTTGGGGGGGCTATTTTTGTTGCTTTTTGTTTTTTTGGAGATATACCATTCCATTTCTTCAAATTTTTTGTTAGTTTTCGGCATGGCTATCTTATTGATGGGATTTGTCTTAAAATCAAAAGTAAATCAATCGAAATATTTTAGCAGCTTTTGGGTGGAGGGAGTTCCAATTTTATGGTTATTTTTAAAATATATAACTATTTAATATGCGAGTATTTTTATTTGTTTTTCTTTGGATAATCCAGCCACCCAAAGTAGAGGTGTTGGAAAAATCGCAATATTTGGCTTTGGTTGAAAAAGGATATACAATTATCGATGTCAGAACACCTGAGGAATACCATGAAGGTCATATCGAAGGAGCACAAAACATCAATGTTAAAACTGAGGCCTTTGTCACCGAAATTGAAAACCTTTCTAAATCCGATACGCTATTAATCTATTGCCGGTCGGGCAGGAGAAGCCTCTATGCCGCTCAGGTGATGGTCTCTATTGGCTTTCAAAAGATTTACGATCTGGAAGGGGGGTTTTTAAATTGGGAATCGGAGTAGGTCTAACCGGTAGACCTTGTAAGCGTATACTATTAAGGTTATAAGTCCTTAGCAGATAACAAACCTCACATTTATGGGTATTTATCATTTAGTCATAAAAACCCTAGTATAGATTTATAATCTAAATCAAACTATATTCAAAAAAGTTTATACCCAGGCTTGCACCAAGAATTTGTCCTACCACTATTGCCAGTAAAAACAGTATTGCTAGAGTAAGTATTACAATTACAAATAATTTCTTTCGTGATCGAACTTGTTTTTTTACAAGTAAACGTAACATCCAGAAAACCACTGCGAGTAAAAGGACGACAAAAATCTTTATAAACCATCGTAAAAAGTAAATCACAACGTTAAGGATCAGATTTTTTTCGTACATCCAGATCACAGTATCTGTATATGTTTTACCATTTCTTTGTCCAACAGCTTTTACAATGTTGTTTCCTTCTTGAAGCTCTATATCTTCCCAAACCAAGGTGGCATTTTCCCCTCTTTTACTCCCTTCAGACTTACCGTTTACAAATAGCTCCACATCACTAAGATTGGAGTAGACCTTAACTTTTATTTTATCTCTTTTACGAATTTTGAAGCGTGAATTTGTCAAGTGGATTACGGGTTTGGGGCTCCAGTTTGCTTTGTAGAAAAAGAAAACATCCTTTTTTGTTTTTCGGTCGTAAGAAACCATTCCTTTATCGTTCATTCCAATGGCATCTCCCTCGCGTCTGAAATGGGAGCCGAAATCGAACATATTCCAAATATAACTTCCCCATATATAATCCCGATCGTTGATTACCCTCCAATTTCCCTCGTGCACCGTGGTCTGGTATTCTTCCGGGTGCCATTTGTGAAATATTGGGAAAGGCCTACGAATTTTTTCTTCGTGATGCATTACACTTCCTCCGGCCCCGTATTCCGATACTCCAATTTTATAGCCTGGTTCCTCTTCGTGAATTTGGTCTAAAAAATCACCTAGTTTGTGTGGTTTAGTATAATACCAGCCGTAATACTGATTCCACGCAATCATTTCCGGAATTTTATGGAGTGGATCTTCACTTCGCCTCACAAAAGATGCGCCTACCGTATTTCGTGTTGGGTCTTCCACTTTTGCAAGCTTTTGTAGATCGTCAATAATTGCTGTCAAAACCGGATCGTTATCCATGCCAATTTCATTATATATTCCCCAAAATAATATGGATGGGTGATTAAAGTTCTGACGAATTAATTCTTGCAGTTGCTGATTGCTGTTTTTTCTAAATTCATCAGAATCCGAATATCCATCTTGATTGCTTCCTACAAACGGTATTTCCGCCCAAACGGTCATTCCTAATGAATCGGACAAAGCATAAAAAAACTCGGAATGCTGGTAGTGTGCCAGACGAATTCCATTAGCTCCCATTTCTGAAATAAGTTTCATGTCAAGCCTGTGATGCTTTTCTGATAAAGCAGAGCCTACTTTGGCAAAATCCTGATGCCGGCTGACTCCTTTTATCTTTAAATGCTCTCCGTTTAGGAAAAAACCTTTTTCTGGATCGGTGTGGAAATATCTTAAACCTAGTGGCTGAGTTATTTCATCAATTATTTTTCTACCCTCTTTTACCAATATCTGGACTGAATAGAGATAAGGGTCTTTTAGACCATTCCAAAGGTGTGGTTTGCTAATTACTACCGAATGATTTGTGTCTTTTGTTTCACCGGCATTGACCAAAATGTCTTTTTTTCCTTGATGAACAATTTTTCCAACAGCATCAGTTATGATTACTTCAAGCTCGATATTTGAGTTTGACGCTGATGCATTTGAAATTTTTGTTACAACAGCAACTTCGGCCTTTTCTTTAGTAATGTTATTCTGAAAAAGATAAACACCGGGTGAGGCAAAATCGAGTGGTGTAATGCAAACCTCCTCGGTTATTATAAGTTGTACCGGACGACAAATTCCCCCATAAATATTAAAATCTCCCCCCAAAGGTAGAACATCTTTTGTTTCAGAATTATCAACTTTTACTTCGATATAATTATCCTCTCCAAATTTTACATTCTTTGTGATTTCGAATGTAAAAGCAGAATAACCGCCACGATGCTCTCCCAAATGGACTCCGTTTATACTCACATTCGCAACGGTTTGAACTCCCTCAAATTTTAAAAAAAAACGCTTTCCTTTTAGGGTTCGATCTACAAAATAATTTTTGGTATAGATTCCTTCTCCCCTGAAATATATATAACCCTCCGCTGCGTCTTCGGTATTCCATGTATGAGGCAGATCAACCACTTGCTCTATCGATTCTTCCCAAAGTGATGCTCCTTTAAAATCCCATTCTTTGTTTAAAGAAACAGACTGACGCTGAGCATTTACATAAAAAAATAAACAAGAAAAGAGTGCTGATACAAACAGTAATTGAATGGTTTTCATAAAATTCGATTTTAATTTTTTGATGATTACGCCATAAAATACGAAATCAAAAACAAATATATTTTATGCATATTGGATGTCAAATGATAATTTATAAAACCTATTAAGTACTATTTTTGTTTAAAGAATTCTTTTATTCAATTGGAGTTTTAATTTAATGTCATTAATGACCGGTTAAAAGATGTTTAGAATTCAAAACATATTCCAATTTGATTCTCAATACTATAAAGTTTAAACAAGCATGATGCTATTCAACCAATCCTGCTCGTTTAAGCAATGCTTTAGGGTCGGGTGCTTTACCTCTAAATCTTTTGTAAAGGGTCATAGGGTGCTCTGTCCCCCCTTTGGAAAGGATATTTTCCTCAAAGGATTTTGCCGTTTGGTAATCAAAAATTCCTTTTTCCAAAAACAACT
>CAJWAA010000018.1 GCA_913020295.1 uncultured Flavobacteriaceae bacterium | reverse complement strand
TTTATTAACCGTGAGAGTCATAGTCGCAGTAGCAGCATTATAATTTGAGTCTGCTGCTTGAGTTACAGTCACTGTTGTAGTTCCCGCTCCAACTATGGTTGTGTTACTACCAGTTACTGTAGCTACATTTGCATCTGTAATATTGAAGGTAAAGGCTCCTGTACTTGAAGAGGTAGCTACCAAATTAAAGTTAGTATCCCCATAAGTCTTTGTCAAACTATTAAATGTGATTGTAGGATCAATTTTATTAACTGTTATAGTAAACGAGCTAGTTGAAGAATTATAGTTTGAAGTTTCAGATTGAGAGACCGTAATGTTTACCGATCCTGCTCCTTTTATAGTAGCTGAGCTATTGGAGGTGGAAACCACATTGTTATTTGAACTTGAGAAAGTTAAACTACCATCACTTACAAGTGATTGACTGATTGTTCTATAAACTACACCCATTCGCATAGATATATGATTATTCCATTCGGTTGGCTCAACTTTTACATATCTGGCAGGAACAGGAGCGGCAAGTACTTTTGAAACTGGAATATCATCAGATGCAGTTTGGAGACTCGTATTATTAAATATTGTTGTCCAGTTAGTGTTATCACTACCGTAAAGAATATTTGCTTTTTTTACATATTGATTGTAATTCTGATTACTAATAGTCCTTGCTTTTGTTATGACCTGGTAAACCATTGATTCAGCTTGGAGGTCAAGAGTAATCCATTGCGATGTGTTATTAAACTTTGCAGACCAGGATTGAGGTGAGTCTAACCAAGGTGTGTAATATTTATTATCTGCATAACCTGGAGGCGCATTTTCATAAAATGAATTATCATTCCATACAGAGCTCACATACCAATAAGTTGGATTTGTATTTGTAGGTGGAGAAAGGGTAATAAAATCTGATATTAATACAAATGTACTTGAAGAAACAGCAGTTAAATTAAAATCATTATCTCCATAGTTCTTTGTAATATCGTCAATCATAATTATTACATCAGCCTTATTTATTTTTAAAGAAAATGTGGCTGTAGCAGAGGTAAAGTTATTATCCTCAGCCTGAGTTACAGTGATAGATGTTGAACCAGCTCCTAAAATCGTTACTGTATTTCCATTTATTGAAGCCACACTTTGGTCGGCTACAGTGTAAGTAAATGCACCAGTGCTCGAGGAAGTGGCAGTCAAATCAAAATTTGCACCACCAAATGTTTTTACAATGTCACTTACCTGAATCAATGGAGTTTCTTTAATATCATTTACGTTAACTATCATTGCTCTTTGGTAAATATTCTCACCATCGGACACTTGAACGTAGATGTTTAGTGTTGAGTTGGTCTCATAATCAATATTACCGCCTACCAATAACTTAGAACCAGATACAGTAAATAGTGAATTATGCAGATCATTTATTCCATCTCCTGATACGAGGCTGTAAGTTAGATTGGTTGTATCTAAATCGACTGCTGTTAAGGTGCCAACCTCTGTTCCAATAGGGACCTCTTCGTCAACAGAGGTTTGAGAAACAGTAATGGTAGTATTATTTCCACTTAACCTGGGAGATAAAGATTGATATATGTCTTGAACTTCTTGATTGGTCAATTTTCTGTTATATGCCAAAATCAGATTCATCTTTCCCCTATAAGATCTTGATCCCCCACCATGTCCTTTTGAAACCTCATACCTAAAACTATTTCCAAAACCGACATTGTTTGAACGATAGGTTCTAACAAATACCCACTGATCAAGTACATTAGTATCTTGAGTTATAAATGATCCATTTATAAAAACATCTGATTCCGATCCGTCTTGCCAATCATCATGATTAAACTGGTTTACTACCCTAACATTATCTCCATTAATTCTGAAAGAGTTGTCTTGATGATCGTAATGACCAAATACAGTCTTAATACCACCTCCAATTTCATATTTTTTAATTACAATTAGGTCTCTATATTCTTGGTTTATGTCTACACTATTAAAACCATGACTATTATCATCAAAATCAAAGTTTTTGATCTGAGCTCCATTAAGACCAAATGGTGGAAGAGTAGTTGCTTTAGCATGAGCATTTTGTCCACTTAAATCGAACCAAGTATTTCCATTACCAGGGTATGAATTTGAATTTGAAGCATCCAAATGTAAAATCAAACCATTAGTTGGAATAGTCAAAAATCCAAGATCGCTAGGAGCCTCATTAATATTTGTAACACTGACTGTAAATGCCTTAGCAAAATCATTTGTCCCATCATTAACATTGATGTATAAATTATAGCTTGTTTTAGCTTCATAATCAGCAGAGGAGTTTATAATCAAACTAGTTCCACTGATGGTAAAACTTGAATTATCATCGTCATTGGATCCATCACCATTAGTTAAAGTAAAAACATGAGTATCACTTGTATCAGAGTCAACAGCAGATAAAGTAGCAATAGATGAACTGGCAGAAACACTCTCTGAAATTGTATTTGATGAAAGCCCAATGTCTGAAGGTGGTCTATTTAAATCTTTAACTACGACTTCAAAAGGCTTTGAATAGGTTTGCAAGCCATCACTTACCTGAATATTGACAAATAATTTAGGTGTTAAATCATAATTAATATTTCCATTGTTAACCAGCAATTGGTTACCTGATATGGTAAAGTATGAATTATGTTGGTCATTGTTTCCATCCCCCTGAACAATGGAGAATGTGAAAATAGATGTGTCAGAATCCGTAGCTGTAAAACTTCCAACTATTGTATTAAGCGCCGCTCCCTCGTTTACAGAAGCATATGTTGAAGTTGGGGTAGAACTGTTGGACATCAAGTTAAAGTTAGAGCTTACCTGAGCTGAAGTTAAAGCAGAATTATAGAGTATTACTTTTCCTATTTCACCTCCTCCATATGTTGAGTGACTATAACCAGGAAGCTGTCCAATAGTAAGATTAAGTGAATTTGTTGCTCCAAGAGTTATAGACTTCGTAGCGCCAACTTGAGATCCGTTTATATATGTTTTCTGATTGTTTGATGAGTCAATAGTTATAGCGATAGTATACCAATTACCCTCACTAATATCATTAGTGGCATCGTATGCTGGTCTCAGGGAGTTGACATTTTCCGTTTGATTATTCCCTACTTGCGTTGAGATATCGATTTGTTTGTCACTGCCTATCCAAGTAGAAAAATTACTGTTTTTGTTTTCTCCTTTTGAAAATCCAGGACTATATGAGGAATTACTCCAATCAGGTTTTAGGGTATAGATTAAGGTTAAATCATTTTCAAAGTTTAGGGAGCTATCATGTTGAATGACAATTTTATCGTCTGATCCATCAAATGAAAATCCTCCATCAGCCGAAGAATTGTATGTGGCTCCATTTATTAACCCATGATTGTAATTTCCACTTAGATCAAACCATTGATTTCCTGATGTGGGGTAGGAATCACTATTTTTTGCATTTAAGTAAAGGACTAAATTATTCGTATCAACATCTAAAAAGAATATATCGCTTGGCGGCTCATCGTTTTCATTAGTAACACTCACGGTGAATGCCTTAGCAAAATCATTAACCCCATCATTGACATTGATATACAGATTATAGCTTGTTTTAGTTTCAAAATCAGCAGTGGAGTTTATTATTAAACTAGTTCCGCTGATGGTAAAACTTGAATTATCAGCGTCATTAGATCCATCACCATTAATAAGGGAAAAAACATGCGAATCACTTGTGTCAGAATCAACAGCAGATAAAGTTGCAATAGTTGAACTAGATGAAACGCTCTCTAAAAATGTAGTTGATGAAATACCAATATCAGTAGGTGCTCTGTTTAAGTCATTAACATAGATAACAAATGATTGAGTTAGACTATTATTTGATTCATCTGTAACCTTTAGGTTAATATTCATCAAGGGGGTATTATCAAATGATATTATTTGACCTACAACAATCTGAGTTCCTGAAATTGTAAAAGATGAATTGTGTTGATCAATTCCTCCATCACCACTAACAAGTTCATAAATAAATTGTGTTGAATCCGGATCAGTCGCACTAAGGTCCGCTAATATTGAATTAATTGGAACTCCTTCATCTATGGTAAGAGAGGATGTATTAGAACGAGATAATCCATACCTAGAGGCAAAGTGGTTACTTAGGCTATTTACCTCATGATTTGAAAGTTTTCTATCATAAATAATCGCCACAGGGATATATCCGGTGAAGTAATTGCCAGTATTGTATCTAGCAATATTAACTCTTGGTGATGTATGATCAATAACACCGGTAGCTGAAGAGTTAGAATCAACAAGATTTCCACCATAGTATAAATCCATTCCTGAATCAGTATCAAAAGTAACTGTTCCAATATTCCAAATATTCAATATTGATGCTCCTCCATTTGATTCATATTTCACCGGCCACACCCAACTACCATTAACAGTGCCACCAGCTTGGAACTGATTTGTTTGACCAGCCATATAAAAAGCATGTCTTGATTCGTTACCTCCTGATATAATGTTGTTTGTAGTAGCAGCAAGTGGGTTAAATACTGCAAATTTTGTGTAAGAATTTATATTTAAAATTGGATCAGAATTGTTTGTCGCATAATCACCTCCTGCTTGAAAATTGATAACTCCTCCCCTAATAGATGAATCAAATGGGGGGTTTCCTGAGACTGTGAAATCATAATCGTTTCCACTTAAGTCGAACCATGTATTACCTCCAGATTGATAGGAATCAGATTTAGTTGAATCAAGATATAGTTGAAGTCCTCTAGTTGGAATTGGTTGGGTAATATCAATAGATGTAGGGGATACTGGGTTAGATGTTAGTCCAAATCTTGCTGCGTTAGCATTATAGTTTTGCAAAACATCAGCACTATATAGGGTTTGATTATAAAACCTGACAATTCCGATTTCTGCCTCCAGATAATAGGCCAATGCGTTATGACTTCTTGCACCAATTCTTGCATTTGTAGTAGTATTTATAACTTTATTAATACTGTTAGATTCCTCAACTTTTTGTCCGTTAATAAAAATCCTTGACTTTTCGCCATTGTAGGACGCGACAACTTGTACCCATTGATTTAGGTGAGATTGGGAATTATCTATCATTGAAGTGTTAATATGGTATTTGTAACCTGAGTTATAATGTAAAATATAACCATCATTATCACTGTCTCTAGCGTCCCATAAAAAATCATTTCCATTATCTTTCATTTTGATCCACATTTCAATAGAGTGATTTTGGAGTGAAAAAGGATCATTTAGTTGAATGTAATCATTAGTACCATCAAGATCTATCTCTCCTCCATGATTATTTATCATACTGGGATTACCATTAAGATCGCCTTGATTGTAATTATTTGATAGATCATAAACCTTGTCACCGGAGCCAGGATATGATGATGAATTTGCAAAATCAAAGTGTAATAGAAGATTTGATTCTACAATTCCAGGGTTATAAAATATATCTTCAAGGTTTATACTCTGCTGGGGTGTCCATCCCTGAACCCCTGGAGTCCAAAGTGAATTTCCATCAATAGCACCAATATCAGTTCCAGATCCAACAGGGGTATGAGGAACAATTGAATTTAATTGGTCACTTTCAGTTAGAGATTTAGAAACAGTGTTTGTTAATGAAACACCTTGATCGATGATTTGGTTACTAATAGGTTGGTAATCAGAAATTGTTTTACCATCCCCAGGGTTATAATCAATTAAATTCTCAATATTTGAATTATATCCAATGCCAGGCCTAGATACATTAATTGAATCCATATTCCCAGTAGAGCTTCCAGTTCCAGTGCCAGAATATAGAGCACCATCATTAGAATCACAAACCTCCCAATCATCTCCATTTTCTATATAACCTTCTGTTCCAATTGGCATTGGTCCATTTAATGGAGCAGAAAATAAGACATCACTTCTATGGGAACCAATTCTTTCAGCTAAATTATTGTAGAGCCATGTATTTGTATTGGAGCAGTCCTCTGCTAAAATAATTATATCGTTTCTGTTACTGATAGTGTTTATAACCGTATTATGAGCAATAATTTGGTTATTACCCTTAATCATTAGACCTAGAGTATTATCTGCAATATTGTGATGCATAACCCCAAAGCTACCCGCTTGTGCAGCATCTCCTCCAGGGGCATCATACCTAAAAGCGTATTTTTCAGTATCGTAAACAAAATTGTGATGTACCTCAGAGCCAAAAACATAATTTTTTGTACCCTGAAAAACCGATCCATCAGATTGAGCATGACCAGTACTTGATACTATATTGTAGGAAAAAATTGACTGCTCTCCTGGCCAAACAGTTGCTGAGGCTCCAGTGTGATATATTTCATTTCCTGTAAAAGTATTTCCTGTCCCGTCAATAAATACTGATACCATCAGTCCATTTAATTCTGTGGCAGACCAATCTATGTTCCTGAAATATGAATTTTTAATGGTATTATTATCTCCCCTGATTATAAGTGCCTCTCCCTCAGTATCAATAAATAAACAGCCGCTTACTGTTGATGAATCGACCCTGGCCGTATTTCCAGATCCTGTTCCAAACGTTGTCGCATTGGCCCCTGACAAATCTCCAAGCATTCTTTTGGAGTGAGAGGGATAATAGAAATTACACTCAGAAATTTCCAGATTATTACTTCCTCTAGCATGAATTGTTGTAGCAAAAAAAGTTAAGCCATTAATTTTTAAATACTCACTCCCAGCTATAGTCAAAGAGTAATCCCTAACTTTTCCTCTGATTGGGGTTTGAAATAAATCAACTCCATTTGGAGGATTTAAATAGAGCTCATTAGTGGTTGTATCCAAAAACCACTCATTTTCGACATCAATAAATTCTTTTTTCCTCTCAAAGAAGAAGTAATGATGTTTGTCTTTTAATTCTCCATTATTTGATAGTCCCGCGCCTAATCCATTTTCACCGATTGGGGTCGTATAGGTAATAATATCATCTCCAACTTGCTGAGTGTGTGTTGCAATTTCTCTATTAAAGGTTCTAAATGAGCCAACATTTAAAATTCCAATAGAATTTGCAAGGCTCAATGAGCCGGGGTTATCATATGTTTCATCTATTAGAAAAGATCCATCAGTACTTCCGGTTTCCTCTCCATGAGCCCAATTATCGTGATCATAAATTGATAAGTCATCAAATTGAGCATTGGGCCATCTTGCCATGACCATCTGATTATTACCTACAAAAAGCTGGGAAATGGATTCTGAAAAGTTTTCAATTTTTTTAACTGCTACACCCCCAATAGTATCATCAATCCAAGAACCATTTACAGCAATTGTTCCGTCAATTATAACTCGTTCATTGTTATAGTTTGAAATTAAAGTTTCATTTCCGCTAGCTGAGTCAATATCATCAATGATAATCTCCTCATGATAAGTACCTCTTCTAATGTATATCTTATCTCCAGGATTAATTTGAGAAATTGCGTGAGAGATGGTTAAAAACGGGCTAGATATAGATGTGCCTGAATTTGAGTTTGACCCATTTTTAGCAACATAATAGTTTGTCTGGGAAAATAAAAAATGTGTTGAAAATAAAAAAACAAAAGAGGATAAAATAGCTTTTGTTTTGATTATATCAAGAAATTGAATGTTCAAGAATTTATTTTTCAAAACAATAAGATTTCTTATTGGTTCTCCCAGAAGAGTAAAGCATTTGCAAAATACTAAATAAAAAATTTATTATTAAACTAATATAGACAAGAATAAAACATTTAATAGTCTTAAATGAATTATTAGACCAGTCAAAAATTAAATTTATACAGTTTTATTTAATTTAAATTAGTGAGACTTTCTATCATTATTAATATCAAATTAGAGCTTTGTTACCTCGATACGAGTATTACAAAATAATTCTTTACTTTACCCCTAATTTTCTTGTTTAAAATTTTTTAAAGCGGCAATATGAAAAAGTATTTTTTTATACTCTTTATTTTTTCCCTCCTTTTAAAATCTTGTTCACTCCCGACAGAAAACTCCATTGCAGAATTTTCAACTTCCACTTTTAGTCTCCAGCTCAGTAATAGGGGTAACCTAATGGCTCTGACTGACCTTGGTTCCGGAAAAAACTACCTAGCTAAAGACTCACTGGCCCCATTTATGTCTCTAAGGGTTGAGGGGGTTTATCGAAAACCACGTACTGCCAAAATAAATAAAGACACCCTGTATTTAGATTTTGGACAGCATGGAGAAGCCCAAATTAAAGTCAACCAAAAAACATCTCATTTCACCTTCGAACTTATTGCTCTGAACCATGCCGATGAGGTTGATCTTATTATTTGGGGACCTTATCCAACAACAATTGATAAAATTATTGGCGAGACGGTAGGGGTAGTCCGCGGGAGGAATTTTGCCATTGGGATACAATCTCTCAACCTTAAAACCTTAGGGGGTTACCCTTGGCATGAAAGCGACCGTATGCCTCAGCTTGACATTTTCCGTGCCGGGGATCATAGCGATATTTCTAAACAAGCCGACGATGGGGTTTTGTATCGTGTGGAAGCTGCAATGCCAACCCCTTCAGGTAGTAGTATACAAGCCTATTGTCGCAATCGCCAACAAGCTAGAATCGTAGAAGAGTTTTCTCACGACAAAATAGTGGCACCCCCTTACCACGATGGAGGTGTCATCGGCTCCAAGATCGCACTTTTTGGCTGTCCAGTTGGGCAAGCACTCCAAACTCTGGGGATTATCGAATTAGAGGAGGGACTACCTCACCCTATGATCGACGGTGAATGGGTCAAAACTGCTCCAAATGCAAATGCAGCTTACCTGATTACCAGTTATACTGAAGAAAATGTAGACCAGGCCATCGCGTTAACCTTAAAAGCCGGACTTAAACATTTGTATCATTATGGTAAGACCTTTGAAAACTGGGGGCATTTTGACCTTTACAAAGGAGAATTCCCAAGTGGAGTGGAGGGTTTAAAAAAATGTGTGGAAAAAGCTACTGCACAAGGTATCAAAATGGGAACCCATTGCCTTTCTAATTTTATAACCACCAATGATCCGTATGTTACACCTATTCCTGATCCCAGACTGGCCAAAGTCGGAAGCACACAGCTTTCTAAAGCTGTGGAACACTACGCTACTGAAATTGAGATCGAGTCCCCCGATTTTTTCAATCAAATGAAAAATAACACACTAAAAACCGTAGTGGTGGGTAACGAATTGATCCGTTATGGGGAAGTATCGGATTCCAAACCGTGGCGTTTATTGGATTGCAGACGTGGGGCTTTTGGAACAACTGCTCAGGACCATCCCTCTGGAGCGAAAATCTCAAAACTGCTTGATCACGCATATAAGGTTTTTTTGACGGATGCTGATTTGACTGTAGAAATGTCCAAAACTCTGGCTGAATTATATAATAAAACTGGACTCAGACAGATCTCCTTTGACGGACTAGAAGGTAATCGATCCACTGGATTGGGAACTTATGGGGAGTCGCTCATGCCATACACATGGTATAATGCCCTGGACCCACGAATCAAAGATCACCTTATTATTGATGCCAGTCGCACCACCCATTTTTTTTGGCACATTTACTCTCGAATGAACTGGGGGGAGCCTTGGTATGCTGGTTTTCGTGAAAGCCAAACCCAATATCGTTTTAATAACCAAGCTTATTTTCAACGAAATTTTATGCCCGGCATGTTAGGCTGGTTTAAAATGACTGCCCAGACTTCTTTAGAAGATATGGAATGGATGTTGGCTAAATCGGCCGGATATGCTGCTGGCTTTGCCTTGGTGGCCGATGGTGAAAGTGTTTCCCAAAATGGAAATTCTGACCGTATCCTCCAAAAGGTGAGCGATTGGGAGCAACTTCGACTATCCAAATCTTTTAATGAAGATCAAAAGGCAGCTATGCGCGACAATGAAAGAGAGTTTACAATTAATAGAATCGACAGCAAAAATTGGTATTTGCAGGAGGTACACGCCGCTATTTATTCTCACCCTAAGAAAGTTCGTCAACCGGGCGAACCCTTGCAATCCTTTTTTATGTTTCACAACCCTGCCAATGAGCAAAGTTTACATTTTGTAATCAGCGCAGAAAATACAGAGATCACCGAGATCAGCTTGGAGATCAATCATTATAAAAAAATCCAACTGCCACTAAGTTTAAAGAAGGGACAGCGAATCCAGTATAGCGGTGAGGAAAAATTGTGGGTGTTGGATGCCCAATGGAACCGACTTAAATCTTATAAAGTCTCTCCCTCAGATTTTATGGTCAAAAAAGGAGATAACAGCTTAGGGGTCGATTGTCGTTTTACAAAATCTGAAGAGGAGGCCCTACTAAAGCTAGAGGTTAAAACCTTAGACAAAACCGAAAAGATTAGCCTCCCAAACACCTAAGTGATCATTGGATTACAGCTTAATTTGCATTGAAGGGAGGAATACCTTTATTTCATAAGTTGTAGCTCCGACAGGAATCGAACCTGTATCTAAAGTTTAGGAAACTCTTGTTCTATCCGTTGAACTACGGAGCCATTTCTGAAATTTAAATTTAAATAATTATTATATATTTAAATGAATATAAGAACAAACCCGATTAAACTTGAAGAAATTTATTCTTTACCCAGTTATTATCCTGCTTTTCGGATGTTCTCCCCTAAAGAAATTTGAAAATACAAAGTCTGTTTTTGAGAGTGAGGTGCAAGCACTGGAGGCACTTATGGATTATAAAAAACTCGATAACTACCTTCTCTTTATCGGCAGCTCCAGTATTCGAAGATGGGATAACATGACCCAGCTAATGGCCCCATACAAGGTGGTTAAAAGAGGTTATGGAGGGGCACATTTTTATGATCTAATTCATTTTACAGAGCGATTAGTCTCTCCCCACCATAAGGCTTCCGCTTTGATTTGCTTTGTTGCCAATGATATTTCGGGAAAAGAAAGCGATTTGTCTCCTAGAGAAGTTTATAAACTTTTAAAGTTTTTTATAAGTCAAGTTCATAATATTTACCCCCAGCTTCCTATCTACTTCATCGAAATTACTCCTACCCCTTCCCGCTGGAAAGTTTGGGATCAAATTTCCCAAGTAAATGCAAAAGTGCAGCAATATGCTCATAATCATTCCATGATTAATTTTATTTCCACTCAAAAAAATTTTTTAGGATTTAACGGTCGACCTATTCCCGATCTTTATGTAAGTGATAGTCTTCACCTCAGCGATAAAGCTTATCTTTTGTGGTCTGAAATAATTAAAGATAAATTAATCCAAGTTCAGCCATCATTAAATTAATACATCTTTCCGTTATGCAGAGTATACCACATAATTACATTTTTCAAAAAACACTTATTTTAATTACTCTATTAATTTTTTTACCTACCCATGGAATTTCTCAAAATGAACAAAATGAGGCACCTACCTTGAAGGGGAAAAACATCATCTATGTCTATGGAGGCTGGGAAGGACACAAGCCCACTGAGAGTGTGGATTTGATGGTACCCAAACTGAGAGCTGAAGGCGCTAATGTTAAGGTTTTTGATAAACTTTCGGTATATAAAGATGAAGAGCTAATGGCGGAGACTGATTTGATAATTCAGATTTGGACCAATGGAAAAATAACCGAAAAAGAATTTGAAGGTTTAGAAAAAGCTATTATGAACGGAACAGGATTCGCGGGCTGGCATGGAGGTTTAGGTGATGCTTTTAGGGATAACCTAAAGTATCAGTTTATAGTGGGTGGACAATTCCTGTTTCACCCCGGAGGGCAGATCGATCATTCCATTAAAATCATTGATAAAAGCGATCCCATAACTCAAGGGCTGAACGATTTTAATTTAAAGAAAACCGAACAGTATTATATGCTAATTGATCCCAACATCAAGGTATTGGCCATTTCAGAATTTGATAGGGAAAAATACGAAAAACCTAAAAAAAAGGAAAATAAAGTAACTGGAAGCACAATGCCAGTTGTTTGGAAAAAAAACTATGGAAAAGGGAGGATATTTTATTCTTCTATTGGGCATCACCTTACCGAATTTGACGTCCCGGAGGTAATGACCATGCAGATGAGAGGATTTCGCTGGGCCTCTGAAGGGAAATACGCTGAAAAAGAGTTCACTATAACACCTGCATATGTCAAATGATAGGTATAGGATATGATATTGGAAGCTCATTTATAAAGGCTGCTTTGGTAGAGGTTCAAACTGGAAATTCCATTGCAAGAGCTAGGGTTCCTGATGTAGAAATCACTATTGAGTCTCAGCAGGCGGGCTGGGCTGAACAAGACCCCAATCTTTGGTGGGAATATCTTTGCAAAGCCACTCAAAAACTTTTGTGTGAAGCCCAAATTAAGGCTGATCAAATTTCGAGTGTAGGAATTTCATATCAAATGCATGGATTGGTTTTGGTCGATCGAGACCTCAATCCACTCAGAAAATCTATTATCTGGTGCGATAGCAGGGCCACTTCGTATGGAGAAAAAGCTTTTAAAACCTTGGGAAAAACCTACTGTAAAGATCACTTACTCAATTCACCAGGAAATTTTACTGCCTCTAAACTCGCTTGGGTGATCGAAAATGAACCTGAGTTGTATCACAAAGCATACAAACTAATGTTACCTGGAGACTTCCTTGCAGCAAAATTGACAGGAATCCCTCAAACAACAATCACAGGTCTTTCTGAAGGAATTTTTTGGGATTTTAAAAATGAACAAACTTCAACAGAACTTTTTGACCATTATCAAATGAATCAAAGTTTGGTTCCCGATATTGTTGACAATTTTACGATTCAAGCTACTGTTTCTGAGGTAGGGGCAAAAGCCTCAGGATTAATGGCAGGAACTCCCATTACTTACAGGGCAGGAGACCAACCCAATAATGCTTATTCCCTTGGTGCAAGAAATTCCAGGGATGTGGTTGCAACCGGGGGAACTTCAGGAGTTGTTTATGCTCTTACCGATCAACGTTCTGGTGAGGAATTGACTAAAGTAAATACTTTCGCTCATGTAGATTACCTCCCCAATAAAAAAATGTTTGGTAAACTACTCAACCTCAATGGCGCCGGAATACAATACCGCTGGTTACAACAATTAATGGGTGAAGTTAGTTATGAAAAACTAAATCAAATGGCAGAAAAAGCTCCCATTGGAAGCAACGGATTAAAAGTTTTCCCATTTGGAAATGGTGCAGAGCGAATGCTCGACAATAAAATCGTTAATGGGCAAATCAGCAACATCAATTTTAACGCTCACGACAGTAATCACATGGTTAGGGCGACTCTGGAGGGCGTTGCCTTTGCTTTGATTTATGGGATTGAAATTTTAAAAAATGACGGGGTGGTTATCGAAAGTCTAAAAGTCGGAAATGATAATCTGTTTTTATCAGATGTATTTTCAAAAACCATAGCCGATACCTTAGGTATTACCATTCAAATGCTCACGGCCACTGGGGCAGAGGGTGCAGCTAAAGCTGGTATTGCAGTAGAGAGGGGTAGACAAGACAACGATCTGATTCAGATAACCAAAACCATAGACCCCAATCCTCGATCACAAAACCAATCCATCGAATCTTTTAAAAATTGGAAAAAACAACTATTAAATAACATTATTTAAAATGGAAACATCTTACTTTAAAAAAATTGGACAAATAAAATTTGAAGGAAAAGAATCCGACAATCCTCTGGCTTACAAATACTTCAACCCAGATTTAAAAGTGATGGGTAAATCTATGAGGGAACATTTTAAATTTGCCATGGCCTACTGGCACAGTATGAATGACAACGGAGCCGATCCCTTTGGCAGAATTACAAATCTTTACCCATGGAATCAAGAAAATGATGTATTTCAGCAGGCAAAAAATCGTGCTGATGCTGCTTTTGAATTCCTTCAAAAAATGGACTTTGAATATTTTTGTTTTCACGACATCGATCTAATCGCCGAGGGAGCCACACTTTTAGAAACTGAAAAAAGAGTAGGACAAATAGTAAACTATATCAAACAAAAACAACAACAAACAGGGATTAAAGTTCTTTGGGGTACTGCAAACTGTTTTTCCAACCCTGTTTACATGAATGGTGCCATAACTAATCCCGATTTTAGGGTATCCTCTAGGGCAGCTGCTCAGATCAAAATTGCGTTTGACGCCTCCATGGAATTGGGTGCTGAAAATTACGTTTTCTGGGGAGGTAGAGAGGGCTATCTATCCTTGCTGAATACTGATATGAAACGTGAATTGGATCATTTAGCCACCTTCTTCAATAAAATGGTAGATTATGCTAAACAACAAGGATTTAAAGGCAATTTTTTTATTGAACCCAAACCGGCAGAACCCACCAAACATCAATACGATTTTGATGCAGCGACTGTTGTAGGATTTCTTAATCAAAACGGTTTGCAAGAACATTTTAAACTCAATATAGAAGTCAACCACGCTACCTTGGCTCAGCATACTTTTGAACATGAACTTCTGGTTGCTGCTAATGCTGGTATGTTAGGAAGTATTGATGCCAATAGAGGCGATAATCAAAATGGGTGGGATACGGATCAATTTTCCATAAACCTCTATGAGACCATTGAAGCCATGTTAGTTTTCTTGAAATCAGGAGGACTTCAGGGTGGAGGAATCAATTTTGATGCTAAAGTGAGAAGAAACTCTACTGATTTGGAAGATCTTTTTATCGCTCACATCCAAGGGGCGGATACTTTTGCGAGAGCACTCATGTCCGCTGAACACATTTTAAAAAATACACCATACCTAGATATGCTCAAACAACGTTATCAGTCATATGATACTGGTAATGGAAAAGCTTTTGAAAAAGGAGAGTTGTCCATTGCAGATCTCTATAAGATTGGAGTTAACCAAGGGGATATTGCACATACCAGTGGCAAGCAAGAAAGATATGAAAGTATTTTAGCAAATAGTTTTTAAACCTCATTCCAATAATATTTTTAAATTGTATTTGAAATGATAAACCAAAAATTATGAATAACGATAAAAGACTTTTTTACGGCAGTTGTTTTGCTTTGATTACAACAGCTTTTTCATTCAGTATCAGAGCAGGGATTTTACCTCAATTGGGTGATGCTTTTCAACTCTCTGGACAACAATTAGGATTCATCAATTCAATGTGGTTTTTAGGATTCCCTATCTCGATGGTTTTAGGGGGACTTTTTTACCACCAGTTAGGTCCAAAGAGAATTATGCAGTTTGCTTTTTTGACACATACACTGGGAATTATCTTAACGATTTATTCTGGTGGTTATACTGGATTGTTGATCTCTACTCTTTTGATAGGAATTGGAAATGGATGTACTGAGGCAGCCTGTAATCCAATGATTGCAGACGCCTATGAAGGCAAAACTATGAATACTTTACTCAATCGATTCCATATGTGGTTTCCTGGCGGAATTGTTTTGGGAAGTTTGATATCAAAATTTATGACTGATTTTAATATGGGTTGGCAAGCCCAAATTTGGATCATTATGATTCCAACCCTGATTTATGTATATCTTTTTTATGGACAAACCTTCCCTAAACCAAAATTGGAGGCAACTACCTCGGTGGGAGAGAACTTTAAAGCCATGGCGACTCCCCTTTACCTGTTTATGCTCGTTTGTATGGCATTTACAGCCATTTCTGAGTTTGGACCACAGCAATGGACCAGCTTAATTTTAAGCAGTAGTGGTGCCCAACCGATGGTGATTTTAGCTCTGATCACAGGTCTTATGGCAGTTGGTAGATACTTTGGTGGGGACATCGTACACAAGTATGACCAAACAGGAGTTTTATTAGGTTCTGCAGTGCTCACAGCTATAGGTATATTTTTATTCAGTACCCAAACTGGAGCAATGACCTATGTTGCAGCAATCTTTTTTGCATTGGGAGTTTGTTATTTCTGGCCCAACATGATTGGATTTATAGCCGAAAAAATTCCTTTAAGTGGTGCTCTAGGAATGTCCATAGTAGGTGCAATGGGGATGTTTTCTACCTCTATTTTCCAACCTATAATTGGAGGATGGATTGACTCGTCAACTACTCAAATGGAGGCCCAAGGACTCACTGGTGCCGCATTAGATTTGGCGGCAGGGCAAGCAACTTTAACCACAATGATTAGTTTTCCCGGGATCTTAATAATACTTTTCACTATTCTTCTTTTCTGGCAAAAAAGATTTAAGACTATATAATTATAAAAAGATCATAAACGAGTAACAATAAGTTTTCTCGTTTATGATCAATCATACAATTCAACAAATGATCAAACCTCTTTTTTTCCTTTTAGTGACTTTGCAATTATTGGCTCAAAAAAAAATGAAACCTGAATTGACTGAGTTGTGGGAACCAGTTCCTGAGGTAATTCAGCCTGGGGAGGCTAACAACCCTTCCAGTGACGCGATTGTGCTTTTTGATGGTACTGACCTTTCAAAATGGATTAACTCCTCAACGGGTCAGCCTGCCGACTGGATTATCAACCCTGATGGATCAATGACAGTTAAAAGGGATGGAGGAATCGAAACAATAGAGGAATTTGGTTCTGTTCAACTCCATATCGAATGGAAAACACCCATGGAAATTAATGGTAAAGGACAAGGAAGAGGTAACAGTGGGGTTTACTTTCAAAAGAGCTATGAAATTCAAGTTTTGGACAGTTACAACAATGTCACCTATTCTAACGGTCAAGCAGCTTCAGTTTACAAACAATCGATTCCTTTGGTCAATGCTTCAAAACCTCCTGGAGAGTGGCAAACCTATGATATAATTTTTAATGAACCCAAATACGATAAAAAAGGACACCGTCTCAAAAAAGGATCTTTCACTGTATTTCACAATGGAGTTTTAGTGCAAAATAATGTAGAAATTCAGGGAACCACAGAGTACAGAGGTTACCCCAAACTAAGGGATATTAAAACCCCTAAAAGACTTTATCTTCAAGACCACGGGAATCCTGTCTCCTTCAGGAATATATGGTTAAGAAAGTTATAATTGAAAAAAAAATTATTTGAAAAAATACTATTTAAAAGTTTACATTTCACTTTTCTTAATAATGGGTTTTTATTCTTGTGCTCAAGGAGATAAAAATTGGATTTTGGATCAAAAAGATTTATCATCAAAAACTGAAATTTTATCAAAGGAAAATTTCTATGATGCTTTGAGGTTCAGAACAGATTTGAAATTAAATTCTAATAAAAGAATTCTATTCACATCAATTAAAAACATTGAAGAGTTCAAACAAAAATATAAACAAACAGATATGACCCTGGACTATGTTATTAGAGACCGACTCCACACAGCAATTTTTTTAGGTCAGAAAAGAAATTTCCTTCAGTCCATGGATGGTTCAGTATTCAATTTACCGGATAATTACCCTGCTAAAGAACTCACGGATCAAGTTATAGCTGTGATTGGTGCAATGTATTACGGTAATAGTGAAGTCGAACAATTGGAAAATAATTAATCTGAGAATTTGCTAAAAACAAATTTCATTTCTCGAGCAATTTGAAAAGACCGCTGGTCATACATATTGGCTTCTTCATCAGTATCATCATATTCTTTTGGGTCTTCATAAGGCAATGAAATTCTTTTTTCAGCACAAGCGATGAATGGACAGTTTTTATCAGCATGGGTACAGGTCATTATTGCTCCAAAATTAGTTTTTGGATTGGGGGGGTCATCATAAACTTTTGAAAATAGAGAAATTGGGGGTTTATAGGGGTGAAATTTTAATTCGTAATGTGGGTTTTCTCCACCCGGATTTGTTACTTCAAAACCCGAACGTGACAAAGAAGAAATTGTTCGTTTATCACAAGACGTAATTTCAATTCCCCCCGAAAAAGTGTTAATGTCATGGCCATAAAATTCTCCGATAACCTTGGCCCAGACCTGGGCAAGTTGACTTCTGCGAGAATTATGGGTACAGATAAAATTGAGATTGACTGTTGTTTTTTGTTTTATTTTGAATGACAAATATTCTTGTAATGGCTTCAATAAATCTTTGCGACGATCACTAATGGAGGTATGATCAACTCTATTGATTAAATTAATGATTGCATTTTTCATGGGCCTTGATTTTCACTCACTTTTATTATTGATTTTCTTTTAATCTTCTTTGCCACCTTTCCGTATGAATCAATCCTAAGAAAATTGGATCGATCAATTGAGTATCCCAAGCTTGACGGAGGGAGTCCAGACGATTAACTTGCGATGGAAAGAAATTAGCCAAGTCTTTTTCTTCCCCCAAATCATTTTTTAGATAATACAATTCCTTGATTGAGTTTTTCTTCTTGGTTACTAATTTCATATCTCCATCTCTCACTGAATAAAGATCATCGTCAAATTTTCTGACGTATAAGGTTTGATGTGGTCTTCCTTGTTTTTCTCCTTTCAAAAAAGGAATAATATTTACCCCATCCAGTGGCCTATCTGATGGCAAAGGAGCATCGGTTAAGTTTGCTATTGTTGGCAATATGTCCAAACTAGAAATCGGATATTCATAGACCATTGGTGAAATTTCTCTAGTCCATTGCATAGCAAATGGAATACGATTTCCACCCTCATAAATCGAAGATTTTCCCTCTCTCAGCGGCCCATTGCTTGATCCATTTTTAGGCTCAGGCCCTCCGTTGTCAGATAAAAAGAAGATCATCGTATTTTCAGCAATTTCCAGAGTTTCGAGTTTATCGAGTAATCGACCCACGCCATCATCAACAGCACTAACCATAGCAGCATATGTTTTTCTCTTATTGTTTTTGATGTGGTCAAAACGATCCAAGTATTTTGGTGTTGACTGAAGGGGGCCATGGGGTGCATTGTAAGCCAAATATAAAAAAAAGGGACCCTTGTGATTTTTTTCAATAAAATTCAGTGCTTCATTCGAAAATTCATCGGTTAAATATTCATCGGTTTTTTCTGGTTTATGATCTCGCATGATCCAAGTCCTGTAACTTAGAGGTTCATCATTGATGGAGTAACTGTCCTCAATGGTCAACTCTTCAGGAAAATAGCGATGTCCTCCCCCCAAGTGTCCATAAAAAAAATCGAATCCACGATTTAGTGGATGATTTGAAATATGCGCTCCCAAATGCCACTTTCCGACAACGCCTGAGGTATAACCAACCTGACCCAAAACTTCAGGGATGGTTTTCTCACTTTGCGGCAAACCCATTTTGGGGTCATTGGGTCTGTATTGGGTATTTCTTTCATAGCCAAAACGCTGCTGGTAGCGCCCAGTAATAAAACCAGCCCTACTCGGACTACACACAGAATAGGAGGTGTAACCATTGGTGAATTTTACTCCTTGATGTGCAATGCGATCTATGTTGGGGGTTGGGATGTCAATACTGCCATTGAATCCAACATCCACATAGCCTAAATCATCTGTCATGATAACGATCACATTGGGGTGGTCTTTTACCAAGATATTCTTTTGTGAATATTCACAACTCGTGAAAGTGAAATAAACTGCATTCAGGATTTTAAACAACAAAACCCTTGAACTATTGTTTTTCATATTTTAAGTAAAAATTTCTCTAAAATAGTAACAAATCACTAATTTGGATAAATAACGAAATCCGACTAAGCCATTATGTTTTTTAAGCTCAATTTAACCCATTTAGTTTTGTTTTTTATAATAGGTTTTATCTCCTGCAACAAAAAAGAAGCCCTCACAAAACCAAATATCATCATTGTATATATGGATGACTTGGGATATGGAGACGTCAGTTACAATGGGGCTAAAAAACTAAAAACCCCCAATATTGATGCAATGGCGATGGCAGGAATGAGATTCAATAATGGCTATGCGACCTCTGCTACCTGTACACCCAGCCGATATGCACTTTTGACAGGGGTTTATCCATGGCGCGAAAAAAGAGCGAGAATTCTTGCTGGTACTGCACCTTTAATAATTGGTACTGATCAGATGACCCTACCCAAAATGCTAAAACAGCAAGGATATCAAACCGCCATCATAGGAAAATGGCATTTGGGTCTTGGCAATGGAAATGTCAATTGGAACGAATTGGTAACCCCGGGCCCTAACCAACTGGGGTTTGATTATTCTTATATAATGGCAGCAACCCAAGATAGGGTTCCCACCGTTTACATTGAAGATGGAAATGTTGTTGGATTGGACCCCAATGATCCTATTGAGGTAAATTACCAAAAGAATTTTGAGGGAGAACCCACTGGACTGGATAATCCAGAATTATTAACTATGAAATGGCATCACGGCCACAATAGTAGCATTGTCAATGGTATACCAAGAATTGGTTTTATGAGAGGAGGAGATGCTGCAAAATGGATTGATATTGATATGGCGGATCATTTTTTAGGAGGAATAAAAAAATACATCAAAGATCACAAGGATCAACCATTCTTTTTATACTACCCCATGCAACAGCCACATGTTCCCAGGACACCTCACCCGAGGTTTGAAGGCGAGTCTGAATTGGGCCCAAGAGGGGATGCTATAGTAGAGGCCGATTGGTCTTTGGGCGAATTGAAAAAAACTTTGGAGGTCGAGGGAATTTTGGAAAACACTCTCATCATTTTTTCAAGTGACAATGGGCCCGTTCTAAACGACGGCTACTATGATGATTCAGATGTAAAAAATGGTGATCACACTCCATGGGGACCTTTTCGTGGAGGAAAGTACAGCCTGTTTGAAGCAGGAACCCATGTTCCTTTTTTCACCTATTGGAAAGGTAAGATTAAACCTGGTGTTTCCAACGCTATGGTTAGTCAATTGGATTTATTCTCCTCTTTGGCCCAATTGGTAGGCAGCGATGTCAGAACAGATGACAGCCTCCCTTTAATGGATTTGTTTATGGGAAAATCAGATCAGGGTAGGGATGAATTAGTTGTTGAAGCTACATCAAGAACCGCCTTCAAAAAAGGAGAATGGGTAATGATTCCCCCTTATAAAGGACCTCCTGTAAATGAAAAGGTTCAAATTGAATTGGGGAATTATTCTGATTTTCAATTATACAACCTTGCTGCAGACATAGGCCAAAAAAACAATCTTGCAGATAGCCTTCCCAAAAAACTTCTGGATATGTTGAGCGCTTTTGAAGCCATTAGAGGGAAGGGATATGGTAAAACCGAAAAGTTAGAACTGAAATAGGTGAGAAAATCAGTTTCCATTTTACCGATGAAACCAAATAAAAAGATTTTTTGTCATTTATTTGGAGGGATTTCTCCGTGGGGATTTTTTTAGGTTTTCTTATCCGAAAGTGATTAGGATAATTAGCCAAATAGACTTTTCAATAAATGTATGTGTTTTTAAGAATTCAACTAAAATCAATTTTTAATGGACTCTGTAATTGCCTTTGCCATGACTGTGATGGTGTCAAAATCTCTTTGTTCAACTAACTTTTTATTCATCAAGCTGCTCCCTACACCCAGACAAACGGCTCCGTTGGCGATCCACTCGGCAGCGTTTTTGGCCGTTATTCCTCCAGTAGGCATAATCGGTATGTGAGGCATGGGAGCTTTTACGGCTTTGAAGTAGGACAGACCAAAATTGGTAGCTGGAAAAAGTTTGACCACATCTGTCCCCCATTCGTAGGCTTGTAAGATTTCTGAAGGGGTCATGGCACCTGAAAGAATTGGTTTTTCGTATTGATGTGCCATTTGGATTACTTCGGGTTTACTTACCGGAGTGACCACAAATTGGGCACCGGCCTCGATAGCGGCTTGGGCGGTTTTTGCATCCATGACAGAACCTGCGCCGGGAATCAGCCCTCCTATTTGGGACAACTTATTGATTTCTACCAAAGCATTGGGTGTTCCCATGGTTATCTCTATGGCTTTGATTCCGCCTAGATGAAGAGCCTTTGCTAATTCAAAAATAGGTTCACTCTCCGAAAGGCGAATGATGGCAATGATCTTAGTTAATAATAACTTATGTAAGAGGTCAGCTCGTGTCATATTTTATCTTTTTAAATGGCCAAGGAGATTGCCTTCACTAACCGATAATATTTCTTTTACATTTAGGTAATTGATGTCACCTTTGATGGTTTGAGTAGTCGCAAAAGCAGCGGTGGCAAAATCAAGGATTTTTTGCGTTTCCCAATTCATAATTGTACCATGAAGAACACCGGCTGTAAATGCATCTCCTCCTCCCAATCGATCTTTTATAGTTGAGGGAATCGAGAGGCTAGACCATATCCTTTCTCCTCGTTTTATAATACCCCCCAACACATTTTCATTGGCATTGATCTGTTGCCGGATGGTCATGCCAATAGTTTCGAAATCTCCAAATTCTGAGACGAAATCAATAGCCTTTTTGGTGGCCTCTGTTAAGGCATCAAAATCATTTTGGATTTTTATTTGTGCATCAAATACATCATTCACAGAACCGATATTTCCCAAAAGAATATCTACATAGGGCAGTATATCAGAAAACGATTTTTTGGCTTCAGATGCTGACCATAGACTACGTCTGAAATTAAGATCAAATACAGTTTTACAGTTTATTTTATTGGCAATTTTTAATCCTTTTAATAGAGATTTTTGACAGTTCTCTGAAAGGGCAGGAGTGATTCCGGTGACCACAAAATGGGAACTGTTTTCTAAGAAATTTTCCCAATCATTTTCGCTTAAATCCCATTTTGAAAAAGAGGACTCCTTTCGATCATAGGTCACATGAGTTCCCCTGATGCCAGTGCCGTGTTCTATGTAGTAGGTTCCCATTCTTCCCTTATCCATGGAAATGTTTTGGGTACCCACACCGTTCTGGTTGAGGAACATCATTGCTTTTTTACCTAAAGGATTTTCGGGGAAGACCGAGATGAACTGGGTGGCTTGGCCCCAATGGGAAAGATCAGCCAGTATATTAGCCTCTGCTCCTGCAAATCCCATTTCCAATGCGTCGGCTTGGACAATTAGGTCTTCATGTTCCTGTGGAGTAAATCTTAAAAGAAGTTCGCCAAATCCAGATATGATCTGCCCCATTGAAAGGTTCAATTTTTAATTTGTATTTAAGAGTGATGTCTATTAAATATAAGGAAATTATTGAAATACTAAATCGTCATACTTTTAATAAAAAAATGAAAGAAGTTAAAGTCTTCTAAATAACATCAATCTAAAGTCCATTAACTCTCTGCCGTTCTTTTTGATCCCCTTGATTTTAAGGGTTCCCTTTCCTTTTTGTAGAGAAATCACCCCAATTTTTAAGGGTTTGAAATCTTTGACATAAGATTCTTGCCTTATGACTCGATCTTCTTCAGCACCATATTCTTCGGTAGTATGGGCTTCTGCAATTTTTCCTTTGATTTTGGCTTTACCAAAACTGACTTCAAATACTGAACCCACAGCATCTTCTTCACAACTGTAATAAACGGTTACCTCAAAATTTCCTGCCTTGTGTACTTCTGCTTCCCAGGTTATGCTGTCTTTTTGATTGATCCAGTTGGTAAAGTAGGTACAATTTGGAAATCTATTAGAGCGTTTAAGCTCTCCATGTGGTAATCCGTCTCTGGCAGGGATCTGGGTAGTTTGAAGACTGGTATGACCAATGTAAAAGGGACGTTTATCTTTATTTGGAAGTTCAACCAAAACTGTTTTTTTCCAATGTTCTTTAGCTTCAAGCAATTCTTTTACTACTTGTGGTCTATCTATACTAATGTCAGTGGTTTGACCAGGATCATTGATCATATCGAAAAGTTGACCTTGGTAATCCAAGCGGTAATTTTGATTTCTCAGACTTAGTTTGCCCCTCCAATAGTTGTAGATATTTCGGTTTTCCCATGAGGGATTTTTTTCCATAATAAGAGGTTGAAGACTAATACCATCCATGGGTTTTTTGGGTTGAGATTTGATTCCCGTCAAGTCTTTTAATGTGGGTAGGAGGTCAATTCCACTGGCAATTTGATTAATGATTTTTCCTTTAGGGATTTTCCCGGACCAATTGATGATCATGGGTGAACGGACACCACCTTCATCTGTACTGCCTTTCCTACCCTTCATATTTCCATTCCATCTATTTCCATTTGGGCCATTGTCAGAGAGGTAAATGACAATAGTTTTTTCTAACAAATCACTGTTTTTAAGGTGGTCAATTATTCGCCCTACATTCCAATCGATGTTTTCACCCATGGCTAGTGCGGCTCTTGTGTGGTCGATTTGATTTTGATTTTTGGGAGGTCCTTCACTTCCTATTTGACTTAATTTTTTGTCTTTGTACTTTTTCCAAAACCGATCCGGGACTTGCATAGGGCTGTGAGGAGTATTGTAAGGGAGGTAGAGGAAAAAAGGCTGATTTTTATTTTTTTCGATAAAATCAATACCGTGTTGTGTCAAGTCATCGATGATAAATCCGTTTCCTCTAACCATGTTTCCGTTGTGTTCCAACAGGGGGTTGTAGTAGTTACCCCAGTGTCCTGAGCAAAAGCCATAGAAATCATCAAACCCTCTGCTATTTGGATGAAAAGGAGCTTGCATGCCATTGTGCCATTTGCCGTAGGCAGCAGTTTGATAGCCGGCTGTTTTAAAAACTTCGGCCATGGTTTCTTCGTCTATATCGAGTCTTTCTCCACCCCTGCTGGTGCTGAAAACGCCTCCTCTTACGTGATGTCTTCCTGTCAGTATCTCAGCACGGGTGGGAGAACATACTGGACTTACATAAAAACGGTCAAATTGAACACCGGTTTCTCCCAAACGATCAATGTGAGGGGTTGTTAAATCGAGATTACCATTGAGGCTAAGATCGCCCCAACCTTGATCATCAGAAATTATCAAGATCACATTGGGAGGATTGTTTTTTTGAATTTGACAACTCCAGATGAATAACAGAAAAAAGAGTGAAAAGGGGTTGGATCTAATTTTTTTCATGCCTTAAACTAAAAAAGGTATTGTGTTAATTACCTAAAAAATTCAAATATTTTTTAATCAAATATCAATGCTCAAACCCAAACCAAATAACTCTCTTACTTGTAATCTACTGATTAGATCATCATCGTATTGTATGTGAAAAATCAAGTTGCCTGAAATTTTGTCGTTTACTTTAAGTCTAATGTTTGCGTTCCATTCAAAATCAATATTTTCAATTTTATAAAGATAGTTGACATAGACATTGAATTTGTTTTCCATAGTAATATTTTCCATCAAATTGGATTTGATAAAACCCGAAAAAGAGGCTCCAATGGAGAGTATATTAGTGGCACCTCTTTCCACTCCAAAATATTTTTCGCCGGGAGTTATGTTTTGGGTGAAGTTTTTACTAACAAAAATTCCTCTGGCTGCCAATGGTGCAACATTAAACCAAGCGAGATCTCCTTCTTTGTAGTACCACCCCAACCCCATTTGTATTATGGCTGGAGATAGAATTCTAGATATTTTTTTTTTCTGATCCTCACCATTTTTTTTGAAATATTCGTAACCTGGTAATAGTTGAGTTTTAAAATTGAAGTAGGCAGAATAGTTCCAGTAGGTATTTACTTTTTTGCTGAGTACAGAGTTGATCTCAATACGGTCGTCGGCTTTTTTGAAAAAGGCATTTCCGGAAAGGTAAGTGGTTCCAATTGAGAGCATCAAGTTATTGTCCCATACCCAACCTTTTTCACTTTTATAATTGATATTATAGTCAATGCTAAAGAGTCCTGTCATAGAACTTTCCCCACCCGAAATCCAATTTTCAAAATAGGCTTGGTTGAAAGAGAATTGAGTTAATCCAAAGGTGTTGAATTTATTTTTTTTTTCGTTTGTAGTTTTCAATGAATCAATTGAAATACTATCGATGAATTGATTTTGTTGGGCATTCAAAAGGCTCACAAAAAGGGAAACCGTTAAAAAATAATAAATCATCCTCATGAGTTATTTTGTTTTTTAAGCTAATTTATTATAAAGTTATTGTAATGATTGGTTTTTATACCATAACCATTTGGGAAATATTTTATCCTAATTATGAGCTATTTTGGAAACATTTTGACAGTTTCTGATAAGATTAAATTTGGTTTGAGGGTTAAAAATAATTTTAAGAGTTTTCTTACGATTCGAATCTATGAGTTTTTTATATAACTTTACGTCGAATTTAATGAAGATGAATGATGATGGGATTGAACGATATTCAGTATCTGTACGAGTTTTTATTTTGGTTTGTTACTTTTTTTATTCTAAAAAAAGTTTGGCACAAACCTGAAGTTAGATTAATTTATGGTTACAGTGTAGCTGTATTTAATCTTTTGGCTGTATTCTTTTTTTCACTTTCTTCGATAAGGGGGAACTTAAATGTTTTAGATGCTTTTGCTTTTGGGTTTTTGCATTCAATGGTAGCAATAGTAATGATTACATTAGTTAATTTGAGTAAAAAAATTGAAAATAAGTCTTGATGTGATTTTTAAATCTAAGTAAAATGAAAGTTTTATTTGTTGTATTATTTTTTTCAGCAACGGTTCAAATTTATTCCCAAGATTGGATTATTGTTGACATTTTAGAACAAACAAAAAAAGAGTTAGTTTATAAGGTGGATAATGGAGAAGAGGTAAAGCGAGAAACCGTAAAAAACCCATCTATCGTAAAGTTAATAAAGGATTACCAAGCCGAGGGATATCAATTGAAATCAGTTACACAAGGTGTGGAACTTGAGTTAAATGGTAATTTGCCCTTGAATAATAATTGGAACAATAATTTTGGTGTAGCCAATTTAAACCTTTTCAACAATAACCGTGTTATGCTCTGGTTTGAAAAAAGAGAGAACTAAATTATTTTATGATTTTTCATAAGTTAATAATAGTTCATCAACCTATTTGAGTGATCTGTTTTTAAAGTCAACCAATTTTATTCCAAAAAACACTAAACATATTATAAGTACACCCATTGCGATAAAATGAAATATCTCTGGGTTTGCCTCCACAAATTGGCCTCGTATGCGAGAGATATATGTCATTAACATAACAAAACCAACATAGTAGAAGTAAATCAAATGATATACTTTTCTATTAATTTTATCGATACAAAATGGATAAACGATTACCATTAAATAAGCGATAAAACCGCCTACCAATCTTATTGGTATAATAGGCAATTGATTTAGGTATATCGAAAAAGACAAAAAAATAAAATGGATCAAATGCATGATGGCAAAAACACCAAGGGTTTTTTTTGGTAATCACAAGGGATTTGTTTTTGAAGGAAGCTTCCTTGTAGAGAAAAAAACATAAAAGCTACATTACTAGGAATAATCGACCCAAATAACGGGCTGCATACCTAAATACTTCGTTGATCTCTGGTTCAAAACTGTATAAAAAGATAAATAGAAAATTTCCATCAATACGCCCAAAACAAAACCTCTTTTAATTAAAATGGTTTCCATAATTGATTTGAATATACAAAATAACAATGGGTTTTAACAGGATTTGAATTAATTGAAAAAGAGATTGAGGAATTACTTTTTTGAGTAAACTAGTTTACCATTGACAAAAGTTTTATGAATGTCAATTTTATTCCTCTCCATACTAAAAAGAATCAGATCGGCTCTTTTGTTGGGCAATATTTCACCTAAGTGATTTAGAGAAAACATTTCTGCTGGATTAGAGCAGGCCATTTTGATGGCCTCTGCAATGCTACATTGTGTGAAGTCCATCATCACATCTATACATTTTGTAATGGGTGAGGCTGCACCAGCCAAAACGTTTTCCCCTGGGAATTTTACTACTTCCGGTGTCAAGACTAGTTTACGTTCTCCACGAATATATTCTCCCGGAGGCAAACCTGCCAAATCTAATGCATCCGATACCAAAATGGTATTATCAAACCCTTTTACCTTGTAAAAGCTCCTGACTTCCTCTTTTGTAAGGTGATACCCATCTGCGATAATACTTATTTTGAGAAGATCCTCAGATAATTGCGGCCATATAGGGTTGTGGTGACGATTGATCTGGTTTGCACAGCCGTTCCCCAAATGTGTTGCCATTCTTGCCCCTGCATTCACAGCATTTTGGATATCTGTTGCGGTTCCATTATGATGTCCCAACGATACTACTAAGCCATTTTTTACACAATTTTTAATAAATGGAATTGCCCCCTCCAACTCTGGAGCGAGGGTAATTATTTTGATATTATTTTTTGCTGCTTTTTGAAGTTCCAAAAATTCTTTCCAGTCGGGTTTTTTGATGTATTTCTCTAAATGAGCCCCCCTAAAACCCTTTTTTGGAGAAATGTATGGCCCCTCTAAATGAAATCCAGGAATAGAAATTCCAATATCAGGATCATCCTTTGCTTTTGCCAGTATGGCCAAGTTTTTTTTTATGATCGAAATATCTTGAGTGATAACTGTGGGAAAATAGGAGGTGACCCCAACTTTCCAGAGTGCTTTAGTAGCTTTTACTACATCCTCTTCAGTTAAGTTAGGTCCTGAGAAATCAACTCCTACATATCCATTAATTTGAATATCAATTAGTCCAGGAGCAACAAATAATTTGGGAGAATTAGATGATTTCTTATTAGGGACTATTTTTGATATTCTTCCATCCTTAAGATGAATAAAAACAGGTTTAGAATTGATGTAATTGAATCCCTCTATAACTAAGTCATCCTCAGTTTTTGATGGATTTAAAATTGTTGAGAAAATAGTAAATATTGATATCCAAATTCCGATTTTCATCCTTTCTTTTAATTTTCTTCTATCCTGAAAGTTAGAAAAATTTCAAATGACTCGAAAAAATCACTTATTATTAATTAATTCATTGTTGCTTTTACTGCTGATTTATTTCAAGTTGATCATTTTATTTTTTTTAGATTCTTCCATCTAAAATTGTTACTCTAAGCCAACTTTGGAAATCAAATTTTCTCTATCAACTTTTGTATCAGTTTCTAAGTAAACAATTTGTCTAATTTATTTTTAAACTATACTAAAATGATATTTCAAGTGGATAAACTGAGATCGTAATATAAAATTTAACCTAATAGAAGGATATTAAATGAATGAGTTAATTGGGTTTAAATGATTTTAATTCGAATTATCGATAAGTTAAATTAGCGTTTATTCATCATTTGTGAAATTATTTGTTTTGCTTCAGGACTTAGATAGGATTCAAGAACTGTGAAGATATGGCTCAATCCTTTTTTTCTTAATGATTCGTCACTCACGTTAGGATATTTTTTACTAGAGAAATCCAACCAATAACGACCAATTACCAATGTAATTTCAGATAGATTTTCAATCTGCTGGGGATTAAGTTGAAGCAATCCATTATTATAAGAATGTTGAATTCGCCCCTCTGCCCATTGATCTAAAAAATTATTTATCTTTTTTGCAGTTTCCAGAACAAGCTCATCTTCATTCAACGACTTTTGAAAGTCATCTCTGAGGATGTAACGAAAGTCCCAAATAAGATCGTAAGAACGAAAAATCCCTAAAATAATGGTATTTGTGTCCGTTGAGCTGGCTTGCTTATTTTCGGCTAAGAAGACTTTACTAAGGAGTTGAATATGCGCATCTAAAATATCTTTTTTGGTATTAAAATGGTACCAAAGTGATCCCTCCAAAATACCGGTTTGTTTTGCAATAGATGCGGTGGTGACCCTGCTGAAACCAAGCTGGTTGAACAAAACTAAACTCGAAACCAGAATACGGTCGCGTGTTTTTTCAGAAAACAAGTCCGTGGTTATTGGAGTAAGTTGTGAGGAGATTGTTTCAAGCATTTTCCGGAGGAAATTTCATGGCTTTGGGGACCCGGGGATTCATTACCCAAAACCAAAGGGGGGGGATCAAACTCATTAAAATGGAAGCAGGATATCCCAGTGGAAGTGTCGGGCTCTGTTCATAGCTATTAAGAACTTGGTACTTCTTTGTAGATTTATAGTGATGATCGCTGTGTCTTGTAAGTTCATAAAGTGTGATACGCCCAATATTGAAATTAGAATTCCAAGAGTGATGTGGTTGAACTCTCTCGTACCTACCGGATTCTGTTTTAAACCTCTGCAATCCATAATGTTCAATATAATTGATGCACTCTAAAAAAAGGAAAGCAACAACTCCAATTATAATTGCGAACAACATTACTTTGAATGAGAATAAGCTGTAGATTAAGATGAGGTAAATGGGCTGAATGAGGTGATACCAAAGGATGTCGTTTTTTGGTGATAAAAATGACAATCCTTGGCTTTTTAGGAGTTTCCTTTGAATTCTCCAAGCACTGATGTATTGTCGTGTGACAGAGGTAAACCAGAAGGAGTAAAGAGTTTGACTGTAGCGAGCAGTTGCACCATCTTCAGGAGTTGCGACCTTCAAGTGGTGACCAAAATTGTGCTCTATGTAAAAATGCATATACAAACATGGGAGATACAGGATCTTACTTAAGAAACGTTCAAAGTAGGGATGACGGTGACCCAGTTCATGAGCAACATTAATTCCATTGGTAGCGAGTAGAATCCCACTTGATAAAACCAAACCAACTAATTCGTAGGTCTCATAATGTTGGGACTGAATATTAGAAAGAATCACATACAACAATCCAAAAACAATGGGAACATTCAAATAAAGCATCAAATCAAATATCCACTTGGACTTTTTATAACTGGCGTCTTCATCAGACAAGTTGTCTTTTGTTTCACCTGTAAGAACATCTAAAAGTGGAATGATAATGAAGGCAAAGAAAACAGCAGAATACGTCCAGATGCCAGTCGAAGTAAAAGAAATGTATGCAGATGCTGGAATAGTGTACGCAAATAGATATTTTAAGTCTTTCATTTTAAAAAAATAGATTTGGGTACTTACCCAAAAAAGCAAAACTATTCTTTTTTGGGTGAATACCCAAGAAAATGAAATGAAAAAAGTCAATGCACTGTTGATCTAAGGAGAAAGATCAAACAAAAGACCCTTAGTCATGTCAAAAAAACCCTAAAATTTAATTCAAGAGATTATATGTCAATTATCACTCAGGATATTTAAACCAGATACCACCAACAAACATAAAGGCAATAGTAGCCCAGATAACGATTGAAGGCAAATCGGGAGCTAAAGGGGCAGGCCCCATTTCAACTGTATGACCAAACTGGCTGATAATTGCTTCTCCGTTTGATGATATCTCAGTTCCGTTTTGTTTTAATTCAGACAACTGATACGAAATGTTTTTTTGATTTTGTATCATGTATGAGGAGACTTGTATTCCAAAGAAAATTATACAAGTACAAAACAAAGTCAATACAGCTTTCGCATAGGTTGGCATATTTAATTCCCTAGAGCGTCTGATCAAATAAAAAGCTAGGACTGTCATTACAATCACACATAGAAGATAGATTGCATTGTTTATAAAATTTAAATTAGAAAGCTCGTAAATTTGAAATTCATTCATATATATTTGATTTATGTTTAATATAATTGAATATACAAAAAGTCCAAGGATTTTAGGCTAATATAATATCATACCTCAAAAATTAGCACCTATAAAAAGTAAAGTAATAATTGAATTTCACTTACAAATATTACTACTTTATTAAAGTTCGATGATTTGTTAGGAAGCTTTTTTAATTAAATTTATTGGAACTTTTAAAAAAAATATAACCGATGGCTCCTGTAGCTGCACCAATCATAATTTGGTAGCCACCTTTATTTAGTATATTTATGATAAATAAATAGGTTCCAAGAATCATTAGTATTACCCCAAATGTTTTTAAGAAGTTTTTCACTTTCAACAAGAGATTAAATCTTAAAGTAAATTTTATATTTATCCATAAGATATAGTATCGACCAGTAAAATAGCATTATAAATATCGAGTAGAAAAGAGATCCATTCATATTTCCAAATAGTGGTGCAAAAATTTCCCCAAAAATCCAGCTTTTTAATGAAACCAAACTTCCCTCAAATTGAAATTTTATCAGCCCTGACATTACACTAGCCCATAGTTCTGCTAAAATATATGCAAACAAAGGATTTACACCAAAGACGAAAAAAGGGCCAAGGTATTTAGACTTTTTATGGACATCAATGAGCCAGATCAAAAATGCCATGACAATAAGTGCCCAACCACTAGTGTACAAGACATAGGAGCTTGTCCATAAAATTTTATTTATTGGGAAGACTAAATTCCATAATTCGGCTACTAAAATAGACGGTACACCAATAAGTAACATTTTTAGAATCAGTTCCTTAAGATTATTGACCTGATTATAAATCATCATACCCATTAAATATCCCCATATTACATTTACTATTGCGGGGATTGAGGCAAATAGTCCTGAAGAATCAACTGGATAACCCTGACGCAAATGATTTTCACCCAAAAGTAAAATATCAATCTTTCCTACTATAGTATTCTCTGCAGTGTAAGGCTGTGAACCTCCAGCCATCCAAAGTACTATCCAGTATAAAATCAGAATCCCAAATGAAGAAATAAATAGCTTTCCAGGCTTTAATGCTAAGCAAAGAATCGATCCAATGCCATAGCAAAGTGCAATTCGTTGTAAAACCCCTGTGATACGAAGCATAGAAAGGTTTAACTCACCTGTACTTATCCATTGTTTACAAAAATTAAGTGCCAACCCAAGCAGAAAGATAAGAACAGTGCGACGGATTATTTTATTTGTTAAGTCTACAGAAAGTGTTTGCCCATACTTTTGAAAAGCAAACCAACAAGCAATACCTACAATGAATAAAAAAAAAGGGAAAATCATATCGGTTAAGGTACAACCGTGCCATTGAGCATGGCGCATTTGGTCATATTTATAACTCCAGCTGCCCGGCTGATTTACCATAATCATTAGGGCAACGGTAATTCCACGAAATGCGTCAAGTGTAATTAATCTTTCTGTTTTTTTCATTTCTTTTTTTGCAGTTGCCAAAAAAATAGTAATGATTCCATATAAATATATGAATTACCGGCTAAGCAATTGGTTTTTCAAATGATGAAACATCCGGCTAATCTCAATAAAAGAGGGCTAATGATTGCATATACAGTTTAATCATCCTCAGCAGTTCATTTATGCTAAACATTAGACGTAAATATTTATTATTTAAAAAATATACCTAAAAGTGCGTATAACTTGTTAGAATTGCCTGGAAAGTAATGAAGAGGATTTACCAGTTATATCATATAAAAAACCCTCCACTGAGGAGGGCTTAATTTAAGGTTAGTAAAATTTATATCTTGTATTTGGATTGTAAACCTTCATTCCTGATTCTCCACCAACTAACAATGGAATTATTTTGGAAACTAAACCACTCGGATCTTCTGTCATTCGCCAATTCAAATATTCTTGATAAAGTTCTGCAGACTCCCAATTTTCAATTATGAAATACATATTTGAATCCTCATTATAAGTAGTCTCAAGAGATATACATCCTTTATAGTTTCTAGTAGCTTTGACCCCTGCTTCAGAATCAATAAGCGCCTGGTATTCATCAATTTTTCCTGGTTTGATATGACTTGCCACAATAACTAACGATTTTTGAAGTGGCCCAACAGAATTAACCATTCCAGTTGCATCAAAGTATTCTCCTGTAGAGGATATCTTACCATCCTTAAAATCAAAGTTATGGTATGAAGTCAGTGAAAAATTTCTACCTGTTGATTTACTGGTACCAGTCCAGGTTCCATATGCTCTAACACTTCCATCTGGTTTCATTGTTAGAGTGTCTACACCTGGTAACCAAACTTGATTTTTAAATTTTACATTTGTGTAGTTTTGGACATAAAACTCTGCAACTTGAAGTGCAGTTTTATAATCAACTTGTCCCATACCATACATAGGAGCAACATCGATTAATTCCTCTGATACAACTTCTTTCCATAGTTCTACATTACTTGTTTCAAAAGCCTGAACCCATTTTTTTGCAAGCTTTAAATTATTCTGATAATCAGGATTAGTAGAGCAGGACATTATTAGTATGCCTAATAATAAAATTATTTTTTTCATTTAAATTGAATTAAGGTTAATTAAATCAAATATAGCTGAATTAATTGAAAATAATAATTACAAATGTGGGACGGAATATACAAAGGTATACCGATGATTTAATTGACAGTAATTATCCCAGACATACTATTATGAGGGGCACATTGATAGT
>CAJWAA010000017.1 GCA_913020295.1 uncultured Flavobacteriaceae bacterium | reverse complement strand
TAGAAGGAATAATATTAAAGGATGCTGCCCGATGGAATACTCATATCCTCAACTCTAAGCACATTAGTTTTAGGTATTGTAAATTAATGAATAACCCTGTTGAAAATAAACATCTTGGAAGTTTAGATGGATGGGATCCCGACAGTTCTAGTGATGTATTAATTGAAAACTCGTTTGGATGGGCTGGAGACGATACTGTCGCTATAAAATGTACAGGAGATGGCGAAAATGACCAAGAAATACCCAACGCAGAGAGAATTATAATTCGAAATAATGTTTTTTTAACTAAAAAAACTGGTTTAAAAATAGGAACAGAGACCTATTGTGACTTAATGCATAATATTATTTTTGAAAAGAATGATATTATTGAATCAGATCGAGTAATGGGAATAAATGTCAGAGATGGAGCATTGGTAAATAATGTTCTGTTTAAAAATATTCATGCTGAGTATTGTCATCCAGATCGAAAGCAAACTGGGATCAATTTTTATATTACGAAAAGAAATAGAAATACTTCTTCTTTGGGTAGAATACAAAATATTACGATTGAGGATTGTATTTTTAAAGTGGCCTTTCCCAATAAGTGGGCTTTCTTTAGGCACTATTCCCAAACCCAAAAGAATGATTTAAGCGTTCATTTAAAAAATGTTTTTGTGGGAGGAAAAAAAATTAATACGATAGATTCTGAGTTTTTTGATTTGCAAAAGAATAATGCAGATTTAACCTTTGACTAAGTACTCATTTTAATGTTGATTTATTAGCTTTTAAAATTAATGGGTTTGAAAAAACTATTAAAAGATACTCTGATTAAACTTGTTTAATTTTAAATTTTAATGGAATTGAAAAAAAAGACAACATTTTTATTTTTTTTTACAATATGCCAACTTTGTATATGTCAAAATAAAGTTTCAAGTAAAGATGGTTTTATTTCACTTGACACACAATCCTTTGAAGGACAAAAGCCAGAGGCTAATTGGATTTGGGATTCTGGAGACCCGAATCCAATAAATTATTACTTACATTTTCGTAAAAGTTTTAGATTAAATAATTCAATAAAAGAGGCAAAAGCATACGTCTCAGCATTTTCCTTCGCCGAACTTTATATAAACGGTGAATACATTGATCGCGTTCCAACGAACCCAGACCCTGAGTATCAAACTTATGAAGAAATTGATATTTCTCGTTATCTTAAATCAGGTAGAAATACAATAGCTGCTCTTGTTTACAACGTAGGGGAAGGGTTACATCATAGAATGAATGGTAGAGGAGGTTTTTTCTTTCAATCAAAAATTATAGACTCTGAGGAAAAAATTATCAAGCTAAACAGCGATAAAAGTTGGTTAGTTGCAAAAGCAATAGCGTGGGACAGCAAAACTGATCACCGTCAAATTGATCACACCATAGGAAGGCAAGAAAAGTACGATGCAAGACTTGCTTACGATAGTTGGGAACTTAACCATTTTAATGATTCGAATTGGGAAAATGCCACTGAAATCGGAGTTCCTCCTATAGATCCATGGAATAAGATTGTAGTAATTAACAGGGAGCGTACCTTTTTTAAAAATATCACTCCTGAGAGAAAATGGATTAAAAACGGCCTTCATATTTATGATTTTGGAAAAGCCATAACTGCCTACCCTTGTTTCGTTGCTAATTCAAGTGAGTCAGGATTAACTCTTGAGATTGGTACAGCAGAGACTCTTGGAAAAGATAGCATTCCATTGATGGCTGACAATGTAAATTATATCGACCTATATATAACTAAGAAGGGCCTTCAAAGTTGGAACCCTATAACTTGGAGATCCTTTAGATATTTTGCCATAAAGGAAAATGAAGAGGTTGAGATTGAAAATATTTCAGCAAAATTTAGATCATTTCCAGTAAAAAATAAAGGATATTTTTTGTGCTCAGACAGTACGCTAAATGATATATGGGAAATTGGCAGGTGGTCCATGCAGATTTGCGCTCAGGACACTTGGATGGATACTCCTTGGCGTGAGCAAACACAATATATTGCGGGAGATAGTCGCTATATGGTTCGGTATTCAGCCTATAGTTTTGATACTAACATAAAATTATTACATGATTACTCCATTATAAGTGGTGCATTTTCCCAAAGATTTTCAGATAAAGGTGCTATCCGTGGTCGCCATCCAACTGACTATCGTTTAGGACCAAAAACTTCTGCTTACATCCCTGATTATCAATTAGAATGGATTCTTATGATAAAAGAGCACTATATGTTCTATAAGGATCAAGAATTAGTCAGACAGATTTATCCGAATTTAAAATTATTATTGAAATATTTTGAAGGTTATGAATCTAATGAAAGAAAGCTATTAGGAAAAGTTCCAGGTTGGGTTGTTTTAGATCATCCTGATACTTTTAAAATGGATGTAGATGGAGAAAATACTGCAATGAATTGTTTATATTTTGGTGCATTAAATTCAGCAGCATGGCTAGCTCGCAATATAATTGGTGACCTCACCCAAGCAGAATTATGGTATAAGAAAGCTAAAGTTATAAAACAGTCTGTACAAAAATTCATGTGGCTCAAAAAAGAAAAATTATTTAAAGATGGCTTGAAAAGTTCTAGAATTACTCAGCAAACACAAGTCTATGCTCTAAAATATGGTCTTGTTGATGAAAATTATAAACCTTCTTTGGTAAAGTTTATTGAGGCTCAAGGTAAATCATGTGAACAATCTTTTTCTTATTGGCTTCTCAATTCTATGTTTTCGGAGGGAAAAGGCCAATGGGCTCTTGATTATATAAGAAAAAACTGGGGAGGGCAAATGAATAGAAATGATTTTAATGGGGCTTGGTTTGAAAATTGGATTCCTAAGTTGGGAAGATCAAAATCGCACGCTTGGTGTTCTGGGCCAACAGCTCTTCTTCCTGAGAAGATTCTTGGTGTTGAACCAATTTTACCGGGTTGGAAAAAAATTAAAATTAAACCTAATTTATATGATCTAGAGTGGTGTGAGGGGTTAGTTCCGTCTTCAGCTGGTGATATAAATATTAAGTTAAAAAAGCTTAGAAAAAAAGGCTTAGAAGTAGGATTACAAATCAGAGCTATTATTCCAAAGAATACCACTTCAATAATATATGTACCAATTCAAAAAATCAAATCCTTTGTAATTGAAATAAATGAAAAAGAAATTTGGAAGAATGGCCATTTTTTTCAAATTGATACCAATATAAGTTTTCAAAAAAGGTTTGATGATTATATTGTTTTAGAATTTGAACCTGGGGATTATACTGTTAATGCATTAAATAAATAATATGAATAACTTAAACTGAATTAAAAATGGATTTATTCAGTAATTTTTGATTTCCAAACAAATGGTTTTATTTTCACTCTTAGTATAAATGTTAATTCTTCAAAAAAAAAAATTGAAGAGAAAAAAAGTTCTTTTATTAATTATCTCTATCATAAGTTTTAGTTGTGAAGACAAACTTGATTATGACTCTGAAATTAAAACTTTAGATAGACTTGAAGCCAAAAATATCAACCCAAAAATTTACTTAGACGACAACCAAATGACCATAAAGTGTCCTGAGGCAACTCTTGAAGATAAGGGCTCGGTTAACGGAAGAGAATACATAGTTGTTAGTGAGGAAAAGTTAAGACAAATGGTGGCTGACGGTATGGAGGTTGTTTTTGTTTGTACATCACAGGTAAAAAACATGAGTTCATTGTTTAGAGACAATAAATTATTTGATCAAGATATATCTAGCTGGGATACATCAAATGTAACCAGTATGCGAAGAATGTTTTTTAATTCTCGCTCCTTTGATAAGGATATTGGACAATGGGACACCTCTAATGTAACTGATATGCGTGGAATGTTTACTTATGCTTTTTCATTTAATCAAGATATTGGTGATTGGGATACTTCAAATGTTACTTTGATGAGCAGTATGTTTGAATATGCCAAATTATTTAATAAAGATCTATCTCAATGGTGCGTCACTAATATCAAAGTAAAAGCCGAACATTTCTCTGTAAGCTCGGCACTCATAGACAAGTATCATCCTGTTTGGGGGACTTGCCCTCAGTAACTGCTTTGAAATAAATTGATTTCAACATATTCTGTTGAACTATTGAAATGTAAATTTACCTGCCCCCAATACTACTTCGATATGATCCTCAGAGGAACTGTTTATAATAACATTACTATCAAAGCTGACTCCAGACAAAACACTTCCGTTAAGTCTTAGGGTAGCCCCATCAGAAATAACGATCCCGTTCGATCCTTTTACATATATCGTTACTGGATTGTCTGATTCAAAGCCAATACCATTATCCAAATAATTTGTGCCTGATTTTACAAAAAAAGAAGTGAGGGTATTGCTTTTTTTTCTTACCCAACATAGGTTGCCAGTAAAAGATGATTCATCAAAATTTACTGGACTGTTTTCAGAAGTAATAAGGAAGTCAGTCACATTACCCTGACTGAATTTGATTCCATCAAAATCTTCGGATGAAAATTTTTGAAATGTTGGTTTAGCTACCAAATGATTATGGGGAAAAATAAGAGTGGTTAAAAATTTTTTACCCTCATCATTGACAGAATATATCGACTCCAAGCGATTGTGATCTGGATATCCTGGATAACGGTCTGGAACAGCAGATTGAGATCTTTCGATATTTACAGCTTCTGGAGTTGAGACAAAGTAAAAAGTAACCATTCCTGCTGGTATGGAGGGATAATGATCAATCGGGGCGGTATATTCCCGTAGATCCTCATTAGTGATGATATTATTTTGACTTGCAGGGTGCAGGTAGTTTTTGACCTTGTCACTAGGATCTGCATCAACCTCATCATATATAATAAAATATCCATTCGCATCGTTAGTGGTTTGAACCATAATCATATTTCTGGAATGGTCTTTGAAACGAATGGCATCACCATCATCTCCTTTGGCATAATCCAAGCCATCAGCTGTAAACCCTTCTACAATTCCTGCTCCAGTAAATCCATTGTGGTTTTCTCCATTGATGGTCAAAGTATTGTTGAGTTTGGCTTCTCTGGTGGGGGGACCCAACCTTCCTCCATTGACTAATAGACGGTTACCCAATCCGGATAGAGAAAGTCCATTGACTTCATTGTGGGTATGCCACTCATTTTGAGACTTAATATTGTATAAAACTCCGTGTAATCCAAAAGGATTGTCTTCTTTATCTCTAAAAAAAGCACCTCCATTTTCATAGATTTTACTTGATGGCAATAAAGCTGGAGGAAGCTCTTTTTTGGGTAAAATATAAGTAAGTATATGCCCAATGGAGGGAATTCCTTCAAGAAACCATGCGGCATAACCTGCAGCTTCATCATCAAAATTTACAACCCTTCGATACAACATTGAATTACCGATTGTTTCGGTGGGTAGCATATCACCAAATATTGCTAACTCTTTTGAGGGATTAATACTAGAACCAAATTGCCATTGCATAAATTTTTGAATTCTTTCATTATTGTAATACCTTCTATCGATTCCAGTAAATTCAAGTACATCCATATAACCAGATTTTGAAATCCTACTATCTCCTCCGCCAACCCTTGACCAAGCATATGTATTTGTAACTGGACTCACTCCATCAGGGGTAATTTGATTAATTAGCGCATAATAGTAACTGTCATCCTGATCAACACGATCCCCTTTGTAGATGTCCCAGGTTCCATGGGTGCCATAGCGAGCTGTTTTCCATGAACCGGATCGGTTTACCCTAGAAATTCTGTCAGAAATCAATGCTTCACATTTTTTGATATCTTCCAAAGTCAGGGCATCGTAGACAATGTCCAAAGCAAGAATTGCACAGAAAAAAGCCCCCATATTAGGTACCACATTACTCCAACTAGAAGACTCTTTAATGTCTAGAGTTGAAAATCTATTTAATATGACATCTCTAACTTTATTTGCATATTCTTCACTTTTTGCTTCATCCAAAATGTAAGCTAAAGCAGCAGCACCAACATATTTTTGAAGTGTACCGTAGTGATTACTCTCTGGGGCTTTTGAAGCTCTTGTAATAGCGTCCTCTTTCATTGATCTCCAGGGCTCTTTATTGGATTTTTCCCTGAGTGTCGAAAACATATCTTTTGTGACAATTAAAAAAGGGTGATTTGTTTCTTTTGTTTCTTTAGTTTCTGAGTTATCTCCTGAACCTGCAGAATAATTTTCAGTATTAATTCTATTATCGTTTGATGTATTATCCGGACTGCATCCAAAAAAATGAAAGATTAATATGATGCCAATGATCAGTTTTAGCAATTTGAAATGATCCATCCTTATGTTCATTTTATATAACATGATTTGTTAAATTATGAATTTTGTTTTTTAAAATAATAGATAGATTTTTAATGACTTTGTCAAAAACATAATGAGATAAACCGTTTAAAATTATTCTGATATTGACATTACCTTTTTATAAAATCTATCCGTAACCTTAAACCAGTATCCATTTTCTTCATGAATACTATTATCTCCCTTTCCGTTTTTGGAATGGAAATCTAAAAGGTGTTTTTTGAATTTTTTTAGGTCTTTAATAACGTATTTTTTTCCAAAGTCGTCTTTAATTGTTATCATATAAAACCTTTATTTATATCACTAATCTAAACTACAAAAAAAGCACTGTATTAAATATGAATTCAATCAAATGAATTTCCAAATTGAATAACCAATAAATACAATTACCAGGCCAACAGTTCCCTGATATAAGGTCCCAAGAGTATGAGTTTTATAGGCTGTTTTTATATCCATATCACTCATTTGTGATACAATCCAAAAATAAGAGTCATTGGCGTGAGAGACTGTCATAGAGCCGACTCCTATTGCCAAAATTGCCCAAATCTTTCCTATTTCTCCTTCTAAACCTAACATAGGCATTACAGGAAAAATAATAGAAGAAGCTGTTATAATTGCAACAGTGGATGAACCTTGAGCTGTTTTAAGTAATGCTGCCATGGCAAAAGGTATTAAAATTCCAAGTGATTCATATGATGTAATATTGGCCGCATAATCTTGAAGTGGGATATTTTGAATGACACTTCCTAAAGCACCTCCCAATCCAGTAATGATTAATATCGGTGCTGACTTTTCAATTCCTTTAGTAACAGCATTAGATATCAAACTTAATTTACTCATACCAAATAGTCTAAAAGATAAAATCATCCCTATTAATAAAGCAATTGATGGACTAGATAGAAAACGGATGATAGAGATTCCTGTAAAATCCTTTTGCAGAAAAGTCAAAAGTCCTCCCAAACACATTAAAAAAATAGGGAATATGATTGGAATGATCGATACTTTAAAATTTGGTAGGTTTTGAATTATTTGTTGTTTAGTTTTATTCTTTAATTCCGTCTTAATCGTTTTTTTAGGATTTTTATTGATAAGATAATTTCCATAAGCTCCACCTACCAAAATTAGTATAAAAGCCAATGCTCCACCTGAAACAATTAATAATATTATATTGTCAAGATTTAAATTTGCAGCAGCAGCAAGAGGTCCAGGTGTAGGTGGAATAAGAACGTGAGGAGCGAAAAGTCCTGTAGAGAGAGCTACTGCTAGACCTGCCAATGGAGTTTTCGTTTGTTGCGATAATGTTTTATTGAGTTGAGACAAGATTACAAAGGCTGCATCACAAAAAACAGGAATAGAAACTAAATAACCAATAAAACTAATTGAATAAGCCAATGGGAGTCTTTTTAGACGCTTAAGAATCCAGTTTGCAATAGAGAGTGTTGCTTTTGATTCGCCTAGAACAATTCCAATAATGGTCCCAAACAAAATTAATAGTCCAATGTTTTGAATGATTTTACCGAAGCCTTCTTTGATTTGCTCCAAAGCATCCATAAGCGGTATATTTAATAGTATTGCCAATAGGAATGGAGCAACTAAAAGAACTAAAAAAGGGTGGAACTTTTTGTAGGAAGTTCCAATAATGATCCAAATTATTGTCAAAAAAATACTTAAAATAGAAAAAATCACATCTAAATTTTTTTTGTGTTAAACTGCTTGAGAATTTCGTAAAGTTTTGTCTCCAGATTTTGAGGTGCATTTTTTAGTGCCTTTTCTAGAGTCAATTTTTCAGGTTTTGTGTTGTAAATTTTAACATGTGGCATATCGGGTATATTATTTATGGACGTTTGACCTGCCACAATTAAAGTTGGAATTTTCTTAGGTTTCGTTAATTGAGCAACCTTAAACGGTAATTTTCCATTCAAGCTTTGATTATCAAAATATCCTTCTCCTGTAATCACTAAATCCATTTCATTAATTTGCTCTCTTAATCCTGTAAAATCTGCTAACAAATCAAAACCATTTCTAAGCTCAGCATTCAAAAGTCCATAAAGTCCTGCACCTACCCCTCCAGCTGCACCACCGCCCATTTTTGATCCCACATTGATTCCAAATTGATTCAATATCACTTTTGTAAATTGTTTACCTGCAAGTTCGAGTTGATCAATCATTTGAGAATTTGCTCCCTTTTGTTTGGCGTAAGTAATTGCAGCCCCATCTTTACCTAATAAAGGATTTTTTACATCACAGGCAACTATAAATTTTAAATTATTAACTCTCGGATCTATTTGAGATAAATCAATTCGATTTAATTGTGAAATAGCACCCCCACCACTGATTAATTTATTATTTTTTTTATCGAAAAACCGGCCATTTAAAGCTCTAATTATTCCTGTCCCAAAATCATGAGTGGCACTACCACCTAACCCTAAATAGATTTTATTACATCCCTTATTTAGTGCTTCATAAATCATTTTGCCAGTTCCCCACGTAGAAGTGATAAGTGGGTTGTACTCTTGGCAATCTAGCTGATTCAAACCTGCTGTTTGAGATAATTCTATCCAGGCACTAGTTAGATCTTTAAAACAAAAATAATTAGCTTCAATAGGTCTGAATAAAGCATCAGTAACCATGCAACTTATTAACTCTCCATCAATATTTTTCTCTAATACCTTTAATGCTCCCTCACCACCATCAGAGAATGGCAATAGCTTGCAATTTACAGCAGTAAAGACTTTTTTAACTGCACTTTTCATCACAATTCCCACCTCCTGTGAGGACATACAACCTTTGTAAGAGTCTGGTATTATAAGAATATTCATTTTAAAAAGATAAACATTACATAGAACTGAATGTAGTTTATTAATTAATAAACCATGAATTAAAAAAAAAAAGTTAAAAAACTTATTTTTTTTTAACATTATTCATAACTTGCAATTAATGTGTGCGCACACGTAGTTTTAGCATACAAAATCAAACATTATTACAGTAAATATTTTCGGATTTAAACATGAATTTATTTGCTGGATTTAAACAATTTAACTAATATCTTAACTAATTTTTTTATGATTCATTTAAAAAATTTACTTGACAAAATTCCCAATTGTAGGCTTTTTAAAAAAAGTCTTCTTTTGGTTTTCTTTTTTGTCGGGTTTAATGTAATGGGACAGCAAACCGTTAATGGAACGGTATCTGATCCCGATGGTCCACTTCCTGGAGCAACGATCATTGTTCAGGGAACGGATAATGGAGTTACATCAGATTTTGATGGAAACTTTACTATTCAAGCTAATGAGGGAGATGTTTTAGAACTTTCTTATGTCGGTTTTAAAACTCAGTTCATTACCATCACTGCGAATCAATCGCAAATTACTACTATGCTTGAAGCTGATAACGAGCTTGAGGAGGTAGTAGTTACTGGTTATGGTACACAAAAGAAGGTGAATTTAACAGGTGCTGTAGCTGCTGTTAGTGGTGAGGTTCTTGACGACAGACCTATTGTTAATGTCGGTGAGGGATTGCAAGGTGTGATTCCAAACTTGAATATTGACATCAGAAATGGTGATCCAACTACAGCCCCTGAATTTAACATTAGAGGATTTGAGTCCATTAACGGAGGTACACCTCTTATCTTAGTGGATAACGTACCCATGGATATAGCAAGTCTAAATCCAAATGATATTGAAAGCATTAGTGTATTAAAAGATGCCTCTTCTGCAGCTATTTATGGTGCTCGTGCTGCCTTTGGTGTTATTCTTATTACGACTAAAAAAGGGAAAACCGGTAAAGCAACAGTTAATTTTAGTACTGAATTTGCTTGGGGTAAACCCATCATGCGGATGGATCCGATCGATGATCCTTACGAGTATGCAAAGGCTAGAAATATTGCAAATATCAGAACTAATGGTGCGCCCTCTTATGATGATGATTATATGGCTGCGGCTCAGATTTACAGTCAAAATCCAACTCCTGAAAATGCTTGGTATAGAGATGGAACAGTTTTAAGATATGTCGGATACAATGACTTTATGGAAATGTACCTGAAGGACTGGACTCCACAGCAAAGACATAATTTGAGTGTATCAGGTGCTACTGAAAAATCTAACTACTATGTCTCTTTAGGTATGCTAGAGAAAAAAGGGTGGTTAAATGATGATGATCACAATATTGATTTTGATCGTTACAATGTTCTAGCAAAGGTAAATTATCAGATTACTGATTGGCTAGAAATGGATACAAAAGCTCTTGTTACAATTTCTGAAAATGATGAACCCCACTTCTATAACTGGGATGTTAACATTAATTCATTTATTAGAATGGGTGGCAGAGCAACTCATTTTCCAGATTTACCCTACTATTTAACCCCAGGTGATAGAGCTCAGTATGAGGAACATATTGGTAAGCCATTTTCTCAAGTGAATCCAATTCCTTATTATGAGCAAGGAGGTAGAGATTTAATGAGTGAAGTGGATGTTCTTCTAACCCAAGGTATTACTTTGAAACCAATGGATAACCTTAAAGTAAGGGCTGAATTTTCTCCCAACTATACATATATCTACACAGAGGACCAAAGAACAAAAATTTCAGCCATCAATGGAGGAAGTAGTGTCGACCTCTCTAACATCCAATATGTAGAAGGATTTTCAGCGACAGATTACTTGCAAAGTAGATATGAAAAAAGATTCTATTATGTTTTTAATGCATTTGCAGATTATACATTTGAACCCGAGGGTTCTCCACATTATATAAATGCAATTGTTGGATTTAACCAGGAACTTGGTCAAAGACATAATCTGAGGGGAAAAGCATATAGTTTAATTACACCTGCTGTTACAAACATCAATGCAACTGTGGGAGCTCAAGAGGCATATAGTGGAGCTTCTCATGTTTCACTCAGAGGTATATTTTACAGGTTAAATTATATATTTAACGATAAGTATCTAATTGAATTGAATGGACGTTACGATGCAAGTTCTAGATTCCCAACTGATGATAGATTTGACTTCTTCCCATCTTTCTCAGCAGGTTGGAAAATCTCCGAGGAGCCCTTTATCGCAGATATGGGACTATCATGGCTTAATAACTTAAAAATAAGAGGTTCGTATGGGGAATTGGGTAATCAGTTACTTGGTAGTGATTATTACCCTTACATTCCAACTATGGGTTCAGGAACATCTAACTACTTAATTGGATCTGGTTCCAGAGCACCTTATGTTTCTCCTGCTGGCCTTGTAAGTGCTGATTTAACTTGGGAGACAGTTGCCTCTACTAACTTTGGTATTGATTTTACTGCATTAGATAATAGATTGGATGTAAGTTTTGATGTTTTCACCCGGGAAACAAAAGACATGTTAATGATGGTTGAGCAACCCGATATATTGGGAACCTCAGCTCCAAAAACCAATGCAGCTGATCTTAAAACTACTGGGTGGGAGCTTTCCGCCACATGGAAAAACCAACTTAACCAAGATTGGTATTATGGTATAACACTTGCACTTTCTGATAGCCAGGCTGAAATTACAAAGTATGACAACCCTACTGGATCACTAAATGAATATTATGTTGGTCAACAAATTGGAGAAATTTGGGGTTACAGAACAGGTGGTTTGTTTCAAACTGATGCTGAAGCTACAGCAAATGATTTATCTGACTTAGGAAATAACTGGGGAGCAGGAGATGTTAATTTCCTTGACATTACCGGTGATGGAAAAGTTGACCCTGGAAATCAAACTTTGGATAATCCAGGAGATAGAGCAGTTATTGGTAACGAGTCTATGCGTTACAGATTTGGTTTAAATCTTGATCTTAGATACAAGAACTGGACCCTAAATACATTCTTCCAAGGAATTTTGAAGGGTGATTACTTCCCACCGACGGGTAACTGGAGAGCCTTTTGGCCTTGGAATGCCGGGAATGCAGAGTGGTACTATATTACTGATTCTTGGACTCCAGAAAATCCTGATGCTTATTTCCCTGCACCACACATTGGTTACAACGATAAGAAGAATTACCATGTTAATGATAGATACTTGCAAGACGCGGCATATATCCGATTAAAGCAATTAACTTTGAATTACAGAGTACCATCTGAAATTGTTGATCAAATTGGTCTTCAATCCCTCAACTTGTATTACTCAGGACAGAATTTATGGGAAGCTACCAATATGAGAGCTCCTCTAGATCCAGAGGTTAGACCAACCCTAACACAGGAATATTACAAGAATAGAACGCATGCGTTTGGATTGAAAATTGGATTATAATTTTAATAATTTTTAAAAATGAAAAATTTTACAAAAAAAGTATTCAAAATATTTGCAGTTCTTTTCATAATATATGGTTGTGAACTCAATGATGACTTTTTAGAGAGACAACCACTAGATCAGATTAGTGATTCGTCTTTCTGGAATACAGAGAATGACCTAATGGTTTTTAACCATACATTCTATAATTTGACAAAAGATGACAAGACTTACCCAATCTTGATGGGGCATGATGATGGTTTTGATAGTCATAGAATTTCATATCTACACCTTGATGGTATGTCTGACAATACTGCTCCCAGACACGGAAGACATAGTACATATCAGCGTATTAGATCTGGGGTATTTAATGCCCCATCTAGTAAAAATGCAAATGCACCCGCTGGATGGTATGGATATAAAGGTTTTGAATTAATTAGAGCTGTAAATATAGGTCTAGCTAATTATGATAATGCTGCTGTTTCAGATGCAGTTAAAAACCATTATAAGGCTGAAGCCAGGCTTTTTAGGGCAATGTTCTATGCTGACAAGATCAAAAATTTTGGATCAGTGCAGTGGGTTGATAGTGAAGTTACCCTTGAAAATGAGGATATTCTTTATGGATCAAGAGATTCTCGAGATGTTGTAATGAACAATGTTTTTGATGATCTCAATTTTGCAGTTGCTAACATAAAAGATCATGGTAACCAAAATAAATTAGGTAGATCAGCAGCTCTTCTTATTCAATCTAGAATATGTTTGTTAGAGGGAACATGGAGAAAATACCATAACCTTGGTGATGAGACAAAATGGCTTCAAGCTGCTGCTGATGCTGCAAAAGCGCTTATTGATAGTGGTAAACACAGTCTACACAAAGGAGCTCCTGGTCGAACTTACAATGAATTACACAGCCAAGAAGGTTTGGATGGTAATTCAGAAGTTATTTTCTTCCAAAGGTATGAGAGAGGGACCAGAACAAATCACGTTCAGTCCTACAACAGAGGTTACAATGGTGGTGCCACCAAGAACATGGTTGAGGATTATCTTTGTTCTGATGGTCTTCCAATATCACTCTCCCCACTTTATCAAGGAGACGTAAATTATGCTGACATATTTGCCAACAGAGATCCAAGATTGAGACAAACCATTTTACACCCTGATGATCAGCCGATTTACAGATATGGAAATCATGATTATGGTGCTAATACATATCCAAGAATCCAGGGTATGCCAGGTGGACTAAAAACCTATACTGGTTATCATATCATAAAGGTTTACAATGTTAGTTCCGCTCATGCTTCATATAACTCATCAATTACGCCAGGAATTAGCTTACGATATGCCGAGGCACTTCTGAATTATGCTGAAGCAAAAGCTGAATTAGGTGGAGGAACAATTTCTCAGGCCGATCTGGATATCAGTATCAATAAGCTTAGAGATAGAGATGGAATGGTTCATCTAGTTAGCGATCCTCCAATGGATCCACGTTACGCTGCGGATGGAATATCTGCTGCATTGGTTGAAATTAGGAGAGAAAGAAGAGTTGAGTTATTCCTTGAAGGATTTAGATATGACGATCTAAGAAGGTGGAAACAAGGTAAAAAACTTGAGAATAAAGATTACGGTATGCGTTGGGATGCTGCTACAAAAGCTATAGTTGATCCTGATGGTAAAACTACCGTTAAAACTGGAGTTGTTGATGGAGTTGAATACCTTGAAGTTTATAAGGGGACTGATTTTGAAAATCCTTCATTTGATGAGAGTAAGCACTACTACTGGCCACTTCCATTGGATGTTCTCTCACAAAATCCGAACTTAGAACAAAACCCAGGTTGGTAATAATATTGTTCTGATTTCTAAATTAACAAAGCCATCTCAATGATGGCTTTGTTTTTTCTTAAAACACTCATTTATAGCACTATATGCTTTTTTAATTAATAGAAAATTATTATTTTAATTGATAAAAACGATCTCAATATGCTTACATATTAAGATTTTTAGATTAACACCTAAAATGTTAAAAACATAAATATGAAAAAAATACAGATTTATATAATTTTTGGAATTTCATTATTTATTTATTCTTGTAAAAAAGATTTATCAGATAAAAATAATAATTCTTCATATGAATTAAATAATCCATTTAATTCAGATTTTTTGGCTAAAAATTTGAGAAAAGATAAACCAAGGCTTGTTTTAAATTCTGAAATTGATAAGGTTCTTCGTCAAAAGCTTAATACAGATCCAGTAGTAATGAATTTTTACTCTGCGATTAAATCAAACGCAATGAAAGTTATGGATGAACCATATCTTGAAAGAGTTAAAATTGGCAGGCGCCTATTGCATATTTCTCGCGAGATGCTCTATAGAGTTAATATGCTTGGTATGGTATATCACATTGAAAAAGATCCAAAAATCCTTGAAAGATTAAATAATGAAGTTTTAGCTGTTTGTAATTTTTCAGATTGGAACCCTTCTCATTATTTAGACGTTGGTGAAATGACAATGGCACTATCATTTGCTTTGGACTGGACAGCTGGCGACTTACCACAAACGACAATTGATAAGACTATTCAAGCTATAATTGATAAAGGAATTATGCCTAGCTATGAGACGGATAAAAGGTCAAATAATTGGTGGATCAAAAGTAATAATAACTGGAACCAAGTTTGTAATGGTGGAATGATCGCTGGATCAATAGCTATTGCTGAGATTAATCCTGAGCTTGCTGCAAAAACCATTAAAAGATCTTTGGATGGTTTACCACATGCTTTGGATGAGTACAAACCAGATGGAGTTTACCCTGAGGGATCTACCTACTGGGGGTATGGCACTTCTTTTTCGGTTGTAACAAATGCAATGCTTGAAAGTGCCTTCGGTACTGATTTTGGTTTGGGGGATTATCCAGGCTTTAAGGATAGCGCTTACTTTAGATTGCTAATGAATGCGCCCTCGGGTTGGTATTATAATTATGCTGATTGTGGAGATAAAAGAAATAGTAATCCTGATGTAACTCTTGCTTGGTTTGCTTCTAAAACTGGAGATGAGCTATTTTTTGAGAGAAGCAGATTTTTAAATCCTCCGAGTAGCTATAAAATGAAAAAAAACACAATGCAATTAGGACCACAAAAAATTGGTAGATTAAGAAGGTTAAATGGAGCTGGACTTGTCTGGGTTTCCCAATATCAGAAGCAAAAAGAATCAGAATTACCAACCTCATGGAAGGGTGGAGGAACAAATCCAATAGCTGTTTTTACTGGCGGCTCCAATGATCCTTATACCTACTATCTTGGATGCAAGGGTGGAAGTGGTACTGTGAATCATGGAAACATGGATGCTGGTTCATTTATTTTCGAAATTAATGGTGAGAGATGGGTAACTGACCCCGGTAATCAAGCTTATCACGATTTAGAAAAAACAGGATTTGATCTTTGGAATAAAGCACAGGATAGTCAAAGATGGACTTTATTAAATAAAGGAAATTTTGGCCACAGTACAATTACAATAAATAATCAGCTGCATAAGGTTGATGGTAAAGCTACAATAGTAGATTTTAAGCAAGGTGATATACCAGAGGTAACCTTTGATTTAACTCCTGTTTTTGAAGGATTTTTAAAAACCTCCATAAGAAAGTTTACAAAAGAAAGTAACACTTCATTGATAATTGATGATTCTATTGAAATTAATGAATCTACAGAGACTATTACTTGGCAATTGATTACAACATTTGATATTGATATTACCAAAAATGGAGCTACAATAAGTAAACCTGAATATTCCTCAGTGACTCCTGTTAAAAAACTTTTTGTTGAAAATTTAAGTCACCCAGATATCAAGATGAACATTGTATCACTAGATCCGCCACCTCTTGAATTAGACAGAAGAATAGAGGGTCTTAAGAGATTAGAATTAAATATTCCATCCTCTCTTGTGACTAGAGGTAAAATTGATATAAAAATTAGACTGAAAGGTCAAAAAAATTGGAGAGAAGGATATTAATCTACTTTTAGGTTATGAATAATTTTTAAAAATGTATTGTAGCTCAAAAATATTTTCTTACCTGCTTTTTTTAGCTCTATATCTTGTTAACGGGAAGGAGTGCAGTGCTCAGCTGAAAAAATCTGATATAGACAAAGCTATCGAAATATCTGAGTTGGAACATCCATACCTTTATTTTAATAATAATGAGAAAAAGGAACTCCTTGACAGAATAAAAACCGATCAGGAAAGTAATGATATTTTTAGAAAGCTCAAAGCTAGAGCAAAAGTTTGGATGGCCATGCCAGTAGATAAAAACATACCAATACAGGGCAAGAATACAAGGGCAGATTGGTCTGATCAGGATAGAAGCAGTAAATACTCAGATTATTACAATAATAATAGGAACAATGCTTTTTACCTTGCTTTTCTTTATCAAATGACAGGTGATGTGAACTATGCTCAAAAAGCATTTGAATTTGCAGATGCCTTTTGTGATTTGACAACTTGGACCCAGCGTGCTCATGAATTTCCCATCATTTATTCCCGAATCATGCCCTGGAACGTTCCAGATGATCAGGTTAATTTTAATTTTGACCATTTTAATGGAGATTCAGGTCGAATGATGGCTGCCGTATATGATTGGTTGTATCCAGCATTGACTCAAGCACAAAGAGACCGAATCAGGGGAGCATTGTTGGAGAAAGTAATCACACGAGTTAGAGGAGATTATGAATTTCATTGGTGGGCAACCGCTTATCGTTGTAATTGGTGTGGAGTTTGTAATTCAGGTGTTGGCTTGGCAGGTCTAACCTTATTGAAAGAACATCCTCAACTTACCGATGTAGTTGCGGAATCCTACAACAGGATCAATAGTATGTTCAATGAATTGGGTCTCAATGGTGGCTGGCAGGAAGGTGGGTCTTATTGGAATTATGGGGTTCATACCTCCTCATTTTTTGCAGATGCGTTAAAGCGTCTGACCAATAATAAATTTAACCTTTTTAAAAATAAGCGACTGTCAAACAACCCGGTAACCTTTCCTTTATATATTTCTCTACCAGGTGACAAATCTCTTAATTTCGAGGATTCAGGTGGTAATGGATGGGTAGGAAGTACCCATTTGATCAACAAGTTGGCTACAGAAACCCTAAATCCTAATGCTGCTTGGTATCGCAAATTCATTAATAAGGGGGCAGATGATATTTTTGATATCATTTGGCCCCGACCCAAATTTACTGCACTACCGCCTAGCCAACCTTCTATTCATTTCAAAACCATTGATTGGTGGGTAATGCGAACTGATTTTTCGAGTACTGACAAGGTTGTAGTGGCCGGTAAAGCAGGAAAAAATGATGATCCTCACCATGGCCATCTAGATATCGGTCATTTTGTAGTTTACTGGAACAAGGAATATTATATCAGAGATTTGGGAAAAAGTGGATATGACGAAAAATATTTTGATCAAGACCGCTTTGATTATCCCGAGGCAAACAGTGAAGGACATAATACAATCTTGGTTGACGGCGAAACACAAATTTCGGGTAAATATTACAAAAAACCCTATGACTTCAGTGTTGGAGGAACAGTGCTTGATTTTAGAACGACTGCTCAAAGAGACTATGTATTGATGGATCCCACCAATGCCTACCCCAAAAAAAAACTAAAAAAATGGAGAAGAAATGTTCTTCTTGAAAAGCCTGAAATTACCCTTGTTTTAGATGAAATACATACGAATAATAATGCAGCAATTCAATTGCGCTTTCACCCTGGAGTAGATTTAAAAATTCTTGAGGATTATGTATTACTAAAAGGAAAAGAGGGAACGATGGCCTTAATTCCCTTAACTGAAAAAGACTTTACCATCATCCAAGGCCGGCACCCCTCCCAAATGGTAAATGCTACTCAATCTTTCAGTTGGATACCTTATTTTGATTTAAACTTTAAGGCAACAGGAAATAAAACGATCATTGGGAATTTGATTTTGCCCGTTGACAATGAAAATCAAGTTGGAGATATTATTGCTTCTAAAAAAATAGAAATAAACAAAGAGGGTAGCCTGAGCATCGGTTTTAGCTATAAAAACAAAATTTTTAAATATTATTTTAAAAACAATAAATCAGGTCTGGAACTTAATTAGAAATTGAAATCACTATGAGGTATTCCAATCGAAAACGGGATGTTTTGAAAAATTTAAGCTTACTTCTTTTGGGGGTATCCATTTTCTTTTTTTTGATCAATTGTAATCAGAATTCAAAAAAAGGATTGATCATTGATGAATCTCATAATATAGAATCTGTCGAGCAAATAATTGAGATCGACTCAGTTTGGGCTGGTCACAGGGTTGGTTTTTGCCTATTCACTAATCTCGATAGACAATATATCGCCTATTATAATGCAAACAGAAATATGATTGTAGGACAGAGAAATATTGATGAAACCAACTTTTCATTATTCCAAATGCCAGCACCACCAAGGAATAAAAATGACAAAGAAAAATCAAAACGTTTTTCTGCTACAGAAGTAGGATGGGATTCTCATAATTCTATAACTATGAATGTGGATAGCGAAGGCTATATTCATCTTTCCGGCAACATGCATGTTGATTCTCTCACATATTTTAGAAGTCAAAAGCCAAATGATATTACCACACTAAAACAATATTTTCCGATGGTGGGCCCCAATGAATTAAGAGCCACCTATCCGAAGTTTATGATAACTAAAGAGAATCAATTAATTTTTCATTATCGAGATGGCGGGAGTGGGAATGGTAATGAGATTTACAACATATATGATACTGATTCTAAAATATGGTCAAGAATGCTAGACGTACCTTTAACTGATGGCCAGGGACTTATGAATGCTTATCAATCTCAACCTGAGTTACGAGAAGATGGATGGTATCATGTCTATTGGGTATGGAGAGATACACCTGATTGTTCTACCAATCATGACTTGTCTCACATGAAAAGTCCTGATCTAAAAAATTGGTACAATGCTTTTGATCAACCAATTTCTCTTCCTGCAACATTAGATCAAAAATCACTAGTTGTTGACCCCATTCCTCCGAAAGGAGGGATTATAAATCTTGCGGCAAAACTTTGTTTTGATCGGGATAAAAAACCTCTTTTTGTTTATCATAAATACGATAAAGTAGGAAATCTACAATTATATATAGCCAAAATAAGTGGTCAAAAATGGGAGTCTAATGTGATCACAGACTGGGATTATAGGTGGTCTTTTTCAGGAAATGGAAGTATTAAAAATGAATTCACCATTAAAAGTTTTAATCTTAGGTCAGATGATAGGTTTGAGGTTGGATATTGGCATATCAAATATGGTGATGGAACTATTCTACTGGATGAGGAATTAAATCCTATTGGAAAAGTCCTTAAATCCGAAAAACTTTTTTCAAGGAGATTTAATGACACTTCAGTAAAGGTTGAAGGAGATTTTCCTGGCTTACAAGTTATAGGAGCTAAGGATATAGGAAAAAACAATGAGCCAGGGTACAGATACGCCCTCAAATGGGAAACACTCGGAACCAATCGTGATAAACCCAGAGAAAAACCATGGCCACCGGCTAGCAGCTTGTATCTATATAAAATAAAAACTTATAATTAATAAATAAATACTAAAAATATGAACTCAAAAAAACATTTAATTTTCCTGTTAACAGTTTTAATTGGCTTTACACTTACGGGTCAAAAAATCGATCCTGCAGCAGTAAAACAGATCATGGAAAAAGTTGCCGACTGGCAAATAGAAAATCATGATGATTTAAAATACAGGGCTCAAAACCAAAGATTATCTAGAGGGAAACACCATCTGTTAGATTGGACCAATGGCGCGCTTTATGTAGGCATGTCAAAATGGGCAGCCATGGCAGACAGTGACAAATATTATGAGTGGCTCAAGGGAATTGGTGAGTCCCATGATTGGAAACTTCACATGAGAAATGGAAATTATAACAGGGTTTATCATGCAGATGATCACACGGTCGGGCAAACTTATTTTCAACTTTACAGAAAATACAAGGATGAAGAAATGATAAAGCCTACCATAAAACAATTTGATTTTATCCTTTACCATCCGTCAAAATCTAAATTAGACTGGAAATCTCCTTTTCATCAAGACAGATGGAATTGGTGTGATGCTTTGTTCATGTCACCCCCTGTTTGGGTAATGGTTTCGAACCTCACCAGAGATAGAAAATATATCGAATTCATGGTCAATGAGTGGAAAGCAACGACAAATCATTTATATGATAAAAAAGAAAACCTTTATTACAGAGATGGTTCTTATTTTGATCAACTTGATAATGGAACAAAAATCTTCTGGGGTAGGGGAAATGGATGGGTTTTTGCCGGTTTAGCAAATGTTATGCAAGAGTTGGGTCCCAATGACAAAGACTATCCTTATTTCCTTAAATTATACAAAAAAATGGCCCAGAAACTACTAGAAATTCAAACGCCACAAGGACATTGGGCCATGAGTCTTTTGGGACAGAAATTTTACCCCACTCCCGAAACCAGTGGTTCATCCTTTTTTACTTTTGGACTTGCTTGGGGAATCAACAAAGGTATTTTGGATAAGGCAGCTTATGGATCAGCTGTAGAAAGAGCTTGGAATGCGATGGTGAGTCACGTAAACAAGGATGGGATGTTGACTTATGTTCAACCCATTGGTGCTGAACCAGGTGAGGCATTCCCTGACAAAACTGAGGTCTATGGGGTTGGGGCATTTTTGAGTGCAGGATCAGAAGTTTACAAATTGTACGGAGGAAAGTAAACCAAGATTTCACCTAAAAAAAAACAGGTGCAAAATGATTAAAAATCTTTTTTTATTAGGGATAGGCTTTTTTTCTATATCCTGTCAATTCCCTAACAATAATAAAGGGCCTTATTTTGCTAATGGAATAAAAAATGGTTGGGCCGACCAAAATTCTATTGTATTGTGGACCCGATTGACCCAAAACAATTCTGCCCATTTTAAGGGACATCCTTTTATTGAGATTTCAAGGGAAAAGATGAAATCTTTGGCTCTAAACCAAGACGTAGAAGGAATTTACAACACTCAGATTCCCAAGGGATTGTCACTTAAAAATATGGAAGGGTATTGCCCGGGGGCTTCCGGAGAGGTGCAGCTCCGCTATTTCCTTAAAGAAGATCCAGCGGACGCTATTGTTACCGATTGGGTGGCGGTAGATTCGAGTAAAGATTTTACCCATCAATGGAAACTGAATGGTCTACAAGCTGGAAAGAAGTATGGTTTAAAAATTTATGCCCGACCCCAGAAAGGGCGAAAAATCTCCGATAGTATTTTCGGACAATTTCTTTTACCAGCATATAAAAAAACCGCTAAAGATGTTAAATTTTGTGTCGTGTCATGTCATGACTACAACCGTCGTGACGATAAACAAAGTGGACACAAAATATACCCCAGTATGTCAAAATTAAAACCCGATTTTTATGTACATACTGGAGATATAGAGTACATGGACAAGCCATTTCCTTATGCCATGACAGAGGAGTTGATGCGTTTTAAGTGGAATCGTTTGTTTGCTCTCCCTTTTCAGCGTTCATTTTACAACAATTATACTTCCTATTTTATGAAGGATGATCACGATGTGGGATATGATGATAGTTATCCAGGAAAGGATTATGGAACTGTTTCTTTTGAACGAGGTTTGCAGATATTTGATGAGGAACAATTTCCCTCTAACCCCAAAAGATATAAAACTATCCGTTGGGGAAAAGATCTTCAGATTTGGATCGTTGAGGGACGTAACTATAGGAATCAAAATTACCTGGAAGATGGACCGGACAAAACCATTTGGGGAAAAGCTCAAAAGCAATGGTTTTATGATACTGTTGGTGCTTCAGAGGCAACCTTTAAAGTATTGATTACGTCTTCCCCTATTTTGGGCCCTGACCGAAAAAATAAAAATGATAATCTTAGTAATGCAGGTTACTCTTTCGAACAAGCCGAGATTCTCAATTTTATAAAAAAACAAAAAAACCTATTTATTGTCAACGGAGATCGACACTGGCAGTATGTTACTCATTTAAAAAACACCAATCTTTGGGAATTTGGATGCGGAGCTGGTGCCGATATTCATGCTGGAGGATGGAAGCAAGAGGATTTCAGACCCGAACATCAATTTCTTAGAGTCAAAGGAGGTTTTCTATCAGTCTCTGTGAATGCAACTAAGGAGCCGACTATTAAATTTACACACCATGATGTAGAGGGTAATGTTGTTAATGAGGTAGTCTTTTAACTTTCGTTGAAGTATTTTCGTTCCTCAGAGTGACTGTATTTGTAATTTTCTTTTGTAATTATCTCCAAAGGTGTGGGTATTTCGTTGGTAGGGATCTCCTTGTGAACCAAATAGTTTGCAATAGTTGTGATCGATTTGTACCCTTGATTAAACGATTTCTGAGAAATCAAAAAAGCAACTATACCTTTATTTAGTGCCTGTACATTTTGGGGTGTGGTATCAAAACCAACTAGGTTTAGACCTAACAGCTTATCATCTTGAATTGCCTCACAGATGTAGGATACCCTACTCGAGGGAACCATAACCACCTTTACTTGGGGGTGTTTGATCAGAAAATCATTAATTTTTTTAGCAACTTTTTTAAACCCGTCTGACTGATCAAATCTTAATTGATGGATTTGAGCATCGGGAAAATTTTTCTCAAAATATTTTTTAAAACCTTTAAATCGTTGATTGTTGGCCTCATAATCGTGTATATTTTTACGTGTCAGGATGATTAAAAACTCATCACCTTTTTTAGAACACAAATACGAAAGTTTACCGGATAAAATACCTGCATCAAATGATTTTTGGCCAATGTAACATAAATTGTTAAAACCTTTTACATCAGCATTTAAAAATAGATAAGGTATTTTTTTCTCATCTAACTCTTTAATGATTCTGCTAGTCTCCTTGTAAAAAAAAGGAACCATTACCACGGCATCGGGCTCTGTTTTGATTAGTTTTGAAAAGGCTTTTAAATAACTTTTTGGATCAAATTGGTCAAAAACAAAAACATGATTTTCAATCCCATAGGCACTTACCTCTTGACTTGCTTTTTGAATTCCTGAATAGGGTGACTTCCAAAATAGATTTTGTTCATCATACTGAGGAATCAAGGTCGCCAGATTGTGATGTTTTTTCATAGCTAAAGAACTGGCAATCAAATTGATTTTGAATTTTTTCTGCTTCAGAATCTTTCTGATCTTCGTTTCAGTTGAAGAAGACACTCCCCCACGATTGTGTAAAACCCTGTCTACGGTACCTGCAGATACGTTAGCCTCTTTAGCAATATCCTTTATAGTTATCAATGAATGGTAGTTTGATTTAAATATACTATTTATATGTAAATTTTGGTGGGCTAATTTACACTTTTATCTTCGCTAAAATCAACGATTGCTCACACTAATTCTTAAGGTTTTTTATTGTTAACTGAGTTTAAAAAAAAAAATGCTTAATTGTAACCTACTAAAAGACAGCTTACAGTTAGTATAACTTATTTATTTATAGTTATTTAGAAAATTAAAAGGAACACTTGTAAAAAAAATATTCTCCTCTAAAATTCTGACTGATACAAAACTTTTAAATTTTCTCTACTAAGTAAAAATTAACAACTCAATTATTAAGTATAATAACAAGTTATTGAAGTATAATTTTCAATCGGTTTCTCTATATTTGTAACTATAGTGTCCGCACACGAACTTAAAAAAATATGCCTAGGTCATTTAAATGGATTCTTGTAGCAGCTTTATCGGGTTTCCTGTTTGGATTTGATACAGTTGTTATCTCAGGAGCAAACTTGCCCATTAAGGAGTTATGGTCAACTGATCCTTTTTTTCATGGTTTTTTTATCATGTCCATGGCACTTTGGGGGACTGTGCTTGGTGCTTTATTTGGGGCTTATCCTTCCAATAAATTGGGTCGTAAAAAAACTCTCAGTTGGATTGGTATTTTTTTTCTAATTTCTGCTCTGGGTTCTGCTTTTGCAATGGATCCTTACACTTTTTCATTTTTTAGATTTATCGGAGGATTAGCAGTAGGGGTCTCCTCAATTGCGGCTCCCATATATATTTCTGAGATTTCAACCTCCAAAAACCGTGGTTCTCTTGGAGCTTTGTTCCAATTAAGTTTAGTTTTTGGAATGCTGATAGCTTTTCTTTCGAATTATCTACTCACTGGTTTTCAAGGAGCCTCTGATTGGAGATGGATGTTGGGGATCGAAGCGCTTCCTGCCCTAATATATCTAATTATGACATTTTTTATACCTGACACTCCAAGATGGCAAATCCTTTTTCAAAACAACGAAAAAGCTGCATTTAAAATATTAAGACAAATATATGATAACGACCAACAAGCTGAAAGTGTCCTTAATCAAATAAAATCAGCCGATATTGATTATGTTAGTAATGAAAAATTGATTAAAAAAACCAATAATAAGATCATATTTCTCGCTTTTTTGATTTCATTCTTTAATCAACTTTCTGGAATTAATTTTATACTGTACTATGCACCTGAAATTTTGGAAATGGCCGGTTTTGGTACAAGAGAGTCACTATTTAATTCGGTATTGATAGGAGTTATTATGATCATTTTTACTTTTCTGGGTTTACTTCTTATAGACAGGTTAGGTAGAAGACAGCTACTTATTTTGGGTTCATTGGGATATATTACAAGCTTAACAGGAGTATCTACGTCTTTTTATTTTCAGTCCAGCCCAGAATGGATAGCATTTTATATTTTCGCGTTTATTGCCTCCCACGCGGTAGGACAGGGTGCAGTAATTTGGGTTTTTATTTCTGAAATATTTCCAAATAGAATTAGAGCTAAGGGGCAATCTTTTGGTGCGGGGGTTCACTGGGTATTCGCCGCAATTATTACATTATTAGCTCCACCTGTTATTGCAATCTTTCAAGCTAACCCTTGGCCTATTTTCTCATTTTTTGCCGCTATGATGGTTTTGCAACTTGTATTTTCTATTTTTATAATGCCCGAAACCAAGGGAAAATCCCTTGAAGAAATAAATTTAATTATCAACAATAACTAGTTTTCTATGAAACGAAAGCATTTTATTCGAAATTCAGGTGGAATATTTTTAGGAACTGTTTTAGCGCCTAATTTGATTGCTAATTTGAATCTTAGTAATACTTTAAATATTGGAGTAATTGGAACTGGAGGAAGAGGAAAGGGAATTATTAAACTGCTCAATAATCTCGAAGGTTATAATGTAATTGGTGTTTGTGATACCATACCCTTCAGACTAGAGGAAGGATTTGATCTGATCAAAAACAATAAAAATGCTAAAGCCTACAACGATTATCAAAAACTATTAGATAATAAAAAAATTGATGGAGTAATTATTTCTACCCCATTAAACAGTCACGATATAATTGCAGTAGATGCATTAGATGCCGACAAACATGTATATTGTGAAAAAACTTTAGCTAAAGGAGCGGATGCTACTGCTCGCGTTGTCAACAAATGTAAAACTTCCAACAAAATTTTTCAAACCGGACATCAGTACCATAGTTCAAGGCTTTACACTAAATTGGTTGATATGATTTCAGACGGTAAAGTAGGAAAAATTGTTTCCATAGAGGCCCAGTGGAATCGAAACGGTAATTGGAGGAGGTCTGTTCCCGATCCCTCCCTGGAGCGTCAAATCAATTGGAGAATGTATAGGGAGTATTCCTTTGGACTTTTGGCAGAATTAAGTTCTCACCAAATTGACTTTGCCAATTGGATTCTTCAAGCCACCCCAAAAATAGCTATAGGTATGGGGGGAATCGATTACTGGAGAGACGGAAGGGAAACTTATGACAATACCAAAGTAGTTTATGAATATCCTGAAGGGGTTAAAGCCACATATACTTGCTTGACATCCAATGCTAAGGACGACTATAAAATTATGGTAATGGGAGACAAAGGTACTCTGACTATTTTTTATGATAATGCGTGGTTTTACCCGGAGGGAACGTACAAGCCTGAGTACGGGGATGTCGATGGGGTATCGGGTGCGACCACAAATTGGACACAAGGCAAAGGGATACCCTTAGATATCAAACACATTGATCCCACTAAACAAGCCCTTATAGATTTTAGAGATTCCATAATTAACAATAAAGCACCTCTTTCAGGAGTAACTACTGGAGCCAAAGCAGCTTATGCCGTAGAAATGGGTATTAGGGCGATGGATACTAAAGAAACTGTATACTGGGATGATACTAATTACATACTTTAATAAAATAAATGAAACCAAACTTTAATTTAAACGATAGGGTTGCAGTCATTACCGGAGGAGGAGGAGCACTGGGTGGATGTATTGCACAAAGTTTATCTCAATCAGGGGTAAAGATTGTAATTCTTGACCTTACTCAAGAATCTGCTCAACGAACCGTAGATGCGATTGAGAAAGAGGGAGGAATGGCCATTGGCTTTTCTGCGAATGTTCTGTCCAAAAAATCCATGGAAGACGTTAGTAAAGAAATTTTAAAAAAGTGGGGAAGAATTGACATACTGTTAAATGCAGCTGGAGGTAATATGCCCGGTGCGACTATCGGAGTAGATCAAACAATTTTTGATTTGTCTTTGGATGATTTTAATAAGGTCACTGAGTTAAACCTCAATGGCTCTGTTATTCCCTCTTTGGTTTTTGGTAAGATCATGGCCGATCAAAATAGTGGTTCCATCATCAATTACTCCTCCATGAGCGTTGATAGGGTTATAACACGTGTGGTGGGCTATTCTGCCTCAAAAGCAGGAATAGAAAACTTTACTCGCTGGATGGCCGTGGAAATGGCTCATAAGTTTGGTCCTGGTGTTCGTGTAAACGCAATTGCACCAGGATTTTTCGTTGGGAATCAAAACAGAAGATTGCTATTAAATCAAGATGGTTCATACACTGAAAGGGGGGATACCATAATCAGGAATACACCCATGAAAAGATTTGGAGAAGCCGCAGAGCTTAATGGGGCAATTCATTTCCTGTGCAGTGATGCCGCTCAATTTATAACTGGAGTTGTACTTCCCATAGACGGGGGCTTTAGTGCCTTCAGTGGGGTTTAATTTATTTATATGAAAATGACACAAACTTGGCGTTGGTATGGACCAAAAGATCCTGTTAGTCTCTCAGATGTGAGGCAAGCAGGTGCATCGGGTATTGTCAATGCCCTCCATCACATACCCAACGGCGATGTTTGGTCTGTAGTGGAAATACAAAAAAGAAAAAATGAAATCGAAAATGCTGGACTCAATTGGGATGTTGTAGAGTCACTACCAGTTCACGAAAAAATAAAAACTAGAAGTGCAGATTTTGAACAACTCATCGAAAACTACAAGATCAGCTTGAAAAATTTGGCGTCTTGCGGTGTGTACGTAGTATGTTACAACTTTATGCCCATACTTGATTGGACTAGGACTCGACTGGATATGACTATGGATGATGGCTCACTGGCCTTGGAATTCAATGCTTCCGAATTAAGGGTTTTTGACCTCTATATTCTTAATCGTGAGTGGGCAGAAAAAGATTATACACCTGAAGAAGTTGAACAAGCGAGAAATCAATTTAAGAGCCTATCCCCCCAAGAAATTAAACGAATATCTGACAATATGCTTAAAGGTTTACCTGGCTCAGAGGAGGCATACTCTATGGAGGAGTTTAAGGCCATGTTAAATACATATAAAGGAATCGATTCAGATAAATTGCGTTCTCACTTAGTACAATTTTTAAAAGAGATCATTCCTTTGGCAGAAGAACTAGGTATAAGGATGTGTATTCATCCTGATGATCCACCATTTACCCTCCTGGGTTTACCTAGAATTGTGAGTACCAAAGAAGATTATCAACATATTTTTGATCAGGTGACTCCAATATCCAACGGGATTACCTTTTGCACTGGTTCATTGGGGGTAAGAGCAGATAACGATCTCCCTGCAATTTTTGATGCTTTTGCAGACCGTGTTCACTTTTTACACCTCAGAAGTACCAAACGGGATGCATACGGTAATTTTTATGAGGCTGATCACTTGACAGGGGATGTAGATATGTTTGAAATTATTACAAGAGTCATTAAGGAACAGCGCAGAAGGGCTGACGAGAATCGAAAAGATGCTTCAATACCTATGCGCCCAGATCATGGACATCAAATGCTGGACGATCTTATAAAACCGAAAATTAATCCTGGTTATTCAGCCATAGGAAGGCTAAGAGGATTGGCAGAGCTAAGAGGACTCGAATGGGGCATCAATAAAATGATTTAATTTTGGAATTCAACAACACGGAGACATTCATCAATGAAAACTTTTTACTGCACAATAAAACTGCAGTAAGACTTTATTTTGATTATGCAGTATCTATGCCCATTATAGACTATCACAATCACTTGCCTCCGGATGTGATTGCTGCCAATCAGCCCTTTGAGGGTATCAATGAAATTTGGTTGGATGGGGATCATTATAAATGGAGGGCTATGCGAAGCCTTGGAGTCCCTGAAAAATTTATTACTGGAAAAGATGTAAGCAACAAGGAAAAGTTTGATCATTGGGCTTACACTGTTCCCTTTACTGTTGGGAATCCACTTTTTCACTGGACCCACTTGGAGTTGGAGCGGTACTTCGGGATCAAAACTATACTCCAGCCCTCTACTTCGAGTGCAATTTTTGAGGATACCAATCGGCAATTATTGGATATTACCCCCAAAGTTTTGCTCAATGATATGAAAGTTGAAATGTTGTGTACAACAGATGACCCAATTGACGATCTTTCTTATCATCAAAAAATTGCAGTTAGTAAAGAACCAGGCCCTGAGGTTTTACCTGGTTTTAGACCCGATAAAATTTTTGGCATTCAGGAATCACAATATTTGGATTATATAGAGTCCTTGGGCAATTCATCCAATACTGAAATCAAGGATCTGAACAGTTTGTTTGAGTCACTAAAATCCAGGATCAAATATTTTCATCAAAACGGATGTAGAATATCTGATCATGGATTAGAGTTTACTCATGCAATTGACTTTACACATGCCAAAGCTAACAATGTTTTAGAAAAACGACTCTCAGGTAGTCTCCCCACAGTTCAGGAAGCAAGCCTTTTTAATTCATGTGTATTGTACGAACTATTTGAAATGTATTCCGACTTTGGGTGGACACAGCAATTACATTTGGGGGCCTTGAGAGGGAACAATCAAAAATTAAAAAGGCAGTTAGGAGCCGATGTGGGATGTGACTCTATTGGAGATTTTGCTCAAGCCAAAAATCTTTCCAAACTTCTGGGAATGCTAAATGATAATAACAAACTCACAAATACTATACTTTACAACTTAAACCCATCAATGAATGAGGTATTTGCGACTATGCCTGGAAATTTCAACAACGATAAAGTTGAGATTCAATGGGGAACTGCTTGGTGGTTTTTAGACCAGAAAGATGGTATGGAATTACAGTTGAAAACCTTATCTAACATGGGACTTTTATCCAAATTCATAGGGATGTTGACAGATAGTCGTAGCTTTCTTTCTTTCCCACGACATGAGTATTTCAGAAGATTGCTGTGTAATATGATAGGAGATGATATTGAAAAAGGGCTTTTGCCCAATGATCTTCCATTTTTTGGAAAAATGGTGGAAAATATTTGTTATAACAATTTGAAAGAATTTATAAATCACAAAAACTAATGTTTTATTTAAAATTACTTTTAGGATTTTTTTGGTTTTTTAGTTTTATATCCTGTAATCAAATTAATTCTACCAAAATTTTACGTTTGGGGCATGGGCTGAGTAATAGTCATTCAGTCCACCAGGGAATGGTTTTCTTTGGAGAAAAATTAGAGGAGATTTCAGGTGGTAGGTTTAAAGTTCAAATTTATCCGAGTCAACAACTAGGCTCTGAACGTCAATTAATTGAATTACTTCAAATAGGAAGCCTAGATATGACAAAAACTTCGGCGGCTGTTTTGGAGAATTTTTCTCCTAGTATTAAAGTATTTGGTATTCCTTACTTATTTAGAGATAAAGAGCATGTTTTTGATGTCCTAGATGGTCCTGTAGGAAAAGAGCTACTCAACGGCACTGAAAAGTTTTGGTTAAAAGGTTTAGGATATTACGATTCAGGAAGTAGAAGTTTTTATACTATAGATCAGCCTTTGAATAAACCAGAGGATCTCGATGGACTTAAAATTAGAGTTCAAGAAAGTCAAACTGCAATTGATATGGTAAAGTCGCTTGGTGGATCACCTACACCTATCTCTTGGGGAGAGCTCTATACCGCTTTACAACAGGGCGTTGTTGACGGAGCAGAAAATAATCCTCCTAGTTTTTACCTTTCGAGACACTATGAAGTTTGTAAATTTTACACTATTGACGAGCATACTGTTATACCTGATGTAGTCTTAATGAGTACTCATATATGGAATTCATTGAGCAATCAAGAGCAAATGTGGATCCAAGAAGCAATGAATCTATCAGTTATTGAGCAAAGAAGACTTTGGATGGTCTCAGAGCAAGAGTCTTTAGAAGCTGTGAAGGCAGCTGGAGTTCAAGTAAATTATCCAGACAAATCTTTATTTGTAAATAAATCAAAGTCTGTTGAGGATAAATATGGCCAGGATCCAATGATTAAGTCGTTTATCGAAAAAATAAAAAATACCAAGTAAAATGAAATTAAGAGCTCAGATAGATTCTATTTTAGAAAAGATACTTGTGGTTATTATGTCCATGATGGTTATCAATGTTTTGTGGCAAGTCTTTTCACGTTATGTACTTGCCAATCCCAGTTCTTTTACAGATGAGTTGGCACGTTATCTGATGATATGGGTTGGTGTATTGGGTGCTGCCTACGTTGCTGGAAAAGGCAACCACGTTGCTATAACCTATTTTTCCGAAAAATTAAGTCCCCCAAACCTCAAAAGAGTACAGACCTTTATTAATCTTACCATATTGACTTTTGCAATTTTAGGCATGTTCATAGGAGGGGTGAGGTTGGTATACATTACTTTGGTATTAGAACAACTTTCTCCATCATTAAAAATCCCTTTGGGATTGGTTTATTCGGTTATTCCTATCAGTGGAGTGCTAATAATCTTTTATAAAATTTTAGACTTAAAAAAACAGGCACAATGATTGAATTTTTACCCGTTATTATATTAGTTTTTAGTTTTTTGATTCTTTTAGTTTTAGGGGTACCTGTAGCTTGGTGTATTGCTATGTCGTCAATGTTTACCCTGATGGCAGCCATGCCGTTTTCTGCAGCAACCACTACAGTCTCACAACGGATTGCCACCGGATTGGACAGTTTTGCACTTTTAGCCATACCTTTTTTCATACTTTCAGGACAAATAATGAGTAAGGGGGGTATTGCTGATCGATTGATCTCCTTTGCCAAAACTTTGGTCGGATTTTTACCGGGTGGGTTGGCATTGATAAATATTGTATCCGCCATGTTAATGGGAGCCATTGCCGGATCTGCTATGGCCTCTGCTTCTGCAATGGGAACCATTTTGGGCCCTGAAATGGAAAAAGAAGGTTACTCCAAGGAGTTTGGCGCTGCCGTAAACATTACCTCGTCCACTACCGGCTTAGTTATCCCTCCCAGTAACACTTTAATTGTTTATTCTTTGGCCAGTGGTGGAGTTTCTATTGCCGCTTTATTCTTGGCCGGTTATATTCCCGGTATTCTAACCGGTTTGTTTATGATGATCGTTGCTATGATTTGGGCCAAGAAAAATAACTATCCTGTTGGAAAACGTTCTTCTTTGAAAGATGTTTTTGTGAAATTTATTGATGCATTTCCCAGCTTACTTCTATTGGTGATCGTAATCGGTGGAATTATTGCTGGTATTTTTACTGCCACAGAGGCTTCTGCCGTGGCAGTGCTTTATACTGTATTGTTATCTTTTTATTATAAAGAACTTACATTTAAAGATCTTCCTAAAGTAATATTGGAATCTTCAGAAACTACAGCTATTGTAATGCTACTGATCGGGGCTTCCATGTGTATGTCGTGGGTATTGTCCTATGAGAATATTCCACAAGAAATCAGTAATGCCCTGTTGTCAATCAGTGACAATAAGATCGTAATTCTTTTGATGATCAATTTGATTCTTCTGGCAGTGGGTGTTTTTATGGATGCTACTCCGGCAGTATTGATTTTTACACCTATTTTCCTACCTGTTGTTACTGCTTTGGGAATGGATCCAACACATTTTGGGATCGTTCTGATGCTCAATCTTTGTATTGGACTTTGTACACCTCCAGTAGGCTCCGTATTGTTTGTTGGAGTAGGCATTGCAAAAACCACCATAACAAAAGTTATTAAACCTCTGATTCCACTATTCTTAGTTATGATTTTATCATTATTTTTGGTGACTTATATCCCCCAGTTAAGCCTGTGGTTACCTGAATTATTTGGAGTCTAAAAAAATTCAAACACTAAAACAAGACTATGAAATTTAGTAAATCCATTCCACTTTTAGGGCTAATCTCTCTTTTGGGATCATGTAATGCTCCTCCTGTAACGATTCACTTAACCAATAACCTGAGTGTTGAGCGTAAAAATGAAACCATTGAGATTTCGATAACAGATTTGCCTGAGAATTTATCCGCTAATATTGAAAATATTGGCGTTTATGACCCTTCCAAAAACACTTTCTTGATTACTCAACTCATAGATTTAGATCAAGATGGAAAAATGGATCAACTCATTTTTCAACCTCAAATGGCTCCTTCATCTGAAAAGATTTATCATTTGAAAGAACAGTTGGAGCTTCCTGAAGCTATAGAATACTGTTATTCCAGAATTGTACCCACCCGAATTGACGATTACACTTGGGAAAATGACAGGGTTGCTTTTAGAACTTATGGTCCTGCTGCTCAAGCTTTGGTAGAAGAGGGAAAAGCTGGAGGAATCATCTCAAGTGGTATCGATTGCTGGTTGAAAAAGGTTAATTATCCAGTTATCAATAAATGGTACAAAGCAAGTGAAGAGCTAGGCATTAGTTATCACGAGGATCATGGAGAAGGGTTGGATAACTATCATGTAGGCATTAGCAGGGGTGCCGGTGGTCTGGCCATCAAGGAAGAAGATAATCAATATTTCGTTTCAAAAAATTTTACGAACCATAAAACCCTTAGCACGGGACCTTTACGAACACTTTTTCAATTGGATTATGCCAATTGGAGAGGGCCTAAAGGAATGATCAAAGAACAAAAAACCATTAGTTTGGATTATGGAAATAATCTGATGAAAATTGAGGTCTCCATTGAGGGTACAGATCAAATTGCTGCTGGAATTTCATTGCAGGAAAACAACGGCACCATTATAGATAGAGATAATCTACTTATTTTTAAACAAAATCATTTTGAAACAATACTGAGTAATGCAATTTTGACACCCCAAAAGCATTTCAAAAGCCAACATCTATATAATCCACAAATAAAGGATCAAAACCATGTGTTTTTAGATCTCAAAGTTCTTAATAATTCATTGATTTATTATGTAGGCTTTTATTGGTCTGAAAGTAAACAATTTTCGGACCATCAAGCATGGGAAAATTATCTTGAGGACTTGTCAATAAAAATTGAAAATCCTATACAAATTAATATTAAATAACTTCATGAAAAAAGTAGTGACCTTCGGTGAGATCATGCTAAGACTTTCACCCCCAGGCTATTTAAGATTCTCACAGGCCAACAGCTTTGATGTGGTTTATGGAGGTGGAGAATCCAATGTTGCTGTATCCCTTGCCAATTATGGTGTTCCTGTTGAATTTGTAACCCGTTTGCCTCAAAACGATTTGGGCACTTGTGCCATGATGGAACTGCGAAAAAGAGGGGTAAGCACCCAGCACATAGCCTATGGGGGTGACCGTTTGGGGATTTACTTTTTGGAAACCGGAGCGGTGAGCAGAGGCAGTAAAGTCGTTTATGACCGTGCCCACTCTGCCATGGCAGAGATCACTGCCGGAATGATTGATTGGGATGCAGTATTCGAGGGAGTCAGTTGGTTCCACTGGACGGGAATCACCCCAGCCATTTCTCAAGGAGCTGCCGATGCTTGTTTGGAAGCCGTAAAAATCGCCAGTGAAAAGGGAATTACCGTATCTACAGATTTGAATTATCGCGCCAAACTTTGGAATTACGGCCAACCCTCAGAACCCATCATGACCGAGTTGACCTCCTATTGTGACATCATTCTTGGTAATGAGGAGGATGCCGAAAAACACTTTGGGATCAAACCCGACGGATTGGACATCACCACACAAGGGGATCAGGTCAAAGCCGAGGCTTTTCAGTCGGTATGTGAGCAAATGATGAAAAAATTTCCCAAATCCAAAAAAGTGATCACCACACTTAGAGGATCTATTTCTGCTTCTCACAATACATGGGCGGGAATACTTTACGATGGACAAAACATCTACACCAGTCCCGAATACCAAATCTCCCACATTGTGGACAGAGTAGGAGGGGGTGACTCCTTTATGGGGGGATTGATTTATGGTTTGTTAAAATATCCCGATGATGATCAGAATGCATTGAACTTTGCTGTAGCCGCCTCCTGTTTAAAACATACCATCAAGGGCGATGCCAATTTGGTCACCGTAGCTGAAGTAGAAAAATTAATGAGCGGTGACGTCAGTGGCCGTGTAGCAAGATAATTATGGCAAAATTTACTCGTTTAGAAGTCGCAGCAAAAATGGCCGAGACCGGAATGGTTCCCCTTTTTTATCACAGCGACATTGAGATCGCAAAAAAAACCTTGAAAGCCTGTTTCGAAGGGGGTGCAAGATTATTAGAATTTACTAGCAGAGGGGATTTTGCCCATCAAATATTTGATGAGCTCAATCGATATGTATTGTCTGAATTGCCCGATATGATCATGGGGGTAGGCTCTGTGACCGATGCAGCCGCTGCCTCGCTTTATATGCAATTGGGAGCCAATTTTATTGTTACTCCTGTATTGAGAGAGGACATTGCTGTGGTGTGTAATCGTAGAAAAGTTTTATGGTCTGCCGGATGTGGTTCCCTTACCGAGATTGCAAAAGCCGAAGAGTTGGGGGGCGAAATTGTAAAACTCTTTCCGGGAAGTACCTATGGCCCCAGTTTTGTTAATGCCATTAAAGGACCACAACCCTGGACAAGTATCATGCCTACCGGTGGAGTCAGTACAAAGGAAGATAATCTCAGAGGATGGTTTGATGCAGGAGTAACTTGTGTGGGAATGGGTTCTAAATTAATCTCCAAGGAGATTTTAGCAAATGAAGATTTTGAAGGACTCAAAACGAAAGTTGCTGAAACTCTTAAATTGATAAAAAAAATAAGACAGTAGAATGAATAATAATTACGAGGTACGCTATGCTGTGGGGCAGAGAGAAACCAATCAAATGAACACGCAGGCCTTGCGTGATGAATTTTTAATCGAGCAAGTATTTGGAACAGATTTAGTTAAATGGGTTTATACCCACTACGATCGGTATATGGCTGGAGGTGTAATTCCAACATCGGGAAGTGTCTTTTTGGATACCCTTGAGCCTCTCAAATCACAATATTTCCTGGAAAGGAGAGAAATGGGTATTATTAACGTGGGAGGTAAAGGAACGGTATCGGCTGATGGAATTTCTTATTCTTTGGATTATAAAGAAGCACTCTATCTGGGTAGGGGAATCAAAGAAGTGCATTTTTCGAGTGATGATCCAAAAGCAGCTGCTAAATTTTACCTCAATTCTGCTCCTGCACATCTTAATTATCCCTCTCAAAAAGTAGGTAGAGATCAAGCCGAAATCGTCGAATTGGGATCTGCGGAAACTTCCAATGCCAGAACTATCAGAAAATTGATAGTCAACAGTATAGTCCAGACATGTCAGCTGCAAATGGGGATGACTGAGTTGGCGTCAGGGTCAGTTTGGAATACGATGCCTGCACATGTCCACGATCGTCGAATGGAAGTTTATTTCTACTTTGAGGTACCTGAGGATCAGGCTATATGTCATTTTATGGGAGCTACTGATGAAACCCGGCATCTTTGGATGGCCAACGAACAAGCTGTTATTTCACCCCCATGGTCAATTCATGCCGGATCGGGAACCTCTAATTATACCTTTATATGGGGAATGGCCGGAGAAAATCTAGACTATGGTGATATGGATGCTTGTCCAATTCCCAACTTAAGATAAAAGTATGAGCACTTCTCTATTTGATTTGAAAGGAAAGGTCGCTTTGGTTACTGGAGCTACACATGGACTGGGGATGGCGATGGCCAGAGGGATCGGCCAGGCAGGGGCTATCCTAATCATTAATGGCAACAGCTCAAATGAAAAAATTGACAAGGCCGTTGCAATTTTCAAATCTGAGGGGATTAAAGCTTTTGGTTATCGTTTTGATGTTACCAATGAAGATCAAGTCCAAAAGGCGATCGCAAGAATTGAGAATGAAGTAGGGATCATTGATATTTTGATCAATAATGCCGGGATCATCAAACGTACGCCACTCTTAGAAATGGAGGTGACTGATTTTGAACAGGTAATCAAAGTTGATTTGGTCAGTCCTTTTATAGTTTCTAAAGCGGTGGTTAAAGGAATGATAAAACGTAAATCGGGTAAAATTATTAACATTTGTTCCATGATGAGTGAATTGGCAAGAAATACTGTTGGTGCATATGCAGCTGCCAAAGGAGGGTTGAAAATGCTGACTCAAAATATGTGTGTAGAATGGGCGCCATATAATATCCAAGTTAACGGTATTGGCCCTGGATATTTTGCGACCGAGCAAACTAAACCCATACGTGTAGAGGGTCACCCATTCAATGAATTTATAGTCAACAGAACTCCTGCTGGAATGTGGGGAGACCCTGATGAATTGCAAGGAGCAGCTGTATTTCTCAGTTCAAAGGCCAGTGATTTTGTGAATGGACAAATACTCTATGTGGATGGCGGCATCCTCGCCACTATTGGTAAACCTTCCAATGAGTAATCATTTTTATTGATTAAAATAACTTTCTCCCCCTGCCTTGCGGCTGTCTTAATTCGTGTCCACAGACCACTAGCCACAAATCATTTATTTGGCGGTAGAAAATTTGTAAATACTCTTAGTCCGATATGTTTCTCCAGGGTTTAGAATTGTACTAGGAAAAGCAGGCTGGTTGGGCGAATCCGGAAAATGTTGTGTCTCTAAAGCAAAAGAAGCACGATATTCAAATTTTGTACCATATTTTCCAACATCGCTGCCATCCATAAAGTTACCACCATAAAATTGTATTCCTGGTTCTTCGGTAAAAATTTCGAGTTGTCTTCCACTTTTGGGTTCTACCACCCTCGCTGCTAAGTTCATACCTTCGGATTCTTTGTTGAGAACAAAATTGTGGTCATAACCTCCCCCACGAGTAAGTTGAATGTCGGTAGGTTGTTTGTTTAAATCTTGACCTATGGTCTTGAGCTTTCTAAAGTCGAAAGGACTGCCTTCAACAGACCGTATCTCTCCCAAAGGGATCAGACCTTTATCCACAGGAGTAAAGTGACTGGCATTGATCATTAAAAGATGATCGTTTATGCTGCCCTTAGCTTGTCCAGCTAAATTGAAAAAAGCGTGGTTTGTCAAGTTGACCGGAGTAGCTTTGTCAGTAGAAGCCTGATAGGTAATACTCAATTCGTCATCATTGACTGAATAGGTGACCCTTACTTTCAAGTTTCCTGGGTATCCCATCTCACCATCCTCGGAAAAATAAGTCATTACAACAGAGTTCTGGTTGGAGGAAACAACTTCCCACACTTTATTGTGGAATCCATCAGGTCCACCGTGTAGGTGATTTTCATTGTTGTTTATTGGCAGTACATAGGTCTTTCCGTCCAATTCAAATTTTCCTTTTGCGATGCGATTTCCATATCTTCCGATCAAACAACCGTGATAGGGTGTTTTAGCTTTTTTATAATCTGCTATATTCTTAAAACCCAATACTACATCACCCATTTCACCATAGTTATCGGGAGTCAGAAGACTTACTATCCGTCCACCATAATTGGTTATGTAAACTTGTATTTTATCGCTTTTAAGGAGATATATGTCTGTTTTTTTTCCTTTTATTTCAGTTCGGAAATCACTGGCATTTAACACAAATACTTGTTTTTTAGGTTGCTCACAAAATACAAAACTTAGCAAAAGTGCTACAAAAACTGTTTTATTAATTTTCATCATTTGAAATTACTCTTTATACAGTTTGGCATGTAATTCTTTTAGCTTTTCAGCAGGCATTTTGATCACTTTTCGGTCATATGTCATTAAACCATTTATCTCCCCCTCAACATCAGTAGTCTGTGTGTAAACAGCTGCCGAGAGTCCATTTCTTTCTTTCATTTCTGCAATTTGATTGAATTTGTATATATAGTTTTTTAGCAATTCCTGCGCATTGTAATAGGTCTGATAGCCCCAATTACGCATTTCGGGATTCCATAGGTGTTTCTCTATTGGGTATCCAATACCTCCAAACTCTCCTACCACTGTTGCCCTGTCAACAGCAGTAGGGGGAACCGTCAGGTCTACATCGTATGTATGAATGTCATAAATATCACCGCAGGGTCTTAGTGACCAACCACTAGTTGGATTGACCAATCGATCTGGATCTAATTGTTTTATAAAATGAGCGATCCTACAAGTATCGTATTGCCCCCAGCCTTCATTAAAAGGAACCCACATTATGATACTTGGTGCATTAAAATGCATATCTACCATACGTCTGAGTTCGAATTCAAATTGAGCGGAATCCTCTGAGAGTCTGTTCAGATCTGTGCCATCTCTCTTAACTCTCTCTAGGGAATTGTAGATTCTTTCTTTTTTCTTGGTTTTTTCCATTTCTACTGGAGTTTTCAATGCCAATCGGTTATAGGAGGGCATGTCTTGCCAAACCATAATTCCCAGTTGGTCGCAATGATAATACCATCGATCGGGTTCGATTTTTACATGCTTTCGTATCATATTAAAGCCCATTGCCTTGGTCATTTCAATATCGTATCGCATGGCTTTATCAGAGGGAGGGGTCAACAATCCATCAGGCCACCAGCCTTGGTCAAGGGGTCCGTATTGGAAAAGAGGTGTATTATTTAGGAAGAGATATTTGACTCCCTTATGATCTCCCAGACTTATTTTTCGCATCCCGAAATAACTCTTTACTTGATCGATTACCTTACCTGAGGGATTGATCAAATTCATTTTTATATCATATAGATGAGGGTGGTCGGGTGACCATAGTTGGGCATTTTCTATTTTTAAATGCAAAGGTGTGTTTGGTTTTGTAATTCCTGAAGCTACTTTTTTTTCGTCAAAAAAAACATCAATAGCTACTTTATATCTATTCACTAAACTTACATTAGTCATTGGTATAAGGGACACAGTGCTTTTATCAATATTGGTGGTTGTTTTCACTTGTTTTAAATAGGCTTCGGGCGACACTGCTTCCAACCAAACTGTTTGCCATATTCCACTTACTGGTGTATAATATATACCACTGGCATTGATTTGTTGTTTACCTCGGGGCTGTGAACTGAAATTGGTAGCGTCCTCTACTGTCAAAACAACCTTTTGACTTCTACTAGATTTTAGGTAAGGAGTAATATTAAAAGAAAAACGATCAAATCCTCCTTTATGAGTTCCCACCAAAATATCGTTTACCCAGAGAGCACATTTGTAATCTACTGCTTCAAAATGAATGACAACATCTTTTTCACTCCAGTTGTTTGGTATGATAAAACTTCTCCTATACCACATCTTATCATTTGGATTGATACTTTTTCCAACTCCTGACAAAGCGGATTCAAAACTAAAAGGAACCAAAATCTTTCCTTGAAACTTTTCGGGTTGAATTTTATGGGATTTTAAAATAGCATAATCCCAAAGTCCATTGAGATTTTTCCATTGAGTTCTTTCAAACTGTGGACGAGGATATTCTTGCCAGACATTCTCTGGTTTAACGTTTTTAGCCCATTCACTCATAAGTTTCCCCTCAACAACCCTCCAGTTTTGTGATTGTGCAAGCGATACAATAAACAGCAACATTAAATTCAATAAATTTCTCATGGATTAATTTTTTATTTCTTTAATATAAAAAAAATATCTCAACCTAAATTTTTTAATACTGCGCTAAATACTTAAGTATTTGAATTTTTATTTGAAAAATTTTTAAATTGTACAAATAACCAATAAATATGAAAAATATATTTTTTTTGATTTTGATTACATTTTTAGTTTTTTCATGTCAAGATCAAGATGAAATTATTTTTAACGGTAAAGATCTCAAGGGTTGGGCAAATTATGGTGGAGGTAAGTTCTATGCAGAGGACGAAAGCATTGTTGCTGAAGCCATAATGGGTTTACCAAATTCTTTTTTACACACAAAAAAAAAATATCAAGACTTTGAACTAGAGTTTGAGGTCAAGTTGGATACTGTGCTGAACTCAGGGGTTCAGATAAGAAGTAATATTTACGATAAAGATATGGAAACCATCCGTTGGGGGGGGCGTTTTGATGAAAATGGGGAGAAATTATTAATGAATAAAAAATGGGAAGCTGGAAGGTTTTGGGGTTACCAGATCGAAATTGATCCAACTTCAAGGTCTTGGAGTGGCTCTATCTATGAGGAGGCAGGTAGAGGTTTTCTCCAAACCCCAGGAGTTAATGAAAAAGTTAGGTCTGCTTTTAAACCTCTTGAATGGAATCATTTCCGTGTCAGAGTCAAAGGTAATCATATCCAATCTTGGATCAATGGCATCATGATTGGTGATGTTTATGACAACTTAACTTCAAATGGTTATATCGCTCTTCAACTACACGGTATTGGTCAAAGTAAAGCTAGGGAAAATAAAAAAATACGCTGGAAAAACTTTCTATTAAAAAAACTTCATTAATATAAATGTTTCCTCGCATTTGGCTAATATCTTTATTGGTTGCTTGTTATGCTTGCGAAAAGAAAAGCAAGGAGGTCAATTGTATTGGGACTCCAAAAAATATACCTTGTACCAAAGAATACATGCCTGTCTGTGGTTGTGATAAAAATACTTACCCTAATGACTGTGTCGCCGAGGCAAGTGGAATAAATTCGTGGACTAAGGGAAGTTGTGCTGAGAATTAATTTTAAATTAGTATAGGCTTTAAAAATTAATAAGTTGATTGTGAACCCTGATTTTAGGAAAGACTTCAGACTGCTGTTAGGAGCAGTGATAATAGTTGCGGGATTCTTTTTTTTGTTTTTATTTTTAAAACCCAATGAAGAAATTGATTTCACTACCCATGTAAAACCTATACTAAACAAACACTGTATCTCATGTCATGGTGGTGTAAAGAGGAACGCTGGATTTAGTGTCTTATTTGAATCTGAAGCTATGGCAATTACTAATTCAGGCAAGCCTGCTATAATAAGAGGAAATGCACGAAAGAGTGAATTGATTAAACGATTGCATCACAGTGATCCTGAGTTGCGAATGCCTTACCAAAAATCTCCATTGTCAGAGGATGAAATCAAAATACTTACTGATTGGATTAATCAGGGTGCTAAATGGGGGACACATTGGGCTTACCAGTCGGTCGATAAAATTGAAATACCACAAGTAACCTCAATTTTTTATGAAAAAGACTTTATCACCAACCCGATTGATCATTTCATTGCGGCAAGAATGGAGGAAAAGAATCTTCTCCCTAATTCCCCTGCACAAAAAAAAATCATTGCAAGAAGATTGTCATTTGATGTCACAGGTTTACCCCCTGATCCTAATCTCTTTGAAAGTTTTGTAAAAGGTCAGATCACATACGAGAATTATCTGGACAGTCTTTTTTCGAATAGTGCTTACGGTGAAAAGTGGGCCAGTTGGTGGTTAGATCTTGCAAGATACGCTGACTCTAAAGGCTACGAATCAGATAGGGGAAGAACTATATGGAAGTACAGGGATTGGGTTATAAAATCTTTTAACGAAAACATTCCATTTGATCAATTTACTATAGAGCAATTAGCAGGAGATCTATTACCACAACCTACTGTTGATCAGCTAATTGCTACTGCTTTTCATCGTAATACAATGAATAATGATGAGGGAGGAACTGATGATGAGGAATTCAGAGTTGCCGCTGTAATTGACAGGGTGAATACTAGTTTTGATGTATGGCAAAGTACCACTATGAGTTGCGTTCAGTGTCACACTCATCCTTATGATCCAATAAAACACGATGAATATTATAAAATAATGGCTTTTTTTAATAATACAATGGATGAAGATCTGTTTGATGAATCTCCTAATTTGAAGGATTATACCAAAGACGATCAAAGAGAGCTTGAAAATATTTTAAATTGGATAAAGTCAAATGGAGATGAAAAGCTTTTTAAAATATTTAAAAATTTTATTCAGTTTCAGGAACCGAAATATCCTGCTCATGATTTTTCTATTGTAAATATTGAAAAAGATTTGGGATCAATGAATGCATTGG
>CAJWAA010000016.1 GCA_913020295.1 uncultured Flavobacteriaceae bacterium | reverse complement strand
CCGAGAGAACATCGGTTATGGTAATATTGTTAAGCGGAGTATCACCGGTATTTGATACCGTTATTGTATAGGTGATTATATCACCAATCGATGTGGTACCACTAGTATCCACATCCGTTACACTAGCTGTTTTTGTAATCTCCACCGATGGAGTTACCACAAGAGAAATAATGGTTGGGTCATCCTGCTGTGCCGTTAGTGGATCATCACTTGTAGAAGTAGCCTGAAGAGAATTACCTCCAGGAGTAACAAACTCTCCAGTGGCGGTAACAGTATTTACAAGTACTTGATGATTATTTACTATATCGGCAGTTAAGGTAAGGGTTACTTGATAGGTAGCACCAACTCCAGGCGCTAGAGAATCTATCCTAGGATCAACGGTAAAGGTTACCGTTGTTGCTGATACAGTATTATTATAGGTGTAGGTGTAAACTGGTGACATTGATCCGCCCTCCTCAAGTTGGAAACCGTAAAAATAGGCTCCATTCGCCGCGACTCCATATGGTGGTGCTATTCCCACTCTTGTTGTGCTAACACTAGCATCAGTAGTAAAGGTGTGAGAGAATCGATAAACCTGTTGATTTTCAAAGTAAAATCTTGTTGATTTCTGAGCATTGTTCCAGTTAGTAATATATGAGTTGTTATCATCAACCCAATTCTCTGAATTAGAATCTCCATCGTGGAATACAAACTGAAAACCATTATCGTATCTCGAATCACCTAAATAATTGGCTCCCTCATTTGGACGTGCAAATACCGAAACAGTATATTGTGTATTGGGCTGAAGACCCTCAACCTCTTGATAGAGCCACTGCTTTTCGTCGTTACTACCCTGGGTATAATCATCGTCATTTCTGAATCTAACAAAGTGGTTAAAATAATTATTAGAAAGAAGTCTACTAAACCCAGGTGTTGTCTGGGTTTTTAATGATTGAATATTATCATTTGTCTCTTGAGGCAGGATATGTAATCCTTCTGAAGAAAAAGCACTTTGAGCAAGGCTTGCACCAGAATCAGTACTAAAATAGACTAGTGCCTCAGCAGGTTGTAATCTTTGGTTACCATTATAATCAATACTTGAGCTTAGATCACTTCCTAGTGTATGCCAATAACTATCATCGTAGGTATTAAAATTAAATCCGGCGGATCTTTTGATAAAGTTTTTAGGAATATTGTAAATCGTTGGTGTGCTTAGTCCTACAAATTCCAGATCTAGAGTATCGATAGTCTGAGAATCTTGATTCGTCAATAAATCCGTCATTTTAAGCGGAAGACTAATTTCCCCAGTGTTGGTAATTACCACAGTATATACAACCTGATCGTTAAGTCCAAGAATCCCATCATTATTTAAATCAATGGTCTGGTAGGTTTTGGAAATATCTAACTCAACCTCTCTATTGTAACAACCTATATCATAAGTAGCCTCCTGATAATCTTTTGTTCCATTTGAATTTAAATCTACAGGATCAGTATATCCATCAATGGTTCCTGTTACCGTTCCGAAACTTGTCTGAGTAACAGGCGAATCTCCTAGCAGTCCATCATCATCTCCATCGGTGTATCCAGCTTCCTTAACATCATTACAACCATCATTATCTGAGTCCAAATCAAACATATCGATTGTAGTGTCACTATCAGTATCTGTGGGTGTTCTTGATTCAACTAAATCGTGAGCACCATTTGAGTTGGTGTCAACAAATCCAGTATCATTAGAATCAATTCTTCCATCCCCATTGGTATCCAAATCACCATTACCTGCCTCAATTGAATCATAAATACCATCATTATCTGAGTCTAGGTCCAAACCATTTCCAACACTATCATTATCTATATCCCCAAAACATTGCTCTTGTGGCTCAATTAAAATTCCGTCAAGCTGAATAGAGACGTTTACTCCAGGAGCATAAGCTGAAAAGAGAATCGCGATGCGATTAGTATTAGCATCGGTAGTAAACTGGAATGAATTTTGGGCCCAATCTGATGGAGCTTCAGTAAGCTGATCAACGGCATAATCCGTTTGCAAAGACTGGACTTGCAAAAGGGTTGATCCTCCATCGCCATGTGAAGCCTCCAATAACCCTCCGTCTTTATGATAATAACTAATGGTATAAGTAGTATTAGGGTAAACTACCTCCTCTACCATTATTCTGTCGAAATCTCCAATTCCAGGAGAGGTTTCATTCCAAAATTGTCTTTGGTTTGTTGGGGTTGTAGTTCCAGATATATATGCGTTTTGAAGCAACTCAATAAAGTACTGATTTGCTCCAAGACCAGGAGCTGGAGACCAATTGACATTATTTCCATCGGTTCTATTATCCCAAACTTCACCATCTCCATTTACTGAGGTAAATGGTGGTGCTACAGTTGATGCAGGGTATTGTGAGTTTTTATTCTCAGTGGAATTAACTGGTGCTCCTGGTTTGTAATAAGTTTCAAAACTCGTTCCATCAGCCGCAAAATCTATACACTGTTCAATTATGTCTAAAACACCATCATTATCATCATCAACATCCAAATTATCGGGAATACCATCCCCATCTGAATCAAGACCAACAGGAACAAAAGTTGGATCATCGCCTGTGTCACCAGATCCAGTATCACCATCATCACTAATATCCTTTGTATCAAGCTCGGCTGGAAATGGATTTCTCTGTGAAGAACCTCTAAAGGTAATCGTATTAAAGAGTCCACCATCTTTAATAGAAAGGTCGTTAACAGTAAATGTTGTGGTATATGTGATTACACCTCCAACAGCAAGGGTATTTGAATTAGAACCTGCAGTCGCACTAACAAATACAGGGCTGCTATCCAAACTCATCACATTACCTCTTGATGAGGTAATAATATCTACAAAAACTAAATCATCAATTCTGTCGTTTGAGGTGTTTGTTACAGTTATATCGAAAACAACTTTATCTCCGATTATACCATCATTATTTCCATCATCTACAATATTATAAGTTTTTATGACTTCGAAAGCAGGAACTACCCCAGTGTATGAAATTGTTCGGTCATTTTCTGTATTTCCATCATCGTCATCTCCATCATCACTATAATCCGAGGCAGTTAGAACAGGATTAATACCATCAGGATAACTAAAAGTTTGTGCAAAAGCTTGATTCATAACACCTCCAACAGCCACATCACCAGCAACAATTGTATAGGTAGCAGTATAAGTAGCCACCTCTCCAGAGAGTAAGGTTCCCTGGATTGAACCTTGTGAATTACTAACAAAAACTGGTATATTACTGTTATCTAAGTTCCTAGTATTACTCGCAATATCAGTGATTACATCAGTTACATACAATGATCTTAATGTGATATTTCCATTGTTTTCAACTGTTATCGTGTATGTTAATTTATCACCCTCACTAATTAATCCATCACCGTCTAGATCGCTATTAACTACGGTTTTTGTTACATCCAAAGAAGGTTCCGCAGTAATATTGAAAATAGTGGGGTCATCTCCTGTATCACCTGCCCCTGTATCGCCATCGTCACTCGTATCATTAACAAATGCTGAGTCAGTGAGGTTACTTGCAAGTACAACAACTGAGTTACTTACTCCACCATTGTCAACCACCTGTTGAGTTATATTAAAGGTGGCTGTGTAAGTCTTGATTTGTCCTGGCAAAAGGTTCTCCGGATCACTAGTCGTTATAGGTGTGGTATAACTTAATGCATTACCCTCTAAATCTAATAGTGTATCGTTAAATGAGAAACCATTCAAGGTTTGGTTTCCAGTGTTTAAAATACTTATGGTATAAGTCAAAGTATCACCAACACCAATTTTACCGTCATTGTCATTGTCGGTAGCATTAACAGTCTTAGTTACTGTAAGAGATGGATTAGCTGGAATAATAGTATCAACATTCTCAGTTGATGCTGTTATGGTTCCTGACTGGGCGTCATCAATACCTTGAGCCGTAACAATATTTCTTAGACCACCAAAATCAACAGCATCTTGATTTATAGTGAATGAAGCTCTATAATTAGCTTGTTCATCTACTAAAATTACATCAGAGTTAGAACCTCTAGATCCTGACAAATACTGCAAGGGTCCAGTTAGATCAAGAGTGCCAGAATTTAATCCAGCCAATGTGTCAGTTACTACAACTGAAGAAATATCAATATTTCCAGTGTTTGAGACAGAAATGGTATAATGAACAACATCGCCTATGTCACGAATCCCATTTCCATTTGTATCGCTTACAGTAAAAGTCTTCTCGATATTTAGTGATGGATTGGCTGCAATTGGATTTTCGGTAGGGTCATCTACTAAATTACCATCTGTATCATCGTTATCATCACTTACATCTGTGGCAGGAGTATTTGAAGGGTCTAATACAGTTGCTGATGCGGTGTTAATTAATCCACCAGCATTTATAATACTCTGATTTATAACTACATATGCGGTGAAAGTAGTTATCTCTCCCGGTTTGATTAATCCATATGGTGAGCCAAGTGAGGATGAACTATAGCCAGGGCCAACTAGTGTTGGTGTGTATGTTCCAGCGAATGTTGAGATCGTATCGTCAATAACTAATTCATTATTCGGAGCACCAGCTACACCTAGAGTGTTATTTCCTGTATTTTCAATAGTTATTATATAATTAATTCTGTCTCCAGAGCTAATTTCTCCATTACCGTCATTATCGACATGTGCAAAGTCTTTTATAACCTCTATACTTGGATTTTGTTCAATTTCAAATATTGTAGGGTCATTAAACTGATTTCCATCATCATCATCTCCATCATCACTATCGTCTTGAACTAGAGTATTTGCCGGGTCTCTTCCAGTGACATCCACTGTATTCTCAACACCAGTTTGGTCTACAGCTTCTTGGGTAACAGTAAAGGTTGCAGTGTAGGTTGCGGCTTCCCCAACCTCAAGCGTTCCCGCAGAGGAACCAGATGTGGAACTAACAAACTGAATGCCTGGTGCATCATAATCTAATGAAACCCCAGCGATTCCTGATAATTGATCTGCGAGAGAAATATTTGTGAGTCTAACATTTCCTGTATTTGTGACAACAATTGTATAGACTGCTACATCGCCAACTTGAATTTTAGTGGGATCAGCCCTTGTAATATCAACCGTTTTTGATGCATCAATTTTACCATCGAATGTTAACTTAACTTCAGTTGGATCATTAACTGAATTACCATCGAAATCATTATTATTATCACTGATTTTTGATACTTGATTATTTTCTGAGGTAACATCATCAGCGGTTACTGATGCTTGATTAGTTATTAAGCCATTATTTACATCAGCTAGCGCCACAGTATATGTAGCAGTGTATGTCAATTCTCCACCAGCTAAGATTAAACTCGCATTAGATCCGTTGGTAGAGGAGGTAAGTGTTGGTCCTGAATCAAGTGCTAGAACACTCCCTGTATTGTAAGCCCCCCTTTTTTGAACATCAGATAAAACTATATTTTCAAGTGCAACGTTTCCTGTATTTCTAACAGTAATGGTGTATGTAATCACATCACCGGCACTTGGTAGTCCATCTCCGTCATCAGCTAAAACTGCAGTTTTAAAAAGATCTATCCCAGTAGTTATATCAAGTGGAGTTTCTGTTACATCATCTGAAGTATTTCCATCTGTGTCTATTCCATCATCACTCCAATCATTAACATCAGAAAACGCATTAGGATCTGATCTAGCATAAACATATACTCTATTATTAATTTGACCTGTATCGGTATCACTTGCTTGAATGGTATAATTCGCTGTGTAAACCCGAGAAGCTCCTGGCGCTAGCGGATCATCATTGTTTACAATCCCAGGGGCATCATAACTCAAAGTTGTCCCTAGACCATTTGAAAGTTGATCAATGAACCTAATTGTGTGAAGTGTAATTTGACCAGTATTGACAACAGTTATTGTATACTGTATTATATCACCAGCACCGAGCTCATTGTCTCCGTCATCCAAAACATTAGCTTGTTTTGTTACCTCAATTGATTTTGTAATTGTAGTTTGTACAACTGTGGCATCATCAGCAGCAGCAGTCGATGGATCGTCAGAGGTGTCATTTACATTATTTGTTTGACCAGGGCTGTCTGCTTGAACGATTAGGGTATTTCTTACTTCTCCAGTATTTGCAGCAGATGCAGAAATTACAAAAGTAGCTCTATACCTTTCAGTCTCAGAAACGTTTAGAACGCCTTGTGCAGTTGATGTATCAGTTGATGATACAAAAGTCGGTCCTGAAGACAAAGTCAGACCGCCACCATTTGCATTGGTGATATTTTCAGTGAAATCAAGATTGCTTATAGTTACATTTCCTTGATTCTCAATAAAAATATCATAAACAATTGTATCTCCCACATCATTTACTCCGTTGTTGTTATTATCAAGAACCGATGCGACTTTTGTAGTATTTAAATCTGTAACATGTGGAATATCATTTTCAACACACGAGTCAATAGAATCTGTTACCAGTGCTCCTGTAGAAAAAACATTTGCTTGAGCAGTAAGGCAGTTGTTTACCCTTCCAGATTCTATAGCAGTTTGATCAAGAGTATAAACAGCAGAGTAAAATACGGTTTCTCCGACTAAAAGTGTGCCAGTAGTGGTTCCGTTTCCAGCTCCAGCATCGGATATGTTTCCGTAAGTTGAAGAAGTGAAAACAGCGCCAGGAGGTGTGAAGGGAGCTGTTAATGCCAGTGCCCTTCCGCCTTGATCTGTTAGTGCATCATCAGGTGCAATCGTAGTTAAATCTTGATACCCATCGTTATTAACTGTTATGATATAAAGTAATCGATCTCCAACAGAATACATTCCATCACCATCAACATCATCGAACCTATCAAAAACTTTATCAATTTCTATAGATGCAACGGCATCCCCTCCATTGATTATATTTGGGTCATTAGTGGTGTTCCCATCTGAATTATTAGCATTGTCACTGGTATCTGAAACTTGTTGACTATCAGCACTAACTGCTTCACCTAAAATACTCAAACTTATACCCCCTGTAGATCCGACATTAGAAAAAGTATAGGAGGCCACATAAGTCTCTACCTCACCAGCTATCAATATACCTGATCCGTTTGACTCGGATGAGTTTGCATAATTTATTCCGCTATTAAGATTTATTGCAGAGGAGTCCAAACCAAGAAAAGTGGAGGTTAAAACAAGGCTATTAAGAGTAATGTTACCTGTATTTTCAACTCTTACTGTAAAATTGACAACATCACCGTCATCTACAATACCGTTGGAATTAGTATCAGTTAAATTAGTAAAAGCTTTTACTTCAAACTGCCTGTTTATTTGGGAGAAAGCCCCTGTCCCTAATAAAAGAGATAAAATTACCAAGGAAGATCTTATCACACCTAGATGGTAGATTTTTTTTAGCTTTCGTTCGTTCATACTACTTACATAGTGATAATATCACCAGTAAATAAATTTTTGTATTATGATAAACTAAAATTAGATATTAGTAGAGCTTAAGAAATGTGAGCTGATCTCAAACAATTAACAAAATATAGTTAATAAGTTTATGCAGTATAATTGCAGTAAAAATTTATCAAATTATTAAAGAAATAATTTTTCATTTTTACAATTAATGGTTTACATCTTGAATTTAAGAAGCTTAATTTCAATATTAATATTAAAAACATTGTTTCACCAAAAAAGACTGGGTTAATGTGACACCTTAGTTATCTTAAAATAAATAATTTAAATACTTAAAATGTTTAAAAATATTTTATTAATATTTCTTTTAGTTACATCTCTTTTCTCTTTTGTGTCTATTAGGTTTCCTGAATCAATAAAAGTTGACATTACTGTTCCTGAAAATTTAGATATTGAAAAAATGAGAGTGATAATTGATACTTTAAGAGGTGTTAATATAAAAGGGGAAAATAAAATAAACTGAGTTTTTGAATTTAATCTTAAAAAAGCTGAAACAAATATCAACCCCAAAAATCTATAAAACACCCCTATACTAAACCCTTGCTGATTTTAAATTACTTGTGGGTTTTCTGATTTTTATGGTCTACAGCTGTATAGATTAATTGCTATATTGTAATTTTAATAAATCCTATGAAAAACGACAGAAGAGAATTTATAAAGCAAGGTAGTACTGCCATTGCTGGAATTACAATAGTTCCCCGCCAAGTGCTGGGAAAAGGATTTACTGCCCCAAGTGATCGTTTTAACTTAGCTGTGATTGGGACGGGTGCACAAGGTTCTGGACTGACAAAACGTATTTTTAAAAATACCACAGCTCAGGTTATTGCTGCATCTGACGTCCATAAACAAAGATTAGAAAGGTTTTCCAAACTCATCGCAGAACAACATAAAATATATGATATCAAAGGCAAATTTGAAGTCTATGATGATTACCAGTATTTATTGGATCATAAAGACATCGATGGTATAATAGTCAGCACCCCCGACCATTGGCATGCCATTCCGTCCATTGAAGCCATGAAGGCTGGTAAACACGTTTATTGTGAAAAGCCTTTGTCCCATACCATAAATGAGGGAAGGATGATGGAACAAGCAGCTCGGAAATACAATCGTGTCCTACAAACCGGGAGTATGCAACGATCAAAAGACTCTTTTAGAAAAGCATGTGAACTGGTTCGCAATGGGTATCTGGGTAAAATAGAAAAAGTATGGGTAGAAGTCGGCAATCCCTCTGCCCCCTGTAATTTGCCCTATCAACCCACACCCAACTATTTGAATTGGGAGCGTTGGTTGGGACCCGCCCCTCTTAGATCCTATCATAGAGAAATAGTTGAATCAGCGCGATTCCCTAACTGGAGGTGGTACCGTGAATATGGTGGTGGCATCCTTTCCGATTGGGGAGCTCATATGTTTGACATCGTTCAATGGGCACTAGGAATGGACCAAAGTGGACCTATTAAATATGAAGCCCCCATTGAACCTACCGCCTCACGAGGACTAAAAATGCATTATGAAAACGGTGTGGAGGTTGAACATCGTAATTTTGGACGTGGCTTTGGAGTACGTTTTTTTGGAACCGAGGGCTCTATGGATATCAGCCGTAAATATTTTGAGCCCTCCCAAAAAGAATTGGTCGCTGCCGATTTAAAGTTCTCTGACACTAAACTCTATGTTTCTGAAAGTCACGAAAGGGACTGGATTATAGCAGCAAAAGCAGACCAAAAGCCCATATGTGATGTAGAAATAGGACATCGAACAGCGACTATTTGTCATATTGCCAACTTAGCATACGAGTTTAGAAGACCTCTGCACTGGGATCCCGTTAAGGAAGAGTTTAAAGACGATTTTGAAGCGAATTTAAGACGTGGAAAAAAATACAGAAAACCTTATAAACTAAGTATTTGATATAGTTAGAATTAACAATTAACAATTAAAAATAAAAACTAAACTCACCAAACCCCCTATCAACTCCCCCCTAAAACCACAATCCGAAAACAGACCTTAATGCCCCATCAATTAGGTTATTGTAAGGAAATGCTTTTATATGCAATTGTGAGGAAATGGAATTAAATCTAATTTTATCTAAAAGTCGTTATGTGCTTTCATTTTAAACAATCAAAATCTAACAAAGAATTTGAGGTGAATGGTATTAAAGGAGAGCCCTTCAATGGAGTATATAATGTATTTAGTCATCGAAAAGCTGGGTCAATTTCTAAATATTTTTTCTGGGTTCACAATCTATCTATTCTTTCTTACATCATAATTAACAAAACTAAATAAACTTTGCATTATATATTTTGGGAGATTTATCAAATTATCTCCCCCTTTTTATAGAGAAAATAATGGTTCCCAAATAGTTTGTAATTTAACGTAAAACTAACCGCCATGTTTTATCAACTGAATAAAAGACCTTTAATTCCAATTTTATTATTTCTAATCTTAGGATGTGCTGAATCCAAAGAAAGTACTCCTTATCAAATCCTCTGGTACGCGGAGCCGGCAGAGGTCTGGGAAGAAGCCCTTCCGTTGGGAAATGGCAGATTGGGTGCGATGGTTTTTGGCCACCCTACTAATGAACGAATCCAGCTAAATGATGATTCACTTTGGCCAAACGACCTTCAGTGGGAACATCCTAAAGGTGGGCCTGAGGAATTAAAAACCATTCGTGAAATTCTTTTTCAAGGAGATGCCAAATCGGCAGATTCTTTGATGGTTCACTATTTTTCCAACAAGTCCATCACCCGTTCGCACCAAACTTTAGGGGACTTGTATCTAGACTGGAAGCATCGTGATGTCTCAGATTACAAACGTTCGTTGGATTTAAGCACAGCTATTTCTCACACCAACTATAAAGTAGAGGGTAATGAAGTTAAACAAAAGGTTTTTGTTTCTCAGCCACATCAAGTCATGGTGATCAGCCTTAGTTCTAATCATCAGGAGGGATTGAATGGAAACATCCGCTTGGACCGTCCCTTGGACGGGGGAGAAAAAACAGTAACTGTTAAAAGCTTTGATCAACAGATCATCATGCGAGGGGAGGTCACTCAACGTGCCGGGAAATTCAAATCTGAACCTCATCCCATATTGTCGGGGGTAAAATTTGAAACCCTACTTTCCGCTCAGCATGAAGGAGGAAGAATTACTGCTATTGATCATGGATTGGAAGTGTCGGGGGTTAAAAAACTCACCCTTTTTATAGCCAGTAATTCGGATTATTACACTCCTCTTTATGCTGAAAAAAATGATAAAGAGCTAAAAAAAGTAAAGGCAATCACTTTGGAGGAGATTGAATACTCTCATATCAAAGATCATCAATCTTATTTTAACAGAACTCAACTTGAACTTAACAGTGACAAGACGCTGACATTACTTACCACTGACCAAAGATTGGAGCGGTTAAAAGCAGATTCATTAGATCCCGGACTGAGTCAGCTTTTATTTGACTATGGTAGATACTTGCTAATTGGATCTTCAAGACCCGGTACCCAACCCGCCAATCTTCAGGGCTTGTGGAACAAACACATCAATGCCCCTTGGAATGCTGATTATCATTTAAATATTAACTTACAGATGAACTATTGGTTGGCCAATTTGACAGGGCTTCACAAATTGAATTATCCGTTGTTCGATTATTTAGACCGCTTGTTGGAAAGTGGTAAGATCACAGCTCAAAAGAATTTTGGAATGCGGGGCAGCGTCTTTCCGCATGCCACAGACCTATGGGTCCCTTCTTGGCTCAGAGCTGCTACGGCCTATTGGGGCGTTTCGTTCGGAGCAGGGGGATGGATGATGCAGCATTATTGGTATCACTATCTATTTACTCAGGACGAAAAATTTCTTAGGGAAAGAGCCTACCCTGCCATGGAACAGGTAGCGCTCTTTTATTCGGATTGGTTGGTGGAAGACCCCAGAGATCAGAAGTTAATCTCTGTTCCTTCTTCTTCCCCCGAGAATAGGTATATCAATGGAAAAGGCCAAAAGGTTGCCCTATGCAGGGGGAGTGCAATGGATCAACAAGTGATCTATGAGATATTTACCAACTTGCTCGAAGCCGCTAAAATTCTAAATATCAAAAATGAATTGACTGCAAAAATCAGTTACCAACTCCAAAAACTGCGACCCGGCTTTGTTTTAGGAAAAGAGGGAAGAATCCTAGAATGGGATAGGCAATATGAAGAGCACGAACCCGGTCACCGGCATATGTCTCATCTTTATGGCTTTCATCCCGGAGATCAAATTTCCATAGACGAACAGCCCGAAATCTTTAAGGCCGTAAGAAAAACATTGGATTACCGTTTGGACAATGGTGGAGCTGGAACTGGATGGAGTAGGGCCTGGCTCATCAACTGCTCTGCACGATTGATGGATGGGGAAATGGCTCATAAACACATTCAACTGCTGTTTCAAAAATCGGTGTTTAAAAACCTTTTTGATGCGCACCCTCCTTTTCAGATCGATGGAAATTTTGGTTTTACCTCGGGTGTGGTGGAAATGCTCTTACAATCACATGAAGATCGTGGTATCCGGTTGTTACCTGCCTTGCCTATAGCATGGAAGAATGGATCTGTTAAAGGACTTACTGCCAGAGGTAATATTACGGTTGATATGGAATGGAGTGAAGGTATGCTGAGCCAACTCACCCTTAATTCCTCAAAAGATCAATCTGCTACTTTTATATACAGGGATAATGATTACGAATTTGATCTTTATAAGGGAAAACCTTTTGTTTTTCAATTAGAGTAACTTGGAAGTAATTTTTAGAAAATATTTTAAGTATAAAACCAATGAGCTTATAATTAAGTTATTAATAGTTATATAATTTAAATGATTGGGTCAAATAACCAATCCACACTAATCCAACCAAAAAAAAATCACTTCTCTAAAACCCACCCCACCGTCAGGTAATCAAATAGGATTGAAAGTTTTTAGGGTTTAAAATATTGTAGTCGTACAAATGCCGAACAACAAAAAAATAAAAAATCCCTAAAATATTGATTTAAAAAATTCTAGGGATTGAATAAGTGGAGTCGGCGGGAATCGAACCCGCGTCCAAACAAGTCACAACCAAGCTTTCTTCAGGCTTAGTTTTCGTTTTTTTTTCGAGAGATCAGTGACCGAAAACTGCCCAAGACCCCCTTATCATCTTTATTGAAAAACACTACCGATGCTTTAGTATTTCGATGTTGACATTTATGGTGCCTCCAAACCGATTGCCGTCAACAAGGGCTATCGGGAGACATCCGGCTTCCCGACCTTGTCGGGACTTGGCAAAGACCTACTATGATTCAGTCAATTATGCAGCTAGAGCGTAGTTATTTTCGCCATTTAATGGTTGAAACATAAGATTTACGAGCTGTGTCTCAGCGCTCGACCTGCTTACTCTGTTGTGGGAACCTGCTGTCAAAACCAGTCGACCCCGTTTTTCAATGAACTTTAATAGTTTAGACTTCAAATATACAAATTCCATGCCTTTAATAATTTTCATTTTTTATCAGCCATAATTCTTAAAATTACGCTAAGGTGAATCATTAGTTTTAGTTTTTAAATGATTCTGACTTCATTATGAGTTCCCAAAATAACATTAGTGGAATTTTATGAAGGTTCTATATATAAAACAAAGATTTCAGCACCTTAACAATCGAATATAGTTTGATAACCTATTGTGTCCTAATCTTTAGAATCTAAATATCCCTTAGCAGAGGATATGGTAAATCCTTTTTTTGTGATTTCCCTGGTCCAATCTGTTTATGGACTATGAATGTTAGAGTTTTTGATCAACTCATATAACCTTTATTATAATACTATGGTTTACTATAGTTTATATAATTGCCTAATGAAATTTCATTAATAAATTATTTAACTCATCTTTACCATTATTAAAAAAAAGTTCAACAAGTGGTTGCTGAGGGATTATCAAATCCTAACCTATAGAAAATAAAGTTTGTGTTCGAATTTATTATAAATTCTCGGTGACAAAACCACATAATTGGGATAATCGGGTCAAAATGGGTTTCTAGAAAAAGACCGTCTACTCCAGTAACGATTCCAGCACGAGCAATTATCTCTATGCTTTCTGGCCGTCCCCCCGGTTACGCCACTGATTTGGTTAGGTTTTGAAGGGAATGGGTCACATCCAGTATAGTTGGGGCAAATTTTTTCATCACGGGAATACCTCTAAAATCAACAATCAGATCTTTGTAGCCAAACTGGGTCCCACGATTAGTAATCCAGACATTTTCATTACCGCTATCTTTTCTTTTTGAACGGCAAATTGCATACTTTCAGGACTCATGAATTGCCCTTTTTTGAGGTTGACAAATTTTTTGGTTTTTGCTGCCGCTACTAAAAGATCAGTTTGTCTAACCAAAAAGGCAGGGATCTGTAATATATCAACATAACCTGCAGCTTTAGCAGCATCATCATCGCTATGAATATCCGTAACTGTTGGGACATCAAAAGCTTTACTGACTTTTTCTAAAATCTTGAGGGCCTTTTCGTCTCCAATTCCCGTAAAACTGTCGATTCGACTGCGGTTTGCTTTTTTAAAACTCCCCATAAACACAAATGGAATCGAAAGTCTATTGGTATAATAGATTTAACTTTTTCTGCAATTCTCATGGCCATTTCCTCACCCTCTATTGCGCAGGGTCCGGCCATTAAAAAAAAAATACGGTTTTGCTTATTTGCTATATTAGCAAGGTCAGTGATTGGCATAAATTTTTTGGCAAAATTACTAATTGGAATGGCTCTAAAAAGGATTTTAGGTTAAAACCTAAGTTTTGGCTACGACTTCGAAAACTTTTCCCCCTTCACATTTAAAAATTTTCCCAGGGAATTTAACGATCATTTGATAATCATGAGTTGCCATTAGCAGGGTCATTCCTTTTTGATGTAATGATTTAAAAAGCTGCATGATTTCCTGACTGGTTTGTGGATCTAGGTTGCCAGTGGGTTCATCTGCAATTATCAGTTTGGGATCATTCAGTAATGCTCGAGCAATCGCTATCCTTTGTTGCTCTCCACCCGAAAGTTCAAAAGGAAATTTTTTCTTATTGATCTGTATACCAACCATTTCCAACACTGCATCAATTCTTTGGTTAATTTCATTTTTATCTCTCCACCCGGTTGCTTTTAAAACAAATTTGAGATTGTCCGATATACTCCGGTCGGGGAGCAATTTAAAATCTTGAAAGACCACCCCCAAGGTTCTTCTTAAGGAAGGGATCTGTCTACTTTTGAGTCGTGTGAGGTCAAATTCGCCAACGCTTGCCAAGCCTTCGGCCAATTCCAAATCACCGTATATGGTCTTGATCAGACTGCTTTTTCCACTTCCCGTCCGACCAATCAGAAACACAAAACTTCCTTCGGGAACATCGATGGATACATTTGTCAAAACAGTTTTTCCGCTTTGCTTGATTGTGGCATCACTAAATGAGACAATATTTCCAGCCATTGGTGTCCAAATGTTCATCAAATGTAATGGGTTTTGATTGGCTAATAAAATTTGTTGATAAAATATACGTAAGCAAAAATAATTCCGTTTATAAAAGAGATGTTTCTGTTTAACTTTGGATATGATTGACAAAAAAAAAAATAGCTTTCTCTGTATTTTGTTGTTTTTTTTTACTTCCCTGAGTTGGTCACAAGTTTTTGACAAGGCTACTTTAAAAATTAAGGCTACTAACCTTTATTATCAGGGCATCTTTCCCAATGTAGATCCTGCCCTTGCCCTTTACGAAGATTTTAATTTCACCGAGACAGAATTGGAGGAAATCAATTATTTTAAAATGGTTACTGCTTTGCGGCTCAATGATCCAGGTGCAATTAAATTAATCGAAACTTTCAATATCGATTATCCCAACAATACCATCTTAAAAACTGTTTATTTGGATCTGGCCAATTATTATTTTAATAATGAAAAATACTCCTACGCCCACAAGTGGTTTGCCAAAGTAAAAGCTGCCGATGTTCCTAAAGCAGTGCTTCCTGAGTTTTATTTCAACAAGGGATATACCCTTTTCTCCAAAAAGCAATACCTACAGGCCAAAACCTTATTGGAAAACGTAAAATTTAATTCTAAATATGAGTCTGATGCTCATTATTACCTGGGACATATTGCCTATCAGTTGGAGGATTATGCTGAGGCATCGAATTCCTTTACTAGGGTATCCAAAAAAAACCAAAAGGAAAATTTGGGCTATTTCCAAGTAGAAATGAATTTTAAGTTGGGAAGATTCGAAAAAGCCATTTCTCTGGGAGAGAAAGAAATTCAAAACGAAGCTGGAGAAAATTTTTCCGAGCTCTCCAAAATTTTAGGTGAGAGTTATTTTAACACCCAACAATACAATAAGGCATTAACACATTTAAAAAATTACAAAGGAAAAAAGGGCAAATGGACCCATGAAGATTTTTATCAATTGGGTTATGCCTATTATGAAACGGGCAATTACGGTCAAGCAATAGATCAATTCAGCAAGATCATCAGCAAAAAAGACAAATTAGCACAGAATGCCTATTACTACTTGGCAGAATGTTACCTCAAAAAAGAACGAAAACCTTCTGCCTTGAATGCATACAGGAGTGCGGCTTCAATGACCTTTAATCCGGATATTTCAAAAATAGCCTTACTCAACTATGCTCGATTGAGTTATGAGATTGGAAATCCCTATGAAAAAGTACCACAGCTTATTATCAGATATCTCGAAAGATACCCCAAAACATCAGAAGAGCAAGAGCTTACAGCACTTTTGTTGAGTTCATACACTAACAGCGGTGATTACGATGGTGTCCTGACTATTCTCTCCTCTCAAAACAATTATAAAGACGACCGTTTACTGCAAAAAGTTACCTTTCTAAAAGCCATTCAACTATACAATGCTGGTAATTACTTAATGGCAGGAGAATATTTCCAGAGGGCAGTGAAAAATGACAAAGTCAAATCCCTCACGGCACAATCTCTTTTTTGGCTGGCACAAACTCATTACGAACGCAATCAATTTGAGGATGCAGTTGATGTATTTTTTCTTTTTGAGAAGAATGTACCCATAAAGGCAATGCTTAATGAATTGGAATACCACTATCACCTGGGATACACCTATTTTAAAATGGGTGAGTATGAATTGGCCTTGGGTTCATTCAAAAAGTTCATCGATCAACAAAAATACTATCCTCGCAGTAAAGTTCGCGATGCCTTCATTCGGATGGGAGATGCTGAGTTTGCCATGAGTCGATTCTGGCCGGCCATGGAGCAATACAACAAAGGGATTGCCATGTCTCCTGCACAATCTGATTATGCCTTATATCAAAAGTCCATGAGCTATGGTTTTGTGGATCGCAACAAACAAAAAATCACCACCCTTAAAGAATTAATTGAAAAGCATCCCCGCTCTGACTATATAGACGATGCCTTCTTTGAGTTAAGCAGTGCCTATGCTGTGGCAGGTTCTTTTGATACGGCCATCAATACTTACGATGAAATGATCGTTCGTTTTCCCAAAAGCCCCTACCTTCCCAAAGCGATTCTAAACAAAGGTTTGATCCTCTACAATCAGGAAAAGCTGACTCTTGCAGAAAGTGTGTTGAAAAACTTGGTGGGGCGCTTCACTAAAGATGCAGTGGCACAACAGGCCCTTGGAACCCTTAAAGAAATTGCGGTTGATACCGACAAGGTTCCTCAGTTTACCGAATGGCTCAAATCATCTAATATAAAATCTTTCTCTGATAATGAATTGGAGCAAACTGCATTTTTGGCCGCCGAAAAACAATTTTTTAGTGACCGTAAAAAACAAGCTAAAAAATCTTTTGTTTCCTATCTGGAAATTTATCCTCAGGGACGCAATGCCCTTAATGCGCATTTTGTATTAGCAGAAATTTACTTTGAGGAATCTGAATACGATTCAGCTCTTGAACATTACCAAAAACTGATTGATGACAAACCAAATGAATATTATGAACAAGCATTGGTTCGGGCAACACAGATTTTGGTTAAAAAAGATATGCATATTAAGGCGGAAGATTTATGGAGGGAATTGGAAATCGAGGCGGTCTATCCTGAAAACAGACGTTATGCCATGTTCAATTTGATGCGTTCCTATTATCAATCACAAAAGTTGGAGCAAGCACAAGCTAAAGCAGAAGCTGTATTGGAATTAAAAAATATAGAAGTAAAAGTCAAATGGGATGCTCACGAAATATTGGCCCAAACCTCAATTGCCCTGGGAGATTCCCTCAAGGCCGAATCTGCCTTTAAGGTTTTGGAAAAAGCCCCTATCGACGAGCTTGCTGCAGAAGCTTATTATTTTAGAGCCCATAAAAACCACAAAAATAAGGACTATGATAAATCTAACGAAGTTATCGCTCTGTTGTCAAAAAAATTCAGCAGTCAGCCATACTGGGCCTCTAAGAGTTTACTTCTGATGGCCAAAAATTTTTACGCCGTCAAGGATGCCTTTCAAGCCACATATATTTTGGAATCCCTGATTATAAATTACAAGCAGTTTCCCGAAATTTCAAAAGAAGGCGAAACTCTATTGAATCAAATTAAAGAAAAACAAGCCGAGCAAAATGCCAGTTTATTGCAACCCAACGTCATCAATGAAATACAATAATATTTTTATCGGTTTCTGGTTGTTCCTTTTTGGCTCCATTGTTGCTGTGGCCCAAAAAGAAGAAACCGATGATCTTGGAACTCAAGAGGTTACTGTGGTTAAATCTTATAGCCCCAGTCTCAAAAGTGTTTTTAAAATTCAATCCCTTCCTCAGATTGACGACTCTTTGGTTCAAAAAAAAATCGAGGTAGATTACACATTTGAATCCATACCCGTCCTGTCCACCTTCATTCCCAACAAAGCCACTCCCCTCAAATTACAACGCCAAGAAAGTTCTTTCTATCACAACTCATACGTGATGGGGGGAATTGGAAATCAGTCTTATCTTCAATTCAATCTTTCGACCATGGTACCCCTGGATCGAATGCAATCCATCGGTTTAGAATTTCTTTACAAAAATCTAGGAGCCATTGATCAAACGCTACTCAACAGTGATAAAAAAAGAACTTCTTTAGACTTACTCTATCAATACAAACAAAACAATATGCGGGTGGATTCGGATTTCCGTTTTGACCGTCAGGGACACAATTTTTTTGGACTTTACAATACCAACTGGCAAAACATACCTTCTTTTAGAGCCGATGTAATAGATCCTTCTCAAAACCTTAATTACCTGTCTATGCGCTCCCTTTGGCAATGGTATGAAGGTCTTTTCAGTAAAGTCAATTTTAACACTCACATTACAACTGATTTATTTGATAGCAAAGAACATATTGTCAAAATCAATACCCAAATAAGGATTCCTTTTTTCAATCAATACTTGGAGTTGATTCCTCATTTGGAGTTAATTAACACCGATTTTATGAGGGGTTATTACAATGAGGAAGCACTGGGATTTCGAAAAGGAATGGGCCGATTGGAGCTTCAGTTTTTGAATGTTGGAAAAAAACTGAAACTTTTGCTGGGTGCCAAAGGAATTTACCCTTTTGGAGATATGGAAGAAGGCAATCCGATATTTTTTGTATATCCAAAAGCAGAAATTTCTTACAAGTCCGGCAGTGGAAAATGGGTTCCCTTCGTCAAATACCATGGCAGCTATGATCTTAACAGTTTTACAGCTTTCTCTCTCGAAAATCCCTTTGTGGCCCCCACCTTGACCATCAAACCCACCCAAGTGAATCATCATGGTGATCTGGGATTTAATGCCTACCCGGGATCGGGATTGTCTTTCAAGCTCAATGCCCACTTCAGTCAGTACGACAACTTCCCACTGTTTAAACGTTTGCCCTATGACCACAACAATAAAGATATGGCTTACCGTTTGGCCAATGCTTACCAAGTTATATACGACAGCGTTGAAAAAATAGGTATCGTTACCCGGATCGCGATGCGATTCAGTGAATACAATAAAATCAGTCTGGAAACCGGTTATTTTAAATACGACAGAAACCGGGATCAAAAAGTTTGGAACGTGCCCTCACTGAACATTGAATTGAATGGGAACTTTAAATTGGGGCGAAAATTATTTTTTCAAGTTGGCGGGAATTATATTGGGGATAGGGATACCGTCAGGAACGAGGTTGTTCTCCTTTCAGAAAACAACAATGGAAATTTTGAAACCAATGAATCTTTGGGGTCAGTCTTTAGTATTGCATCTTCGATTACATGGAAAATCAACGCCCAATGGGACTTATTTTACCAAGGAAATATGTTCCTCACCGAAAATACATCTCGCTGGGCTTATTATCAAAACCAAAGTCAGGTCTATTCAGGAGGGATACGTTACAAATTTGACATTAATCTCTAACATTTTGGCAATCTAAGTGCTAAATATTTTAACAGTATATATTTTAGTTTAATTTTGTGGTCATATTTTTCAAATGGAAAAAAATCCCCTTTTTCTGCTTATCATTTTTTGCCTCGCTACAGCCTGCACGGAGCGTGTCGATTTATTGGTTCACAATGCCAAAATTTATACCGTCAATGCCGATTTTGACCAAGCATCTGCTTTTGTGGTTAAGAATGGTAAATTCGTCGCAGTAGGAGGAGAGGATTTGGTCAATCAGTACAGCCCTGCCAACACCGTTGATGCTCAAGGTTTGGCTATTTTCCCCGGATTTATTGATGCTCACGGACATCTTTTGTCCTTGGGTTTAAATCAGTTTAAGGCTGATTTGAGAGGTACGGAGGGTGTTGATCAAATCGTTGAAAGGATCAAAAAACACCAAGAAAAACACAGTCAAAAAATCATACGGGGAGGAGGCTGGGACGAAAACCAATGGAGTGATGACTCATCTCTCGATAACGAAAAACTCAATATGGCTTTTCCCGACACTCCTGTAGTTCTAGAACGTATCGATGGACATGCTTTTTTTGTTAATCAAAAGGCTCTTGAAATCGCGGGTATCCATTATGACACAAAGGTTGATGGAGGGCAAATCATTAAATATGAAGGAAAGCTTACTGGAGTACTGGTAGATAATGCCAAGCAATTGGTTCAAAATATTATTCCCGAATTTTCTAAAGAACATAAAATTAAAGCACTTCTCAAGGCGCAGGAACTCAGTTTTGAAAATGGTTTGACCACTGTCGCTCAAGCAGGAGTATCTAAACAGGACATATACTTAATCGATAGTCTACAAAAAAAGAATTTGCTCAAACTGCGTATATACGCCATGATTGAAAACGACCCCTCCTATATTGATCACTTTATTCGTCTGGGTAAACTCAAAACCGATCTTTTAAATGTCAATTCCGTTAAGGTTTTTGCCGATGGTGCACTGGGATCCAGAGGAGCAGCATTGATTGAAGATTACAGTGACCAAAAGGGTTACAAAAGCAGCTTGCTGATTTCTAAAGATTCATTAATGCGATTAGCTAATCTTTTGGCAGAAAAATCCTTTCAAATGAATACCCATGCCATTGGTGATGCTGCTAATCGGGCAGTTTTAGAGGTGTACAACCGGGTACTCGCTGCAAAAGAGGATCCCCGATGGAGAATAGAACACGCGCAGGTGATTGCCAAAGAAGATTTCCCCAGGTTCAATACCAAAATCATTCCTTCCGTTCAACCCATCCACGCTGTCAGTGACAAGGATTGGGCCATCGATCGCCTCGGTGCGGAGCGCTTAAAAAACTCTTATGCATACAAGGATCTGCTGGATTGGTCTGGAGTCCTCGCATTCGGTACCGATTTCCCTGTTGAAGAAATCAATCCCTTTCAAACCTTCTATGCTGCGGTCGCCCGAAAAGTCCCCGGTCAAAAATCTAACGAAGCTTTTCAGCCCGAAAACGCCTTATCACGCTATGAAGCCCTTTTAGGTTTGACCCGATGGGCGGCTTATGCCAATTTTGAAGAAAATGAAAAAGGCAGTATTGAGGTCGGTAAATTTGCGGATTTTATTATTTTAGATCAAGATATCATGAAGGTGAAGATCGAAAGTGTTCTTCATACAAGAATCGTCGCAACTATTCTTAACGGAAAAATTGTATTCAGCAACCGACTCTGAAAATAATTTAGCTTAAGATTTTAACTTTTCCTTTTTTTTTTTATAAAATTCTTTTAATTTTTAATAAATTTTGCTATAATAGTTGATATTACACATCATATTTACTTTTCTAATCAAAATATTAAAATATTTACATAATTTTGCTTAAAAATTTAAATCATGTGTGGAATTGTGTGTGCCTTTGATCTTAAGCAAGACTCCGAAACGCTTAGACCTCAAATACTGGAAATGTCAAAACGTGTCAGACACAGAGGTCCCGACTGGAGTGGTATCTACCACAGCAAAAATGCCATACTGGGTCATGAAAGGTTGGCTATTGTTGATCCTGCTTCCGGTAAGCAGCCCTTGTATAGCGAGGACAGCAGGATTATTTTAGCTGCTAATGGAGAAATATACAACCACCTTGATTTAAGAAAACACTTTAAAGGAAAATATCAATTTAGAACCGAATCCGATTGTGAAGTCATTTTGGCCCTATATCAAGAAAAAGGACCTGATTTTGTAGACGATCTTAACGGGATATTTGCCTTTGCAATTTATGATTGTAAAAACGATAGTTATTTCATCGCGCGGGATCACATGGGAATCATTCCATTATACATGGGCTGGGACAAATATGGAACTTTTTATGTTGCCTCCGAGCTAAAAGCTCTGGAGGGAATTTGTGCCCAAATAGAACTTTTTCCTCCTGGTCATTATTGGAAATCTGGAGACCAAACGCCGACCCGCTGGTACAAAAGAGACTGGGTAGACTTTGAAAAAGTAAAAGGTAACCCAACCAATATTGAAGATTTACATGATGCACTTTCAAACGCAGTTCACAGACAACTAATGAGTGATGTACCCTATGGAGTATTATTATCGGGGGGATTGGATTCTTCTATAACATCGGCATTGGCCAAAAAGTTTTCTTCCAAACGCATAGAATCCAAGGACACTCAAGAAGCCTGGTGGCCTCAATTACATTCTTTTTCGGTAGGACTGGAAGGTTCTCCCGACTTGGCTGCCGCCAAAAAAGTTTCTGAACACATCGGTTCCATTCATCACGAGGTTATTTTTACGATTCAAGAAGGTTTGGATGCCATAAAGGATGTCATCTACCACTTGGAAACCTATGACATAACCACCGTTAGGGCTTCTACCCCTATGTTTTTAATGGCGCGATGCATTAAATCTCACGGTATCAAAATGGTACTTTCTGGAGAAGGTGCCGATGAACTTTTTGGTGGCTACTTGTACTTCCATAAAGCTCCTTCGGCCGAGGAATTCCACAAAGAAACTGTCAGAAAACTCGATAAATTACATCAATACGATTGCCTCAGGGCCAACAAGTCCTTAGCTGCATGGGGAATAGAAGGTCGAGTCCCATTTTTAGACAAGGAATTTATCGATGTAGCCATGCGCATCAACCCTAAAGATAAAATGATCAATAAGGAACGCATGGAAAAATGGGTAGTTCGAAAAGCATTTGAAGACTACTTACCTGAAAGCGTTGCTTGGCGACAAAAAGAGCAGTTCTCAGACGGTGTCGGATACAGTTGGATCGATACCCTCAAAGAGTTGGTTGAAGCCTCGGTAACCGATGATCAAATGGATAATGCCCACTTTAGATTTCCACTACAAACCCCACAAAACAAAGAGGAGTTTTACTACCGTTCCATTTTCGAAGAACATTTCCCAAGTGATGCAGCTGCATTGAGTGTTCCTTCTGTGCCATCGGTAGCTTGTAGCACCCCTATTGCACTGGAGTGGGACGAGGCTTTCAGGAATCAAAATGACCCCAGCGGAAGAGCAGTGGCCAAGGTTCACGACGATGCATATTAGTGCTGGTTTTATTTAGTAATTTTGCACTGAGTTTACTGTAATTTTTTTTCACATTTTGTGTTGATAACTTCATAGGCTTAATCCCCTTTGATCCAGCATATTTACTGGTATTTTCAGTATATTTGAACATACGAAAAAACATAAAAAAAACAAGCTTATATTTTATGAGTGAAGCCAGCCAAAATCCACACTATTCCGCAGACAGCATTCAGGCCCTCGAGGGGATGGAACACGTCAGAATGCGTCCCTCAATGTACATTGGAGATGTAGGGGTCAGAGGACTGCATCATCTGGTATACGAAGTTGTGGATAACTCAATCGATGAGGCTCTAGCAGGTCATTGCGATACCATCACAGTAATCATAAATGAAAACAACGCCATTACCACAGAAGACAACGGTAGAGGAATTCCTGTGGGAATGCACAAAAAAGAAGGGGTTTCCGCTTTAGAAGTCGTAATGACCAAGATCGGCGCTGGTGGAAAATTTGACAAGGATTCCTATAAAGTTTCCGGAGGACTTCATGGTGTGGGGGTCTCCTGTGTCAATGCCCTTTCCGAGCAACTAAAAGCGACGGTTTACCGAGACGGTAAAATTTGGGAACAGACCTATGAAAGAGGAAAACCCTTGGCACCGGTCAAAGCCGTAGGTGTCTCAAACCAGAATGGTACTGTGGTTACCTTTAAGCCCGATCCAAAAATTTTTCAGCAAGTTCTTGAGTACAATTACGATACTCTTGCTCAGCGGATGCGGGAACTGTCTTTTCTTAACAAAGGCATCACCATAAAGCTCATAGACAAAAGAAGAAAAAATGAGCAGGGGAATTTTATACAAGAAATTTTTCACTCCAATGAAGGCTTAAAAGAATACATCCGTTTTCTGGATAGCAACAGAGAGGCCATCATTCAGGAAGTGATTTCCATGGAGGGAGAAAAAAATGGTATACCCGTAGAAGTTGCAATGATTTACAATACCTCATTCAACGAAAACCTTCACTCATATGTCAACAACATCAACACCCATGAGGGAGGAACTCATTTGTCGGGATTCCGACGGGGATTGACCACTACCCTAAAAAAATATGCAGACGCTTCTGGACTCCTAGACAAACTAAAATTTGAAATTGCTGGAGACGACTTTAGAGAGGGACTGACAGCTATTGTTTCCGTGAAGGTGGCCGAACCACAGTTTGAAGGACAAACGAAAACCAAGTTAGGAAATCGTGAAGTGAGTGCGGCTGTTTCCCAAGCTGTTTCTGAGATGTTGGAAAACTATTTGGAAGAACATCCCAATGATGCCAAGACCATCGTTCAAAAGGTTATTCTTGCTGCTCAGGCAAGACATGCGGCACGAAAAGCAAGAGAGATGGTTCAACGAAAAACCGTAATGACTGGTGGTGGACTGCCAGGTAAGCTGTCCGACTGTTCTGAGCAAGATCCATCTTTGTGCGAAGTATTTCTCGTTGAGGGAGACTCTGCGGGGGGAACCGCCAAACAAGGTAGAGATCGAAATTTTCAAGCTATTCTTCCTTTGCGTGGAAAAATCCTCAACGTTGAGAAAGCCATGCAACATAAAGTTTTTGAAAACGAAGAAATCCGAAATATTTATACTGCCTTGGGTGTAACTATAGGAACCGAAGAGGACAGTAAAGCTCTTAATTTGGAAAAACTACGATACCACAAAATTGTGATCATGTGTGATGCCGACGTAGATGGAAGCCATATATCTACATTGATCCTTACCTTTTTCTTCCGATATATGCGGGAATTGATCGAGTCCGGTTATGTATATATAGCAACCCCCCCATTATATTTGGTTAAAAAAGGTGCAAAGAAAACATATGCCTGGGATGACGATCAGCGGGATAGATTGCAACAAGAATTTGGATCGGGATCCAGCGTTCAACGTTATAAAGGACTAGGTGAAATGAATGCTGAGCAACTTTGGGATACCACCATGAATCCTGAAATGCGTACACTCCGAAGGGTAACCATCGACAATGGTGGAGAAGCAGATCGTATTTTTTCAATGCTTATGGGAGATGAAGTTCCTCCACGTAGAGAATTTATCGAAAACAACGCCATCTACGCCAATATTGATGCGTAAATTTTAGGATTTCAATGGCTCCACTCCCGCAAAATCCATTAATTTTATAGGGTTTTTAGAATTTTAACCCTTAAAGATGGGTTTAAAGAATGAAGATAAGCTTCTCAATTCAAGTAAATTGTTAAATATCAGCTAGTTAAAATAGACTCAAACGCATGAAAGTAACCATTGTTGGCGCCGGAAATGTAGGGGCCTCTTGTGCAGAATATATCGCCATCAAGTCGATTGCCAGTGAAGTAGTATTGTTAGACATTAAAGAAGGTTTTGCCGAAGGCAAGGCACTGGATTTGATGCAGACCGCCACCACCTTAGGGTTTAATTCTCGAATCACGGGGGTGACCAACGATTATTTCACTACCAAAGAGAGCGATGTGGTCGTGATTACTTCTGGAGTACCAAGAAAACCGGGAATGACCCGTGAGGAATTGATTGGTATCAATGCCGGGATCGTGCAATCGGTTTCCAACAGCATCTTGGAACATTCGCCCAATACCGTTATCGTAGTGGTCTCCAACCCTATGGATACTATGACCTATTTGACACTTAAGGCGACGGGATTGCCCAAAAATCGTGTCATTGGTATGGGAGGAGCTTTGGACAGCTCTAGGTTTAAAACCTATCTGTCCTTGGCTTTGGATAAACCCGCCAACGACATCCAAGGGATGGTCATCGGTGGCCATGGAGATACCACCATGATCCCTTTAACCCGATTGGCCAGTTATAATGGTACACCGGTTTCTCAGCACCTTACTGATGAGGATTTGGAGCAAGTAGCCGCCTCTACTATGTTAGGAGGTGCAACCCTTACTAAATTATTGGGGACCTCTGCTTGGTATGCACCTGGTGCTTCCGTAGCCTATTTGGTGGACAGTATTGTCAATGATCAAAAGAGAATGATCCCCTGTTCGGTTCTCCTCGATGGAGAATACCAACAGGAAGACCTCTGTATTGGAGTGCCTTGTATCATTGGAAAAAACGGTTTGGAATCCATCGTAGATGTTCAACTTAATGTGGCGGAACAAGAAAAATTCAACCAAAGCGCTGCAGCGGTCAAAACCATGAATGAAGCACTAAAGGACTTATTGAAATAAGGCATTTGCCTTGACTGCTGCTTTATAAGGGGTTTAATACGCTTTAAAGTTGCTAAATCATTGCCTAAACTTTATATTTGCACGCTTATTTAGCGTAAACAAAAACCAAAATGCAAAACAACGGACTCATTAGACTCTTTGCGATCCTTTTTGGATTTGTGAGTATCTACCAACTTTCATTTACATTTATTTCTAGTCAGAAAGAATCTCAAGCTAAGGCTTTCGCTACCGCCCAGTATGCAGAAGATGTAGAGGATTACATCGAATTGAGGGACCGCGCTGTGGTCGATTACCTTGATTCTATAGGTAATGCACCCATTTTTGGATTCACTTCTTACAACGATGCCAAAGGCAAAGAACTCAACAAAGGATTGGACCTCAAAGGAGGGATCAACGTCATCCTACAAATATCGGTCAAAGACATTCTCAAGGGATTGGCAGAAAACTCCAAAAACCCGGTATTCAACAAGGCGTTGGATCAAGCCGATATTTTGCAGGTCAGTAGCAACGATCCCTACATAGAATCTTTTTTCATTGCATTCGAATCCTCAAAAGGAGACTTGCAATTGGCTACACCCGATATTTTTGCCAACCGCACGCTGAGTGATGAAATTACTTTTCAAATGTCTGATACCGAGGTTCAGCCCATTTTAAGGCGTAAGGTGGACGAGTCCATTATTTCTGCTTTTGAAGTTTTGAGAAAGCGTATTGATAAGTTTGGGGTTACACAACCCAACATCCAAAGACTGGGAACCTCAGGGAGAATTTTGGTAGAATTGCCCGGAGCCAAAGATGTGGATCGGGTCAAAAATCTATTACAAAGCACTGCCCAGCTTGAATTTTGGGAAACTTATAAAAACGATCAGTTGTTTGGTTTTTTGTCCGCCGCCAACGAATACCTTAAAACCACTGTTCAAACTTCTGCTCCCGAACAGGAGCCTGCCACCGATGAGTCTTCAATTGATGACCTGTTGGCCGATGTAGAGGCTCAAGATTCCACCAGTGTCGCTTCCGTCAATCCATTGTTGGATTTGATAGTTGGGTCTGGTTTTCAGGGAGGACCGGTTTTGGCACAGTTTTCAGCTAAGGATGCGGACTTGGTTATGAAATATTTAGATACGCCCGAGGTTAGAAAGTTATTGCCTAGAGATTTGAGATACATTCGTTTTGCCTGGGGTAAGCCTGCTCCTACCAGTGAGGTGATTGAACTTTATGCCCTAAAGTCCAATCGAGATGACTTAGCACCGCTCAGCGGTGGAGTAGTGGTCGATGCGATGCAAACCTATGACATGATGGGCAACCCTGCCGTGTCCATGCAAATGAATACCCAAGGTGCAAGAACTTGGGAAAACATGACCGGAAAAGCTTTTCGCGAAGCAACCAATATTGCTATTGTGTTAGACGATATTGTCTATTCTGCACCTGGAGTTTCCAATGGTGCAATTTCTGGGGGACGATCCGAGATCACCGGAAATTTTTCCCTTAACGAAGCCATTGATTTGGCCAATGTATTGCGAGCAGGAAAACTTCCTGCTGCTGCAGAGATAATACAATCCGAAATTGTAGGACCCTCTTTGGGTAGAGAAGCCATTCAAAGTGGGGTGTACTCCTTTATTATCGCATTGATATTGGTGTTGGTCTGGATGATTTTCTATTATGGAACCGCTGGGATATTTGCCGATGTCGCTCTGGTGCTCAACATACTCCTTATTTTCGGTATTCTTGCTGGATTGGGGGCTGTATTGACTTTGCCCGGTATTGCCGGTATTGTATTGACCATCGGTATATCAGTTGATGCAAACGTATTGATCTTTGAAAGGGTGAGAGAGGAACTCAAAAAAGGTAAAGGCCTGAGAAAAGCCATTGCTGACGGATTCAATAATGCGCTTTCCTCTATTTTAGATGCCAATATAACTACCGGACTTACCGCATTAATCCTTTTTGTATTTGGTACTGGACCCATCAAAGGATTTGCAACGACCTTATTGATCGGTATAGCAACTTCGCTCTTTACTGCCATATTTATTACCCGTTTTTTTATTGACGCTCGAAACGAAAAAGGAAAATCTCTTACTTTTGGTACCCGATTGACCCAATCATTATTTACCAATATCAATATCAGTTTTTTACAAAAAAGAAAAATCGCCTATGTTGTCTCAGCGATTATCGTTACCGTTAGTTTGCTATCACTTTCCTTTCAGGGCTTGAATCAAGGGGTGGACTTTGTAGGAGGACGATCTTATACTGTTCGATTTGATAATATAATCAGCCCCTCTAAGATACAATCCAGTTTGATTCCTTCCTTGGGAAGTGCGGAGGTCAAAACTTTTGGGGAAGAAAACCAATTGAAAATTACCACCAACTACAAGGTGGATGTAGAAGGCCTGGCCGTTGATAATGAAATTCAAAATATTTTATTTGAGTCGCTTAAGTCTTTTCTCCCTGACGGACTGACGTATGATACTTTTATTAACGGGGCTGAAGACAAGAAGGTGGGGATTATGTCCTCCATTAAAGTAGGACCTACCATTGCAGACGATATCAAGAAAAACTCCTTTTTGGCCGTTATAGGATCACTGATCGTCGTTTTTCTCTATATTCTATTGAGATTTAGAAAATGGCAGTTTTCATTGGGAGCCGTTGCTGCCGTATTCCATGATGTATTGATTGTGTTGGGAATTTTTTCCTTGACCTATAAGGTTATGCCTTTTAATATGGAAATCAATCAGGCCTTTATTGCAGCAGTGCTTACCGTGATTGGTTATTCCCTCAACGATACGGTGGTAGTTTTTGATCGCATCCGTGAATATGTAGGCGAGCATACCAAATGGAAGTTTAACGACACGGTCAACGCTGCCCTAAACAGCACCCTAAGCCGAACTCTCAACACTTCTTTGACCACTTTGATTGTTCTTTTAGCCATATTTATTTTCGGTGGGGAATCCATCAGAGGGTTTATGTTTGCGTTAATTGTTGGGGTAATCGTTGGGACCTATTCTTCGGTCTTTATAGCAACACCGGTCATGTTTGATACCCAAAAAGGTAAAGCACTTGAGAAAGAGATAGAAAATAGGGTAATGGTCTAGGCTAAAGTTTAGTTTTGGAATTGTACGTGGTGATATTCGAACGAAAACCAAGTTTTTATCTGAAAGTTAGGAATTGCCGCGTGTTCATTTCGAAGTAATTAGCTATAACCATTTTTATAGACGGTTTTTGCATATACATATTTAATTTATCAAAGTCTCTTATTTCAGAAAGTTTGACAAGATTGACTCCTTCAGTATTATACCCAACTAAATGAGAGGCACTTTGTGGGTTTACGGAGTATTTTTGATGTGCGCCAGGTGGTGTTGTCCATGCCAGGCATAAAGCGCTAGGACGGTTGCAAGGGGGTAGTATTTATCTCTGGCAGGGTGGTAGTATTGTCGTTCCCATTGATGGGGATCTAGGGTTTCGATCAACTTGGCCCACCGATGGTGGATTCCCCTAAGGATCAGTAAACTGCTTTCCACATTGGTATCAAAGGCATCTGGCATTTCGGCCCATCGGTCTTGGTCATAGTCTAAAACTTTGGGGGTATCTTGGTTTAGTGCGAGTTTAAATCTCATGTAGCTTTGCAGATGACTGTCGGCAATATGATGGATCAACTGTCCAATTTGCCAGGCACCAGGACGATATCTTTTTTTTAAATCTTCCTGGCTGTAGCCTTTTATCTCAGCTTCCAACTTGGATGGAAAAGATCTTATTTCTTCAGTAAGGGACTTGATCTTCTCAGGACTCAGTCGGTTTACCCACTGGAAACGTCCAATGGGAAACTTTAATTTTTCGATTTCATCATTCTTCACAGTGAGTGATTATGATGTTTTTTTACGGAAGGAGAGTCCTAAAACTATAAGACCCAAGATGATAAAAGGTATGCTCAACCACTGTCCGGTAGAGAAGGCAGGTAGGATTTCCTCAAATCCACCTTGACTTTCTTTAACATACTCTATTAAGAAGCGGATACTAAAGAGTCCGGTAAAGAAAATACCCAAAAGTAATCCACCTTGATCCTTGTAGCGGCTGTTGTAAATTTTACGGAGTATAAAAAACAGGATGAGATAACCAAAAGCTTCGTACATCTGCGCAGGGTATCGAGGCATTACCTCTCCTCTGTTTTGGAAGACTACGCCAAAGTTGGAACCAGTATATTTTCCTACAATTTCGGAATTAAAAAAGTTTCCGGTTCGGACAAAAAAACCGCCAATCGCAACGGGTATAGTTAAACGATCCAAGATCCAAATCAAAGGCTTGAAGGGGTTAAGGCTTTGAAATATAAAGATTCCGATCAATATCCCGATGGTAGCTCCGTGGCTTGCCAGTCCTCTAAAACCAATAAAATCGTATCCAGAGCCGTCTGCCCGTTCTTTGATTGGAATCAGTATTTCGATCAAGTGGTTTTGGAAATAATCCCAATTGTAAAAAAACACTTCACCCAATCTAGCGCCTAATAGGGTGGATATCACCATATATATAAAGAGGGGTTCCAAATATTTTTGATTGACATTTTCTTTGATAAACATTTTTTTAAAGAGGCGTAAACCCAGCAGAAATGCGATAATGAACATCAAGCTGTAAATATGAATGCCAAAACCACCGATTTCAAATAATTTTTCGTTGGGTGCCCAATTAAATTTAAGAAAGGTCATTTTTATAATTATGGGTCAAATGTAGTCATTCTGGAACATTTTAGATCAAAAAAAGTCAAGGAACAGGATCATAGCCGCTTTTGCTCCAGGGGTGGCATTTAGCAATTCTTTTAATCGTTAAATAGAAACCTTTGATTGGTCCGTGACGACGAAAGGCCTCCAGTCCGTAGTTTGAACAAGTGGGATTAAACCTACAAGTAGGTGGTAGTAGGGGGGAGATCAATGTTTGGTAGCTTTTGATGATCAGTACAAATGGAAAAATTAAAACTTTTCTCATTATGATTTTAATTGAGTGTAAATTGAGTCCCTTCTTTGCCGTCTTTTAGATGAATACCGAACTCTAAGAGTCGGTCTCTAATACGGTCTGAGGTGACAAAATCCTTGTTGCTTCGTGCATTATTTCTTAGCTCGATCAACAAGTCGATGGTATTGTGGAGTATTTCATCTGTATTACTGGCGTATTCTTGCTCAGGGGCAATACCTAGTACCTCGCGAATAAAAACCGACATCATTTTGGTAAGGGTTTTCAATTGATACTTATCTATGGGGATGTCTTTGTGTAACACCAAATTTATGTATTTTACGGCTTCAAATAGCTGAGCAATAAGTAGTGGGCTGTTGAAGTCATCATCCATTGCGGCATAACATTTTTCAAGCCATTGTTTGGTATCAAACGCTCCGGCTTTATTACCGGGATTGATTTCTGTGAGTTGGTTGACTGCTTCCATCAATTTTTTGTAGCCTTTTTCAGAGGCCTCAAGGGCTTCTTGGCTGATGTCTAATATACTGGTGTAGTGGGCTTGCAGCATAAAGAAACGGACCACTTGCGGACTGAAAGGGTTGCTGAAAATGTCATTGTTACCTGTAAAGATATCCATCGGAAGGATATTGTTCCCAGTGGATTTGGCCATTTTTTTACCGTTGAGTGTTAACATGTTGGCATGAAGCCAATATTTAACAGGAGGGTGGTCATGGATAGCTTGTGCCTGAGCAATTTCGCACTCATGATGTGGGAATTTAAGATCCATCCCGCCGCCATGGATATCAAAGGAGGCACCTAGGTATTTGGTACTCATGGCGGTACATTCCAAGTGCCAGCCTGGGAAACCATCGCTCCATGGTGATGGCCAACGCATTATGTGCTGAGGTTCAGCTTTTTTCCAAAGTGCAAAGTCTTGGGGATTTTTTTTGTCACTTTGCCCGTCTAAGGTACGGGTGTTGTGAATCAATTCTTCGATCTTACGTCCACTAAGTTTGCCATAGTGATGGTTTTGGTTGTATTTGAGAACATCAAAATAAACAGACCCATTGACTTCGTAGGCAAAACCTACGTCTAATATTTCTTTAATGAGTTCGATTTGCTCGATGATGTGTCCTGTTGCTGTAGGTTCGATACTAGGGGGGAGGGTATTGAATTTTTCTAAGATTTGGTGGAAATCAACTGTATAAAAGTGGACCACCTCCATGGGTTCTATCTTTTCGATCCTTGCTTTTTTTGCTATGCGATCTTCGCCAGTATCCTCGTCGTTTTCAAGGTGGCCCGCATCTGTGATGTTCCTTACATAACGGACTTTATACCCCAAATGCTTGAGGTAGCGGTAGATCAGATCAAAGGAAATAAAAGTCCTGCAATTACCTAAATGGACATTACTATAGACGGTAGGACCGCAGACATACATGCCTACATGACCAGGATTGAGTGGTTTAAAAGGTTCTTTTTTACCACTTAGGGAATTTAAAACGACCAAAGAATTGTCGATCAAAACTCAGTCTCTAGTTTGATATAATCCAAAAACTCTCTCTTAACTTCAATATCTTGAAAGCGGCCACCAAATTCAGAGGTGACAGTACTACTGTTAATGTCGCTTATACCACGGGAATTGACACAAAGGTGTTTGGCGTCAATAACACAAGCGACATTTTTAGTATTCAAAGTATTTTGAAGTTCTTGAACGATTTGCAGCGTCAGGCGTTCTTGAACCTGGGGCCGTTTGGCAAAGTAATCAACAATTCTATTCATCTTTGAGAGTCCAACTACTGTTCCATTGGAGATATAAGCAACGTGAGCTCTACCGACGATGGGGAGCAGGTGGTGTTCGCAAGTGGAGTATAGGGTAATGTTTTTTTCGACCAACATCTCTCCGTATTGATATTTGTTTTCAAACGAGGAGGCCTTGGGCTTGTTGTCGGGATGAAGCCCGCTGAATATTTCATTAACATACATTTTTGCGACCCGTTTGGGAGTACCACATAAGCTATCATCGGTAAGATCCATACCTAAAATGTGGAGTACTTCCCGGATTTTTTCTTCAATGAGTATCATTTTTTCTGTATTGCTCATTTCGAACGCATCGGGACGCAGCGGGGTGTCTTTAGTGTTACTGAGGTGCTGATCCCCAATTTCATCTATTTGTTGTAATAATATCTTATCTAATTTCATAGCTATAAAAGAATTATAAAGTTAATCATTTATCTCCATAATTGGAATTCTATTTTTTCGTCTGAAAAGGTTTTAGTCTTACTAAAGTTTAAGTGAGTAGGAAACCAGAAATTGAAATTGGTCTTTGTTGATTTCAATGGGATCGTCTAGACCATTGTGGTAAAGGGGTTCTGATCGATTAAAAACCAAACTTGAAAATCCAAAATTAAGGGCACTACCGCCAAAATCATATCCCAAACCAAAAGATGTACCTTTACTGAAGTCAGTTGATTTTCTGTTGATACTTTCTTGATTGAAATACCCACATCTAAAACTTAAGCGGCCTAAACGATATTCGCTTCCTATCTTGAGTGTACCTGCTGATTTTAGTTTAGTATTAATTATTTCATTTTGGTTAATGAAGTTGATGTCTCCGTTTCCAATATCAAATGAGGCTTTTTGATAACTAACAAGGTCATATTGAAGACTGATCAAACCTTTTGATCCAAAAATATAGGCCAGTCCACCAGAATATCGTGAGGGGGTAGACATATTGTATTCGTATATATTAATTATTCCTGGATCAATCGTATCATTACCGTCACTCTTAATGGTGATAATACTCTGTAATAACTCGTCGGTCATTTTGTACCAAACGGGACTATGATAGCTGAGGCCAAACCTAATCTTCGCGGCTTTATAAATGGCCCCAAATTGAAAAGAAAATCCTTCTCCAAGAGTCAAAAGATTGTTTTCAAACTCTGTATAATCAAAAGTAGAGGCTCCACCATAGTTGTTTTCGATCAAATTGTCAATTCTGTTAAATCGAGTTTGATGAGAATTGAGATTTAAACCCAAATATAGATTTTTCTGATACTGGGCACTAAGTGAAAAGGTGTGTTTGCTGTTTTTTCCGCTGTGGGTGACAAAAAAATCGTGATTGACCGGTCTTTCATCTGGGTTGCTGTTGGAGACATATTGCGTGTTACTATCGTCTATTATGACGGGATTGATCATATAGCTTTGATATCCCAAAAAAGCTTGTTGACTAAAAAAGCCATTGTTCTCTCCTAAATATTTGTAGGATTGCGAGAGATCCTCATCGTCATAGGTTTTTATATCCCGATAGGGAACTCCATTGGCAAAAGACAAAAAATAATCATCTATACCTCTGTTAGGGTTGGTTCCCCTAGCATTGAACTTGGAATTAAAGTTGTGGTCATTTTGGTAATTGTAGGCAAATGTTAGTTTTACAAAATCACTTGCTTGGGTATCATTAAGTACCAAAACCAATCCAAATTGACTGAGGGCTGAAAACCTGGAGTCAATATTATTGGTGTTTCCGAAATAATTTGTACCAACCCTGTTTTCAAAATTACTGAAGCTCAAACCTATTTCAGAGTTGAGGAAAACGGCTGCTGATGCCGGGTTGTCTTTGATGGCAGAAAAATCGCCACCAAGAGCATTGAATGCCCCACCCATAGCCACATATCTTGCGGTGCCTTTCAATTCTGTTCGGGTGTAGCGCAAAATGTCATCCATATATTGCGCATAAGTTCCCGAAGTGAATAAAAATACCATTAGAACATGAGGGATGAACTTTTTCATAGTCGTTAAATTTTAATTCAATATTACCTGCCTCTAGAGATGCTTCTGCCCCCACTTCTAGAACCTCTGGAACCTGAACTATAACTGGATGAACGCCCACCACTTAAATATGATGATCGAGAGGTACCATAGCTTCTTCTTGAGTTGTAACTGCTTTGATTGCTTGTTGAAGAATAGGAATTTGATCTGGAGGAGAGCGTTTTTCGACTGTTGCTATTGTTTGTTCTCTGCCGAGTCTGTGAAGAGGTGTTTCTATTAGTCGTCTTTTGTCCAGATTTGTTGCCATAGGTTTGACTCTGCGATCTTCTGCCGACATTATATCGGCTAGTAGTTGAGTAATTGTTGTCACTGTTGGTACCCCTGAAAGTATTGTTACTTGAATTATTCGAACTATAATAGCCTTGGCTGGAACGTCCACCTCTTGAAGTATTGTAGTTTGAATAACGACCGGAGCCCCTAGAGTAGGGAGAGTAAGCATAGTTATTGTCAAATCGGTTGCCATAATAACCTCTGAAACTATATCTGGGACCATAGTAGGGATATCCATAATACCCATATCCAAAGGTGAAAAAAGGATCATAAAAACTCAAACCCCAGTAGGGTCGATAAAAGCCTCTATTATAGAAGCGGTTAAAACTCCAGAAGGGATCATAAAAGGAATTGTAGAAACCCCAATTGAAATATCCCCAAGGATTATTGTTGATGTAATAAATCTCTGTTTTGGTTGTGCGATCTCCCCACGGAGCTTGGGAATTGACATGCATATTGCCGTCTCTATTAACACTGCTGTAGTTGTCAGTATCAGTGTAGGCATGGTTTTGAGAATTATCCAAAGAGGAGTAATCATCAGCAACGTTGCTGAAATAATTTTTGTAATAGATACCATTTTCGTAGGTTTTGGGTTTTTCCACTTGATTACTGACAGCTACTTCACCTCCATATATTCCATCTGAAGCATAATAAGACACAGTTTGGTAGCTTCCACATGATAATAGAGTGGAGAAGAGAAAAAGACTGATCAAAGAATAGCTCGTAGTAAAATTTAGTTTTGTTCTCATTGTTGGCGCTTTTGTGAATGAAACACAAACAAAAAAATAGTAATTTTGTGCTTTAAGTATTCTAAATTACAGGAACAAAATCTGTGCCAAACTTTTCGTGGGAAAAAAATTAACAAGTAGATCAGAGGATTATTCGAAGTGGTATAATGAACTGGTAGTAATGGCCGATCTGGCAGAAAATTCTTCGGTTCGAGGATGTATGGTCATAAAGCCCTATGGTTATGCCATTTGGGAAAAAATGCAATCAGAATTAGACAAAATGTTTAAGGACACGGGCCATCAAAACGCTTATTTCCCATTGTTTGTTCCTAAGAGTCTTTTTGAGGCTGAGGAAAAAAATGCCGAGGGATTCGCAAAAGAATGTGCGGTAGTTACCCATTATAGATTGAAAACCGATCCCGATAACGATTCAAAATTGATAATAGATCCAGAGGCAAAACTGGAGGAGGAGTTAGTGGTTAGACCCACCAGCGAAGCAATTATATGGAGTACCTATAAAAATTGGATTCAGTCCTATAGAGATTTACCCATACTGGTTAATCAATGGGCCAATGTGGTACGTTGGGAAATGCGAACACGATTATTTTTACGTACTGCCGAGTTTTTATGGCAAGAGGGTCATACTGCGCATGCTACTAAAGAGGAGGCTTTGGGAGAAACCAAATTAATCAATAAATTATATGCCGATTTTGCTGAGAATTTTATGGCCATACCTGTAGTTCAGGGGCTTAAATCCGAGAGTGAGCGTTTTGCAGGGGCAGAGGAAACCTATTGTATTGAGGCACTGATGCAGGATGGCAAGGCCCTGCAAGCGGGCACGTCGCACTTTTTGGGCCAAAATTTTGCAAAAGCATTTGATGTAAAGTTTGCCACTCAATCTGGAGGTCTGGAACATGTTTGGGCTTCATCATGGGGCGTTTCTACACGTCTGATGGGCGCTCTTATCATGACTCACAGCGATGACAACGGTTTGGTTTTACCGCCAAATTTAGCTCCAATTCAGCTAGTAATTGTTCCTATTTACAAGGGACATGAACAACTGCAATCCATTTCGTCGGTGGCAGATAATATAAAGAAAGAACTTACAAAGGCAGGCATTTCAGTTAAATACGATGACAGAGATAACTTTAAGCCTGGCTACAAGTTCAATGATTACGAACTCAAAGGCGTACCACTTAGAATTTCGATTGGTCCAAGGGATATAGAAAAAAAGGTTGTGGAGTTAGCACGAAGAGACACTTTGGAGAAAAAAATCGTTCCATTAGAGGGATTGGTAGATCACATTCAAATTGTCTTGAATGAAATTCAAAATAATCTTTTCACTAAGGCACTAAACTTTAGAGAGGAACATATTACAGAGGTAGATAATTTTGATGAATTTAAGTCTGTATTATCCAGCAAAGGAGGATTTCTTTCTGCGCATTGGGATGGAACACCTGAAACTGAGGAGGCCATAAAAAAACAAACTAAAGCTACAATCAGGTGTATACCTCTTACTGAAATTCAAAGTGAGGGGAAATGCGTTTATTCAGGAAAACCCTCCCCAAAAAGGGTTTTATTTGCAAAAGCATACTAGCGGCTTAATTTATTTTTGTTTAATTCGGCTTTTTAATTAGGTTGTATAATAATTTTTTTAAATGTAAATTTGCGCACCTAAAATAATGGCCCGTTCGTCTATCGGTTAGGACGCCAGGTTTTCATCCTGGAAAGAGGGGTTCGATTCCCCTACGGGCTACAAGTTTTTAAAACATTTATATGGCAAATCATAAGTCTGCACTAAAGAGAATTCGATCTAATAACAAAAAGCGTCTTCGCAACAGATTTCAGCACAAAACAGCTAGAAATGCTATTCGTAAATTAAGAGGTGTGACCTCAAAAAAAGAAGGTGCAAAACAATTTCCGGTGGTGGTTTCATTAGTCGATAAGTTGGCAAAAAAGAATATTATTCACGCTAATAAAGCAGCCAATATTAAGGCTAAGTTGGCCAAGTTTGTTGCTTCTCTGTAAAATAATTGTACTTTAAAGTAAAAAATGCCCTATAATGAATGGGAAGGCTTTTTTAGGAGTTCATTGAGATCAGAAACTCCTCGTTATTTTTAGTTTTTATAAATCGATCATTGATAAACTCCATGGCCTCAACTGGGTTCATATCCGCCAAATATTTTCTCATGATCCACATACGCTGAATGGTGTTTTCGTCGAGTAACATATCGTCTCGTCTTGTACTTGAGGAGATTAAATCTATAGCAGGAAATATTCTTCGGTTGGCAATCCTACGATCGAGTTGTAATTCCATATTTCCAGTTCCTTTAAATTCTTCAAAAATTACTTCGTCCATTTTGGAACCTGTTTCTGTCAGAGCTGTAGCTATAATTGATAAGGAGCCCCCTCTTTCAATATTTCGCGCAGCACCAAAGAATCTTTTTGGTTTGTGAAGGGCGTTTGCATCAACCCCACCACTAAGTATTTTTCCAGATGCAGGCTGTACGGTGTTGTAAGCCCTGGCCAAACGGGTGATTGAATCTAGTAAAATAACCACATCATGACCGCATTCCACCATTCTCTTTGCTTTTTCTAGTACGATATTAGCAACTTTAACATGTCTGTCGGCGGGCTCATCAAAAGTGGAGGCGACTACTTCACCGTCTACATTTCTTTGCATATCGGTTACTTCCTCTGGTCTTTCATCGATTAAAAGGATCAACTGATATACCTCCGGATGGTTGGCAGCAATAGCGTTAGCAATGTCTTTGAGAAGCATAGTCTTACCCGTTTTTGGCTGTGATACAATCATCCCTCTCTGGCCTTTACCAATAGGGGAGAAAAGATCAATGATCCTTGTTGATATTGTACTTTGCTTTTCGGCGATGTTAAATTTTTCTTCTGGGAAAAGAGGAGTTAGGTGCTCAAAAGATACACGGTCTCTCACTACTTTTGGGTCAAGACCGTTAATTTTATCAACCTTAATCAGAGGGAAATATTTTTCGCCTTCTTTTGGAGGACGAACTGTACCTAACACTGTATCTCCTGTTTTGAGTCCGAATAATCTGATTTGTGATTGGGAGACATACACATCGTCTGGTGAGGAGAGGTAGTTGAAGTCCGAAGATCTCAAAAAACCATATCCTTCTTGCATCATTTCCAATACCCCTTCAGTGCTAATAATGCCTTCAAATTCAAAATCGGGTTCGCGGTAGCGATTTCTATTGTCTCGATTATGATTTATATCATGGTGATCTTTCTTTCTTTTGGGATTGTTGTGTTTTCCGTTGTGGTGGTTTTGTTTGTGATGCTGCTCTCTCTTAACTGGCCTGTTATTATCATTTTTATCTTCGCCCTTAACGTTGGGCAGTTCGTTTGATGTTTTATCAGAATTTTTCTGCCCTGGACCATTCAAGATAAGTTCCTGTCTTTCATTTGTTGGTTCCTTAGGACCATTTTCATCACTTGATGATTTGCTCAAAGAATCAATGATTTGATCAATTAGTTCTAATTTTTTTAAACCAGTTATCCTTTTTAGACCTATGGTTTTTGCAATTTCCTGTAGCTCAGGAAGTTTTTTGCTTTTTAGCTTTGCTAACTCGAACATCTGATGAGATTATATGAATATGTGGAATAAAAAAAGGTATTAGAAAGAATGGGGCTTTAGGACATCTATATGACAATATTACAAATTTTATTTCTAAATTGAAATTTTAAACAAAAAACTTAAGTTTTTATAATTTTAGCCAATGATCCAACGGATTCAGACAATTTATTTATTAATGATATCAATTGTTGCCATTTTTGGTTTTTTTTTATTTACTCCTAAGGAATTTATTGGTTTTGGTTTGCTAACTCCAGTAGTATTAAAAATTTATTTTGTATTGACTGTAGGTCTCTCAACATTGGCGTTGATTCTGTTTAAAAGAAGAAAAACACAATTGTCTTTGAATCGCCTTCACTATTTTTTTCAAATTCTAGCCGTAATTGGATTGATTTACGAGATTTATAATACAAATGATCTTGAAGCTCTTTTACCTTGGCTAGCAAAACCCATTTTGATTTTGATTTTTCTTTTATTAAGCAGTAATGCTATAAAAAAGGACGAGGATTTGATACGTTCTATAGATCGCTTGCGATAATTGCTTCACGTTTGCCTAATTCTATTGCCTCTATATTTTCTATTTTTCCTCTATTGAGTTCAAATCTCAACATTGTCTTTAATCTATGAAATCCTTGAATCCCGCAAGCACCTGGATTCATGTGTAAAAGTTTGTTTTTGCTATCATACATTACTTTAAGGATGTGAGAGTGCCCACAAACATATAGCTCTGGTTTTTCCTTATTAATAAGTTTTTTCACCCTTGCATTGTATCTTCCTGGGTAGCCTCCAATGTGTGTAATCAGAACTTTTACCCCTTGGCAGATAAATATTTGATATTCTGGAAATAGATTTCTCAGTTCATGACCATCAATATTTCCATAAACCCCTTTAAGTGTTTTAAATTTTGAGATTTCATCTGTCACAGAAGTAGTTCCTATGTCTCCAGCATGCCATACTTCATCCACACCATTGATGTATTTGTGGACTTTCGGATCCAAATAGCCATGGGTATCAGATAGCAGCAGGATTTTTTTCATTTTTTTTAAATTATTAAATCAAAGATATTTGAATTTTCCCCTTATGAAACCAATGCTGTTTTCTTTTGTAAACAATATATTTGTTTTTAAAATGGAATTTTTTAGATATTTTGTTGAGTTGGCTTATGAAGGATCAGCTTATCATGGGTGGCAGAGACAATCAAATGCTACAAGTGTTCAGCAGGTTTTGGAGGATGCATTCACTAAACTTACTAGAGAGAGTGTCAGTTTGACGGGTGCAGGAAGAACTGATACGGGTGTTCATGCTCGACAGATGTTTGCACATTTTGATGTAAAAAATGATATTAAAAATCCTGAAGAACTAGTTTTCCTTCTAAATGGTTTTTTGCAGGATGATATTTCAATAAAAGAAATCAGAGCGGTTCAACCCACTTCACATGCTCGGTTTGATGCAACAGAACGAGCTTACAAGTACCACATTAGCATGGTCAAAGATCCATTTAATCGACAATTACACTATTACCTGAAAAAGAGACCCGATATTGACCTGATGAATCAAGCAGCAAAAATCCTTCTTTTACATCAGGATTTTAAATGTTTTTCGAGGTCAAATACCGATGTAAAAACTTTTCTTTGTGATGTAAAAAAAGCAGAGTGGAATCAAGAAGGCTGTTCTATAACTTTTTATATCTCTGCTAATAGATTTTTAAGAAACATGGTTCGGGCCATTGTTGGAACACTTTTAGAGGTTGGCTACAAAAAAAGAGAAGTTCAAGAGATGGATAATTTGATAAAAAGTAAAGACAGAGGCCAGGCGGGTTTTTCTGTTCCTGCGCATGGACTGTACCTTGATCATATTGAGTATCCACAAAATATATTCATAAACTGATGAAAACGGAAAAAGGAAATTTTTTTGATCTTAAATTGTTTTCAAAGTTGATGGTCTTTGTAAAACCATACAATAAAATCTATTATTTTGTTTTGACTTCCGCCATACTGCTGGCGGGATTTTCTTCTCTGACACCTTATTTGTTAAAAATTACAGTCGATGATTATATCCGTTTGATGGATTATAACGGAATGGTTTTCATGATCGGAATGATGCTAGTCACATTATTTTCTGAGGTTGTTTTTCAATTTTTGTTTGTTTATTTTGCCAATTTGCTGGGGCAGAATGTAATTCAAGACTTAAGAGTAGTTTTGTTCCGAAAGATTGTTGGCTTTAAAATGGCTTACTTTGACCGATCCTCCGTAGGTAGACTTGTTACTAGAGCCGTAAACGACATAGAGACAATTGCTAGTATTTTTTCACAAGGTTTGTTTATGATCATCGCTGATTTGCTTAAAATGGCTGTGGTTGCTGTTATTATGCTTATTTTTAATTGGGAACTTTCTTTGATTGTCTTTTCAATCCTTCCAATTATATTATATGCGACAAGACTTTTTCAGCAATCGATGAAGTCTGCTTTTGAAGAAGTTCGTTCTCAGGTGGCCAACTTAAATTCATTTGTTCAGGAGAGGATTACCGGCATGCAAATCATCCAATTGTTTCATAGAGAAAAAATTGAATATGACCATTTTGTTTCCATAAATGAAAATCACAAGAAAGCTTGGTTGAAAACCGTCTGGTACAATTCCATTTTCTTTCCGGTTGCCGAAATTTCCTCTTCTATCACACTGGGCTTATTGGTCTGGTATGGAGGTTTGAATATAGCAGTAGGAGACTTTATTTCTATGGGTACCATTTTTTTGTTTATACAGATGTCCCAAATGCTATTTCGTCCTTTGCGCCATATTGCAGATAAGTTTAATACTCTTCAAATGGGAATGGTTGCTACAGACCGCATATTTAAGATCATCAATACCGAAAGTCAAATTATTGATAATGGCGAATTGAATCCTCAAAAAATTGAAGGTAAAATTTCAATCAAGGATCTGAGTTTTTCCTACATACCAGGGGAGGAAGTTATTCATTCGATTGATTTGGAAATTCAATCGGGAGAAAAAATTGCAATTGTCGGGGCTACTGGTGCAGGTAAATCCACCCTAATCAACCTGATCTCACGTTTCTATGAATTTGAAAAAGGGGAAATCAGTTTGGACAATAGATCAATTAAAGATTTTAAGCTCAAATCCTTACGAAGGCATGTAGGTATTGTTCTTCAGGATGTATTTTTGTTCGCCGATTCCATATTCAATAACATTACCCTCTATAATCCGGACGTCACCAGAGTGATGGTTTATAAAGCGGCCAAACAGATAGGAGTACATGAATTTATAGAATCTCTTCCAGGAGGATATGATTATAATGTCAAGGAGCGTGGGGTAATGCTCTCATCAGGTCAGCGACAGTTGATAGCTTTTTTGAGAGTTTATATTGCTAACCCTAGTGTGTTGATTTTGGATGAGGCTACTTCTTCTATCGATACTCATTCAGAAGATTTGATCAAAAATGCTATCAATAAAATAACCTCTAACAAAACATCCGTTATGATCGCACACCGCTTATCAACCATCAAAAATGCTGATAGAATAGTTGTAATGGATTCAGGTCGTATTGTAGAGCAAGGAACACATAAAGAACTGTTGAATATCAAAGATGGTTTTTACGCTCAATTGTATAAAGTTCAATTCTTGGAAATAGCTGTTTGATCTATAGTGAAAGATCATCGGTGAGTATTCGACGGAGTTCTTCGATATTTTTGAACTTACAAAATTCGCCATCTTTTATGTAGGATATTTTTCCGGTTTGTTCTGAAATTACCAGTACGACAGCATCTGTTTTTTCACTTACTCCAATGGCTGCTCTGTGGCGAAGTCCAAACCTAGTGGGTATAGAAGTAGATTCAGAGACAGGTAGAACAACACGCGTTGCTTTGATAAAATTATTTTTCACAATAATGGCTCCATCATGAAGGGGACTGTTTTTAAAAAATATTGTTTCTAAAATTTGTGCACTTATTTCTATATTGGCTTCGTCACCTGTATTCTTTAAAAATTCGAGACTGTTTTCTCTTTCAAAAACTATTATTGCCCCAGTTTTTTCGTTGGCCATTTTATTGCAAGCGCTCAATATGGATGTAAGATCTAACTTTAATAATCCTTGATCTTGGTTAAGAAAATTGAAATAACGTATGACATTTCGACGAGAGCCAAAATTGGTCGATCCTATCAAGAGTAAAAATTTTCTGATTTCTTGTTGAAAGACTACGATAAGGGCAAAAAAACCAACACTGATGAATTTACCCAGTATGTTACTTAAGACATCCAAGTTCAGGATGTCTGTCAACTTCCAAATGACATAAAATATAACTATTCCTAGAAAAATATTGATGGCGACCGTTCCTTTAACTAGGCGATATGCATAAAATAAAAGCAAGGCTACCAGAAACATGTCAACGATGTCAATGAAGGTGATGTTCAGAAAATCGAATTTATTCAATGTACCTATTTTTGTAAAATTATGAAACTATTGCAGTGCTTGCAATAAATCGATTGATTCTTTGGTTTGTTTAACATCGTGAACTCTGAGTATATTTACCCCCTTGAGCAAAGCCAGAGTATTTAGTACGGTGGTTCCGTTAAGGGCTTCATCGGGTGAAATACCAAGTTTCTTGTAGATCATAGATTTTCTCGATATCCCGACTAAGATTGGAAGTTCAAGGCTTTTGAATAAATCCAAGTTTTTCAATAACTCAAAGTTATGTTCCAAGGTTTTTCCAAAGCCAAAACCTGGATCGATAATTACATCATTAATGCCATAACTGTAGGCATTTTGTACACTTTCAGAAAAGTAATATAAAACTTCCTGAACAATATTTTTGTATTTGGGATTTTTTTGCATCTCTTTTGGAGTACCTAAAATATGCATCAATACATAAGGCACGTTGAATTCTCCAACGGTTTTCATCATTAGGGGATCAAACTGACCACCTGAAATATCGTTAATCATTGAAGCACCCCTGTCAAGACTTCCTGCTGCAACAGAGGATCGATATGTATCGATGGAAAAATGTTGTTTGGGAAATTTTTCAATAAGTTTTTCCAATATGGGGTAGAGTCTTTTTTTCTCCTCATCCTCACTGATTTCTTTTGCTCCGGGTTTGGTGCTACAAGCCCCTAGATCAATGATAAAAGCCCCTTCATAAATCATTTTTTCCGTTTGCTCTAACGCTCGATCCAAAACATTAAATTGGCCACCATCATAAAAAGAATTAGGTGTCAAATTTAATATCCCCATAATTTTGGGTTGTATTAGGTCAATTAATTCACCTTTAAGATTGATGGTCATGCTGAAGCCTAAAATGTTATCAAACTTTTAATGATGCTCTTTACAGAGTTAAAAAATTTATCGAAATTTACTTCAAATATAAGTAAACCTATGAGATCCACCCCTGAACAGTATCATGAGATAATGAAGAATTGTAAGTCTCTTTTTGCAAAAAAAATGGTTGACTATGGAAGTGCTTGGCGTATTCTTCGGCTCTCTTCATTAACGGATCAAATTTTCATAAAGGCACAAAGAATTAGAGGTTTACAAACCAATCCCGACCGAAAAGTGGATGAGGGTGAAGCTTCTGAGTTTATCGGTATCATAAATTATTCCCTGATGGCTTTAATTCAAATTGAGTTAGGAGTCTCTGATACCCCGGATCTGGATAGTGAAGATGCCTTGCATCATTATGAAAAACAAGCAGCGGTGGTTTTTGAGTTGATGATGGCCAAAAATCACGACTATGGTGAGGCTTGGCGTGATATGAGAGTAAGTTCTCTCACCGATCTGATTTTACAAAAATTGATGCGAGTCAAGCAAATTGAAGGAAATGATGGTAAAACAATTGTCAGTGAGGGTATTGATGCCAACTACCAAGACATTATCAATTATGCTGTTTTTGCTTTAATTCACCTCAAGGATTTTGAAAAATAGATGTTAAGGAAATTGCTATCAAAATTTTTTTATGCTTTTTTGACCCTTTTGGGCGTGGTAAGCTTGGTTTTTTTTCTTTTTAATGTCTTACCGGGTGATCCTGCTCAAATGATGTTAGGTCAAAATGAAAGTAGTGAACAGTTGGCTCTGGTGAACAAAAAATATGGATTTGACCTTCCAGTTTCAAGACAATATTTACTCTATCTCAATGATTTGTCACCATTATCAATTCACTCAACCGATGAAGGTGATTTGTCATATTTTTCAAGAGATAAATATAGTGCATTTCCACTGATCCAAAATAATCACTATGTTTTAACCTTCAAATGGCCCTATTTAAGAACTTCTTATCAAAAAAGAGGTAAAAAAGTTTCTACTGTAATTACGGAAACCTTTTCCAATACTTTTATTTTGGCAGTGTCTTCGATTTTTATTGCCATCATTTTAGGCGTCGTATTGGGAATTGTAGCCACTCTACTTCACAACACATGGATTGATAGGTGGTTGCAGTTCGTCAGTACTTTGGGTATGAGTGTACCGTCTTTTTTTAGTGCTATAATTTTTTCTTGGTTCTTTGGGTTTTTATATCACGGTTATACAGGACTTGAGATGAGCGGAAGTCTCTATGAAATAGATGATTTTGGTGAGGGACGCGAATTACAATTAAAAAACCTTGTACTTCCAGCTATAGTTTTGGGTATTCGTCCTATAGCAGTAATCATTCAATTAATGCGCAGTAGTTTACTCGAGGTCTTGTCTCAAGATTATATTAAGACCGCCTACTCCAAAGGATTGTCAACCTATCATGTAATCTATAAGCATGGAATCAAAAATGCCTTAAATCCTGTTGTTACCGTAATTTCGGGTTGGTTTGCCTCCTTACTTGCTGGGGCTGTCTTTGTCGAATACATTTTTGGATGGAAGGGGATGGGTAAGGAAATTGTAACGGCACTCAACACTCTAGATATCCCTGTCATTATCGGAATTGTCCTAACATTATCAAGTCTATTTATTTTAATCAATTTGTTGGTGGATTTTATCTACGCAAAACTTGATCCACAAGTTAAATTACAATAACTAATTATATTATGAGAAAAAAAATTGTAGCGGGAAATTGGAAAATGAATAACAACAAGCAAGAAACGGCTGAGTTGATCGAATCTCTCAAACTCTTAAGTTTTTCAACAGATGTCAGGGTAATGATCGCTCCTGCACATACCCATTTGGTCCAGGCAGAGAAGTTGACCCAAGGAGCTACTATTGAGGTCTTGGCCCAAAACATGAATGCTGCCGAGTCAGGCGCTTACACGGGAGAAATTTCTGCTAGGATGTTGCAAAGTATCAATATTAATAAAGTTATTTTGGGACACTCAGAGCGCAGAGCCTATTATAATGAAACTGATTCTGTCTTAAAGAAAAAAGTTGAAACGGCACTTAGACATGATATGGAAGTTGTTTTTTGCTTTGGTGAGGAGCTCGAGGAGCGTAAAAAGGAATGTCATTTTGAAGTGGTCCGAACTCAATTGGAAACAGCTCTTTTTGGTTTGAAACCCTCAAGGTGGTCCAAGATTATTTTGGCTTATGAGCCAGTATGGGCTATAGGAACAGGGGAGACTGCGTCACCAGAACAGGCACAAGAAATGCACGCTTTTATCAGAGGTCTGATTTCTTTAAAATACGATCAGAATCTAGCAGATTCAGTTCCTATTCTCTACGGAGGAAGTGTAAAACCAGCAAATGCATCGGCTATTTTTTCTCAACCTGACGTGGACGGAGGACTGATCGGTGGTTCCGCACTGAATGTAGAAGATTTTGCTTCCATTATTCAATCGGTATAAATGGCGGTAGCCTATTTAGAAATCGATCTTAGGCTCACCCCAAAAGACCCTTGGCGAGATGTTATGATTGCTCAAATGGGCTTGTTGGGTTTTGAAAGTTTTGTCTACAGTCCTTATGGTTTCAGGGCTTATATCCCTAAAAATGATTTTCGGGAAAAAGATTTTTTACAAATAGATGTTTTTGACATTCAAGGGCTTATTATTAAATTGGAAACCAAAGTCATCCCTCCACAAAATTGGAACCGTCGGTGGGAAGAGAATTTTTCACCCACAAGGGTAGGGGAGCGTTGCGTGGTTAGGACTGATTTCCATCCCCCTGAAAAGGTAGAATACGAATTGGTGATCACACCCAAAATGAGTTTTGGCACCGGACATCATGAAACGACTCAGATGATGATTTCCTTTTTATTGGATCTTAACTTAAACAACAAAAGTGTCTTGGATATGGGTACAGGTACTGGAGTTTTGGGTATTTTGGCAGAAAAAAAGGGGGCGAAGTCTGTTCTTGCTGTGGACAAGGACCCTTGGTGTGTAGAAAATACTCAAGAGAATTTGGAATTAAATCAATGTCTTAAGTCCAAAACAGAATTGAACAATACCGTTCCACTGAAAAATACTTTCGACATGGTTTTAGCCAATATCAATCGCAATGTGCTTCTGGAACAAATTAGTGATTATGGGCATATTTTAGTTCCGGAAGGGGACTTATTGTTGAGTGGTTTTTATTTTGAAGATTTGGGTATGATTCAAAATGCTTGTCAAAGAGAGGGATTTAGATTTATTCGTAATTTAGAAAAAAAAAATTGGGTCGCTGCCTATTTTACTAAACATGAGTAATAATAAAATTCAAATAGAAAAAGAAAGTGAACTAGAAGTTCTTACTCAGGTTAAAAGGGAGCATGAGATAATTTTGTACAATGATGATGTCAATACCTTTGATCATGTAATTAATACGCTAGTAGCGTATTGTGACCATACTTACGAACAAGCTGAACAATGCGCCTATATTGTTCACTATTCCGGAAAATGTGTTGTAAAAACAGGTTCTTATGAAGAATTGGAACCGATTTGCCTAAAACTTTTGGAGTCACAATTATCGGCTGAAATACATTAATTTTTTGTTTAACGATTTTTCATTTTTTTTTAACAAAATAAAAACCGAAATTTGTGCTATGAAAAAGTTATCCCTTTTTATTTCAATTGTTTTAATTAATAATTTTGTTATTTGCCAAAACTATAATGCTATGAATCAAACTATTTATCAATTTAAAGTCAAGGACATTAAAGGAAATATTTTTGATTTTGAAAATTTAAGAGGAAAAAAAATCATGATTGTCAATACAGCCTCAAAATGTGGTTTAACTGGACAATACAAAGGACTACAGAAACTTTATGATCGTTATAAAGACTGTGGTTTTGTCGTTGTTGGTTTTCCAGCAAACGATTTCTTATGGCAAGAACCAGGAAGTAACAAAGAGATCGCTGCTTTTTGTGAGAATAATTATGGCGTTACTTTCCCGATTATGAGTAAAATAAAGGTCGTAGGCAGTAACATGCATCCTTTATATCAATTTCTTACACAGGCACCCAAAAATGGATACAAAAGCTCAAAGGTATCTTGGAATTTTCAAAAATACTTAATCGGTGAAGACGGCAAACTACAAAGAATTATTACCCCCCGAACATCTCCTTTGAGTGAGGAGGTGATTAATTGGGTAGAAAATGGTGTGATGGCCCTCAATTAAGATTTATGAAGTTAGACATTTTAGCTTTCGGTGCCCACCCCGACGATGTGGAGTTAGGATGTGGCGGAACTTTAGCCAAAGCAGTTGCTGAAGGGAAAAAAGTTGGAATTATTGATCTTACCGAAGGTGAAATGGCCACTAGAGGAACCCCTAATATTCGTTCCAAGGAATCTTTAGCTGCTTCTAAGATTTTGGGAGTTAGCTTTAGATACAATTTGAATTTCGAAGATGCTTTTATAATTAATGATAAAAACCATCAAATGGGAGTAATTCAAGTGTTGAGAAAACATAAGCCTGTTGTAGTTTTATGTAATGCGACTAAAGATAGGCATACAGATCATGCCAAGGCCTCAGACCTAGTAAGTCATGCTTGTTTTCTAAGTGGATTGAAACGCATAGAAACCATTGACTGTAAGGGTAGCAAGCAGGCTGCATATAGACCCCATCATGTTTTTCACTATATACAATGGGATGAACTTGTACCAGATTTTGTTGTAAATATTTCAGGTTTTTTGGATCAAAAAATGAGGGCTGTAAAGGCATATAAAACTCAATTTTATAGTGAAAACAATAAAGGACCACAAACCCCAATCAGTAGTCTTAATTTTTTAGATAGTGTGGAATCACGTGCCAAAAATATGGGTAGATTGATTTTTAAGGAATCAGGTGAAGGCTTTACCTCCAGACGGTTGCTTGCCGTTGAAAATTTTGATAGCTTACTATAAATTATATTAAAAAGTCATTAAATTTGCTCACGTTTATGGTGGTTGTAGCTCAGCTGGTTAGAGCGCTAGATTGTGGTTCTAGAGGTCGCCGGTTCGAAACCGGTCTTCCACCCAAAAAAAAGGTTGCATTGTGCAACCTTTTTTTATTATCAAGAGTCTCTCATAAAAGACAAACTTAGACCAATATTTCCTGTGAGCATTGTAGTTAACCATCTTAAAATTCTATTTATTGAAATCAAAAATCTCAAATTTCAATTTTTAAGTTATATGTTATTATGTTAATGAGTATATAAGAAGTTTCTGATTTTTACGTTATGGATTTAAAGTAAGTCATTTGATGAAAAAAACCATCTCCTCTTTAATGATTTTTTTTGGAGTGTTAACGATTAATGCGCAGTCTTTATTGTTTGACGACTTTACTTACAAAATGTCAAAAAAAGAGGCATTTTCATTGCTTAAGAAAAATAAAAAAAAATTCAATGCAATTAATTTGGGTACTGCCAATTCTTTCATTCTAAGAAGGGGTTCTCTAGTTTTTGAAGAAAATGAATTGATTCACATAACAATTTGGAGTAAATCGAATCTCAATCTCAATAAAACTAAAAATTTACTTAAAATTTCAAAAAAATATCTTGAATCACAGGGATTTGAGTTGGTTTATGCTCAGCCTGATTGGGAAAATCCTTTAACTAAAATAATAAACAAACCTTATATGAGATTGACCCATAAAGAAAAAAATATTTTAGCTGAATTAGAACCAAGAGGCCAGGGAGAGATTTATAATATTTTTCTAAGCTATTACCAATTGAATTGGTTTCATGACATGGTAAGGGACTTACAGGTCAATACTAAGTCCAGCTCCAAATAATTCTCTAATTTGTAACCTTCCTATCAAGTCGTCGTCATAAAGTAAATGAGCTATCAGATTTGAAGAAATTCTCCTGTTTACTTTCATTCTTAAAATGGCATTGAATTCAAAATCAATATTTTGAATTTTTTCAATGTAATTAGCGTAAACATTGAATTTGTTTTCAATAGTGATATTATCCATCAGAGATAACTTAATAAAACCATTGATAGATCCTCCTAAATTTATTAGGCCAGTTTTTCCTTTTTCAACACCAAAATATTTTTGTCCCACCTCGAGATCTCGAGTATAAGCTGAACCAACGAAAATTCCTCTGGCAGATAAAGGAGATAAGTTTACCCAAGAATTACTGCTCTTTTTGTAATACCAACCAACCCCAAACTGCATAATGGTAGGAGAAAATATACGGGTTGATTTATCCTTTTTTTCAACCCCATCTTCCATGTAGTATCTGAAACCTGGTAACAATTGAGATTTAAAATTTAAATAAACTGCATAGTTCCAAAATTGGTTGATTTGTTTTCCCAGCTGAGAATTGATTTCAAATCTGTCATCAGCTTTTTTTAAGATTTTACTACTAGATGTTTTGTTTCCTCCTATTGAAATCATCAAATTGTTGTCCCAAACCCATCCTTTTCTATTGGAATAATTGAAATTATAATCAAAGTGTAGGACTCCATTAAAAGCGTTTTCACCTCCAGATACCCAATTTTCAAAATAAGCCTGACTTAGGGTTAAGTCTAGTTTACCAAAATATTTCATTCTTTTACCGCCCAAAGTTGAATTAATAATCGCATCATATGGGAGTGAATCAAGTGGAAAACCTTCTTCCTGTGCGTTAGACGGGAGGGCAAAAAAAAATAAAACAGTATATAATATATTTTTCGGCATTATGTTCCAAAAATTATTATACCAAAATTATAACAATCTTACAATACACCTATTGATCGTTACAAAAAACTGGAACACTATGTTTATCCTCAATAGATTTTAAAGACTAAAAGAGCGAACAGAGTGGAATCAAGTTACCTTCCGTTTTTATCGATGTTGAGGTATTTCTTGTTTGAGTTAAGTCTAATACGACCTTCTCTATTAGCTAGTTCCCATAAGGTATGAAAAATAAACCGTGCTCTTTTGGTTAGCAGTGGGTAATTAATTTTTTCAACTGTATCAGTTGGGAGATGATAGTCTTCGTGGGTACCACTAAAATAGAAGATGACAGGGATGTCTTTTTTTGCAAAATTGTAGTGGTCAGAACGGTAATAATAGCGATTTGCGTAATACCTGCCCCTTTCATAAACTTTTAACAGTGGATCATTATAACGAAAATCCAGGTCTAAATTGGAATATTTCTTGTTAATCGATATAGAAATATCATGAAGGTCCTTAGAGAGTATATCAGATCCAATCAGATATAAATAGTCTTCATCACTTTCGTGAAGTGAATCATTTCGACCAATCATGTCAATATTTAAGTTTACAATGGTTTGTTTTAGGGGGTAGAGTGGGTTTTCGGAATAATATGCTGAACCTAAAAGGCCTTCTTCTTCGCCTGTAACATGTAAAAAAACTATCGATCTCTTAGGTTTATAACCGTTTTCTGACGCGATTTGCAATGCCTCTGCTATTTCAAGCATGGATACAGTTCCGGACCCATCATCATCAGCACCATTGTTAATTTGTCCACCCTCAATTCCAATATGATCTAGGTGAGAGGTTAAAACGATGTATTCATCTGGAAATTCACTTCCCTTGATTACAGCGGCTACATTTTCTGTTGAGACCATTTTACCATCAACTTTCAAAATCATCTCTTGAAAATAGTTGTTAGTCCCCTCAGCCGCTTGGATATTTAAGTCCATATAGTAATCTCTCAAAAAATCCACAGCAATTTTTTGACCCTTGCTACCTGTTCTTCTTCCTTTAAAGTAATCGGAGGCATAAACATAGAGAAGCTCCTTTAGCTCCTGCTCAGTAATGGATTGGGCAAAATCAGTCACACTAGAATATTGACCATTAAGTAGAGTGTTGAAGAAAGTGACAAAAAATAATATAATTCGAATCATGTAAAGACATTCTCTTTTTGGGTGATTTGAAGATTGATGCCATCCCAAAGATTAATTCGCATTTGGAGGGCAGTCTTGGAGGCGGAAATCGCCTCTTCCCATTTAAGGGGGTCTGATCCGCAAAGGTTTTTAATCATATCAAGTGCCATAGGGCCATGGGAATCACCATCTACCTCTATGTGTCTCTCAAAATAGTAGATGATCTGATCAAAATTGCACTCGTTTTTTCGATTCATTTTTTTGATCATAGAGATAAACATGTCTGGAATTAAGTCCTCTCTTCCAAAAGTGAAAACCGCAGCAATTTTATGGGTTTTACCTTCTTCAATAATACGGAAGGTGAAATTCAAAAAATCGGCCACGTGGGCAGGCAGTCTTGCTTGATCTATAATATCAAAAATATTATTTTCTTCTCTTAGCTGAGACAAAAATTTTTCAATGTCACGAGTGTCGGCATCTATCTGTTTCATGGCATTTAGGTACATTTCAAAATGACTGACCGAATTTCCATACTTGTCCAAATCAGTTTCCTCCCCCCAAACGATTTCATTGATCAGCCTGGCAGCAGAATTATTTTTCGGCGGTTGCCAAGGAAGGGAAGTGGTGGTCAAATCCAATTGTAACTTTTTGACCAATGACATGAAATCCCATACGGCATATACATGAGATTGCATAAATTGTTTCAAATTGTAAATTGAGTTTATGTTCCCGTAAATGGGATGAGTCATAAGTTGATCTCTGAATTCTGAGATTTCTGTTTTTAAATTTTCAATCATTTATCAGCTTCATTTTCAAACGCTAAATTAATTATAAATCTTTACACTCATTACGTTAAATACCATTATATTAGATTTTAGCCTAAATAAAGTAAAATTTATGATCAGTGATTTAAATGATAAATCTAATATCATTTTTTTTGATGGAGTTTGTAATCTATGCAACTTTTGGGTAAAGTATGTCGTAAGAAATGATCCTGATGGTGTTTTTTATTTTTCAAGTCTACAATCTGAGTTTGCCACAAATTTCCTAATGGAAAACAATATCAAGTCTGATTTAGAAACAATTATTTTTTTCACTGAGAAAAGGTTTCTTAAAGAATCAGATGCTGTGTTAGCCATTTTATTTAAAATAGGTAGATTCAATAGACTACTATCGAGAGTAATCAAATTATTACCACCTAAATTAAGAGATGGCCTGTATAATTTTGTTTCAAGAAAAAGGTATCGACTTTTCGGAAAGAAAGAATATTGTATGATTCCAAATGAAAGCATAAAAAAAAGGTTCCTTTAAAATCAAATGTATTTTTAAATAGAATATTTTTAAAATTTTGATTATTATTCAAAGTAAGATAGACATAATGAATCAAAAAAAATCAAATCCTTTTCATCAAAATCAACACAAACCTTTATATTTCTTTGATAGGGTTTTTTTGAAAAAAAATGGCATGGAAGATTATCTAGTATTCCCTTAATTTTATATATATTTCCCTGAAAATAGCATTTTTCGACCAAAATGCTGTAATCCGAATTATCAACTACTCTTAAATTTTCGGGTCTTATAAACCTAACTTCTTGATCAAAAGTTATTTGATTTATATCACCAAGAATTTTTGCACAATAACGGTTAGCTGGCTCACAATACAATTTAATTGGATCTGCATATTGTTGAATTATTCCCGCCTTAAAAACAAGAATGCGATCAGATATATTTAGTGCGTCTTTAATATCGTGAGTCACTAAAATAGTTGTTGTTTTAGTGTGCCTTATTATCTTATAAATCTCATCAATGATTGATTCTTTAATTGAATTATCTAGGTTACTGAAAGGTTCATCCATCAACAATAAGTCGGGTTCTCTTATTAACGATCTTGCAATGCAAGCTCTCTGCTGCTCACCTCCTGATAGCTGGTGTGGGTATCTAAACTGAAGATTCTCAAGATTAGTTAAACTTAACATATAAGATAAATTTTTCTCGTAAATTGAGTCTAGATTGAATGTTATGTTTTCTATTAAATTAAGGTGAGGGAATAAGGGGTAATCCTGAAATATATAAGAAACTTTTCTTTTCTGAGGTTTAACATATGTTGCTTTATCATTTAACACTTCATTATTTAAAATTATTTGTCCATCATTAATTTTTTCAAGTCCCGACAAACATTTTAGAAAAGTTGTTTTTCCACAACCACTTTCACCAATAAATGATACTATTTCTCCTTTATTAACTGAAAAATTTATTTTTCTAATTAATTGATTTTTTGGGTTGTAGTATTTAATTAAATCTTTAACCTCAAGATACATAGTTGTATTTGTAAATGAATTTTTTTAGGATAATTAACATTGAAGCTCCAATTAATATTATTACTAAAGAGTAAATGCTCGATTTAACCAGCATTTCTTCGATTGCGAATTCATATGTTTGTGTAGCAAGTGTATCAAAATTAAAAGGTCTTAAAATCAGCGTAATTGGCAACTCTTTCATTAAATCAACGAAAGTAATAATAAACGCAATAATCATTGCACTTATGTTAATTGGAAAAAAAACCTTACGAAACAGCCCTAAGGAGTATAGCCCTAAAATTTTTCCAGTCTCATCGTAGGATTTTGGATGTTTTTCTAGACTTGATTTAATTGGAGATTTACCTACAGCTAGAAACCTTATAACTAAAGCATAAATAAGAGTGAAAAGAGTTCCAATCAAATAAACACTATCAAAATAATAATTAATTGATGTGAAAAGGATAATTATACCGAGCCCAACAACAGCACCTGGTATTGCATATCCCAATGAGATTAAACTATTTATTAACCCAGCAACTTTACTTCTAGATAATCTCTCACAATATTGAAAAAAAGTAGCCAAAAAAACTATTAAAAAAGCGGATAAAAAGGATATTAAGATTGAGTTTAAGGTCAACTCAAATAAATGTGAAATATTTATTGTTTTTATTGCCATAATTGAGTTGTTTAAAATGTGTAAGAATGGAACAAAAAACCCAAATAAAATGGGAAACATGCATATTGTATGTGCGGTGAATAATTTTCTTTTATCAAGATCAATTAAGGTGTTGCTTTTAGCATTTATTTTGTAATGAAATTTTGTTTTTTTTGTTGAAATTTTTTCAACTCTTAATAATATAAAAACTATTACCAACAGAATTGATGCTAATTGAATTGAAGTTTTAACATCTCCAAATGAAAACCACGCCTTGAAAATTCCTGTAGTAAAGGTGTTTACACCAAAATATTTTACCGCTCCATACTCGTTTAATACTTCCATAATTACTAGAAAAAGTCCAGATAAAATAGCCGGACGAGAAAGAGGTAAAATTACTTTGTAGAAAATTTTAAATGAGGATAAACCAAGGTTCCTTGATAAATTAAAATATGCAGAACCGATTAGGCTGAAGGATATCCTCGATACCGAATAAACGTATGGTGACAATGCAAATCCTAGAAGTATTGAAAGAATTTCAATTTGTAAATAATCTTTGTTGAAAAAAGGGTAAATATATGGTAGCTTGTTTCTCAAAAAACTCTGAATAGGTCCAGTAAAGCTTAGAATGTCACTGTATGTAAATGACATTATATATGATGGAATAGCAAGCGGTAAGAAAAGAACTATATCGTAAAAGTTCCTAAGTGGAAACTTGTACAAACTAATATACCAAGCTGGAAAAATTCCAAGTATCAATGAAAAAAAGGAGGTTAAAAATATTAGATATATAGTGGACAGGGAATATTCAAGAATTAAAGTATTCCATATATAATCAAAGGAGTTTTCACCATCTTGAAAAAAATTTTTAAAAAAAACTGATAAGATGGGTAATAGAATAAAAAAAGAGATTAGTATGCTAACTAAAATCCACCGCTTATTCTCATACTTAACATAGAAATTATTATTTCCAACCAGATTTATCAAGAATTTTTATTGCTTGTTCTCTATATTTTCCAAGTAGATTCAAATCTAATGAATCTCTTCTAAACACCCCCCAATTTTGGACAATTTTAGGTGGTTTGACTAATGGATTTACAGGATATTCAAAGCTGGTATTTACGTATAATTTTTGTGCCTCTTGACTAGTTAAATACTCAATTAATTTAAGGGAGTTTTCTTTATTCGGTGAGTGCTTTGTTAATCCTATACCAGATATATTAATGTGGCTTCCGGTTTCGTTATTTCCCTGATTTGGAAAAAATACAGATACGGATTTACCAGCATTTAATTCCTCTTCGTTTGTTGATGAAAGTAAAAGTCCAATGTAATACGAATTCACAATGGCAATATCTCCTTGACCTGAAGCAATTGCTTTTACCTGGTCTCTGTCGC
>CAJWAA010000015.1 GCA_913020295.1 uncultured Flavobacteriaceae bacterium | reverse complement strand
AATACCAGCAATTGCAGTACCTGGAAATCATGAGTATCGCTATCTTGATGGAAGTGTATACTCTCAGGATGAAGTACTTTCTGTACAATGGAATGCTCAATTTGGCTTTCCAAAAAATGGTCCCAAAGGATTGGATAAAACCTGTTATTATATAGATTATCCAGATCTAAAAATAATAGCTCTGAATAGTAATATTGCCATAAAGCGTCAAGCTAAATGGCTAAGAGAAATTTTAAAGAGTAATGATAAGAAATGGATAGTAGTTACTTATCATCATCCTGTATTTTCTGCATCATCAATGAGAAATAATACAGAGATTAGATCCCATTGGAAGCCAGTTTTTGAGGAATTTAATATTGATCTTGCCTTGCAGGGACATGACCATACATATGCCAGGGGTGCCATTTATGAGAAACCTGTTGTTGTAAAAGATGACAATAAAGGTGGTAATATAATTGGCCCCGTATACGTTGTATCTGTAAGCGGAGCTAAAATGTATTCATTAGATAAATCCGGTTGGGGTGAATTTGGTGCAACTCAAGGTAAAACTGGAGAACGTATTCAATTATTCCAGCACATATCTATTGATGGAGACCGGTTAAAATATCGCTCTTTTAATGCTAAGGGTGAATTATTTGACCATTTCGAAATCTTAAAGCAAAATGGAAAAAACATATACTTTGATTAAATAACTAAAAAAATCGAACTTTAAAAAGTATTATTTCTTTCGTGAGGCTAAAATTAAAAAATGTTCGAAAGTGCTTTTTGAATTATATCTTTTTATTTTTAGGTTTAACTGTTGTCGCACAAATATCGCCAGACTCACCTAAAAAAATCATTTTACTGATCGGCCAATCGAATATGGCGGGTAGAGCCGAATTAGTGGATCAAGACTACCAAGTTGTTCAAAAAGCTTTTTTACTCGACAGTATGAATCAATGGATTCCACTAAAAAGTCCTCTAAATATTCACTCTTCAATTAGAAAAAAGGCCAGTATGCAGCAATTCAATTTGGGATATTCATTTGCCCAACAAGTGGCCACTGACTGTAAAATCAATCCAATTGGATTGGTAGTCAATGCTAGAGGGGGTACCAAAATTAATCAGTGGATTCCGGGAACACATTTCTACAGTGAAGCCATCAGAAGATGCAAATCCGCCATTAGAAATCAAGGAAAAATAATTGCTACATTTTGGCTTCAAGGAGAAGGTAATCTTGGCGATAAAGATCCGGAATTTAGGATCTACTTTGAAAAACTCAAATCAATGATTTACAGTTTGAGAAAGGATTTTAATAATGAACAAATGATTTTTATTGCCTCAGAATTAAACAAGAACCAACCTGAAAATGAAGACTTTAAGAAAATGTTGGATAGGCTCAAAAGTGAAATTCCCTATGCAACAAGTGTAAAATCCATAGGAACCTCAACTTTTGATGGCACACACTATGACCACAAAAGTCTCGAGGTATTGGGTAAAAGATTTGCAGCTAAATTCAAAGAATTATATCAAAAACAATGAAAATAAAAACTTATCACCTTGTCATAGTAACACTTATCGCATTATTCTTCCAAAGCTGTAAAAAAGTAGAGATTCAACCCAAATGTTTAAGAACAGATTTAATGCGAAATTCAGATTATGTAGGACTAAATGGAAAAAGACAAAACCTATCGTTGAACGATAATATCTTGACCAAAAATGGTTACGAAATTGCAAAAGTCCAATCTTTAAGGCCTATTTTCAATTGGATAATAGATGACCGTTCCTTAACGAATGTTGCTTATCAAGTGCTGGTAAGTGATAATCCCAAAAAATTAAAACAGAATAATGGGAATATTTGGGATAGTGGAAAAATAATCAGTAACAAGTTTTCTGTCCAATACGAAGGACCACCTCTCAAAAAAAACAAAGTTTACTATTGGAAAATAAGATATTGGGAAAATGAAGAACTCAGCACCTCTTTCTCTCAACCACAGTCTTTTGTGATTGATCCTGAAGCTTCGACAGAAAAATATTCCCAAGAACCTCTTATTACAGTAGACCAAAAAGCAGATATCTACAAAAGAAATGTTGGAGGATTTTTTCTTGATTTTAAAAAAGCTGCTTTTGCTAAGTTAAAAATGAAGCTCACCTCATCAGAAGGAGATACTGTAAGCATATCAGTAGGTGAAATGAAAAAAAAAGATGATTTATCTGTTGAAAATTTAGGAGGTAATATCAGATATTACAAAACCCAATTAAAATTAAAACCTGGAACACATTGGTATGAAATTGAATGGCCAAAAAATGAAAAAAGAGCCCGTAATCGATTTATGATTAAAATGCCAGAATATATTGGAGAGGTCTATCCGTTCAGATATGCAGAAATTCATAATTATAAAGGAGAATTAAAAATAGATGAAGTGGTAAGGACCATGGTTCATTACACCTTTGACGATGACGCCTCTTTTTTTGAATCAAATGATGAGATCTTAAATCAAGTATGGGAACTTTGTAAATACTCAATGAAAGCTACAAGTTTTTGTGGTTACTACGTAGATGGAGACAGAGAACGAATCCCTTATGAAGCTGACGCTTTTATCAATCAACTTTCTCACTATGCGGTAGACGCTGAGTATGGTATTGCCAGAGGTAGCATGAGGCACTTGTTGTTCAACCCTACATGGCCCACTGAATGGACCCTTTACAATATTTTGATGGCCTGGTATGATTATCTCTACACAGGAGACAATCGGTTCATTGTAAGATACTATGATGAATTAAAAATAAAAACACTGATGGACTTGTCAGATGAGACAGATCTAATTAGTACATTGACTGGTAGACAAACGAATGCCTTTTTTGAAAAATTACACAAAAATCATTGGGGAAAAAATAACAATCTAAGAGACATTGTCGACTGGCCCCAGGCTCAGCCACCCGGTGGTTATGATAACCTGAAGCATTATATAGGAACAGAAAAGGAGTACCCAGGAGAAAACGATGGTTATGTTTATCAAACCTATAATGCAGTTGTAAATGCCTTGTATTATGGAGCTTTGAAAATAATGGAAAGAATTGCCCTTGATCTAGATCAAAAGAAAGATTTAAGCTTATTTCAAAAGCGCAGTGAAAAAGTCAAAAAAGCATATCTGGAAACTTTTCAGGACAAAAACAATGGTTTGATTAATGATGGGGAGGATACAGACCATAAATCTCAACACGCAAATATGTTTGCACTGACTTTTGGGCTAATTCCAGAGAAAGATGTCGAAAATGTAGTGAATTATGTAGCGCAAAAAAAAATGTCATGCAGTGTCTACGGATCACAAATTTTATTGGAGGGTCTTTTTGATTATGGCGGAGCGGATCAAGCCATTGGCCTAATGGCCGCAAAAACAGAAAGAAGCTGGTACAACATGATACGATATGGGTCAACCATCACCATGGAAGCATGGGACAAAAGGTATAAACCTAATTTAGATTTAAACCACGCCTGGGGAGGAGCCCCCGCCAATATTATTGTCAGAAAGATGATGGGAGTAGCCCCGCTGACCCCCGGTGCGCAAAAAATAAAAATTCACCCCAAGATAGGAAACTTGGAATTTGCCAAACTTAAAACCAGTTTAATCACAGGAGCAGTTGAGCTTGAGTTTCTTCAAACTGAAAACACTTTTACAATGAAGGTTCATCTACCGGGAGGGGTTAAAGGAGACCTAATGATTCCTGCTGTAAAAGGCAAAAAAAAGCTTTATATCAATGGTCAACTCGTACAAAATCTGGCTAAAAAAGGATATTTTCATCTAAAAGATTTTCCTGCAGGAAAAACATCTTTTGAGGTTAAATGATCAAAAAAAAAATTTTTCAAAGTTTCTTAAAACTTATTAACTTTAAAATAAAAAATATGGCAACATATGAATGCGACAATTTTGGCATTGCCGTCAACGCAAGTTGCGCTAAATGTGATGAACCATTAGTTGAAGATATCCTTATTCTAGATAATGGTCAGGAAGTCCAAATTTCCAAATGCCTTGAATGTGAAGGAAAAATTAAGTCACCCTCTAATTGTGGTATTGAAATGATTTGCAATAATTAATCTTTAAACTTAACAAATTACCCAATGAAAAAACTACTCATAATTATCTTATTAGCATCAGCTACCTTAACACAAGCACAAAATTTTAAAGGTTTAGACAAAAGCCCTATGGATCGTGTATTTTATCCTGTTCCTAATAGGGTTACAGACAAGGCTGTTGTCATCACATACAGCCGTCCTCAATTGAGAGGTAGGAATCTACAAGATGTTGTTCCGACATATAAAATTTGGAGAACTGGAGCTAATGAAGCCACTGAGTTCAGACTTTATAAGTCCGTCAAAATGGGAGGTAAAGTTATCAAAGCAGGAACTTACACCATGTATTCCTACCCCAAAGATAATTCCTCCGAGATCATAATTAATTCAGCCACAAATGTTTGGGGGGCATACAACTACGACCAATCAAAAGATGTTGTAAGAATAGAAGTACCCATTACAGAATCAACCGAATATCTAGAAGCCTTCTCCTTCGCATTTAGTGGTGAGGGAAATAATGCAGTTCTTCATGCTGGTTGGGGAAATGCAAGGGTAGAAATTCCCATTACAATTCTCTAAGCCCTAAATAGCTTTTTTTAAAACCCCTTTTTAGGGGTTTTTTTATTCTATTTAACTTGATAAGCTCTAATAGTATTTTTTAAAGTAATTTAGTTAATTATTATCCAATCTTATGAAACAAGTGCTGCTGGACTTTTACCGACGTTTGGGAATCAATCCTTCAGTGGCTAACGAATTAGAATCCGTTACACTTGGCCTGATTGTAGGTTTAATTTCCCTTATTTTATGGTTGATTAGTAAACGGGTTTTTGGATTAATTTTTTCAAATATTTCAAAAAGAACAAAATCAAAATTTGATGATTATCTCATCAAAAATAAGATTCCGGAGACAATATCCCTATTCCCCCCACTATTTCTATTAATTGGCTTTCTCCCAAAGTCTCTCAATAACTTTCCCCTAATAAAACAGCCTATTATGTCTGTTATAGACATTTTTGTTGCCATATTCACCATATTATTAGTCAGAAGGTTATTGAATACAATTAAAGACTTTCTCAAAACATTAAAAAACTTCAAGGACAAACCGATTGACAGTTACATCCAAGTCATAATGATTTTTGTATGGTTCATCGGAATCATGGTTGTTTTCTCCATTTTATCAGGTAAAGAAATTGGTGCTTTTTTGGCCACCTTAGGAGCACTATCGGCTGTTATTCTATTAATTTTCAAAGACTCTATACTGGGATTTGTGGCCAGTATTCAAGTGACAATCAACGATACGGTAAGAATTGGAGATTGGATAACCATGAAAAGTTACAATGCTGATGGTGATGTGATAGAGATCAACCTTTCAACGGTCAAAGTACAGAACTTTGACAACACCATTACCTCTATTCCTACATACAAGCTAGTTTCAGATTCATTTATAAATTGGAGGGGCATGAGTGAATCCGGTGGAAGAAGAATCAAACGGGCTCTCCTTATACGAGTTTCAAGTATTCATTTTGTAAACGACCAGCAACTTCAGAAGCTATCAAAGATCGAGAGGATTGCACCTTACATTTCACAAAGAAAAAAAGAAATTGAAGCGGAAAATTATGCGAACCAGACTGATAAATCTCTTTTACTAAACGGGAGAAATATGACCAATATTGGACTTTTTCGAAGATATGCAATGGCTTACCTTAAAAGCCATCCAAAGATAAACCCGGATTTAACCCTAATGGTAAGGCAATTGGCACCTACACCCCAGGGTGTTCCACTGGAAGTATATGTTTTTGTTAAAGACAAAGTATGGGTAAATTATGAAGGCATAATGTCAGATATATTTGATCATTTTTTGGCCGCAATTTCGTTCTTTGAATTGGAGTGTTTTGAGTATAGTTTAAATCCTGATTTTCCTTTCAATCAAAAGGAATAAATTCATTTTTATTAATAGTTTTTCTCAAGATTCTATTTAAATTTATTTTTTGTAAACTATTAAAACAAATCAAATTTGCATGGATTTTTCTCAGCTTTACACCAAAAGGTTTAAAAACAAAAACAAATCTCATTTTAATGCTATTGTCAATATGGCCTTAGCGGACAATCATATCTCTGACGAAGAAAAAGCATTCATTGATCGACTAGCTATCTATCTTGAGATTGAACCCGATACAGTTGACGAAATCTTGGCATCTCCTGAGGACTTCAAAACCGATCCACCCTCAAATAAAAAATCTCGTCTGGAAAGACTTTATGACTTGAGTAAAATGATTTATGCTGATCAAATTGCAGATGACAATGAAATAAAACTGTTGGAAAAAATGGTAGTCGGTTTGGGTTTTGAAACTGAAAATTCTAGAGATATAGTCACAAAAGCATTGGAAATGGTATCCAAAGGAATTGATCAAGACGACTTTGTTGATACCTTCGAGATTTAATACTTCATATTGGAAACTGTGTAACCTATCTCCTCATCTGCTATCATTTCCTCTCGATCGATATAAATATAATTTGGAAATCCTTTATCCTTATCGTATTCAACACTTAGCATAAAAACCTCTTCTCTTTCTGCATTTTCAATTTCATTAAAAAATTGAGATATTGTCATCACGCCCCAATGCTGCTCTGGATTACATGGTGTTTCATTGACTAAAGTAATTTTATTATTTACAACTTTAACTTCTTTGGGTTGCATAGTTTCTTCGGTACAAAAACATGAAATTTATAGTGTAAAATTAAAGGAATCGAGATTCAAAGCCTCCCATTTATTCTTGTTAACCTCATTTTCGTTGGGTGGCTCCAATTGATCATTTTTGTATGCTAAAAATAATAATGCAAAAAAAGGGTGATAACAGTTTTTCATTTTTTTTAAAAAATATCATGTCTTTTTAAGCTTTAAAAACCTCTTTATACCTCCAATAAGAAACAGCACCTAAAAAGCCGACAATTACGATTGCATAGTAAACAAAACTTGGTGTTATGATTTTATCTCCACTGGCATAAGAATGCAAACCAACCAAATAAAAATTAACTCCAAAATAAGTCATTAATATACTGGCAAATGCCACAATACTCATAAAATTAAAGGTCCAATTTCCCCTTAGGCCAGGAACAAAACGCATGTGGATAACAAAAGCATATATTAAAATACTGATTAAGGCCCAAGTCTCCTTAGGGTCCCAACCCCAATATCGTCCCCAACTTTCATTGGCCCACATACCTCCCAAAAAATTCCCAATGGTAAGCATGATTAATCCTACAATTAAAGAAAGTTCATTGATTATGGTCAACTCCTTGATGTTTAAATCTATTTTTTCTTTGTTTTTTTTGCTGGTAATGGAAATTAAAATAAGTGCAACCACACCAATGATCATACTAAGTGCAAAAGGGCCATAGCTACCAACTATCACAGCCACATGTATCATTAACCAATAACTATCTAAAACTGGCTGCAAATTGGCAATTGCAGGATCCATCCAGTTCCAATGAGCAATCATTAGCACCATAGATGAAACAAAAGCAGTTGCAGCTAGTGTTAGTTCAGATTTCCTTCCAAAAATCAACCCAAAAAACATGGTGGCCCAAGCAACGTATATCATCGATTCATATGCATCACTCCATGGAGCGTGACCAGAAATATACCAACGTGATATCAACCCGGCGGTATGAAGGAGAAAAAGTAATAGCACACTCCATTTAAAAAAGTTTATAATCAAATTTAAAATTTTATTTTCCCAAAAAATCTTGATAATCAAAAACACAAAAAGAAGTAATCCCAGATATAGGTACCAGCTGAAAAGTTTTTTAAAAATATCGTATTGATTGTAAAGAATTTCTGCATCAATTTTATCCTCCGAAGGCATAACACTCGCTCCAAATTTCTTCTGAAAACCCTCTAGGCTCTCTAGAAGGTTTTCAGCTTGGGTGTAGTCACCATCATTTCTTGCCAGCCTCAAGGCATTAAAATAAAGAGGTAAGATATTTTGCACATATAGAGAATCTTTCCCCCTAAATGGAGCATCATTTAACTCGGGATAAGATACCCACTTGTTTGAGGGATCACCGGGAATAGGAAAAATTCTCAAAATTTTTCCTTCAAGTGCAGCATATAAAAGATTCACTCTTTTATCAACTTCGATAAAATCTTTTTGGAATTGATTAGGTAGAGCAGCACGATAGGCATCCTCAAGTTGGGAGGATATCTTGTAGTTGCCATTTTGGTCAAAAAAAGAAACCAGAGAAGTATATTTTTGTTTGGGATCTACTCCTACAATTTTTCGTAAACTGTCATTACCTCTCTTAAGGTAAATGATAGGTACATTGTACCAAAGTGCAGGACTTTCAACAATTGACATCATCACTTGATCCGCATTGAGTTCCTTATAATAATCCTGTTTACTTACTTTACGAAGCAGTTCGGAGGAAAAAGTATTAGCAGGCTTCATTCGTCCACCCAAGTCTTGAATAACTAGACTACCAAATTTTTGTGCATGTTTTTTAGAAATTGTATTGGCCTTGACTACAGAGTCAAAATCAAAATTGTTTAATGGATTGTGATCGTGAGATTGAGCGTTTAAACCAAACGATACAAACAATAAAATAGCGGATATAGCATTCTTTTTTTGTTTTATTTTTTCCAGAGCCTTAGAAAGATCCTTAAACCTAGTTTTTCCGAGAAAGAAAATACCCATCATACTTAAATAGAGTAATATATAACCAGCATAAGTTACCCAGGTTCCCCAAAAATCATGATTAACTGAGAGGACTGTTCCCTTTTCGTCGGGATCAAATGAAGCCTGAAAAAAACGATATCCTTTGTGATCCAAAACATGATTCATATAAATATCATAATCGAAATCAGTCTGTTCCTGAACAGTAATTTTACTCTTAAAGGAGGAATAACTTTTTTCTGTACCGGGATATTTTTCCGCAATAAAATCATTCAAGCGAATAGCAAAAGGTAAATTCAATTGTTTGGAACCAAACTTAAAGTAAAAATCTAACCCACCTAGTGTAATTTTTTTCATATTATTAACGATTCCTTTTCCTCCTAATAATGTAATGGAATCAACTTTTCCATTGGTGGCTACTCGTAGTCTCAAAGCGTCCTGTACACCCGGTGCGCCTTCTTCGGACTTTACCCAATCAAATTTCCCTCGTAATGGGGGCTCAGGAATAACAAACTGAAAGCCCTGAAGGTTATATAGTGAACGTAGCTGCAATTCCTGCTCAATGTCCTTAGTTACAGTACCGGATTGTTGATCTACCATCCTTAGAAATGAACCATCAAAAGGAGTGGTTATGTAATGTAAACCAGCTTCCGAACGAATATTTACAGCTCCGACAATTGGGTTATTTAATGTAAATAGAATGTTGTGAATATTTGCAACTTCACCTTCTTTGAGAGAGTGATCGTGACGGGTTCCCTGAGATGATTCAACGATTTTAATATAACGATCACCACGATCATCCAATACCAATTGCTCACTTACATCTTCTGCATAATCCTTGAATCCAATTGAAAAAGGCTGGCCGTTGAATTCGTTTTCCCACTCAAAATCATTATTAACATGTTCTGAAAAAAGAAAGTCTTTTTCAAGTGTTTTACGTTGGGGAACACCATTTATCTCGCCCTCCACAAAAACCGTCAAATAAGTCTTATCGGACAAAAAAGTATTTTCGGAGGAACCCTCACGTATAGGCATAACCCCTTCATATCCAAAATAACGTGTAATAAAAGCACCAAAAATGATCATAATGAAAGATAAATGGATCATGAGGATGGCCCATTTTTCCCTTCGCAATAATCTATATTTGAATATGTTTCCAAAAAAATTGAACATAAAAAGAGCTAGAATCAATTCGAACCACCAAGCGTTGTAAACCCATATTTTGGCAGTATCGGTACTGTACCAGCTTTCAATAAAAGTTCCAATGGCCATAGCAGCGGAAAAGGCGATAAACAACAAAGCCATTAACTGATTGGAAAATAAATATTTAAGAATTCTTTCTCTCATTTAAATCTGCTCAACATCTTTTCTTTAGAAATGCAAAGATATCGGTTGAAATCGAATAATTGTATATTCAAAAGGCTAAATTGAATTGCAGAAAGATTGTTTCTTCCTATTTAGCGATCATCATTTTCTATTCGAACTGACTTAAGAAAACAGCCAATTGATTCATTGCTTAGCCTATTAAAATTTTACAAATAAAAAAATAGAATTGAAAATATCTGCTAATATCAATGAAATAAACATCATAATGCCCATTTAAGCCTGAATGCTGATTGAAACGTGAATCATCAGATGAAAATTTAAAAAAAATTACTGCCGAGGTGAAAAAATAACTTCATATCGATATGATTTAGGTTTTATAAACTTAGGGAAATATCTTTGTGTATTTTTGAAACATGACAAAAGTCGTTTTGATTGGAGCAGGCCATTTGGCTTTTTATTTCTATGAGCAATTTCTCAGGTGTAAGGAGGTAAATTTGACGCAGTGGTTTAATAGATCCATTGAAAAGATTGATTTTGCAAAACCAAAAGTTGCAATAACAAATCAGCTTTCACAACTCAAAGCAGCAGATTTATATTTGATATGTGTCAGTGATGATGCCATCGAAAGTATCAGTAAAAAAATTAATACCAAAGGTTTGATCGCACATTGTGCAGGAGGTGTTCCACTGAACCGGCTCAGTGGCTCATCGAGAAAAGCAGTTTTTTACCCACTACAAACATTTACCAAAGGGCGGGACATGAGTTTCGAACACCTTCCTTTTTGTATCGAAACCACCCAGTCAAAAGATCGAAAGCTCTTAAACGAGTTGACCAATAATTTAGGAGGAGTTGCCCACGAGTTCAACAGTGAAAAGAGAGCCTTAATCCACTTGATCGCTGTATTAATTAATAATTTTGGAAATCATCTTCTCCACCTAGGGAGTGAGCTCTCAAAAAAGCACGAAATTCCATTCCAAATTTTCCATTCATTGATTGAAGAAACCTATCAAAAAGCATGTACCCAGTGCCCTAAAGATGTACAAACCGGACCTGCTTTAAGGCGTGACCAAAGAACAATAGATAAACACATAGATTTGCTCACAGATAAAGACTTAAGAAAACTATACTTAAATTTAACTACTTCAATTCAAAAAAAACATGAACGACGATAACTACAAAATCCTACTTAACAAAGTTAAAACTTTTGTTTTCGATGTGGATGGCGTTATGACCAATGGAAAAATACTTATTACCTCTGAAGGAGAAATGTACCGTGAGATGGATACTCGTGACGGTTATGCACTAAAACATGCATTAAATAAAGGTTTTAAGATTGGAGTCATTTCGGGAGGTACCAACGAAGGAGTCAGAAAAAGGCTCGAACTTTTGGGTGTCAATAAAATTTATTTGGGCATTGAAAAAAAAGAAATTGCTTTCAATGATTTTGTACAAACCTTAAACATCGATCCTAAAGAAGTTCTTTATATGGGAGATGATGTAGCAGATATAGCTGTAATGGAAAAGGTTGGTGTTGCTACTTGTCCACAAGACGCCGTCTCTGATGTCAAAAAGATTGTGGATTATGTATCCCATAAAAAAGGTGGAGATGGATGTGTTAGAGAGATAATGGAACAAGTAATGAGAGTTCAAAATAAATGGATTTTCTAAAACCTTACATCTGCAATTTCATGTAATTTATGAACCTCAATGACTATGAGATTATTCTAGCTTCCGGCTCTCCTAGAAGAAAAGATTTTTTGGAGAGTTTGAAAATCCCTTTTACAATCAAAACCCATTGGGTTGATGAATCCTTTCCTCCAGAATTAAAAGGAAATGAAATCGCCGAATTTATTGTGCGACAAAAAAACGCTCCTTTTGTCAATGTTATCCAACCTAAACAAATTGTCATTACTGCAGACACCATCGTATGGTGTGAGAATAAGTGTTTAGGAAAACCCAAAAACAAAAAAATAGCTAAAGAAATGTTGAAATTTCTTTCTGGAAAATCTCATGAAGTAATTACCTCAGTTGGCTTTTTAACCACAAAAAAATTTGAAATCATTACTGAAAACACTAAGGTGTTTTTCAAAAATTTAGCGGATCAAGAAATAGATTATTACATTGAGAATGCATTGCCCCTGGACAAGGCTGGAGCCTATGGCATACAAGAATGGATTGGAAAAATTGGAATAATCCAAATCGTGGGGAGCTATACCAATGTGGTAGGACTACCACTCGCGCAAGTAAAGGACAAAATATCACTTTTGGTTCAGGAGTAATGAGCTGGCTGGATCAAAAATCGTATTTTGTAATAGTGTAACTAAAATTTAAATTTTAAGAAATAATTATATATTCATAAAAGCCATTAAAGTAAGATATGAAATGTCTCAGTAGCTTTTTCTCCACCAAACATAGAATAATAAAAACTTATGTTTTTTTATGGACACTATTTTTTTGTATGACCAAAGTCAAAGCTCAATCCTCTTCAGAGATTTACAAACAACTAAAGAAGCTCAATTTTTTGGGATCTGTACTCTATCTCGCCGCACATCCTGATGATGAAAACACCCGAGTAATCTCCTACTTTTCTAATCATGTTTTGGCTCGAACGGCATATCTGTCAATGACTCGTGGGGATGGAGGTCAAAACCTTATAGGAGCTGAACTTCGAGAAGCTTTAGGATTGATCCGAACACAGGAACTTTTAGCGGCCCGAAAAATTGACGGTGGTTTGCAGTTTTTTACCATGGCCAATGATTTTGGATACTCTAAAAATCCAAAAGAAACACTTTCCATTTGGGATAAAGAACAGGTTTTGGCTCAAACAATTGACCTAATTCAAAAATTCAAACCCGACATTATCATCAACCGATTCAATAGTGGTAGTTACGGCAAAACACATGGGCACCATACCGCATCAGCTATGATCAGCGAATGGGCTTTTGAAAAATTACATTCAGATAAAATGGCATGGCACCCCCAACGTCTATTCCACAATACCTCTTGGTATTTTTATGGTAGTAAGGAAAATTTTGAAAAAGCTAAAAAAAAAGACATTCTGGCCTTGGATATGGGGGTTTATGATCCCCTATCCGGCAAAACCAACTCAGAAATTGCTGCCTTGAGCAGAAGCCAGCACAAATCTCAGGGCTTTGGCAGTGCTGCAGCCATGGGTCAGCGTATGGAGTACTTGGAATTAGTAAAGGGGGAAAAAATAACCCAAAATGACCCTTTCGAAGGTATCAATACTCAATGGACTAGAGTAAAAGGAGGTGCTTCAATAGGAAAAGCCATAGAAAAAATCATTGATGATTTTGATTTCTCTGCCCCCTTCAAAAGTGTGACTTCATTACTTGAAGTAAAAACAATGATCATGCAACTAGATGACAGTCATTGGAAAAAAATCAAAACCCAAGAAATTAAAAGTCTTATACTTCAATGTCTAGGAATAGAACTTCAACTCAATGCTCAAATACCATACGGTGTATTGGGAGAAAATTTGAAAATCAGTTTTTTGGTCAATAATCCCAGTCCACTGTCTGTGAATTTAAACAGCATACAATGGAAAAATAAATCTTTTGATTTAAATGAAAACCTTAAAACCAATCTACCTTTCAATAAAAAATTTGAAACTGAAATTGATGGAGCGACAAGTAGTCCCTACTGGCTCACACAAACGGGTAGCCAAGGAATGTATACCACAGACAAAAAAAAATGGATTGGAGCGGCAAATACCCCTGCGGCCTTCATTGCAAAACTAAACTTCTCTATTGAAGGAAAAACCTTAATTACAAGCCTACCTCTTCAATACAGAAAAACAGACCCTGTAAAAGGTGAAGTAATAACCTCATTTCATATCCTCCCCGATGCAAGTATACAAGTTGAAGCTCCCGTTTATCTCTTTGCTACGGGTCAAAATCGTAGGGTAAAAGTAAGTGTCAAAAATTTGGGCCCATCCATCAAAGGAACACTCAGTTTGGAAACCCCAAAATCATGGAAATTGACTCCCAAATCCATTAAGGTGGATATATCGGGAAAAGGAATTGAAAACGATTTTTATTTTTATATCAAAGCTCCTTTGGAGACAGGAGTTGGATTTTTAAAACCTCTGTTGTTAACTAAAACAAAAAACCTCAGATCCTCTCTTCAGGAAATCGCATACGACCATATTCCAAAACAGTACCTTATATCACCATCCAAATCTAAGCTGGTGGCTTTAAATTTAAAAACAGGAGTAGAAAAGGTCGCCTATATCGAAGGGGCTGGTGACAACATCCCAAAGTGTTTATCTGACTTGGGGGTCAAAGTAGAAATATTAAAGGCTAAAGATATAACCCTCAAAAAATTGAATCCTTTCGATGCGGTGATTATAGGCATAAGGGCATTCAATGTTGAAGAGGCTTTAGCTTATAAAAATAAAATTCTTTGGAAATATGCTGCAACGGGCGGAAATCTCTTGATACAGTATAACACTAGTAGAAGGTTAAAAACCCAAGAACTGGCTCCATTGAGTTTAACCCTTTCCAGAGATCGTGTATCTAATGAAAGTGCCAACGTACAAATCATCAACCCAGAACATCCAATCCTGAATAACCCAAATAAAATTTCAAACCAAGATTTTAACGGTTGGGTTCAAGAGAGAGGGTTATATTTTCCAAATCAATGGGATGAAAAATTCATCCCTCTGCTACAAATGAATGATGCCGGTGAGTCCCCAAAAAAAGGAGCACTACTAGTTGCAAATTATGGCAAAGGAAGAATAGTTTACACTGGGTTGAGCTTCTTTCGTCAATTGCCAGCAGGAGTCCCGGGAGCCTACCGTTTGTTTTTTAACCTCATTGCAAGACCGTGAAAAAAGATCCTCCTAAAATCTATTGGTTACTGCTTTTAACTCAATTGTTTTTTTGGGGTTTTTGCTATTACTTCATGAAAAATTTTAGTTAATGGAACTAATTGACTGGGCGGTATTGTCCTTTAGCTTACTTTTCATAGTTGTTTATGGGGTTTGGAAAAACAACTCTCACAAAAACATAAAAGACTACATCAGAGGAGGGAATCAGGCATCATGGTTCACTGTAGGACTTTCTGTAATGGCTACACAAGCTAGTGCAATTACATTTCTATCTACGCCAGGACAAGCTTTTAATGATGGGATGGGATTTTTGCAATTTTACCTCGGATTGCCTTTTGCTATGATCATAATCTGTTTGTTTTTTTTACCCGTCTATCACAAACTAAAAGTCTACACAGCATACGAGTTTTTGGAAAAACGTTTTGATCTCAAAACGAGAACCCTGACCGCCATTTTGTTCCTCATTCAAAGGGGTCTGGCTGCCGGGATCACTATCTATGCTCCAGCCATCATTTTAAGTGTAGTATTGGGCTGGAATCTTAAACTACTGGTGGTTGTCATAGGCTTATTAGTAGTGTTCTACACTATGTTTGGAGGGACACAGGCCGTAAATGTCACCCAAAAACAACAGATGTTCATAATCTTTTCGGGTATGATTGCCGCCTTCGTTTTTATAGTAAAAGGCTTACCTGAGAAACTTTCCTTCTCCAATGCCCTTCAATTGGCGGGCTTGAATGACAAAATGAATATACTCGACTTTAGTATGGATCCCAATAATCGTTATACATTTTGGAGTGGGGTCACAGGAGGACTGTTTTTAGCTCTGTCATATTTTGGTACAGATCAAAGTCAAGTACAACGATACCTTTCCGGTAAATCTCTTGCCGAAAGTCAAAGAGGATTGATCATGAATGGATTTTTAAAAATCCCCATGCAATTTTTTATTTTGTTAACAGGAGTTATGGTTTTTGTCTTTTTCCAATTTGAAAAAGCTCCCCTACATTTCAATCCCTATGCCTCAAAAAAAATTAGAGTTACAGAGGGGGGTGAAAAATTTGAAGCTCTTGAAATTGCCAACGACATCATTTTCAAAGAAAAACAAAGACAACTCCAAAAAGAAGATTTTTTCTCCAATACAGACTCCCAAGCCAAGTACATCCAACTGGAAAAACAAGCCCAAAAAAACCGCATCGAGGCGAGAAAAATCATAGAAGCCAACCACCCCCAAGTCGAATCCAATGACAAAGACTATGTCTTCATCTATTTTATTCTTAACTACTTGCCAAAAGGCCTAATCGGACTGCTTCTTGCAGTGATTCTATCGGCTGCTATGAGCTCTGCTGCCTCTGAGATCAATGCGTTATCAGCTACAACAGTAGTTGACTTATACAAACGTTTTCAAAACACTCAGGAGGATAAACATTACGTTTGGGCAGGAAAAGGATTTACCCTGCTTTGGGGTCTCATTGCCATTGTATTTGCCCTGGTAGGGAATCTCTTTGAAAATCTGATCCAGCTAGTCAACATTATAGGATCCCTCTTTTACGGTACTATTCTAGGTGTTTTCTTGCTTGCTATATTTATGAAAACCATTAGGGCTAAAGCAGCATTTTATGGTGCCCTCTTATCAGAAATTCTCATTTTAGTAATCTATAGTCAACAATGGGTAAGCTTTCTCTGGCTAAACGTAATTGGAGCTATAATTACTGTTAGTGTGGCTTTCATAATACAATTCATTGGTAAAAAATAGATTTTTTTTTTTACTAGAGGTCCTATATCGAGTTCAATATACTCATGAACGATTTTGAGTTTAAAATACTTAAACCCAATAATGATTTAGAAAACAATTTATTAAACTTAGTTTTATCTTTTAACACTTTGCGCTTAAATCAAAATTATTGAATAATAAACCCCACAACTTGAGGATCTAATTTCCTTCATTTAAAAGTATTAGTTATTTACTCCACTCAGCAATAGATACATTATTCATAATGATATAGTCTTTGTTCCCAGCTTCTTCAGCCAACTCTAGAGATTTTTTTACTGCTTTTAGAGCAGCTTTTTTATCATTACGCTCTGCCAGGATCAGTGCATACTGGCGGTACATCCAATATGCAGGTTTTTCTCGCATGTCCAATGCTTTTTCCATCCACTTTTGAGCTTTTAACAAGTCTTTGTTTTCCTGCAGATAGTATACAGCTGCTTGATAGTAATCACTCGATATAGGGGTTGCTGAAAGTGTTTTATCTATACTTTCCAATGCTTTGGTTTGGGTCGGAACTTCAAAAGGAATAGCTACTAAAGTATGTTCCCAAATCAAGTTCAGATTAGCACCATTACGAGTTAAGTTGGATAAGGAAATAGTGAAAGTCTCTACCATAGGATCGAAATAATTGCTGGGAACCGAAATGTGGAGTGCTACCTGATCCTCTTTCCAATTTTTTGGGATACCGTTTATATCATATTTTTTGTAAAAATAAATTTCCCACTGTCTCGCATCAGGGCGAGTGTATAAGGCATATTTTCCTGCTGCTAAAGGTATTCCCATAATCATGACAGGATCGGAAAAAGACACAATTGTGTTCTTATTTGCACCTGTTCTCCACATCTCCCCAAATCTAACCAAACCTCCAATAATATTTCTACCTCGAGCAGAAGGACGAGAGTAGTCAACATCAACTTCGGTCAATCCAACTTGTTGGGTAATTTTTCCTCTGGGACTCATTGGAGGAGTAATTACCTGAGCATAAACACCTGCAACAATAAAGTTGAAAAGGAGAAAGCAATTAATAATTTTCATAATATCTTTTTTTCAAATATAAAAAACCATCCGCAAAAACAAATTCTTATTAAAATGTTTATATTTTGTTTAATAATTTCATAAAACACTTAAACAATTTGTATATTTGTAATGTTTTAAAATGAAAATATATCGTCTACATAAAATTCAAAATTTGCCCATTAGTATGGAGCAAGCCTGGAAGTTTCTCAGTGATCCAAAAAATCTAAAAACCATCACCCCTGATTATATGAGATTCGAAATATTAGGTGGAGACGAAAAAATGATGTATCCGGGGCAGATAATTAAGTATATCGTAACCCCTGTAATTGGAATACCCACCCAATGGATCACGGAAATCACACATGTCAAAGAAGGGGAATATTTTGTTGATGAGCAAAGATTCGGTCCATATGCTTTATGGCATCATAAGCATTTTATAAGACCAATAAAAAATGGAATTGAAATGGAAGATATTATCGACTACAAAATACCTTTCGGAATTTTGGGACAAATGGCACACCCCATAATCGTTAAACCTAAACTAAAAGAGATATTCGAATACCGTAAAAAAAAATTATCAGAATTGTTTGGAGAATACAAAAGCTAAAATGAAAAAAAATATACTTATTGTAGGAGGAAGCTCAGGAATTGGATTGGCATTGGTTAAACAAATTCATTATAAAAATAATCTTTTTGTGGCCAATCGATCCAACGAAGGATTAAATGGCTTACCCGTTACATACATTCCATATGATGTAGAGACCGACGAATTAGAGATTTCTAGACTACCAGAAACCCTTGATGGACTAGTTTATTGTCCTGGCACTATTAACCTCAGACCATTTAAGGGTCTAAAACCAGAAGTTTTTTTCAAAGATTTTTCGATCAATGTGATGGGAGCCGTGAAAACCCTGCAATCCGTTCTTGGCCGTCTAAATAACTGTGAAACATGTGCCAGTGTAGTATTTTTCAGCACAGTAGCCGTTCAAACCGGAATGCCTTTTCATGCCTCTGTTGCAACGGCTAAAGGAGCCTTAGAGGGTTTATCACGTAGCTTAGCGGCAGAACTGGCCCCCAAAATCCGTTTTAATGTCATCGCCCCTTCACTAATAGATACTCCTTTGGCTGAAAAGTTTCTTAATAACGACACAAAAAAAAGCAATGCTGCGGCTAGGCATCCACTTCAAAGGGTAGGAAGCCCTGAAGAAATCGCTCAAATAACTGAGTTTTTATTAAGCAATAAGAGTAGTTGGGTTACTGCTCAAACTTTAACCGTTGACGGTGGTATAGGGAGTATTAAAAGTTAATTATTATGGGAAAATTAACGCTTTTTTGGTTTCGAAGAGATCTGAGATTGCATGATAATAAAGGACTTTACGAAGCTCTCAAGGGCACTAATAGGGTTATCCCCATTTTTATATATGATACGAATATTACAAACAATTTACAAAAGGATGATCACAGACTAACATTTATTCAAAACGCCTTGGGTGGCATCAATAACGCTATGAAGGGGAACAGATGCAGGATAGGAATTTATCGGGGCAATCCCAAGGCTGTTTTTAAACATATCATTCAAGAATTTCCGATTGAGAAAGTAATTGCTAATCATGACTATGAAAGCTATGGAAAAAGTCGTGATGAAGAAATAAGAAACCTTCTAAAAAAAGAAGGCATCGGCTTTTATACCTATAAAGACCAAGTTATTTATGAAAAAAATGAAGTTGTCAAGGACGATGGAAAACCCTATGTAGTTTACACACCCTACTCAAAAAAATGGAGGATCAAATTCGATCAAGAAGAAATCCAAAACTATCCATCAGAAGACCTTTTGTCCAACCTCTATAATGAAAAGTTTCTACCTCAGATTACCCTTAAAGAAATGGGGTTTGAAATTTCAAAAATAGTACCAAAAGAATTCAAATTTGATGATGATTTGATCGACCAATACGAATCAACACGAAATTTTCCATCTACAGACAATACCTCTCGTTTAGGGGTACACTTACGTTTTGGAACACAAAGCATCAGGAAATTGGTCGAAAAAAGTGCGGAAAGAGAAAACCCAACCTTTTTGAAGGAATTGATATGGAGAGAATTCTTCATGCAAATTCTTTGGCATTTTCCCTACACAGAAAATCAATGTTTTAAAAAGCAATATGATCGTATTAAATACCGCAATGATGAAGAAGAATTTGAAAAATGGTGCCATGGAAGGACGGGTTACCCTTTAGTTGATGCAGGTATGAGAGAACTCAATCAAACTGGTTTTATGCACAACAGAGTAAGGATGTTAGTCTCTAGTTTTTTGTGTAAACACCTACTGATCGATTGGCGATGGGGAGAAGCTTATTTTGCGAACAAGCTTTTTGATTATGAAAAATCAAGCAATATAGGAAATTGGCAATGGGTTGCTGGATGTGGTGTAGATGCTGCTCCTTATTTTAGAATCTTTAATCCCCACGAACAAGTCAAAAAATTTGATAAAAATCTGAACTACATTAAAAAATGGGTAAAGGATCTAGACGAATCTACCTACCCTGAACCGATGGTAGAACACAAAATGGCCCGAGAGAGATGCTTGCAGGAATATAAAACTGCCCTTACCCCTTAATGAAAGGCTTAAAAAAGCATCTTCCCGTCAAGGTTTGCTTAAAATGTAATCGACCTTTTCAATGGAGAAAAAAATGGGAACGAGATTGGGAAAACGTTAAATATTGTAGTAAAAAATGTCAGAGAAGTTAGGCACTGCATTAGTTTGGTACAGAAATGACCTGAGAACTTTGGATCATCAAGGACTAAAAAAAGCGGTAGAAAGTGGCCACAAAGTTGTTGCCTACTATACTTTCAATCCAAATCATTATAAAACCCTGAGTTTGGGATTCAAAAAAACAGACCAGTTTAGAGCCCAATTCCTCATTGAAAGTGTACAAGCTTTACAACAAGCACTGAAATCTTTGAATATTACCTTGATCATAGACACAAAAACGCCAGATCATGGACTTCCAGAATGGATAAAAAAATTTAGGGTGAAGGAAATTTATCTTCAACACGAATGGACTGAAGAAGAAAGAAAAGAAGAAAAGGCCGTATCAGAAAAAATTGATTCTAACATAACATGGAAAAGACATTACGAACAATTTCTTTTTCACCCTAGTGATTTACCTTTTTCCCGGTCCCAAATACCTGAGATATTTGGAGCTTTCAGAAAACGTTGTGAAAAAGAAGTTCAAGTCAGGCAATTACTCCCCAGCCCAAAAGCCTTGCCTCCCCACAATCGTGTTGATGTTGATGACAAATCTCCAACTTTAGCCGATTTAGGGATTCCTCCAATTGAAAATGATAAAAGGTCAGCTTTTCCTTTTTTGGGAGGAACAAAGGCAGCATTAGAAAGATTGGACCATTATTTTTGGAAAAGCAAAAAGTTATCTATTTACAAGAATACCAGAAATGGACTTTTGGGAACTGATTACAGCTCCAAATTCTCACCATGGTTAGCCAATGGTAGCATATCGCCAAAAAACCTCTTTTGGGAAATTAAACGCTATGAAAATGAAATTCAAAAAAATCAATCAACCTATTGGCTGATATTTGAATTGATCTGGAGGGATTATTTTAAATACATTTCCTTGAAACATAGAAATAAAATCTTCAAAATTGGTGGTATTTTAGAAAGAGATTATCGCTGGAGCTCAGACATGGAAAGATTTCGACAATGGGCCAATGGGTTAACCCCGGAACCTTTTGTAAACGCTAATATGATTGAACTCAAACATACAGGATGGATGAGTAATCGCGGGCGACAAAATGTGGCCAGTTATTTTGCTAAAGAAATGAAAATAGATTGGCGTATTGGTGCTGCTTATTTTGAATCCCTATTGTTAGATTACGATGTTCACAGTAATTACGGTAACTGGATGTATGTTTCAGGTGTAGGAAATGACCCTAGAGACAGAAAATTTGACGTTAGATGGCAATCCAAAAGATATGACCCCAAAAATAAATTTATTGATTTATGGACAAAATGATAAGTTGTGCTGACATAATTTTACCCAATCAACTTTTTGAAAAGTCAATTTTGACTCGTAATAAAAATTTGAAAATTATTATCGAGGAAGAGTTATATTTTTCACAATATAAATTCCACAAACAGAAATTACTGTTTCATCGAATGTCTATGAAAAACTATCAAGAATATCTTGAATCGAATGGATTTGTGGTTTCATACATAGATTCAAATAGAAAAATTTCAAGCATTGTTGAGCTTGTAAAATTCTTATCGAAAAAATTTAAAAAAATTGAATTAATTGATCCTGAAGATTATCTTATAGAGAGACGTTTAAAAAAAATATGCAAAGAAAAAAACATCTCACTTACTTTACATGAAAATGAATCATTTATTACAACAAAGAATGATTTATCAAATTTTTTCAAACCTGATAAAAAAAAATTTTTTCAAACAACTTTTTATAAGGCACAGAGGAAAAAGTTAAATATACTCATAGACAAACAGGGAAATCCAGATGGTGGAGATTGGACGTACGACATAATGAACAGGGAAAAATATCCGAAAGAAAAAAAAGCCCCAAAAATATCTCAAATCAAGTTAAACAAAAAGATCAAGGAAGAATCTATTGATTATGTGGAAAAATATTTTGGGAAAAATCCCGGATTAATTCGCTCTAGTTTTGAATATCCAACAGATTACAAGTCTTCTAAATTATGGTTAACTGATTTTTTGAATAACAGATTTCGTGAATTTGGTCCATTCGAGGATTCCATAGTAAGAAATGAAAGTTTTTTAAACCATAGTGTAATATCACCTCTTATCAACACTGGTTTACTAGATATAAATTATGTGCTAGATAAGGTAATTGAAATTTATAAGGAAAAAAATATACCCATAAATTCTTGTGAAGGATTTATTAGACAATTAATTGGTTGGAGAGAATTTATACGAGGTGTATATTTTGTTAAAGGTAGTTTCGAAAGAACAAATAATTTCTGGAAATTCAAAAGAAAAATTCCAAAGTCTTTTTATGATGGTTCAACAGGAGTGTATCCTGTAGATTGCACAATAAAAAAAATATTAAAAACCGGATATGCACATCATATAGAAAGATTAATGATCATGGGCAATTTTATGCTTCTTTGTGAGTTTGATCCAGACGAAGTTTATAGGTGGTTTATGGAATTGTTTATTGATTCCTATGATTGGGTTATGGTTCCGAATGTATATGGTATGAGTCAGTTTTCTGATGGAGGATTAATGTCTACAAAACCATACATAAGCGGAAGTAGTTACATTCTCAAAATGAGTGATTATGAAAAAGGTGATTGGACAAAAATATGGGATTCACTATTTTGGAATTTTATTGATAAGAGAAGGTCATTTTTTGAAAAAAACCCTCGAATGAGAATGTTAGTTAATAATTATGATAAGATGAATACTCAAAAAAAAGAGGGTTTTTTATTAACTGCAGAAAATTTTTTAAGCAAATTAGATTAAACGAGTAATGGAAAAAATTAATATAGTTTGGTTAAAACGTGATTTAAGAATAAATGACCACCTTCCAATTTATAATGCAATCAATCAAAATGAAAGATTTTTACTTTTATACGTCTTCGAGGAAATCTTTCAAAAAGACCCTCACTATAGTGAACGCCACCTCGATTTTATTAAACAGTCATTATTTGATATGAATGATCGACTCAGGAGTTATAATACATCAGTATTAATTTCTAAGGGAAATATTATTGACGTCTTCGACAAAATCACAAAAAAATTTATGATAAAAAAAATATTTTGTCATCAGGAAACAGGTGTATATAGTACCTATAATAGAGATAAAATAGTTGCTAATTGGTGCCGAGACAAAAAAATTGATTTCGTGGAATTTTTACAACAAGGTGTTTTTCGTGGACTAAAAAACAGGAATGATTGGTTAAATAGGTGGAATGCTCTAATGAATGAGACAATTAAACATTTTTCATTAAAAAAAGGAATAATTATAAATAATAGAGATATTGAAATACTAAAAAATTTATTGCCAGCCCCAAAATTAGAGGTTGAGCCGCACCCACATCGTCAGATTGGAGGGAGCCAATATGCAATTAGATATCTCAATTCTTTTTTTAAAGAGCGATATCGCAATTACCAAAAACATATCTCCAAACCTGATCTTTCCCGGAGGAGTTGCAGTCGGCTGTCCCCATATTTGGCATACGGAAACCTTTCCATGCGTCAAGTTTTACAAAAAACAGAGTACGAGGCAGCTAAAGGAAACAAAAGTTTTGCATTGAAAGCTTTTAGTTCACGATTGCGCTGGCAATCTCACTTTATTCAAAAATTTGAAATGGAGTGCTCCATGGAATTTGAAAGCATAAACAAAGGTTACCAAAAGCTGGGCAAACCCCTCAATAAAGAATACATCAAAGCATGGGAAACCGGGCAAACCGGAATCCCTCTTGTAGATGCAGCCATGCGTTGTTTGGTCGAAACCGGCTATTTGAATTTTAGAATGCGTTCTTTGGTAGTATCATTTTTCACCCACTACCTTTGGCAACCCTGGCAGGCCTGTGCACATTTTCTGGCCAGACAATTTTTGGATTTTGAACCAGGCATCCACTATCCGCAATTGCAAATGCAAGCAGGAGTAACCGGTATCAATATGCTGAGGATTTATAATCCTGTAAAAAATGGCCAAGAACACGATCCTGAGGGACAATTTGTAAAACAATGGCTACCGGAATTGAAAATGCTTCCAAAGGAAATGGTTCACACTCCATGGGAAGTGACCCCAATAGAAGCAAATGTATATGGTTTTCATCCTGGAATAAGCTATCCTCATCCTATTGTTGATTTAAAAAAAGCCAGAAAACATGCAACCAATTCACTTTGGCCGTTGTCCAAAAGTGCGCCGGTAAAAAAAGAAGGGAAAAGAATTTTGGCCAAACATACATTGGCCGATCGTAATAGTTTGATGAGATAAAATCTTTCATAAAGTGATACAAACAATAAAAGTAAATTACTCAACAAAATAGAACAGTTAAATATAAGTTAGTCAACTTAATTTATACATATGAAAAAAATAGACTTCAAACCATATCAAGTTGATCGTATAATAGAAATGGCATGGGAGGATCGAACACCTTTTGATGCCATCAAGCTTCAATTCGGGATAAAAGAGGAAGAAGTCATCCGGCTGATGCGCAGGGAAATGAAGCCCAGCAGCTTTAGGATGTGGCGTACCAGAGTTCAAGGACGAAAAACCAAACACCTCAAACAAAGGGCCGCTGAGGTGGATAGATTTAAATGTAGCCGACAAAGAGGGATAAGTAACAATAAAGTCTCCAAACGTTAATTTGGAACTAATCAAATCAATAAACAACCTCTACGTTCATTCCATAGGCCGCAACCCCCATCTGAGTCCATGTCCCTTGACTGGTGGCTCGGGCATAGAGGTTGGAACCAAAAAATCCTGCAGAAAATAATAGCTCACCGGAACCCAAATCTTCAATCCATTCGATGGCCGCCAAAAAATCATCATCCATTACAATATTATAGGGTTTGAGATCAATACTAACCCTACCTGATTCAATATCCGTTTCGATCAAAATCATCTCATCTAATAGATTTTCATCAGGTATACCTTGGTTAAAACTGTAAAAATTCAGCCGAAAACGAACCTCACCATAGGTGTTTTTGGCTATAGATAAGTTGAAGGTTTCCAAAAATGTAGGGCTTTTTCGAATTCTACAGATAAAACCTATTTCATTACCTAAATTGTTTGAAGTAAAACCCCCAACTAATGTTTTAGATTCGGTTTTATTACCCAAAATCTTACGCTTGTATTTTTTGTTTTTTTTTCGGACAAGTGTAACCCCCTCCAATAAGACGGCTTCTTCTTTCAATAGAATAATGTTTTCTGCCTTTTCTAGATCCAAATAATCTTGTACAACGATATCCTTTTTTCCAAAACCAATCATTGAAAAACGCAAAGTATCTAATATTAATTCAGGATTAAGCTTTAATGAAAACTCTCCATAATCATCTGATACTGTTCCCAAATTTTTATTTAAAACACCGATGTTGACATAAGGCAATGGTTGTTGAGTGGATGCATCCAACACCTTACCTGAGATAAATTGTGCTTTTATAATGTAAGAGGTTAAAAGAAAAAAAAGGATGGGGGCTTTCATCGGTTTTTAAGTTTGTAGGCGAGTAATCTTTGCGCCTATGGCTTTCAAACGTTCTTCGATGTTCTCGTAACCACGATCGATTTGCTCTATATTGTGAATGGTACTGGTTCCCTTTGCAGACAAAGCAGCAATCAAAAGAGAGATTCCGGCTCTAATATCTGGGGAAGTCATTACAGTAGCTTTGAGCTGCGATTTGAAATCATGACCTATGACTGTTGCACGGTGAGGGTCACACAAAATGATTTTGGCACCCATATCAATGAGTTTATCGACAAAAAACAATCTACTTTCAAACATTTTTTGATGGATCAATACACTTCCTCTGGCTTGAGTAGCTATTACTAAAACAATACTGAGTAAATCGGGGGTAAAACCGGGCCATGGTGAATCTGAAACAGTTAAAATAGAGCCATCTATATAACTCTGGATCTCATAACCGTTATGGTGAGAGGGGATATAGATGTCGTCTCCCTTTCTTTGAAGCTGTATGCCAAGTTTTGAAAAAACGTTGGGAATTTGACCCAAATTGGCCCAGCTGACATCCTTAATGGTAATTTCACTTTTTGTCATGGCAGCCAATCCAATCCAACTACCGATCTCGACCATATCCGGTAAAATATTGTGTTCTGTTCCTGATAGATTAGTAACTCCCTCAATTGTAAGCAAATTTGAGCCTAATCCCGAAATTTTCGCGCCCATGCTGTTCAGCATTTTACAAAGTTGTTGTAGATAGGGTTCACAAGCAGCATTATAAATGGTGGTGGTTCCTTGGGCCAAAACAGCAGCCATTAAAATATTTGCAGTTCCTGTTACCGAAGCTTCTTCTAAAAGGATGTCATGTCCCTTTAGTTGATCTGAAGTTACATTATAAAAATAATCTTCCTTACTATAGTTAAATTGACCTCCCAAAAGTTTTAATCCTTCAAAATGAGTATCCAATCTTCTCCTTCCAATCTTATCCCCTCCAGGGCGTGGAATGGATCCCTTTCCATATTTAGACAACATCGGACCAACCAACATTACCGATCCTCTTAACTGCTTCGCATCGGTTTTATATTCTTGAGTTTCCAGAAAATTAAGATCAACATTATCTGCCGTAAACGCATACTTTCCTTTATCCAATGATTCTACTTTTACGCCCATTTTTTTTAGCAACCTCATTAGTTTGTTGACATCTACAATATCGGGAAGATTAGATATAACAACGGTTTCTTTAGTAAGCAAAACTGCACATAAAATCTGCAAAGCTTCGTTTTTTGCACCTTGCGGGGTAATGTTACCTCGTAATCGATGACCTCCTTCAATTTGAAAACTTCCCATTAAAGTTGCGAATTAATATCTTTTACGCCCACCGTTTCTTTTATTCCTTTGTTTATAATTGTTTTTAGAACCATTGCCGTTTTTAGATCGAATTTTGAGAAATTCAGAAGTGTCTGTCAATGGAAGGTCGTCATCACTTACCTTCAATTTATTATCAGATAATTCCAATAAATGATTGAGTATAACCTCGTCCTGAACAGTGTCTTTATTCCAGTTTAAAAAACATTTTTTCATATGATTGGCAATGTTAAAAACCAGGGCATTTTTTAGCTCTCCCTCTTCCCAGTTAACAGCTACATTGATCATACTTTTAATATTGTTCCCATAAAATCTGTATTTTGGATTTCTTTGAGGGTAGGCAAGTCGATCAGGTTTCTGAGTCAAAACCTCCTTTTGTGGCTTTTCAAAAGGACAGTCTACATCTAATTCAAAATTAGACATTATAAAAAGTTGATCCCAAAGTTTGTGTTGAAAATCAGGAACATCGCGAAGATGTGGATTCATATTACCCATAATGCCAATGACCGCCTTAGCCATTTTATTGCGCTCGTCTCGGTCTCGCGTTTCCATAATTTGATTGATCATCAACTGAACGTGTCTACCATACTCCGGTATAATCAATTGAGTTCTTTTGGTATTATATTGTAATGTTTCCATGAAGGGAAAATTGTATTAGGTGAAGTAGTAAAAATGCAATTTACTAAAATTCATATAATTGGCTATTTAAATACATGATTTATTACAAAATGATAACACCTTTAAATTCTGATGCTTTTTTATAAATTGCAATCACATCGAGTGGAGATTTCATTTCAATGGTAACGGTTAAACTTTGAAACTTTTTTTTGGAGGAGTTAACCAAGGAAACTCCATTGGTTGGATAATTAAATAATTCTTTGAGTTTTTCGATCTGGTAACTGTTTGATTTTACGATAAATTTGAACATGAAAGGACCGGGCCAATCTTGTGATTCCTCCAATTGATGTTGGAATCTTTCATAAAAATCATCAGGATTTTCCTTTGAATTCATAAAGGAATATAATTTTGCACAAATATAGTTTATATCTCGATAATTCCAGAGTTACTTATGCCTGTCGTTAAAAATAAAAAAATTGTGATCAGTGGTGGCCCCGGCAGTGGAAAAACGACCTTGATAAATCAATTACGAGACAGGGGATACACATGTTTTAGCGAATTTTCAAGGGTCCTTATCAATTCAGCACAAAAAAAAGGAGAAATCAATATTTTTAAATCACAACCCGATTTTTTTAGCGAGGAAGTCTGGAAAGGCAGAAAGCTGCAATTTAAAAACTCACAGCTGTCAGAGGGTAAAAATAAAAATTCGTTTATTTTTTTCGACAGAGGATTACACGATGTAGTAGCCTATTTGGAATGCACTGGTGTGCACTACGACCCTCAAAAATATAACCTATCTGATTTCCGTTATGACATGGTATTCCTACTCCCCCCATGGAAGGCTATTTACACAAAAGACAAGGAGCGAAATGAAAGTTTTGATGAAGCTGAAAACCTTTATTTTTATATCAGAAACACCTATCAAAAAAATAATATTCCCATTGTTGAAATTCCTTTTCAATGCCCAGAGATAAGAATTTCTTCCCTACTAAAGTATTTGGATGATGAAAAAACCGATTGATTACTTACGAAAATACTGGAAAGGAAATGTCTTTAGGCCCTTGCAAGAGCAAATAATAAATAAATTTATTGAAGGAAAAGACATTGTGGTTTTGATGCCAACTGGTGGTGGAAAGTCTGTTTGTTATCAGCTACCCACATTACTGAGGGAAGGGCTTACCCTTGTAATTTCCCCACTAATCTCCCTAATGCAAGATCAAGTAAATGAACTTAATAAACGTGGTATCAAATCGATGTTTTTTGAGAGACATATTGGTAAAAACGACATTTACCGGCAGTTAGAGAACGCTAGAAATGGTAATTTTAAATTGATTTATTGTTCTCCTGAGAGAATAACGAACAAGGCCTTTTTACAGCAAATTGAAAAGTTAACCATTAATGGCATAGCTATCGACGAAGCGCATTGTATTTCTGAATGGGGACATGATTTTAGACCTGCTTTTAGGAGCATAAAGAATTTAAGAACTTTATTTCCTCAAGCACCTTTAATGGCACTCACTGCAACTGCAACTCCAAAAGTCTTGGAAGATATTATTGTAGCCTCATTCATGGAGAACCCTAAAATTTTCAGACACTCGTTTGATAGAAAAAATATTTGCTACAGAGTAGTTTATTCAGAAAACAAAATGGATACTCTTAAAAAAATACTGTCATCTTCGCCTGATTCATCTGTGATTATCTATTGTCGATCACGATCTAAAACTGAACACACCTTTCGTCAAATACAGAAGTGGGGGTTGAAAGCCGGATTTTATCACGGTGGATTAGATCCCAGAAAAAAAAAACAATGTCTCGAAGAATGGAAAAAAGAAATCCAGCCCATAATGGTAGCCACCAATGCTTTCGGCATGGGAATTGACAAAAGTAATGTGAGAAAGGTAATCCACCTGATAATGCCCGAGAGCATGGAAGCATATTATCAAGAGACGGGAAGAGCAGGAAGAGATGGTCTCTCTTCGGAAGGAATTCTTTTAGTTAATCATGGAGATAAAGACCGATTAGAAAATCAATTTTTGAGTCATCTTCCCGACTCAAAATACCTCCAGCAATTTTTTAAAAAACTCTGTAACTACCTTGATATAGCCTATGGTGAGGGTGAGGGAAGTAAATATAAACTAAACTTCAAGGACTTTTGTGATACCTACCAATTCAACCCTAAAAAGGCCCAGTATTGTTTTGGTATTTTGGACAGAGAAGGGGTTTTTGAGTTACGAAATACTTTGGAGACCCAAACCTACTTAAAGATAAAATGTAACCACTCAGTTGCCATTAGTAGAAGTGAAAATGGGGACGATGGCGCCAGGATTCTTCAATTTTTGATGCGAAATTATCAGGAACTCTTCAGGAAAGAAAAAAAAATAAATTTAGATCAAATGGAAAATCTGCTGGGATTGAGTTTTGACCAAATTAATATTCAGTTAAGTTTGATGAAAAAAGAGCACATTCTACAATTTCTACAATCAAATATAGATATCACTCTTCATTGGAAAGTTCCTCGTGAGGATAATTACACTCTAAATCCTTTTATCAAGAAAATTGCAAATCAAAATCAATTAAAAATAAAGAAATTAGCTTTTATGATTAATTATACATTTGAAAATTCAGAATGTAAAAGAAATAAAATTCTAAGTTATTTTGGAGAGACAATTTCAGGTAAATGTGAGCAATGTTCAGCAAAAAGTTGCCAAAAGAAAAGTTTTTTTAATACGGACATCAAATTGGAAATAAATTAAATGTTGAAAAAAGTTCGTTAAGTATCCATCTAATTGGAATTTAAATGGATATATCCTATTATTACATGATGATAGCTTTGCAGGAAATCTTAAAAGAAAACATAATCGTGCTAAATGAAAAAAAAAGATTTATCTCAAATGAGTAAAAAAATTATTTTTTTTGGAACTCCCTCATTCGCTGTTAAGTGTTTGGAAAAAATGGTTGACGAAAACTTAAATGTGATCGCTGTTGTAACCTCGCCGGATCGACCTGCAGGCAGAGGAAGAAAAATAAGAACATCTGCCGTCAAACAATTTTCTAAAACTCAAAAAATTACTCTTTTGCAACCTTCAAATCTAAAGGATCCAAAATTTATAAAGAAATTGATTGATTTAGAACCGGACCTGATGGTCGTTGTTGCTTTTAGAATGTTGCCAAAGATAGTCTGGTCAATTCCTTCCCGAGGGACTTTCAATCTTCACGCCTCCCTACTCCCACAATACAAGGGTTCAGCGCCCATAAACTGGGCAATTATCAACCAAGAAAAGTATAGTGGTGTAACCACTTTTTTAATCAACGAAGAGATTGACACTGGATCTATCCTTCTTCAGAAAAAAGTGACCATTGATAAAAAAGAAACTGCTGGAAGTCTACAGGATAAGTTGGCTATTAAGGGAAGTGAATTAATTTGTGAAACCGTAAAGGGAATATTTGAAGAAACCATTAGACCACAAAAACAGTTGGCTAAAGGGACAGAAAAAATTGCTCCAAAGTTGAATAAGGAAAATGTTTTTATCAATTGGAATAAAAGCCTTGAGGAAATACAGGCCAAAATCAAAGGTCTATCACCATATCCTGGAGCAAAATTCAATTGGATCGAAAACCAAAAAACATCTGTTATTAAAATATTTGATGCAGAAATTATCAAAGAAAAGCACAAATTTGATCCACAACGAGTCATCATAGGTGTAAAAAAAATATTAGTTACCCACCAGTCGGGCTTTCTCAATTGTAAAATTTTACAGTTCCCCAACAAAAAACAATTGGGGGTCGTTGATCTACTAAACGGGAGATCATTTTCCGATAAAGTTAAAGTTTCCTGACCTCTAGGCACTTCTATTATCAACAAATAGAGGTTTTTATTAACAATAATGGGTATTTGAGAAGATTTTTCATTGGTCTTTTACGAAAGGGTCTAAATTTGTCTTTGTAATAATTAACCTTTTTAGATATGAACAAATCAGAATTAATTGATGCTATGGCAGCTGATGCTGGCATCTCCAAAGCAGCTGCAAAAGCAGCACTAGAATCTTTAATCGGTAGCGTAGGAAAAACCCTTAAAGGTGGAGGACGTGTATCCCTTGTTGGATTTGGTTCTTGGTCAGTTTCAAAAAGGGCCGCAAGAGATGGTAGAAATCCTCAAACGGGTGCCACTATCAAGATTGCTGCCAAAAATGTTGTTAAGTTTAAAGCTGGTGCTGATCTCTCTGGCTCGGTAAACTAGTTAAAAAACCAAAAACAATTAAAGCTTCCCAATGGGAGGCTTTTTTTTTGGCTTTCAATTATTAATTAACTAAATTATGGTGTTAAAACTAAATAATTAAATCATCGAGTCGGGAAAACTTCTTATTGCTGAACCATCGGTTTTTGGAGATCAAAATTTTCACAGATCTATCGTGATCGTTGTTGAAAAAAAAGAATCTGGTTTACTTGGTTTTATCATTAATAAGCCTTTAGGCTACGAAATCAGTGACGTTTTACCTGAAATTAGAATGAATTTTCCCCTTTATAATGGAGGTCCAGTGGAACAAGACAATTTGTTTTTCATCCACAATGCTGGAGATTTGATCCCTGGTAGTATTAGAATAGATAACAAACTATTCTGGGGGGGTGAGTTTGAAAAGGTGCTAGTATTAGTCAACGATGGGGTGCTCGGCCCAAATGACATCCGATTCTTTTTAGGCTATTCTGGTTGGTCTTATGAGCAGTTAAAACGAGAAATTGTTACCAATTCGTGGGTGGTCGTTGAAAATCCTTTTGCGAGTAAAATTTTATCTCACCAAACAGAGGGTTTATGGAAAGATCAAATGATAGCTTTGGGTGGTAAATATGTAATTTGGTCAAACACTCCAGAAAACCCTTATCACAATTGATTCTTCAAGTAAGTCAAAAAAGCATCACGCAACCTATTTGATATTTTGACTTCAAATTTTTTCTTTCGGAATTGACTTATATGTACGAATCCAAATATTGGGGAGATCAAAAACATTTCTTGGGCTTGTTGGATTGAAAATATAGGTATCTCAGTTTCAATTAGCTTAAATTCCATTTCATTTCTAAGAAAATCTATAAAAGCTTTACGAAACACATCATCAATTGATCCCTCAGATATTGCAGGAGTTTGAATAATATCTTGTTCAATTAAAAAGAAACTACCATTGGTACTCTCAACCAACCGTTTTTGGTCGTTCAGAAGCAATGCGACTCCAAAACCGTTTTCATAGGCAAAAACTTTTGCTAAATTTCTTAAAGATTCGTTGGTTTGAAAACGATTAGAATAGTCATTTGCAAATATATAGTGATCTTTATAAAGTGTTATTTCAAGTGTTCTACCATCCCAAAAAACTTTCTCAAATTGCATCAAAAAACAAATTGATGTCACTTTAACATCTTGAGTGGGATTTTGTTTTCTATAAAACTTAATACTAAGCTGTTGAAAATCTGCATGGGAGGAGTTAAAATCATTAAGCCGATCCAACTGTTCCTGAAAAAATTCTAAAGTATATTGCATTGGAATCTCTACTCTTGATCTCCTTAATGTAGCCATTATTGAAAAATAATGAGCCTCTAATAAGGTTATTTTACCCTTAAATGCAATCAAATGATGGGTATGGATTGGAAGAAAAGTAAGCTTATGCAGTAGTTCCTCAGGAGCAGTCTTAAAACTGTGAAAACAATTACCGTCAAAATTAATCATTAAAAAAGATTTAGGAAGAACCTAGAACTTGTTTAAGGTCAAAAATGAGACTATCCCAGAGTAATTTGGACTCCTCCAATTCATCCTCGTCAGCAAAGTCTGAAACAACCAATGAGACATCCTTGGTGATCTCATCGACCTCGATTTTAAATTCAAAATAATAGTCACCATCATCCTCTTTACCATTATCCCATTGAAATCTGATTCTTTCATTGGATTTATTCTGAATCAGTTTGGCCTTTTCTTCAGTGTCATCCCAAATAAAAAGGAAATTTTCACCCCTAGAGTTGACGTTATCAGCAAACCATTCTGACAAACCAGATGGTGTTGAAAGGTATTGATACAATAGCTGAGGGGAGGCATGGAAATCGTACTCAACAGAAAAAAAAGTTTTTTTACTCATTAAGGCAATTTTGTGTTAATATATATAAAAAAGTTTAGGTGCCACTCAAAGTGATAATTTTTTTTGAAAGTTCAAACCTCGCTAAAAATTATAATTTTATATTTGCGCATTGAAAATGGCGAGGTAGCTCAGCCGGTTAGAGCGTCGGATTCATAACCCGGAGGTCGGGAGTTCAAGTCTCCCTCTCGCTACTAGAACAATAAAAAAGGATATCCCTTTAAAAAGTATAGCTGTTTTTATTGGAATCATCTTTATCAACTTTAATTCAATGGATTAACATTAAGAGAGGATTCAAATTTGTGGTTCATTATTTTTTTTTAAAATCTTGCTATTTTTCATAGCTCTCAATTAATTCGAATATTGATGTACCTAACAAACAGACTCTATAATTCTATGTCTATTTATTTTAAACTATATTCTCTCAAACATACAATATCAGGGTAAATATCAACAAATTTGTTTTGAGTTTTAATATAAATTTTACCTTCAAGGTTGACGCTTTGAGTTAATATATAACTAAAATATAATTGTAGTTGTCTAATTTTTTGATTAAGGTAATATGAAAGTATAGAGAACACTGGTTCACTTGTTTTCCAAAATAATTCAAATTGTTTTTTACTTTGATTTATCGAATTATTGAAATTTTGAAGTCCATGAATTTTAAGAAAACCTTGTCCTTCCACTGCATCAATCGCAATTTTATTTTGCTCTGAAAGGACAAGGTAAATGTTTATAATATTGTGCGCCTACAGACTAAACGTTTAATAGATTCTAATGTTGTTGAATCCAATGTCAAGGCATTACCAAGGCTATTGTAAAAATAATTTTCGCCTTTATATTTTTTATTGACAATAACTGCAACTTTAAATTCATCCTTGTTATGTAAAACATGATCAAAAAGAGTAATCTTTACAGAACCCAAAAAACCACTTAAAACTGTAACAGGTAGTCTTGTTTCAATCATCTACAGAATTTTAGGTTATAAAGGTGTAACAAAGAAAGCACTGAAATTATTGAGTAAGTAGCAAACTCTGAAAATTCATATAACTCTGTTTTCTCATTGATGATTAGTAAAAAGAGGGAAAACCAACTTAACCAAAAAAAATACTTCATCCTCTTTACTGTTGTAATTTGGGTTGAGAAATAAACCATAAAAAAAGAAATAATCAGAAATACATAATCCAAATTACTCCACCAAGAATACGTCATTAATAATTTTGTATTCAAAGATGACAATGAAATGACAATTAACGGAGTGGAGATACAGTGTACCAGGCAAAGTGAACAGGTCAATACTCCAAATAAATCTGAGTTATTTGTTAAAAATTTAATACTTTTCAACTATGAATTTTTTTTAACAAATTTAATAAAGAATTTAATTATTGCAACAAAGTTGCAATAAGACTGATGGGTATAATAAGAAAAACCAAATCAATAGAATTATTGATGCAGGAATTTGAAAATCAAACAACAGCAATTTCAACAATTGAACTTATAAAAAGACTCGATTCGAAATTAAACAAAACCAATATATAGAGGTTTAGAAAATCTTGTAGATGATGGTATTTTGCATACTTTCATCGGTAAAGATGGTGTCAAGTGATATGCAATATGCAGCAATTGCACAAAATCAAAACATGAGGATTTACATCCTAATTTTGAATGTATTCAATTTGGTGAAATCGATTGCTTAAAAGTAGAAGTCATTATTCCTGAAATACAAAATCGTAAAATCTTTTCATCTCAAATCTTAATTCAAGGTATGTGTCAAAATTGCATTAATTAAAACTAATTTTTTCAATTTACAAGTAATCAAGTGTAATAACATTTAGTATCTCTGTTGTGCAAAAAATAGTTTATCATTAGATTAAATACTGGAACAGAGTTATTCTTTCAAAATTAGCGTCATTATACAATAAATTTTAATTTTATATATAAGATCAAGATTTATGTTCGATATTTCTAAAGAGTTACCCACTTAAAAAAGAATAACATTACAGAAAAGAAGTATTAGAGAAAAATATGGGGTACCTATTAGGGAATCTAATTTAATTAAAAAATGATCCTACACGTAAAATCCCGAATCCCATTAAATGATGTAACATACTTTTGATAATATTGATAACACAATGAATCCCATAAATTTAGTTAAATTGAAAAAATCTTCAAAAATGAAACACACAATTACTTTTATATTATTATACTTAGCGGCAGTCTCTATTAATGCTCAAAAAGCCACACTTTTCAATGGAATAGATTTAAGTGGATGGAATGTCCATGGAACTGAACTTTGGTATGTTGAAAACGGACTTCTGGTCTGTGAAAGTGGACCAGAGGAAAAATACGGTTACCTATCAACCGAAAAATACTACGACGACTTTATTCTTACATTAGAATTCAAACAGGAAGCCAATGGAAATAGTGGTGTTTTTTTCCGATCGACCTTAGAGGGTACCAAAATAAGTGGTTGGCAAGTAGAGGTTGCTCCTCCTGGAAAAAACAGCGGTGGGATATACGAATCTTATGGAAGGGGCTGGTTAATTAAACCTAAGCCTGAAAAAGATAAAGCTCTTAAAATGGGGGATTGGAATAAAATGAAGATCAAAGTTGAGGGAGATAAAGTTATCACATGGATTAATGGCACTCGTATGATTTCATTAACAGATCAAAAATTAGGGGATGGAAAAGGATCCATTGCACTTCAAATTCACAGTGGTGGTGGTATAAAGGTAAAATGGCGAAATCTAAAGGTTAGACGACTATAGAGCGCTAATCTTGAAAGTAAATAAAGGATTTATTTCCAATCAATCTCTGGTGCAGGGTAATATTTTACCCCTAAAGCCCTCAAAAGTGGTCCATGATGGGATAATCTATTAGAAAAATCGTTCCATTTTCTCAGGTTGACATCGGTCCATCCAATTTCTGCATGACCCAAAATCCTTGGAAAAGCCATAAAGGCAATGTCGTCAAAATTCTCTAATGTTTCACTCCATAAAGGGGCCTCCAAGCCAATAATTTGTTCAGAATCCAAATCGGGAACCAATGTAAGAGGATCCCACTCATAGGCCTTTTTAACAGGTAAATATCCTGCCCAATTCAATCCTAAAGGAGTCATGCTATCGTACTTCATATCCAAATAGCTGTAAGATGATGCTGAGATCAGTAACTTAGATTTTTTTGGGATAACTTTAGAAAAATCTTCTGTTTTCGCCCAATATTGTAAAAGTGTTTCTTCAGAAATGTCTGCAGTTATGAGTTCATACCAGCCCATGGGGGTTTTATTGTATTTTTTTACGATTGAGAGAGTGCGATCCATAAAAAGGTTGAAGTCGGCTTGGGGAGTAACATGTGACTCGTCTCCTCCAATATGAAAAAAGGGACCAGGAGAAATTTCACTTATCTCTCTAATCACATCCTCTACAAACAAATAGGTAATCTCTTTATCCACGCATAAAGTGGAAAACCCTACCTCAATCCCGGTGTAAAGAGCTGTAGCTTCACCATTACAATTAAGTTCTGAATAAGAGGCCAAAGCAGCATTGGTATGACCGGGAAGGTCAATTTCGGGAACGATAGTAATGAATCGATCTCCCGCATATTTTATTATCTCTTTGAAATCCTCCTGAGTGTAAAATCCTCCCTCTCCTCCTCCAACTTGAGTTTTTCCGCCGATTTTAGTAAGCTTGGGCCAAGACTTAATTTCAATTCTCCAACCCTGGTCGTCTGAGAGATGAAAATGTAGAAAGTTGATTTTATAAATACTCAACAAATCAATATATCTTTTTACATCAGCTACCGAAAAGAAATGCCTTGCAACATCGAGCATAGCTCCTCTGTATTCATATCCTGGTTGATCAGTAATTATGCCCCCAGGAAGAGATAAAAAATTAGTTTTTCCTTCAAGCTTACAAAGAAATACCATTTGCTCAAGGGTTTTTAACCCTCTAAAAATCCCCTCAGCTGTTTTTGCAAACACACCAATTTTGTCACTATTTATCTCTAATTTGTAGGCTTCAGGATGTGATTTAAAATCCTCTTTAATTTTGAGGGTGATGGTATTATCTTGACTCATTTGCCCATGAGAAATTTGCAACTCATCTTGGGTGTGGTTTTTCCAAAAACTTTTAAAATTTTGCGCCATTGAGATAAGCTGCTCATCTTCACCTAATATTCTGATTGATTGAATCTCATTTAGTGGTAAAACCTTATCAGAGGTTGTTACCGATGATGGAAGTGGAATAAAGGGAATATTATCTATACTATAAATAGGTTTAGGAGGGCTACAGGAACTCATCGATATCAGGATAAAACTGACTACAAGAAATATTTTTAATGAAAATTGCCACATATATATTTATTATAGAAAGCGTTGAATTAATTTTTTGGTAGCCAAAATACCTTCTATTTCGTCCAAGCGACTGCCTTCGTATTCTATACCAATAAATCCCTTGTAATTGTTCTTTTTTATGATATCCATCATTTTGGCATAATCGATTTTGGTTTCATTTCCATTATCATCAAAATCATAGGATTTGGCACTAACTGATTTGGCGAAGGGCATCAATTCTGAAACCCCTTTATACATATCGTACCATTCTTCGCAAACAGGATCGCTACCCTGACTGTAGGCAACGCAAAAATTTCCAAAATCCGGAAGGGTTCCGCAGTTGTCTAGATTGGTTTTTTTCATGACTTGTGCTAAAAAACTCCCATTTGAAGAAAAACCACCGTGATTTTCAACAATAATATTTATTCCCATGGTTTTTGCAAACCCACAAAGTCCATTCAAACCTTCTACAGACTTGTCGATCCACCTCTTGAGGTCATTTTCTCCGGAAAGATTTACTCTTATGGAATGACACCCAATCTCAGCAGCCAACTCCACCCACTTTTTGTGTTGTTCAATGGCAGTTTTGATTACTTTAGAAGAGGAATCAGCAAGATTTCCCTCCTCATCAACCATGATCAAAACATTTGAAATATCATTGTCATTAGCTCGTGAATTAAGTATTTTGGCTAAACTACTGACGTTTTTACTGGAAGTAGTTCCATTTTTGAGTTGGTCAAAATAAAATTGATTGACAAACTCGACTCCTGCAAACCCCATATTAGCTGCATATACGGCAAAGTTGTGAGGATCTTTTTTTCCTGAGAAAAAAGATTTGTTCATGGACCACTGTGCTAAGGAAATTTTGTTTTTTGTGTAATTGTCACTTGAAAAGGGCTGAGCTGGAAATGCTAAACCTAGTGTTGAAACCCCAGCAATTGATATAAATTGTTTTCTATTCATGAAATTTGTTTTATAGTTTTTTAAAATACCATTTTCATTTCATTCGGCAATCTAGCTGCCTTTCCCTTGATGAGTATGTTTGGAAACCATGGCTTATCATAAGTTAAATCTTGTTTATTTTATTTTCAATGATCTCCATAAAAATAATCCCAGAGGTATTTTGGTTTAAAAATGATAACGCTGAAATAACTCCATTGCCTGATAATCTGAAAGTCCCAAATCTCTGTATCGTTTTGCACTTAAACGATTTCTATCCTCGGCACGAACCCAAAACTCTCGATCATCACTCCCTTGAAACATAACGCTGTCTTTTTGAGATTGGTGGCAAAATATTGCTTTTCGCTTTCGTAAAACTTGATCGGGACTCATCGGAACTGCCATTTCGATCTCGTAGACCTCAAATTCTTGCCAAGCTCCTCTGTAGAGCCAAACCCAACAATCCTTCATAAATGATTCTGACTTGAGTTGATTTATTGAATCGAATAATATGTCTAAACAAATACGATGAGTTCCGTGGGGATCGGCTAGGTCACCCGCAGCATATATCTGATGGGGTTTAACCTTTTTGATCAGTTGACTTGTAATATTCATATCTTTTTCAGAGGGTAGATTTTTTTTGACTTTACCGCTCTCGTAAAATGGAAGATTTAAGAAATGGACTTGAGTGTCGGGAATTCCTATATAGCGCGTGGCAGCTAATGACTCCCTTTTTCTAATGGCTCCTTTTAGTTCTCGTAAGGCCACCGAGTCAATGGTATTTTTATCTTTATTTAATAATTCTTTTTTCAAATCATCACACACCGAGGGATCTTCACTAATGTCAGAAACAACCTCAATATACTTAAGTGCTTCTTCATCAGATACAGCAATATTTCCTGAAGTCTGGTAGGCAACATGAACCTCATGCCCTTGTGCAACCAAGCGATCAAAAGTACCTCCCATTGAGATTACATCGTCATCAGGATGTGGGCTGAAAATGATGCATCGTTTTTTCATGGGCAAAGCACGTTCTGGACGATTACTGTCGTCAGCCTTGGGTTTTCCCCCTGGCCAACCTGTGATGGTGTTTTGTAGACGATTGAACATTTTAATATTGAGATCGTAATAATTACCCTCTAAAATTAAAAGTTCAGACATCCCGTTTTGACGATAGTCTTCCTCTGTTAGTTTTAATATGGATTTGTCCGTTTTTTTACATAACCAATAAACCGCTTTACATAAGTTAGAGGGGTCACTCCAATCACAGTTTCCTGTAATCCAAGGTGTTTTAATTCGAGCTAATCCAGAAGCTGACTGACGATCTAGAACCAAAGTAGTATTGTTATGTTCTTGAAGATAGGTTGTAGGTATTTTAGGATTTAAATTTCCTTCTACCGCTTTTTGTATGATTTTACTTTTATTAGTCCCCCAGGCCAAAAGCACAATACGCTTTGCTGAAAGAATCGTTTTAATCCCCATAGTTATAGCCTTACTGGGGACGTTTTCAATACCATAAAAGGCTCCTGCAGCATCATATCGCGTAAGATGATCTAAAGTCACTAAACGTGTTTGCGAATTTATATTGGACCCCGGTTCATTAAAACCAACATGTCCAGTCCTTCCTATCCCAAGAAGCTGAAAATCGAGCCCTCCCAGCTGATTTATTTTTTTTTCATAGGCTTTACAGTAATCCCTTATTTTTTTTCGATCAAGGTTTCCGGAAGGAATATTGATATTTTCAGCTTTAATATCAATGTGATCAAATAGGTTTTCGTGCATAAAAAAGTGATAACTATTAATATCGTTAGGTTTTAGCCCAAAATATTCATCAAGATTGAAAGTGATCACGTTTTTAAAACTCAAGCCCTCGTCCTTATGAAGTTTAATTAATTGGTTGTAGACACTAATGGGAGAAGATCCAGTAGCCAGTCCTAATACGCAAGGCAATCCTTCATTTTGCTTCTGTCTGATAAGTGTTGCTATTTCATAAGCTACGGCACGAGAACCAGATAGAGAGGAGTCGAAGATTACATTGTGAAGTTTTTCAAAACGATGTTCCTCAAATGCGCCGGGAGGCTGGTAAATAATTTTTTTCTTATTCATTTTAGAGGAGTTGTGCAGGATTTTCAACTAGGTAAATATAGCCCTATTTAATTAAAGTAAAAGGAAAAAATAAAGTTGAGTTTAAAACGAAATATTAAAAAAAAATAATATTATTAGATAACCAAATTGATTATTATGATTATTGAAATATGCTGTTCTTCCCTTGCGTCATTTCACAAAGCTATCAAAGGAGGTGCATCTCGAATAGAACTTTGTGAGAATTTATTATTAGATGGAATTACCCCCACATCAGGATTTTTAAAAGATGTCTTAGACCAAACATCTGTTCCTGTTCACGTCCTAATTCGACCTCGTAGTGGGAATTTTGTTTACACCTCAAAAGAGGTTAAAACGATAGCAGTGCAAATTGAAATGGCCCGATCATTGGGTGCAAGTGGGGTAGTCATAGGAGCATTAAACAAAGATCATTCATTGCCTTTAAAAATACTTAAAAACTGGGTAAAAATCGCTCAATCTTTAGATTTGACATTTCACAGGGCTTTTGATCAGGTCATCAATCCAAAAGAATCTTTAAAAAAAATTATGGATTTAGGGTTCAACAGGGTCTTGACTTCCGGTCAACAAGTTGAAGCAGTCCAAGGACTGGATTTATTGGTTGAACTTCAAAACATTTCAAAAGATGAGATCATAATCATGCCTGGAGGTGGAATTAACGATCAAAATTGTGAACTTTTTTTTAAATCAGGATTTAATGAAATCCACCTATCCGCAAAGGGCTCGAATAAAACAGGTAAATGCGAACCCATCTCTGATTTAAAAATCATTGAAAAGGTAGTGGCCTCAACCTTAAAATTCAGTTAATTCGGGATATTATTATCGATCAAGTAATTCATCTATTGCCTTCTCGACCAATTCTGACATTACCCTATACCCGTCATCATCAGGATGCACACCGTCGTATCCATAACTTTCAATCAAGCCATTATCACCATCAGTCATTGCACTGAAATAATCCAAAAAATAATGATCATTTTTATCACAATAATTTCGGATCATTTGGTTAAGCTGAGGGATTTTAATGTGAGGATTCTTACCCTTTCTCCATGGATATTCCGCAGCCGGAATAACGGAACACAAAATTACCTTGATGTCATTCTCACTCGCCAACTCAGCCATAGAAAACAAATGACCTGCCACAGTCTCTAAATCCTTCAGCGGTGTGTTCCCTGCTATGTCATTTGTACCGGCCAGTATAACAACAAGCTTAGGTTCGAGTGCAATCACATCCTGTCTAAAACGCAAAAGCATCTGAGGAGTTGTTTGACCACCTATACCCCTATTAATGTATGTTTGATTGTCAAACATCTCAGGCATATGATGAGACCAGCCCTCAGTGATAGAGTTTCCCATAAAGACAACACGGTCATTGTTTTTTTCCAGATTTACTTCTTTGTTTTGTGCATCATAACGTGCCATATTCGGCCAATCCAGATACATCAGAATTTTTGTTATTTCAATTTCCTCTAAGGAGTCATTTTTTTTTATGATGCATCCTTTATTCAAAAAAATAATCAGCAGCATTGATAAAAACAAACGAAGTTCTTTTTTCAAAAATCTAAATTAAAGTTACGTTAGTTACAATTTATTATATCCATTAAAAAAATCCTATTAATGAGGGTTGAACGTAAATGATTAAACCCTTTAAAAAGCTTTAAAAATAATTTTATTCCTCATCGGGATTTCTGATGTCTTCAATCAGTTTCTGAATTTCGGTATCTGGAGCAGGGGTAAATCTTGATATGGCAATAGATACGATGAAATTGACCATCATGGCAAAAGATCCAAAACCCTCAGGTGAGATTCCTAACCACCAATCTTTTTCAGTCCCACCGCCAAACCATCCGAATTTGAATTTAGTCATATAAAATAACATCAAAAGTATTCCGACCACCATACCTGCAACCGCACCTTCTTTATTCATTCGTTTACTAAAAATTCCCATAACTATGGCGGGAAAGAACGAGGCAGCAGCTAGGCCAAAAGCCAGTGCAACAGTTGCAGCAACAAAACCTGGGGGATTGATGCCAAAATAGGCAGCCAAAATCACAGCACCCACTGCAGACAAGCGGGCGGCAATCAATTCCCCTTTTTCACTCACATCAGGTTTGATCATTTTTTTTATCAAGTCGTGGGATACAGAAGAAGAGATAACAAGCAAGAGTCCTGCAGCCGTTGAGAGTGCTGCCGCCAAAGCTCCTGCTGCCATAATAGCTATTACCCAATTGGGTAAATCGGCAATCTCAGGATTGGCTAAAACCATAATGTCCGCGTCAACTTTCAATTCGTTGAGTTGGGAGTCAGCCAAATATTGAACCAAGCCGTCTTGGTTTTTATCCACGTAGGTAATCAGTCCAGTAGCCTCCCATTTGTTGAACCATTCCGGTAGGGCGTTATATGATTTATTGCTTACGGTTTCAATCAAATTCGTTCTGGAAAAAACTGCTACGGCAGGAGCTGTAGTATACAAAATGGCTATAAAAAGTAAAGCCCAACCTGCAGATTTTCGGGCATCACTAACTTTTTTTACAGTAAAAAATCGAACGATAACATGAGGCAATCCTGCCGTTCCAACCATCAGCGCAGCAGTAATAAGAAATACGTCCAAAATTGTTTTTTTACCCGAGGTATATTCGTGGAAGCCCAATTCACGATGTAAACCGTCTAATTTATCTAGCAGATAAACCCCATCACTACCTGTCGATCCAAAGCCAATTTGAGGAATTGCATTACCAGTAATCATTAAAGAAATAAAGATAGCTGGCAACATAAAGGCAAAAATCAGCACACAGTACTGAGCCACTTGTGTATAAGTAATACCTTTCATTCCACCCAATACTGCATAGAAAAGAACTATTAACATTCCGATAAGTACACCTGTAGTAATATCAACCTCTAAATAACGCGAAAACACCACACCTACTCCGCGCATTTGTCCGGCGATATATGTAAATGAGACTATCAAAGCACAAAAAACAGCCACGCCTCGCGCCACATTAGAATAATAGCGATCACCAATAAAATCTGGAACCGTAAATTTTCCAAATTTTCTTAAGTAAGGTGCCAATAAAAGTGCCAGCAAAACATAGCCACCTGTCCAACCCATTAGGTATACTGATCCATCATAACCATTGAAAGAAATGATCCCAGCCATCGAAATAAATGAAGCGGCCGACATCCAATCGGCGGCAGTGGCCATCCCATTGGCGATGGGGGGAACACCCTTACCTGCAATGTAAAATTCACCTGTAGATGAAGCTCTTGAAGCAATGGCAATTGTAATATAAAGGGTAAAACTCAGTCCTACGGCTATCCAAATCCAATATTGCAATTCCATTATTTTTTATTTTTAAATTTTCGATCCAATCGATTCATCAGATATATGTATACAAAAATCAGAATCACAAAAATAAAAATAGCTCCTTGTTGAGCAAACCAGAAACCCAACTTAAAACCTCCCATTTGAATTTGATTGAGTTGGTCGGCCAATAAGATCCCGAAGCCATAGGAAACTGTAAACCATATAGATAATAGTATAACCAAATATTTCAAATTGGTTTTCCAATAAGTCTGTTTATTTTTCATTTTTTTGGTTTAGTGAACCAAATATATAAATAAAGGAGGCTGAAAAGTTGAGGTATTGCGTCATAGTACTTAAAGTTTAATATAGATTTTACGTTTGAACAGCATATAGGTAGGAATCCAAATTACAAAAACATAAAACAAGGCATAAAGTAAGGAGCCTAATTTTGGGGGTATTCCAATCGAAATGATTTGTTCCATATAGGTAACACTTAAAGAAACACCCCAAAGTTTTTCGCTATAGAAAATGGTGTAAAAAATACCAGCCAATGAATAGGCAAAAATAGCATTCACTCCAAAAACCCTGGCAAATTTAAATTTGGTGTCTTGCCCCTTAATGTCGATAAAATAGACAAAATAAGCCAGAAGTATACAACTGATACCCCCGGCCATCAAAACAAAAGAGCTACTCCAAATACCTTTATTTATTGGGAAAAAATATTGAGCTATGTCTCCCATTATCAGCAGCGAGGCCGCGAGTAGGAATAATTGAATAAGCTTGTCTTTAAGTTCAGTCTTGGAAATCAAAATAAATCCTGCCATCATTCCCAACAATCCTGTTACCACTGCAGGAAATGAGCTGAGAATTCCTTCGGGATCCCAGGTTTCTTCCCACAGATAACCGGGTAAATAATTTTGATCCAAGTAATTTGCCCAATTTTTTCCGGGTTCACTCAAATCGGGTATACCAATTCCAGGAACTGGAAGGTACATCATTACCAACCAGTATAACAACAGGATGACAGCGGCAATGATCAATTGGGTCTTTCTTTTGGTATAAAGAAAAAGTAAAGCACAGACCATAAAAACCAATGCAATACGGGGCAAGACCCCCACCCATCGGATCCGACCAAAATCAAAGGAAGGCCACAGCCAAAGTAAGAGACCCACTAAATAAATTTTTAAACTGCGAAGCAATATTTTTTTAACCAGTTGTTCTCTAGTCATTCCTTTTTCACTTTGCTTGGTTAGTGACAGCACGATTGAAATCCCAAGGATAAAAATAAAAGAGGGGAAAATATAATCCGTGGGTGTCAATCCATTCCAATTTGCATGCAGAAGAGGAGCGTAAACATGGCTCCACGAACCTGGGTCATTGACTATGATCATCAAGATGATAGTAAGCCCCCTAAATACATCTAGGGACAATAATCTTCCGTTTGATTTTTCCATATTAATTAAATTGAATGATTTTTCTAAATGTAATAAAAATGGAATAAGTGAGGCAAGAAAATTTCATTATGCAAAAGAAATTAATTTTAGTTATTGCGGGATGCACTAATTTTTCTTCTTTTTTAACAAAAAAAATGATTAGGAGTTTTAAAAAGTCCTTAGACTTTATAAATAAAATTTTATAAAAATTCTTTCTGAATCTGGAGTATAAGAAATTTATTCAATAGCTTTGCATACTGCTAAACCAATTGGTTTCACTGTTGCTACTGCAAAATACTGTTCCCTTTCTGAGTCTCGCTTTCACTATATCCTTGGGTGCTGCTTTAATTCTTGGAATTGCTAAATCTGGTATTAAAGGATTGGCAGTATTGATCGTTACGGGTTTTGCTTTGGTTTACGGAGCTAAGGAATCCACGGGAATATTAATGCCTCTGTTGATCTGTGGAGACATATTGGCGGTTATCTACTATAACCGACACGTAAAGTGGATCTATCTAATCAAACTTTTACCATGGATGGCGGCAGGAGTATTGGCTGGGGTACTTTTGGGTAAAAATCTACCAGAGGATCTTTTTAAATCAGGCATAGCCATCATCATTCTTATTAGTGTAGTAATGATGTATTTTTGGGAACGAAAGAAAGACAGAAAAGTACCAACCCACTGGAGTTTTGCTGCACTAATGGGAATAATTGCAGGCTTTACCACGATGGTAGGCAATTTGGCAGGAGCGTTTTCAAACATCTATTTTTTGGCCATCAAATTGCCTAAAAACGAATTCATTGGCACTGCTGCTTGGTTGTTTTTTATTATTAATGTATTCAAAGTTCCTTTTCATATATGGTCTTGGGGAACAATTAATGAGGAATCATTTCAGATCAGTTTAAGTTTGATCCCAACTGTTATTTTAGGTTTTGGTTTAGGGGTCATATTGGTCAGGAAAATAAAAAATAAAAGCTACCGTCAGTTGATCCTTTTACTCACTGGACTGGGTGGTATAGCAATTTTATTCCAATAATTATTTGGCGACGTTAACTGATCTTGTTTCCCGTATAACAGTGACCTTAACCTGTCCAGGGTAAGTCATGTCAGTTTGAATTTTTTGCGAGATTTGAAATGACAGTTCAGCAGCTTGGTCATCGGAAACTTTTTCACTTTCTACAATCACCCGAAGTTCGCGGCCAGCCTGAATAGCATATGCTTTATTAACTCCATTAAAATCATATGCAATATTTTCCAAGTCTTTCAAACGTTGAACATAACTATCAAGAACCTGACGTCTGGCTCCAGGTCTAGCCCCAGAAATAGCGTCACAAACCTGAACGATAGGAGAAAATAATGAAGTCATTTCGATTTCGTCATGATGAGCACCTATTGCATTACAAACTTCTTTTTTCTCTCCATATTTTTCGGCCCACTCCATGCCCAAAATAGCGTGAGGAGATTCAGTTTCTTCCTCAGGAACTTTACCAATGTCGTGTAATAAGCCTGCTCGCTTGGCCAGTTTAGGATTCAAACCTAGTTCTGATGCCATCACTCCACATAATTTGGCCACTTCTCTAGAATGTTGCAATAGATTTTGGCCATAAGAGGATCGGTATTTCATTCTTCCAACAATTTTGATAAGTTCTGGATGAAGACCATGAATACCCAAATCAATCACTGCAGTTTTACCCACCTCTATGATCTCATTTTTTATTTGTTTGATGGTCTTATTCACTACCTCCTCGATCCTTGCGGGATGGATTCTCCCATCAGTAACCAGTCGATGCAATGATAAACGGGCAATTTCTCGACGCACAGGATCAAAACACGAGAGAATGATAGCTTCGGGGGTATCATCAACTATAATTTCAACTCCCGTAGCTGCCTCAATAGCTCGGATGTTTCTCCCTTCTCTACCTATGATCCTTCCTTTGACATCATCCGAATCCAAATTAAATACAGAAACACAATTTTCAATCGACTCTTCTGTACCTACACGTTGAATGGTGTTAATAATTATTTTTTTGGCTTCTTGCTCTACAGTCAATTTTGCCTCCTCCAAGGTATTCTGGACAAAGGCCATAGCGTCCAACTGAGCTTGCTTATGGAGAGAATCTATTAACTCTTTTTTGGCTTCATTGGCGGATAAACCGGAAATAATTTCAAGTTTTTCTACTTGAATTTTATGAGAGGCTTTAAGCTCTTTCTCTCTGAGATCTAATTTCTCTAATCTTTTTTGGATAGATGCATTTTTTTGTTCCAATGAGTGGGAGAGGTTTTTATTATTATCAAGGTCATTATTGAGTTTATTTTCTTTATCTCTCAATCGGTTCTCTATCTCAGAGATTTTCTTTTCTCTTTGAAAGATAACCTTCTCATGCTCGGACTTTAACTCGATAAAGCGTTCCTTGGCCTGAAGTATTTTTTCACTTTTAATCTGATCTGCCTGTCTTTTGGCTTGATTGATTATTTCCTTGGACTCTGTGCTAGCATCGTCCAATTGTGTGGTATTTTTTCTGCGCTGGATAAAGATTCCGATGCCAATTCCAATCAGTATGGCGATAGCTGTAAATATTATTATATTGGTACTCACTTCCATTTAATTCGTTTTTTATATCATTAAAAAAGCCTGTATTAGCAAAGAGTTTTCGTATAAACTCCTAAATAAACAGGTATGAGGCTACACAACTGATCAAGGATCTGCTCAAGGCAGCATGCTTTTACAGTCATAACTCACCTCTCTTAAATTAAAGCTCGTTGAGTTTATCAAAAAATCACCAATACAGGCAGATTGTATTTTATTTAAAGAACTTAGTAATTGGAGAGGTGTAAATCAATCAATTCAATCAATTCATTGGTTTTAACCGAAACATCTCCTATGGTATTTTTGTTAAGCTGATTTTCCAATTGAGCGGCGTATTGCAAAGCACACATGGCCAAAACATCTTGTTTGTCACGAACAGCATAGTTTTGTTCTAACTGTTTGGTCATATCGTCAATTTTTTTTGCCGAAATTCTTAGAGAGGCTTCCTGATCCGATGAAATCGTTAATGGATATACTCTCTCGGCAATAGTTAATTTAATTTTTATATTTTCACTCATAATTTATCTAATCTCTGAAAGCTGGTTGATGCAAAAATCAACTTCCTTGATTAAACTATTTATTTTACGCTTGGTAATCGCTTTACTTTCTTTACTGCCAAGTAAAGAATTGGCCATCCTTAATGATTCATTCTCTTTTTTGAGTTCTGAAATTTGAGTTTTTAGTGAATTAGACTCTTCTTCAAAATGAGATTTTTCCGAATGTAATTTGTTAATTAACAGATGATTTTCTTTTAGCTTATTAAGTAACTGAACAACTCTATCTTCTAAAACATCAAAATTATTCATCAGATCCGAAATTTAGATGGTCATTTCATTACATTACAAAAGTAGGGATTCATTCCAATAATTTCACCTTCTGTAATTTATTTTAAAAACTTTAACAAGTTGAAGGTTTGCAATTTCTATTGTAAATTACCTAAAAAGTTTTTATAATATTGAATTAATATTCAAAAACCGTCTGTCGTGGGTCATTTGTCGATTTATAATGTAAATTTTGTTGCTTTTGTCATAATTTTTGATAAAATAGTTTTTTATAAAACATTTTAATTTAAAATATTCTTAGATCTAATCGTGATATTTAGAGGTATCTAAAACTGAGCAGATGTTCATTGATGATCAAATAGCTACCATTTATGACCCTCAGAAGATTAATTAAAAGAGACAATCCCTAATAGTTTAGTATGCCGCTGAAAAAGAAAGAAGTATTATTAACAACGAAAAACAATTAAAAAATAGCCAAAAAATTAATGGAGATGAGTTTGAAAAAGCATTTAACTGAGATTTGATAGGAACACACTAAAACTGTATTTTTGTTAAAATGCTTTCTTTTAAAATAAAGATAAAAATATTTGTCAGCATAGTTTTGATCCATGTGGCAACTTTATTATGGTGCCAAAAAAAAATCGAATACATTCCTCCGCTTGACATTCCCATTTCATTGTCAGGGACTTTTGGAGAGCCGAGAAGTACTCATTTTCACTCGGGTATCGATATCAAAACCCAAGGAAAGGAGGGATGGGATGTAAAAAGTATCTTACCAGGAAATGTAGGCAGGATTAGAATCTCACTGGGAGGTTATGGAAAAACTTTATACATTGACCACCATAATCAAATCTCTACAGTCTATGCCCACCTCAAAAAATTTGCCCCCAAAATAGAAGCCTACATCAAATCATTACAATACGAAAAAGAGTCATACACGCTCCAACAATTCCCCAAAAAAGGAGAGTTATCAATTAAAGCCGGGGAAATTATCGGTTATTCTGGAAATACAGGGAGTTCATCTGGACCACATTTGCATTTTGAAATTAGAGAAACAAAAACTCAAAAGCCTCTGAATCCATTGCTGTTCAACATACCCGTCGAAGACACTCAAAGACCTCAAATTCAAAAGTTATTTTTGTTTTATCCTAAAAAGGATATGATTTTAACTCATTATGAACAAGTTTCAATTAATAAATTAAATGACAGCACTTACCACACACCTATAGTTAATTCTTTGGGTAAAATGGGATTTGGACTTCAAATGTTTGATCGACAGGATTTGAGTTATAGTAAAAATGGAATATACAGAGCAAAAGTATTCGTCAATGGAAAACCCATTGTTCATTTTCAGTATGACCAATTGGATTTTTCAGATTCAGAAAAACTATTTATAAATATAGACTACCCTCACTTCAAAAAAGAAAAGAATAAAATCCAAAAATTATTTTTTCAGAATCAAAAACCACTGACTTTTATGAAGTCAATGAGCGAAGAGGGAATTCTCAATGTTAAGTTGGGAAAATCCTATCAGGTCAGAGTTGTCATCGAGGACTTTTCAGGTAATGCATCTTGCATCGAAATGATCATTAATGGGGCTAAAAAGAAAATTAATCACAAAAGTTTGGAAGGGAAACTTATTGATCCCAAATTAGATTATAACCTCCCCATGAATGACAAAAAGGTCTATTTCCCTAAAAAAACTTTTTTTAAAAATGCAATCATACAAATTGAAGAAGGAAACAACACCTTAAGTATCGGTCCAAATTTGTTTCCATTCAATAATCCTTATGAAATCCATTTTAATTCAAATGAAGAAGATACACTAAAACAAAGGCAAACTTTTATTGCCAAAAAAACAGAAAAAAAAATATCTTTTCTTCCGACCAAGCTCGATAAAGGAAATTGGAAAACAAAGGTAAAAGACATGGGAAACTTCACCCTTGTAAGGGACTCTGTTTCCCCGAAAATTTCTCCATATAATTTTAAACCTAAACAATGGTTAAGCAAATTCAAGTATCTTAAACTAACCATTTCTGACGATCTTTCAGGAATCAAATCTTATCGAGGAACGATTAATGGTCAGTGGGTCCTATTTGAATACGAGCCCAAACGCAAATTACTCACCTATGATTTCTCGGATAAAGTTTTTAAACAAACCCAGCACGAGCTCGAATTGGAAGTGAAGGACAATGTTGGAAACAAATCGGTTTATAAAACTATATTTTATAGAAAATACAATCTGAATTAGACTATAATCAGTTTTGAAGCTCCGAAAGGCAATTAATGACATAATCGATCTCCTCTAAAGTATTGAAAGAAGAAAAAGAAAACCGTAATGAAGGCTGTTTTTTGACTTCTTCAGGACGCTTTAGATTACCCAAAACATGAGACCCCAAAGCTGCTCCTGACTGACAGGCGCTTCCTTTAGAGCAAGCTATACCCTTTAGATCCAAATGAAAATCAAGTAGTTGGGCCTTGGAACCCACAAGTGGAAATGCTACATTCACCAAGGTGTAAGTGCTTTTCTCCAAGTTTTCAGATAATCCATTAAAATGTACATTTGGAAATATTTTTTTTAGTTGGCCTATAAAGTATTTTTTTAATCCCAGAACATAAACCCTTTCCTTATCCAAATTTTCATAGGCCATTTCAATGGCTTTTTGCAAACCTATGATATTGTGAACAGATTCGGTTCCGGCTCTTTGTCCTCTTTCTTGTGGACCACCCACAATAAAAGGATCTATGTTAGTACTTTTTCTAATAAAAGCAAAACCAATGCCTTTAGGTCCATGGAATTTATGAGCTGCAGCAGCCAAAAAATCGATTGGTTGAGATTTGAGATCAAATGTAAAATGGCCTATACCTTGTACAGCATCGGTATGAAAATACGCTCCATTGGCCTTGCAAAGAGCTCCTATGAGATCTAAATCAAGAATATTACCGATTTCGTTATTTATGTGCATCAAACTGACCAATTTGATGGTGTCATCTGCCTCAAGTAGTTTTTTTAAGTGATCTAGCTTTGGCGAACCATTTTCATCCAAATCAACATAATGAATATGCACACCCTCTTTCTCCAATTCATCCAAGGGGTGCAAAACCGCATGATGTTCCAAAACAGAAGATATTATAGTCTTTACTTTAAGATCTTTAACAGCACAACGCAAAATCATATTGTCTGATTCTGTTCCACCCGAGGTAAAAATAATCTCTTGTGGATCACAATTCAGGTGTTTTGCAACACTTTTACGAGCAGTTTCAATAATAGACTTTGCAGATCTGCCAAAACCATGGTTTGAGGAAGGATTACCAAATGTCATTGTCATGCTTTGAGTCATCAACTCAATGACCTCACTACGAATAGGAGTTGTAGCCGCATTGTCAAAATACACTTTCATCGATCACCTGAAATATTAAATTGTGAAATCTAGTCGTTTGATTCAAATTTTTTGAGGGTTTTAATGATGATTTTAACACAATCATAGAGCTGTTCCTCGCTAATCACAAGCGGTGGGGCAAATCGAATAATATTCCCGTGCGTAGGTTTGGCCAAAAGACCATTATCTCGAAGTTTTAAACAGATTTTCCATGCAGTATCACTTTCAGGAGAATCGTTTATGACAATTGCGTTAAGTAAACCTTTTCCTCTTACGAGCTTTACAATTTTACTATGTGTGATATACAAATTCATTTCTTCTCTAAAAATATCTCCCAAATTTTTGGCATTAAGAGCAAGATTTTCGTCAATAACAACTTTTAATGCCTCAGTTGAAACAGCAGCAGAAAGTGGATTCCCACCAAAAGTTGAACCGTGCTCACCTGGATTTAAACATAACATTATTGGATCGTCGCTCAATACAGCTGAAACAGGTAACACTCCCCCTGACAATGCTTTCCCTAAAACTAGTATATCTGGACGAGCATTTTCGTAGTCAGTAGCAAGCATCTTTCCTGTTCTTCCAATTCCAGTCTGAATTTCGTCAGCTATCATTAAAACATTAAATTTAGTGCAAAGATTCCTTACTTGCTCCAAATACCCTTCTTTTGGCACAATCACACCAGCTTCCCCTTGTATAGGCTCAAACATAAATGCAGCACAATTAGGATCACTTAATTTATTTTCTAGAGCATTTAGGTTATTGTATGGTATTATCTCATATCCAGGCATGTAAGGACCAAAACCATTATATGAGGTTGGATCAGTCGAACTCGAAATAGCTGCCAATGTTCTTCCCCAAAAATTTCCCTCTGGAAATATAATTTTTGCAGCATTTTTTTTTATTCCTTTTTTTTCGTAACCCCATTTTCTTGCCAATTTAACTGCTGTTTCTCCAGCTTCAACTCCAGAATTCATTGGTAAACATTTGTCATATGAAAATAAATCTGTCAAAAACTTTTCATAACCTCCAAGAATGTTGTTATAAAATGCTCTTGATGTTAGAGTTAATTTATTTGATTGTTCATTAAGAACTGAAATAATTTTTGGGTGGCAGTGTCCTTGGTTTACTGCTGAATAGGCAGATAAAAAATCATAATACTTTTTTCCATTTACATCCCAAAGAAAGACACCTGAACCTCTCTCTAAGACAACAGGAAGAGGTTTATAGTTATGTGCACCATGCTTAGCTTCTAAATCAAAGTAGTAATTCTGTAGAGTCTTTTCTGTAGTATTCATCGTCAATTTTCAATGGTAGTTAATGATTCCGAAAAAATCAATACAAAAATAAGAATATAATTACACTTATTATGGCTCGAAGAGCATCGATGAACCAAAATCAAATTCTTGAAAATGGTTTGCCGTTTTTATGTGAGACGGGTAAAAAAACAATCCTATTTTTGTAAAATGGCAAAAAAATTTACTCCTAAGCGATACTTCAACTTAGAAGTAGTTGACATTACAGCTCGAGGTAAGGGTGTTGTGAAATCTGAGGAAGGTAAAGTTATATTTGTTTCTGGAGTAGTCCCTGGGGACAAGATCAGCGTAGAAACCTATAAAAAAAGAAGAGGATATTTTGAAGCTAATCTTATTAAAATTCAAAAATCTTCATTATATCGCGTTATTCCTCCATGCGAGCATTTTGGGGTTTGCGGAGGGTGCAAATTGCAAAATATGAGCTACGAGGCTCAATTACGCTTCAAACAAAATGATATCTTACACAACCTGGAAAACCTATCTGGTATGATCTTGCCTAAAATTGATGAGATATATGCGGCACCCAAACCCTATTTTTACAGAAATAAAATGGAATATGCCTTTTCTGACCAACGCTGGCTAACTTCCGAGGAAGTTGCCAACAAGTCTCTTTCAATAGAAAAAAAAGGATTGGGTTTTCACAAAGCTGGGATGTGGGACAAAGTAGTTGATATCAAAAGATGTCATTTACAACCCGAACCGGCCAATGTGATAAGAAACACCATAAAAGCCTTTGCCCTTGAAAATGGGCTTGATTTTTTTAACCCAAAAAAACAAAAAGGTTTTCTAAGAAGCCTCATGATTCGAAACTCTAACCGTGGAGAGTTTATGGTTTTATTACAGTTTTTTAAAGAAAATAAACCCCAACGGGAAGGCTTATTAAAACACTTAAAAAAGCATTTTGACATTGCCTCATTGCTCTATTGTATTAACAATAAAGCCAATGATACTTTATACGACCAAGAAATCATTTGTTATAATGGTAAAACCTACATAAGGGAGGAAATGGAAGGCTTAAGCTTTAAAATTAATGCTAAATCCTTTTTTCAAACCAATACTGAACAAGCCTATGAGCTCTATAAAATCGCCCGAGACTTTGCTGGGCTCAAGGGCGAGGATTTAGTTTACGATTTGTATACCGGTACAGGAACTATTGCCCAGTTTATTGCCAAAGATTGTGCCAAGGTAGTTGGGGTTGAATCCATACCGGAGGCAATAGAGGCTGCTCGAACCAATGCTTATGAAAATGGAATCAAAAACACTTTTTTTGAGGTTGGTGATATGCGAGATGTTTTTAATCAGGACTTTATCAATCGACATGGAAAAGCAAATGTGGTCATTACTGATCCTCCCCGCAATGGAATGCATCCTGATGTTGTAAAACAGTTACTTTTTCTTGAACCTGAAAAAATCGTTTATGTCAGTTGTAACCCCGCCACCCAAGCCAGAGATTTATTTTTGATGAGAGACCAATACAGGCTGGTTAAATCCAGAGCCGTAGATATGTTTCCCCAAACCCAACATGTCGAAAATGTCGTACTTTTGGAAAAGATATAAACCGATGACTCCCCGAAGTTTAATTTTAATTATCGTGCTGTTTTTGTTCTCTTGTGAGAAGGATGACATCTGCCTGGAAGGAACACCTGCTACCCCAAGAATGGTCATTCTATTCAAGGATCATGAAAACCCTCAAACCAAAAAAAGTGTGAGTGAACTTTTGATAAGAGGGTTGGGAAGAGAGGACAGCTTAATAGTCTATTCAGGGGACTCAATTGCAATTCCCTTGAAGAACAATTATGAATTTACCCAATATGAATTTATCTTGAGCACTTCCTCCCCAACCCTAAGCGACTCACTTCAAATCAATCACAAACAGTTTGACACTTATATCAATCGAGCCTGTGGATATAAATCGAACTTTGTCTTAGAAAACCCTTTCTACTTTCAACTCACTCAAGGTAAGGGGTGGATAAAACGTATTATAAAAATAAGAGATACCCTATCGGATGAAAAAAGTTCACATCTGGCTGTTTATCATTAATCTATTTACATCCCTTTATTCGACTACTGCCCAAAAGCTTGTTCAGGAGGTAGAAGAGGCCGTAGAAGAGAAGGTGGTTGATACCCTTAACAAAAGAGAAAAAAAAACCTATACCATTCGCTTTGGTATAGATCTTTCAAAACCTTTAATGGCACAGTTGGACAAAGAATATTTCGGCTTGGAATTGGTAGGAGACATAAGGCTTTTCTCAGAGTTTTACGGCGCTGTTGAATTGGGTAATGAAAGAAAAACACAACAATCAGAGCGTATCAATTTTACGACTTCAGGAACCTACCTAAAACTCGGATTTGATTACAATATGTATAAAAACTGGAAAGGAATGAACAATGCCATTTATTTGGGAATGCGTTTGGGAAGCAGTTTTCACAAACAGAAAATAAACGAATACGAACCCTATCAAACAAATCATTATTGGGCTGCAGAAATTATAAAAAATGGGGCTGAAATCAGAGAGCAAGAATCACTTTCGGCCCGATGGGTGGAAGTTGTTGCAGGAATAAAAGTAAAAATGTTCAACAATATTTACATGGGATTCAGTTTAAGACTCAACAGGTTGATGAGCGATAAACGTCCTGAGAATTTTGATAATTTGTATATCCCTGGTTTTAACAAAAAAACCGATGAAAATGTTTGGGGTGCAGGCTTTAACTACACCTTAACATACGCAATTCCTGTCAAAATTTAATTCTGCGAGGGCTTCGGATTTATATTCCTGAGTTTGTGAATTTTTTTGGTTCCCTCATAGATGGGAAAATTACACAAACGCGTCTCTAACTTTCCGTTAAAAAGTTTAATTTTTTTTCTAGGTTGAAGTCCAAAAAACTTTAATGCTTCAAAATTAGAGCTGATGATCCATGCTTGTGTATTTGGATATGTACGTTTTAAAGTATCACCAAAATTCTTGTATAATGAATTAATATCTCCCTCAAGACGCTCACCATAAGGAGGATTGGTCAAAAGGTGAAGCGGGGTATCACCAATTTTTTGAGATTTGAAAAAATCTGCCCTATTTACTTTTATAAAGTTCTCAAGCCCTGCGTTTTTAATGTTATTATTTGTTTTTTCAATCGCAGAGGGGGCTTTGTCAAAACCATACAATCTTCCGATAGGAGAAACGACATTATTAAGTTTTGAATATTTAATCTTATCAAAAAGTGTCTCATCCCAATCTTTCCACTTTTCAAAAGCAAAAAAGTTACGATTGATGTTTGCTGGGATTTTACAAGCCATCATTGCGGCTTCAACCAGAAAGGTTCCGCTCCCACACATGGGATCCAAAAAATCTGTTCTCTGATCCCAATCTGATAACATGATGATCCCCGCAGCTAATACCTCATTGATTGGGGCTATGTTGGTATGTGACCTATAACCTCTATGGTGCAAAGATTGACCGGAGGTGTCGAGAGATAAACTACATTTTTGATCAAAAATATGGAGATGTAATCGAATATCCGGATATCGAGTATCAACCGAAGGTCTTTTTCCATTATACTTTCTAAATCGATCAACAATAGCATCCTTACACCGATGAGTCACATATAGTGAGTGGTTGAAAACCTTTCCATTAACCACACTGTCGATGGCAAAAGTCTGATCCGCTGAAAGAATACCGCTCCAATCAAATTGATAAATTTTTTCGTAAAGAACACTTTCGTTTTCAGCTCGGAACTCAAAAATGGGTTTTAGAATTTTTATAGCAGTTCGCAAACAAAGATTTGCTTTGTACATAAATCCTTTATCTCCAGTAAAGTGAACCAATCGATTGCCCTCAAAAATTTGAGTAGCTCCGAGTTTTTTTAACTCTTTTGCTAGGAGTTTTTCCATTCCGAAGAATGTCTTGGCTAACATCTTAAAATTATTCTCCATCAAAAGTAATTCGGGCTAAAAGTACTACTTTTGGGTAAAATTATTCTATTTTTTATTGGTATGGTACTTAAAGATGTTTGGATCTTTAGTCTTCCTTTTTTGGGGGCCATGTTGGGTATATTTTTAGGTCAATTTTTAACCCTCAAAAAGACTATTGGGCTTAAATTAATTCTTTCATTTAGCGGAGCATTCCTACTGGGAATTACTATTTTTAAACTATTACCTAATATCTTTTCATTCGGAAACAAGCAGTTGTCTGTTTTTATTATGTGTGGAATTTTATTTCAAATTTTTTTGGAATATTTCTCTAAAGGAGCAGAGCACGGACATTATCATTCTAACACCTCTGAAGTTTTTCCATTAACCTTATGGGTTAGTTTGTGCTTACATGCTTTGATAGAGGGCATGCCTTTGTTCAATCAAGTTGAATTGACTTATGGAATCGTAATTCATAAAATACCTATAGGAATTATGTTAAGCTTTATAATGGAAAAAACAAATATTTCTCTCAATATCAAGTGGTTTGGACTGATTTTATTTTCTTTAATGACCCCAATAGGTAGTTTTTTGGTGATCTATATTCCTTCCCTAATTGATTTCGAGCCAAAGATCACTGCTTTGGTTATGGGAATGATTTTACATATTTCTACTACAATTTTATTTGAAAGTACTGAAAATCAGAAGTTTAATTTTAAAAAACTTAGTGTAATTCTGATCGCTGTTATTTTGGCATACACTATTTAAGAAAATTTAAATATATAATATCACTAATTATTATATCTGTTAACCAATTATTTAGGCAGTCTAGAAGATATATTCTTTACTCCTTAAAGTTTATAATAAATTGTCAATTTGATTAATAGATTTAGTTAATGAGATACAACCATTTTTTTTTAAATACCATTAAAATTGTTCAAGAAAGATCATCAAATCAGTCATATCAAATTAGTTTTTATTAAATGAAAAAAAATTGACTTTTGAAAAGTATTTTTTAAGGGGGTCTTTAATTTGTATAAGTTTTTAGTGCATTAAAAATTTATACTACTGTCTAACAAACAAAATTTTAATTGTTCCATGGTGTTTAAGCCCGTTTTTTTTTTTGAATTAAAATTTCAATAAATATAGAATAACAAATTTTACATAATCTATGTTTTTTTGAAATAGTTTAATAATTATTTGACAACCATAGCTAATGGATTTATATATCAGATCTTAACATTTAAAATAAAACAAAAAAATAGGCAAAAAAAGACCCCAACATTACTGTTGAGGTCTTCGAGGAAGGCGGTGACATACTCTCCCACCGTATGGCAGTACCATCTGCGCTGATGGGCTTAACTTCTCTGTTCGGTATGGGAAGAGGTGAGCCCCATCGCTATAACCACCCAAATTTTCATAGTGTTGTTACACTAAATAATATTTAACATATTGAGAAACAAAAAACAAAAGAATTTAATCAGAAGCAATATGAAAGAAAAAGTTCTACGATAGACTTACGGGTAATTAGTATCACTCGGCTAAGACATTACTGCCTCTACACCTATGA
>CAJWAA010000014.1 GCA_913020295.1 uncultured Flavobacteriaceae bacterium | reverse complement strand
GGACAGGTCAATGATTGGAATACTTGGTGTCCCGGGGCAAAAATAGGTGAAGTAATCGACACTGATCTGAACCCTATCATTTTCAAAAAAAGCACCTAAAATGTTTTACAATAAATTATTAAAAACTAAACATTTTTTAAGTTGTAAAGTATATAATTACAGGAACTTGAAAAGCTTAAATAAACATGGAGTAGAGGGTAAACACATCGCTCAAGCTTTTTTAAAGACACTTAATGGTGAAAACACTCCCGATGAAAATGAACTTTTTAAAAAACTGAATCAGTTCAGACTGGATTTGATTATGGATAAACGAAAGATCAGTTTTGAAGAAATTGGTAATAATACTGTAATGACTGTTGCAGAAGTGGTTGACCGCGCTGCTTCACCTGAAATTTGGGCTCAGTTTTTTTATCGACTTTCCCAAGCAAGTAGGATTAAAAACATCTTGGAAATCGGAACCAATTTAGGTATTTCAGGTCAGTATTTTATCAAAGCATTAGAGGGTAAAAAAAATGTGAAATTCATTAGCTTGGAGGGTGTAAAAGGACTTTGCGAAATTGCTTCAACCAGATTTGATTTAATTTCGGATCAGAATCACTTTGAGGTTGTTCATGGATTGTATGATAAATCATTACAAAATATACTAATAAATAATATTTACTTTGATATGGTCTTTATTGACGGTAATCACCGATATGAGGCTACTCTTAAATATTTTGAATTACTTAAAAATAACTTATCGAACAACGCCATAGTTGTTTTTGATGATATTCACTGGAGTAGTGGAATGAGGAGAGCATGGCGGGAGATATGTACTCAAAAAGGTATTGTGTTTTCTATAAATTTTTTTAAACTGGGTTTAATCATATTCGATCCAAAACAATCCAAGCCTACTGAAGATCACCATCAATTATTTCTATCTATGTAGCGGATAGGTGTTCATGACTCAAGCCTAATCAAAACTTTCCCATTATATTTGCATTTTAAAAACTCATGTCAGGAAATACATTTGGAAATCTGTTTCAGTTGACCACTTTTGGAGAGTCCCACGGGCCTGCAATCGGTGGAGTAATCGACGGTTGTCCCTCCGGAATTAACTTGGATATAGAAGCCATCCAAAGGGATCTCAATCGCAGAAAACCCGGTCAATCGGCCATAGTGACCCAAAGAAAGGAAGCTGATGAAGTTGAATTTTTTTCCGGGATCTTTGAAGGTAAAACCACCGGAGTCCCCATTGGGTTTGCTATTTTTAATACCAACCAGAAATCAAGGGATTACGACCACATCAAGAATCAATACCGTCCTTCCCATGCCGATAAGGTCTACGATGATAAATACGGTGTAAGGGATTATCGTGGAGGGGGAAGAAGTTCAGCCCGAGAGACCGCCTCTAGAGTAGTGGCAGGTGCCATCGCCAAACAGTTCCTCAATGACATCAAATTTACAGCCTATGTTTCTTCAGTTGGTGAAATTCAAATGAACAAAACCTATCAAGAAGTAGATTTTGATACCATAGAGCAAAACCCGGTTCGTTGCCCAGACCCTCAGAAGGCATTCGAAATGGAGGAATATATTAAGCAAATCCGCAAAGAGGGTGATACAGTAGGAGGTATAATCAGTTGCGTGATCCAAAACGTTCCCGTGGGATTGGGAGAACCTGTTTTCAACAAACTACATGCAGAATTGGGAAAGGCCATGCTTTCTATCAATGCCGTAAAGGGTTTCGAATATGGAAGTGGCTTTGCAGGCGCCACAGACAGGGGCAGTAATCACAATGATCTATACAATAATGATGGCACTACCCAAACCAACCAATCCGGTGGAATCCAAGGAGGGATTTCTAACGGAATGGACATTTACTTTAATGTTGCTTTCAAACCCGTGGCCACCATTATGCAGTCACAGCAAACCATCAACAACAAAGGAGAAACCGTAGAAATGCAGGGCAAAGGAAGACACGACCCCTGTGTGGTACCAAGGGCTGTTCCTATTGTAGAGGCAATGGCCGCTTTGGTTTTGGCAGATTTAACTTTATTGAACAGAACTGTCAAAAAATAAAATAAAACTTAATTTGCCTATTAGCAGACAGGTATTTTAAGCTTGAGATCAATACTTGGATATCAAATTGATCTTCATTGGGCTAACCCAATTTTAAACGCATGAAAAAAATACCATTACACTGGAGTATTTTACTGGGTATGACCCTTGGAGTTTTGGTGGGAGTGATTTTTACCACATTTGAGTCAGGTCCCCAAATGATTTCCCATTGGGTAAAACCCTTTGGCACCATTTTTATTAATGCCCTCAAACTCATCGCCATGCCCCTTATACTGGGTTCTTTGATCAAGGGGGTTTCCGATCTTAAAGATATTTCCAGGCTCTCCCGAATGGGTGGACGTACCATTGGCATTTACATAATGACAACGGTGGTTGCCGTAATTATAGGGCTGATCATGGTCAACACCATAAAGCCGGGGAAGAGTATTAGCGAAGAAACCCGCCAAGAACTGGTTATAGCCTATCAATCGGATGCTGAAGAAAAACAAGCCGTTGCTCAAAAACAAAAAGATGCCGGCCCCCTTCAGGCATTGGTGGATTTGGTTCCCGATAATATTTTTAAGGCCACGACAGAAAATGGTAATATGCTTCAAGTCATCTTTTTTGCTTTGTTTTTCGGGATCGGGTTGATTCTTATTCCCGCCGAAAAATCAAAGCCCGTAAAAGATTTTTTCGATGCCTTCAATGAGGTGATTCTCAAACTAATCGATTTGATCATGTTGGTCGCACCCTATGGTGTATTTGCCCTATTGGCAGCATTGGTGGTCGAATCCCCCAGTTTGGAATTGTTCAGTGCCTTGGGTATGTACGCACTTACTTTGGTGATAGGTTTGTTTTTAATGGGATTGTTTTACCTTTTAATGGTTCGAATCTTTGTAAAATTTAATCCAAAAAAATTTATTGAAGGCATTGCTCCCGCCCAATTATTGGCCTTTTCTTCCAGTTCAAGTGCAGCAACACTACCCGTAACAATGGATAGGGTGGAGGAGTATTTGGGGGTCGATGAAGAAGTGGCCAGTTTTGTACTGCCCATAGGTGCTACCATAAATATGGACGGCACCAGTCTTTATCAGGCAGTTGCAGCAGTTTTTATCGCTCAAGCTTTTGGAATGGATCTGAGCGTGGGAACTCAATTGGGCATCATTATGACCGCAACTTTGGCTTCTATAGGAGCTGCAGCAGTTCCAGGGGCAGGGATGGTCATGCTTGTCATTGTGCTTGGACAAGCTGGAATCCCCGAAGCAGGATTGGCACTAATCTTTGCCATAGACCGTCCTTTGGACATGTGTAGAACCGTTGTAAACATTACCGGAGATGCATCCGTCTCTATGCTAGTGGCCAAATCTGTAGATAAACTTAGTGAGTATCCCAAAAAAAAATGGTCATAGGCTTAGCCTAAAAGAAATCTATTTTTGGCAAAGGCATTATATGCAATAAATTGGTAAAGTGGAGGGATAAAAACTAAACGAGAAAAACCAAACGAAAAGGCCTACCCAATATTTTTAGAATTCCAAAAATCGCTTGCGTGGCCAAGTAATATTTTTTCGGCTATTTTTTCGCTTATGACCAATACAATTATTTCGATTACTTCAATGCCTCGCTTTTCAAAAAAAAGTGGCACTTACCCCGGTCAGATGAGCAAAATGGAAAATCTCTTTTTTTCCTATTTGAGGTGCATTCTGAACCAAAAATGACAGAAATGGCAATGGAAGTTATATCTATACGGGAGACATCAATTAGCGATTTCCAATTGGTCTAAACTCACTTGAGTGGTAAACAAACCGTAGTTGACAATTGCTTTTTGCTTCTCTATGGCATCAATACTTCCCACAGATTTTCCATCCACCATCCTTACTTTATCTCCCACTTTAAGATCAATTACAGGTTTAGATACGGGAGGGGGTGTTATTGTTTTATTTTTCTTTTTTTCCTTACGAATACTCACAAGTTTATGATTCACTTCTTTGGCAACTTCTTTTTTCAACTCACGGTCTTTTTTGGCTTGGGCGGCTGTCTTACGTTTTCTCTTGGCATTTTCTGCTTCTATCAGGCGCAATAAGTCTGCGATCAAAGGCCTTTTTTTATTGTTTTGGAAGAATCGTTCCGCCAAGTCATTGAGTTTGTTTCCAAGGACAATCATCCGTTGGTTGTGATCGAATAATTCCTGATAGTTAACCAATTTTGATTTTAATTTTTCATTCAGTTTCTCTAGTCGATCCGACTCATTTTCGAACTTATTCTCTTTCTCCTTCAGCGACTTTCCGGTTTGAGCCATCTGGTAACGTTCTTTTTGCATTTTGGCGATAGTCGCATCAAAGCGTACTTTTCCACGTTCAATTTTCTTTTTGGCGCGGTTGATCAAACTAAAGGGAATGCCATTTTTTTGGGCTACTTCAAAAGTAAAAGAACTTCCGGCTTCTCCTAAAATAAGTTTGAATACGGGTTCCAAGGTTTTGTCGTCAAACTGCATATTGGCATTCATCATAGCCGGCTGCTCATCAGCCAGTAGTTTAAGGTTAGCATAGTGGGTAGTAATGAGTCCAAAAGATTGTCGCTCGTATAAATCTTCCAGAATGACCTCGGCCAGCGCACCTCCCAATTCGGGATCGGAACCTGTACCGAATTCATCGATCAAAAAGAGGGTTTTGTCATCGCATTTTTTCAAAAAACCTTTCATGTTTTTAAGGCGATAGGAATAGGTACTCAGGTGGTTTTCAATTGATTGATTGTCTCCAATGTCTGTAAGGATACGATCAAACCAACATACCCTGCTTTTTTCGTGTACGGGTATTAGTATGCCGCTTTGCAACATCAACTGAAGCAAGCCCACGGTTTTTAAGGTAATACTCTTTCCTCCAGCATTGGGGCCCGATATAACAACGACCCTGCTTTGGGTATGCAAATGAATGTCTTGAGGAAAGGTTTTTTTGTTTTCCAACTGATGGGTACGAAAGAGTAGGGGGTGGTAGGCGTTTTTTAGCTCCAATTCTTGTTGGTCCGAGAAAATTGGAAGCAAGCCATTGATGGCTTGGGCATAGCGCGCACGGGCAAAAATCGTGTCGATATCGATCAAATAACTTTGGTAATATTTGATCAAGTCCAATTGCGGACGCAAATATTCCGTGAGCTGACTCAGTATTTTTTTGATTTCTTCGGATTCCTCAAAAAAAAGATTTTGAAGTTCTCTCGAAAAATTAAGTGTAGCTTCGGGTTCAATAAAAACAATACTTCCAGTTTTGGAACTGCCCATAATGCCTCCTTTTACTTTTCTACGATACATGGCTTTTACAGCCAATACCCGCTTGTTTTCGACCACCGATTCTCGGATATCATCCAGATAGTCCAAGTTTTGGTAATGTGACAAGGCTTTGTTAAAACTTTGGGATATTTTACCTTTTAGGGCTTGAATTTGTTTTCTTAGGTTGTAGAGATTTTCCGAGGCGTTGTCTCGGACTTCTCCAAATCGATCAATGACACTGTCGACTTCTTTTTTGATTTCTTTATTAATCTCTATTTCGCTTCCCAAGGAAAGTAGGGAGGGGTAGTAGGTCTTGAATTTGTTTAGGAATACTAAAAGTGTGTTGACCGTATGTGATGCCGCGGCGATGTTTCTAAAAGCCGTAATTTCCAATACGCTATTCTCTATCTTCAGCAATTTAAAGGCCGGGGAGAGGTCCTCAAATCCGTGATTGGGGATCCTGTTTTCATTATCAAAAGAAGCCAAGTACTCGGAAACCGAATGAAGTTCTTTGAGCATGGTGTCTCGGTCAGCCATAGGCCCTAAAGCAATACATGATGCCTTGCCCATAGGAGTAATGGCAAAATCAGCGATCTGTTCCGTAACCTCAAAAAATTCGAGATCCTCAAGTGTTTTTTTTGGGAGGTAACCCATCTATTTTTCTAAATTAGCCATACAAAATTAAGAAATCATCGCAGTAAGCATACATCCGCATTGGGAAAATATATTGCAGAACACTTTCGAATCGGTTTATTTTAAAGGACTGATTGATTTTGTAAAATCAGCCTACGGATCTGCCAAATGTTTTCCTCCCGGAAAGTTCATTTTTAATGCCTTTGACCTTTGTGCACCTGAAAAAACAAAAGTAGTGATTCTGGGCCAAGATCCTTATCACGGACCTGGGCAAGCGCATGGCCTGTGTTTCTCTGTACCCGCAGGGATTCCTCATCCGCCATCATTGATCAATATTTTTAAGGAATTGGAAAAAGATGTTCAAACCCCATATCCCAAAAGTGGTGATTTAAGTCCTTGGGCCGAGCAAGGGGTGTTGCTGCTTAACGCCACCCTGACCGTAGAGGCCCACAGGGCAGGCAGCCATCAGGGTAAAGGCTGGGAAAAATTTACCGATCAAGTGATCGAACTCCTCTCTGATCAATATGAAAATATTGTGTTTTTATTGTGGGGAGGCTATGCAAAACAAAAATTAAAACTGATCGATAGAGAAAAACATTGTGTTTTGACCTCAGGACACCCTTCTCCCTTGAGTGCCAATAGGGGGTATTGGTTCGGCAATGGTCATTTTTCTAAAACAAATGATTATTTGGCAGCAAAAGGAAAAGAACCCATCAATTGGGGCTTGTAGGTCAACCTCCTATGCGTTTGACTTTATGACCCATTTCCTTAAGTTTATCAATGATTTGATCCCGGTAGTTACCTTGAATAAGAATTTCAGCGTTTTTTACTGTTCCACCAGTGTTTACGGTTTGTTTAAGTGTTTTGGCTAAGGATTTTAGTGCTTCATGGTCTCCTTCAAATCCTTTGATGAGGGTGACGACCTTTCCAGCTCTGCCTTTTTTACTGAAATGGGCTTCTAAGTTCTGTGGAATGAAATCAGGATCAGGATCAATGGTCTCCTCTTGATCAGGAACCAACCCTTCGAATTTTATTTTAGCTAAATCAGATAAGCTGTTTAATTTTTTATTCATAGAACTATCTAAATCAATATTTTAAAAAATAATAAATACTCATATCACTTTGAAATTTTTTTAACCGAATTTTAATCGAAGAGTGGATAATAGATTCTTTATTTTTCTATTTGACATAATATTAATTATAGAAAAACATTTTAGAATTTATTCTTGCTAATCAATTCATTACTAATACATAGAAAATTAAAGTGATAATCAAAATTGATTCATTGTTAAAGTATAATATAATTAATCTTCCAAAAGGCTTACCCCGTTAAGATCGGTTGTTAAGATATTGCTCATGTAATCAAAAAAGGGACGTATCTTTTGAAAATGAGTATCAATCTCCTCAATAAATACGGTAGAAAGGACTTCTTTATCTGAGAAGTTTTTGACAAAAACGTACTGTTTCTTTTTGATTAAATCAATATTAGGGTGTTCTTTAGAGAAGCTTTTTGGAGCAGTCTTAACCTCATCCCCAGATAGTTTACCCCAATATTTTTTAAAAGTGGTATCGGCCATAAGGGTTTTTAACTCATCTGCATCAAACTCTAGTTCTTTACGAATGCGAAACAAATCCTTCGGATTGGGTGCCCAAAAACCAACCCCCAAGAAACTATTATCGGGCTCCAAATGAAGGTAGTAACCTCCCCTAAGTGCAGGCTTTTCTCGGTGAAAAGCAATTCCAAAATGGTTTTTATAAGGTGTTTTGTTTTTTGAAAAACGAACATCTCTGTATATACGAAACATTTTGGCTTTTTCGATCTTATCATGAATTTGAAGATTTTCTTCAATCTGTTTCATAAACAACTTTACCTGACCCTCCAATAGTTTGAATTTGGCTTTGTTGGATTGAAACCAATCACGATTATTGTTTTCCTTAAGTTTGGAAAAAAATGAAAATAGATCCGGATTTATAATTTGCATAGGATTGATTTTATTCAGCGATCCAAGAATTTATTTTTTTCTCTAAAATACTAAGAGGAATTGCACCATCCTCCAAAACCTTTCTGTGGAAGGTTTTGATATCAAAACGATCCCCCATTTCTTTTTCAGCCAAGCTCCGTAGTTCTTGAATCTTAAGCTGTCCAATTTTATAGGAAAGAGCTTGAGCGGGATTAGCCATATAACGTTCTATTTCTGAAGTAAGTTTAGCTTTTGAGTCTCCTTCGTTTTCTAAAGAGTAAGCAATCGCTTGTTCTCTTGACCAGCCTTTTGAATGTAGACCTGTGTCCACCACCAAACGAATAGCGCGGTGCATTTCCATATTGAGCATACCGAAATATTGATAAGGATCGTCATATAATCCCATTTCTTTCCCCAAAGATTCAGTGTATAGTGCCCAGCCCTCAGAAAAAGCACTATAAAAAGAGTTCTTTCGAAAATTGGGTAGCTTTTGATTCTCCTGTTGAATGGAAATTTGAAAATGATGACCGGGTATGGCCTCGTGCAAAAACAGGGCTTCATTGTCAAAGACATTGTATTTTCCTACATCCGGAATGGGTACATAAAAAATTCCTGGTCTTGAGCCGTCTAAAGAACCTCTGTTGTAATGAGCTGCAGCTGATTTTTCTCTAAAAGTCTCTACTCGTCTTATTTCAAACGGGGTTTTGGGTTGAAGATCAAATTGTTCATCCACAAAAGGTTTTATCCTTTTATACATTAAATTGAAGTTATCAATCACTTGTTCCGCAGTATCGAATGGCATTAAGTCTCTAGATGTTCGTACATGTTCAAAAAATTCCAGTAGAGTGCCTTTAAACCCAACCTCTTGCATGACCTTTTTCATTTCACTACGGATACGCGCCACTTCCTTTAGCCCCAAATTATGAATTTCATCGGCAGACATATCTGTAGTGGTGTAAACTTGTATAGCATACTTATAATAATCCTCACCATCTGGAAATACACCATAACCACTACTCTCTCTACCCGCTTCAAAATAGGGCCCAGCCATAAAATCATGAAGAGTTTGATAGGCAGGAATGATTTTATCGGTGATCATTTGCTTATATGCACCAATTAATTCGGCTTTTTCTTCCTGTGTAAATCTATCGGGCATGTTTTTGATGGGATTATAGAATAAATGAGACGTTACTTCTGGACTTGTCATCACAGCCAATTGTGGAATTACTTTTTTGATTAGGGATTTTGGTAAAACATATCCCTTTTCGATACCCTCTTTCATTTTTTCTTCTGCGCTGGACATCCATCTCATATAACCCTCTAAGCGAATAAGCCAGTTTCGGTAATCATTTGGGGTAACAAAAGGTTGAGCTCCCTTTCCTGAGGCTAATTGACCTATGGTAAGTTGGAAAGTCCACATTTGATCAATGGGCATCAAATCTTTGTTAAAACTGCTCTCTTTTAACTTCAATTTCAGATCGCGAAGAAGAATATCTTTACTCATTAACTGGTCTGATGTCAAATACGGATCCTCAAATTGAGAGAGACGTTCTTTAAAAAGAGTAAAAAAATGTTTTTCTTTAGCCAGAAACTCTGAAGATAAAAAATCTGGCAGACTGTCGTTGTAGCGATTATCCCCTAAAAAAGTTGCATTGATACGGTATAACTTTAGTGATTCTTGGAAGTAGTCCTCCAAAAAGTTATCAAAATTATTTTGAGATCTTTTTTCTTGATTGAAAAAATTACAGGCTAACAAAAAACATAAGCCAATAATTAGAGGCGCTTTTTTCATCATATGATATTTTGACCTTTAGAAAATTACAAAATTTTATACATTATCATAATAAAGAGCTTAGCGCTCTCGTTCCTCTAAAATTGTAAGAACATCCTTAAGACATTTTCCTTTCGATTTTAACAAAATCAGGTAGTGAAAAAATAAATCTGCAGCCTCCTCCATAAAAAACGGGTCATTGTCAGCAATGGCTTCTATAACAGTTTCGATACTCTCCTCTCCCACTTTTTGAGCAATTTTATGGATACCTTTATCAAACAAACTGCTGACATAGCTATCCTTTGAAGGTTTATTTTGACGATCTTCGATAACAGCCTCCAATTTTCTGACAAAACTCAAATCCGATTTGTTATCTTCTCCCCAACAGGTATCCGTTCCTTGGTGACAAGTTGGTCCAAGAGGAGAAGCTGTTATCAAAAGAGTGTCTTTATCACAATCTACCTTGACGGAAACTAATTTTAAAAAATTCCCACTTTCCTCTCCTTTAGTCCATAATCTTTTTTTGCTTCTGCTAAAAAAAGTGACCTTTCCAGAGGACTGGGTCTTTTCAAAAGCTTCGTGATTCATATACCCTAACATTAAAACTTTTAGGGTTTGCGCATCTTGAACTATGGCCGGTAAAAGGCCATCTTTATTTTTATTGAAATTGGCTGTTTTCATCAGATGATTCTTGTTGGAATGTTTTCTTTCTTTAAAATCTGTTTGAGTTCAGGTATGTGGATTTCACCAAAGTGAAAAACACTGGCTGCTAAGGCGGCATCAACTTTTCCTTTTTTAAAAGTATCCACAAAATGCTGAGTATTTCCAGCTCCACCCGATGCTATGATTGGAATGTTCACCTTTTCCGTCAGTTCAGCCAATGCAGTATTGGCAAATCCGTTTTTAGTTCCGTCATGATCCATAGATGTAAAAAGAATTTCTCCTGCACCACGAAACTCTGCTTCTCGAGCCCATTCATTCAAGTCTATTAAAGTAGGGACCTTACCTCCCACTAAATGTACAAGCCAACTATCATTAACTTTTTTGGCATCAATAGCCACCACCACACATTGATTGCCAAAGGCATCCGCCAACTCATTGATCAGTTCTGGACGTCGAACTGCAGCTGAATTAATTGATACTTTGTCAGCCCCATTTCGCAACAATTTTTTGGCATCTTCAACACTGCTAATTCCTCCACCAACCGTAAAGGGAATGTCAAGTGCTGCCGCTACTTTTAATACCAGATCTGCAAGTGTTTTTCTCTTTTGCTCCGTTGCCGAAATATCCAAAAAAACTAACTCGTCAGCACCCACTCTATTGTAGCGGCAAGCCAGTTCTATCGGATCACCAGCATCACGTAGGTCTACAAAATTCACTCCCTTGACAGTTCGTCCGTCTTTAATGTCCAAACAAGGTATAATTCTTTTTGTCAACATGAGTCAAGTATTTTCTAAAATATAGCTTTCTAACCGTTTCAAACTAATCTTTTTTTCATAAATCGCTTTTCCAATGATAACACCATTACAACCCAAATCAGCTAAAAGTGGCAATTCGGAAATGTCAGACACCCCACCGGAAGCAATCAATTTGATCTCGGGACATGCTGACAATAATGATTCGTAGAGCGCAAAAGCAGGGCCCTCCAACATTCCATCCTTACTGATGTCGGTACAGACCACATATTCCACCCCTGCCTCCTGGTATTTTTTGACAAAAGGGATGATACTTTCCTCTGAGGTTTCCATCCATCCACTCACAGCAATACGATCTCTTTTTACATCGGCTCCCAAAATGATTTTATCGCTTCCGTATTCAACCAACCATCTTTTAAATATCTCAGGATTTTTTACTGCCACACTTCCACCTGTTATCTGTTGAGCACCACATTCAAAAGCAATTTTTAAATCTGCATCAGACTTTAACCCTCCACCGAAATCGATCTTGAGTCCGGTATGAGTGGCCAATTTTTCTAATACCCTATGATTGACAATGCTCTTGGCTTTTGCACCGTCCAAATCCACCAAATGCAAGGAAGTAACCCCGATGTCTTCAAAGGCTTTGGCCACCTCCAATGGATCTTCGTTATAGATTTTTTGGGTGGTGTAATCTCCTTTGGTTAATCGAACACACTTGCCCTCTATGATGTCTATAGCTGGTATGATTCTCATTTCAAAATTTTAAAAAATTTTCCAATAATCGCAAACCATTTTTACTGCTTTTTTCGGGATGAAATTGCACTCCGCAAAAATTATCTTTTTGAACCGCTACACTATAAGCTCCGGCATATTGACTTTGGGCAATGGTAGCATCAGTCAAAGGAATAAAATAGCTATGAACAAGGTACATGTAACAATCTTGAGCAATGCCCTCAAACAATCCCTCTGCTTTGTGATTGACTGTGTTCCAACCCATTTGAGGAACTTTGACTGTATTGGGAAAACGCACAACCTTTGCAGGCAGAATCCCCAAACCTTGGGTATTGCCCTCCTCAGTTTGTTTACACAACAATTGCATCCCCAAACATATGCCCAATACAGGTTGCTTAAGTTGAGGAATCAGGGTATCCAAACCTTTAGACCTTAACTTTTCTATCGCACTTGCAGCCTCTCCTTGCCCAGGAAAAATAACTTTATCTGCAGAAGAAATAAGTTCACTGTTGTTGGTAATTTGTCCTACGACACCCAGGCGTTCCAGTGCAAACTGTAAGCTTTTTACATTTCCTGCATCATAATCAACAATAACCGTTTTCATGCTACAGGGTTCCTTTGGTGGAAGGTAAAATCATTTTATCAGCATCTCTTTTAATCGCCATTTTAATGGCCTTAGCAAATCCCTTAAAAATAGATTCAATTTTGTGATGCTCATTCATTCCCTCTGCTTTGATATTGAGATTGGCCTTCGCTCCATCTGCAAAGGATTTAAAAAAGTGATAAAACATTTCTGTTGGCATCTGCCCTACCATTTCTCTTTTGAATTCTGCTTCCCAAACCAACCAACTTCTCCCTCCAAAATCCAGAGCCACTTGAGCCAAAGATTCGTCCATGGGCAGTATAAACCCATAGCGTTCTATCCCTTTTTTATCTCCCAATGCCCTAGCAAAACTTTCTCCCAGTGCAATGGCAGTATCTTCAATAGTATGGTGTTCGTCAACTTCCAGGTCACCCTCTGTTTTAATTTTCAAATCCACCCCACCGTGACGGGCCAGCTGATCCAACATATGATCAAAAAAAGCAATTCCAGTATCGATTTGGCTTTTTCCGGCTCCATCCAGATTTAAATCAATTGATATTTTTGTTTCATTGGTATTTCGTTCCAATCGTACGGCTCTTTCCTTTAACAAGAGTGTGTGATAAATGGCCTCCCAACTCTTGGTGGTAAGTGCTATGGTCGCCTCCAAAGCCGAATCCGTTACCTCATTGGCCCCTAAATCAACATTATTGTCTATAAATATGCCTTTAGCACCCAAGTTCTTGGCCAATTGCATGTCTGTCAACCGGTCTCCAATGACATAGGAGGCCGATAGATCATAGTCGGGGTTGTCCAGATATCCCGTCAGCATTCCTGTGCCTGGCTTTCGCGTATCGGCTTTATCATGTGGAAAGGTCCTGTCAATAAATATTTTGGAAAAAATAACACCTTCATTTTCAAAAGATTTGACCAAATGGTTCTGATAAGGCCAAAATTCTTCTTCCGGAAAACGATCGCTTCCCAAACCATCTTGATTGGTCACCATAACCAATTCATAGTCCAATTCTCGAGCTATACTGCTCAAGTAGCGAAAAACTTCGGGGTAAAAAACTAGTTTTTCAAAGGCATCTACTTGGTAGTCCCCTGGCTCCAAGGTCAGTGTACCGTCTCGGTCGATGAAGAGTACTTTTTTCATTGATCTATGGTTTTACAAGCATTAATAAATGTAATGTTTTCTTGGGGAGTCCCCACAGTGATACGTAGTGTATGTTCGCATCCCAAAAGTGAGGAACGGCTTCGAACTACTATGCCTTGTTCCAGAAACTGATTATACCTTTTTTGGGCGTCGTCAACCAAAACCAAAAGAAAATTAGCATCGCTAGGGTAAATCTTTTTTACAAACCTGATGGACAATAATTCCTCTTCCATTTTTTGACGTTCTCCAATCAACGCTCGAACCTGTCTTTCTACAATATCAGTTACATTCAAAGCGGCTAAGGCCTTTTTTTGGGTGAGTACGTTGATATTGTAAGGCGGTTTGATTTTATTAAAAAATTGAATAATTGCAGAGTGTGCAAAACCAATACCCAAACGTATTCCCGCCAATCCATAAGCTTTGGAAAAGGTTTGACAAATAATCAGTCTTGGATACTCATCTAAAAAATGGATGGCTGTACCTCCTTCTGAAAAGTCAATATAGGCCTCATCTACCACCACCAAACCCGAAAATTGTTCAAGGAGACTTTGAATTTGAGACAATGGAATTGCATTTCCACTGGGATTGTTGGGAGAGCAAACAAAGATCAGTTTGGTTTTTTCATTAACCGATGACATGATTGCAGCTACATCCAATTGAAAATTTTCATCAAGTGGAACATCAACCGCTTTAACGTTATTGAGCTGTGCCAATACACCGTACATTCCATAGGTAGGAGGCAATAAGATAACTTCGTCATGTCCGGGCTCACAAAAGGTACGAAAGATCAAATCCAACACCTCATCACTGCCGTTGCCCAACAGTATTTGATTATCTGAAACCCCTTTCACCTTTGCCAACACTCTTTTTAATTGGCGTTGTAAAGGATCTGGATAACGATTGGCATCTGTATTGTAAGGATTTTCATTGGCATCAAGAAAAATCTTTTGGGCCTCAAAATCCTCAAATTCATCACGAGCCGATCGGTAGGGGGCGATATCCCTTACCATGGGCCGAACAAGTCTTGTTATCTCTAAATTATTCATCGTCAAACATTTTTAGCCTTAAAGAAACAGCATTTTTATGAGCCTGCAATCCCTCTGCGGTAGCCATTTCCTCAATTACAGGTCCGAGATCTTGTAATCCTTGAGCGGTTATTTTTTGATAGGTGATGGCCTTTAAAAAACTGTCTAAATTCACTCCACTGTATTGTCTCACATAGCCATTGGTAGGCAACGTATGGTTAGTACCGGAGGCGTAATCGCCAGCACTTTCGGGGGTGTAGTTCCCAATGAATACAGAACCGGCATGTTTGATTTGATTAACGAATTCGTCTTCATTTTTAAGGCATACAATCAGATGCTCAGCTCCATATAAATTAGTAAATGCCAACGCATCGGCCTCCTTATCGAAATAGATGATTTTGGAGTTACCAAGAGCTTTTAGGGCAGTTTCCTTACGTTCTAAAACAGAAATTTGTGCTTCTAGTTGTGCATCTACTCTTTTGATCATGTCCCGGTCTGTAGCAACCAACAATACCTGACTGTCGGGCCCGTGCTCGGCTTGAGATAATAGATCCGAAGCGACAAAAGCCGCATTTGCAGTGGCATCAGCTACAACCATCAATTCGCTAGGCCCCGCGGGCATATCAATTGAAACTTGATATTGAGTAGCCAATTGCTTGGCTACAGTTACGTATTGGTTTCCTGGACCAAAAAGTTTGTCCACTTTGGGGATGGTCGCTGTTCCCAAAGTCATACCAGCGATGGCTTGCATCCCTCCAACCTTAAATATGGTATCAATACCACACAAATCAGCAGTATAAAGTATTACATCAGGTAATTTTCCCTTACAATCTGGTGGTGAACATAATACAACTTTACTACAGCCTGCTACTTTAGCGGGAACAGCAAGCATTAAAATGGTTGAAAATAGCGGTGCTGATCCCCCGGGAATGTATAAACCCACTTTTTCAATGGGTAGTTTTTTTTGCCAACAATTAACCCCTTTTTGGATCTCAACTTTGACTTCTTCAGTTTTTTGAGCCGTGTGAAAATGATGAATGTTATCTTTAGCTTTTTGGATAGCCAACTTTAATCTTTTCGGAACACGGGATTTGGCCAACTCTATTTCTTCAGCAACGACAGAAAAATTCTCCAATTTAACGTTATCAAATTTTTGGGTGTAGGTCGTCAAAGCTTGATCCCCATATTGAGCGACATTATTAAAAACTTCCTTGGCCAAAGGCTCCAGTGAAGAATAAGAGGCAGACCCCCTTTGTGTTAACACTTTCCATTGTTCAGGGGAGGGATTGATATAACGCTGCATTACAACACTATTTTTTCGATGGGACAAACCAGGATGTCTTCGGCTCCTGCGGCTTTCAACTCATCGATGACTTCCCAAAAAGAGGTCTCGTCAATCACAGAGTGCAAAGAGGACCAGCCCTCTTGGGCCAAAGGTAATACGGTAGGGCTTTTTAGTACCGGTAAAATATCGCTGATCAAATCAATTTTGTCATTGGGCGCATTCAAAAGAATGTATTTTGATTTTTTTGCGTGGATCACCGTACCCAAACGAAAAAGTAATTTCTCAACAATTTCAAGCTTTTCTGCAGACAAATTTGGTGATTGAACCAACACCGCTTGAGATTCCAGAATTTTGGCAACTTCCTTGAGATTATTCTTAAATAAGGTACTTCCACTGGAAACGATATCGCAAATGGCATCTGCCAAACCTATATTGGGGGCAATTTCAACAGAGCCGTTAATGATATGTAAATCTGCCAAAATTCCATTTTCCGCCAGAAATTGATTGACGGTTTTGGGATAAGAAGTAGCGATGCGCTTCCCGTTGAGATCTTTTAAATCATTAAAATCAACTTCTTTGGGAACAGCAATAGAGACACGACATTTGGAAAAACCCAAGTTTTCAATAATGGTCAAGTCCTTTCCTTTTTCATGGATCAGGTTTTCACCTATGATAGCCAAGTCTACTACCCCATCTCTAAGGTACTGCGGGATGTCGCCATTTCTCAAGTAAAGCACTTCCATCGGGAAATTTCTGGCAGGAGCTTTGAGTTGGTCTTTGCCATTGTCTATAGAAATACCACATTTCTTTAGTATACCCAAAGACTCCTCATTAAGCCTCCCTGATTTTTGAATCGCAATTTTTATCATTGTAAATAACTTTTATAAAAAAACCCGTTTGAAATCAAACGGGTCTTAAGTATGGTCAATACACTTCCTTTACCTCATTTGATCGGTTGAAAAAAATGTATATTATGATTAAATATTTTCATTTTGCAAATATAATAATTTTTTAATCAAATTAAAAAAACAAATTTTATTGACCTCCCAGAATGATTGGCATTCCGTCCTCACCACTACCAATTACGATCACCTTTGAATTCGGTGAGGTAGAAAGAGCTTTGGTTGCCTCTATGCCTTTTTCTTTGAGAATCATTTTGGTAATAGAAGCACTTAGAATCCTATTTGCAGCGGCTTTACCCTCTGCTTCAACTCTTTGTTTTTCGGCTTCTTGCTTTGCTTTTTCCAAACGGAACTCATATTCCAAAGCTTCTTGCTCCTGTATTAGTTTTCTTTCAATACCCTCCTTTATAGCCAATGGAAGAGATACGTCCCTTACTAAAACTGCGTTAAGTTGAATGTGTTGGGATTCTACATTTTTTTTGGTTTCTATGAAGATTTCATTTTGAATTGCATCTCTTTTGGTAGAGTACAATTGCTCCGGAGTGTAACGTCCCACCACACTTCTGGCAACAGCCCTAATCTGCGGTATTAAAACAATATTGACATAATTTTCACCTTTGGTTTTATGTAACAACCCCAATTCGTTGTAAACAGGTTGATATAATACAGATACATCCAAAGAAATTTCCAAACCATTGGAGGATAATACCTGCATATTACCCTCAAAAAACTCTTGTTGTTTAACATTGTAAATATAAACTTTGTTCCAAGGTGCAATAATGTGAAACCCTTCTGAAAGTGGGGCTTTATCAGTAACAACCCCCCCTCCAAAGGTTTTAAATAATACACCTGCCTCTCCATAACCAATATTAATAGAAGATTTAGAGACAAAAATGATTAGCACAAAGGCCAATAGAATAATAGGTAATCCAATTTTAGGTAATTTTTGCATAATAAACGTTTTTTAAGTTAGCATTCCTCCATCGACTTGGAGGACTTGACCGGTTATATAATTTGATAAATCTGATGCCAAGAAAAGACATGCGTTGGCAACATCTGCGGGAGATCCCCCTCTTTTTAGGGGTATTCCTTCACGCCACTTTTGAACCATATCCTCCGAAAGCTTTTCTGTCATTTCGGTCTCAATAAATCCAGGTGCGACTACATTACTTCTGATATTTCTAGAACCCAATTCGAGCGCAACTGCTTTGGAAAAACCTATAATCCCTGCTTTAGACGCAGCATAATTGGATTGACCGGCATTTCCTTTGATTCCAACTACTGAACTCATGTGAATCATTGAACCTGATCTTTGTTTTAAAAAGGTACGCTGAATGGCTTTCGACATGTTGAAAACAGATTTGAGATTAACTTGGATGACTTGATCAAAATCAGCTTCTCCCAGACGCATCAATAGGTTATCTATGGTAATCCCAGCGTTATTGACAAGTATGTCAACGATCTTAAACTCCTCTAAAACCTGATCTACCAATGCTTGAGCGTGATCATAATCGGCAGCGTTACTTTGATAGGACTTGGCTTTTACCCCCATTTCGAGTAATTCCTTTTCGAGTGATTGAGCAGCTTCAACCGAACTACTGTAAGTAAAAGCCACGTTGCACCCATTCAGGGCAAAAACTCGTGCAATGCCTTTACCTATACCACGTGTGGCACCGGTAATAATTGCTGTTTTGTTTTCCAGTAATTTACTCATAAAAAACTTATGTTAAAACTTCTGCAACTCTTTTACCAATATCTGCAGGAGAATCGACAACATGAATTCCACAGGACCTCATGATACTTTTTTTGGCTTCAGCGGTATCATATTTTCCACCAACTATAGCTCCTGCATGACCCATGGTTCTTCCTTTGGGGGCAGTTTCACCTGCAATAAAACCAATAACAGGTTTTAAGTTGCCATTTTCTTTTATCCATTGAGCAGCATCTGATTCTAGTTGCCCTCCGATTTCACCAATGACCACTATGGCTTCTGTTTCTGGGTCATTCATAAATAATTCTACAGCATCTCTTGTGGTAGTACCAATTATTGGGTCTCCTCCAATTCCTATGGCTGTGGTAATTCCCAACCCTTCTCTGACTACTTGATCAGCTGCTTCATAGGTCAAAGTTCCAGATTTAGAGACAATACCCACATTTCCTTTTTTGAAAACAAAACCTGGCATGATTCCTACTTTTGCCTCCTCGGGTGTAATGACACCTGGACAATTGGGGCCTATCAAAGTACAATTTCTTTTTTTAATAAATTCTGAAACTCTAATCATGTCTGCCACAGGAATCCCCTCAGTGATAGCAATAATGACTTTGATTCCAGCTTCGGCAGCTTCCATAATGGCATCTGCTGCAAATGCAGGTGGTACGAAAATAATCGACGTATCAGCCTGAGCTTCTTTTACAGCTTGTACAACAGAATTAAAAACAGGTTTGTTTAAATGAGTTTGCCCACCTTTCCCAGGAGTTACTCCACCGACTAAATTTGTCCCGTAGGCAATCATTTGTTCCGCATGGAAAGTTCCTTCGCTACCAGTAAAACCCTGAACTATAATTTTGGAATTCTTATTAACTAATACACTCATCGCTTAATATATTTTTTAAATACTCTACAAAATTAATAAGTAAGTTGAAAATAGGCTATTCTTTAATTCGCTCTTGATAATTTCCCTTTACTGTATCAACTTTGATTTTATCTCCTTCGTTGATAAAAAGTGGCACATTGATTTTAGCCCCCGTTTCAACAATAGCTGGCTTGGTAGCATTGGTAGCAGTATTTCCTTTTACACCAGGCTCAGTGTGGGTTACTTCCAATATGACACTGGCAGGCATATCGACAGAAAGCGGTAAACCATCTTCGGTATTGATAGAAATGCTGACAATCTCACCCTCTTTCATCAGTTCGTGATTATCAATAGAATTTTTGCTAACTACAATTTGATTATAATCATCTATATTCATAAAATTATAATCCTCTCCTTCTCCATATAAGTACTGAAATTTACTTGTTTCAACGCGAATGTCATCTATTTTGTGTCCAGCAGAAAAAGTATTGTCAACCACTTTTCCAGAGGTAACACTCTTGAGTTTTGTTCTGACGAATGCGGGTCCCTTTCCAGGTTTCACATGAAGAAACTCGATAATTTTATAAATATCGTTATTGAATTTGATACACAAACCTTTTCTGATGTCAGATGTTGATGCCATAAGGTTTGTTTAACTTTTTTGAAAATAACCTTTCATAATTCCTCTTTGAGAGTTTCTGATGAATTGCAATATTTCATCTCTTTCAGGAGAGGCAATCATTTCAGCCTCAATGATGTCAACAGCCTGACTATTGTTCATTTTCTTTTGATATAGAGTCCTGTAAATATTCTGAATTTCCGTAATTTTTTCGGATGTAAATCCTCTTCTTCTCAATCCAACAGAGTTGATGCCAACATATGACAATGGCTCACGAGCCGCTTTAACATATGGAGGGACATCTTTTCTCACCAGCGATCCACCTGCAATAAAGGCGTGGTCTCCAATGGTCGAAAACTGATGAACTGCTACCAAACCTGCTAAGATTACATGATCACCAATTGTTATATGTCCTGCGAGGGTGCTGTTGTTTGAAAAAATACAATTGTCACCTACAAAACAATCGTGCGCTACATGACAATAGGCCATTATTAGGCAATTGTTTCCTATTTTAGTAAGTTGACGGTCAGAGGTTCCCCTATTAATGGTCACACACTCTCTGATCGTTGTTTTGTCTCCTATTACGGCCAAGGTGTCCTCACCTTTAAATTTTAAATCCTGTGGAACTGCTGCAATTACAGCTCCTGGAAAAATACTACAGTTTTTTCCAATCCTAGCCCCTTCCATAATTATTACATTTGAACCTATCCAAGTTCCTTCTCCAATCTCTACGTTTTTATCAATCGAGGTAAACGGTTCAATAACTACATTTTTAGCTACTTTAGCTTCGGGATGTATGTATGCTAAAGGTTGTTTCATTATGATTCATTACGTTTAATTATTTGCGCCATAAGTTCACCCTCTGTCATTAAGTTACCATTTGCAAAAATCATTCCTTTCATATGACAGATGCCTCTTCTTATGGGAGAAATGAGTTCTAATTTGAAAATAAGGGTGTCTCCTGGTTTTACGGGTCTTTTGAATTTAACGTTATCCATTTTCATAAACAAAGTAATATAGTTTTCAGGATCAGGGACAGTATTGAGCAAAAGAACACCACCTGCTTGAGCCATGGCTTCAATTTGTAAAACACCTGGCATGACTGGAGCACCAGGAAAATGCCCTGCAAAAAATGGTTCATTCATGGTAACATTTTTCAGTCCTATTACATGAGTATTTGAAAGCTCAAAAATTTTATCTACCAAGAGAAACGGGGGACGGTGAGGCAACATTTTGATGATATCATTGACATCCATAATTGGATCTGTATTTAGATCAATTTTAGGAGCATTCTGACGCCTTTCTTGCTTGATAATCTGAGAGAGCTTTTTTGAAAAACATGCATTTATCTTATGACCGGGTTTATGAGCAAAAACCTTTCCCCTGATGGGAACACCTACCAAAGCTAAATCACCAATAACGTCGAGAAGTTTGTGTCGTGCAGCTTCGTTTGAAAAATGAAGACTTAAGTTATCTAATATCCCATTCGGCTGAACAGCTATATTATCTTTTCCAAAAGCTTCTTTTAACCGCTCCATATTACTTTCTGATAATGGTTTGTCTACATAAACAATAGCGTTGTTCAAATCTCCACCCTTGATTAATCCGTTTTCCAGAAGCATTTCGAGTTCATGCAAAAAACTAAACGTTCTTGAGGGAGCGATGGTTTCCTTAAAATCAGTAATGGAATCCAATGAAGCATTTTGTGTACCTAAAACTTTAGTTTCAAAGTCTACCATGGTGGTAACTTGATACTCATCTGCAGGAATTAAAGTGATTTCGCTTCCTGTTTCTTCATCTTTATAAGAGATAAGATCAGTCACAATAAACTCCTCTCTCAATTTATCTTGCTCACGTATTCCGACGGATTCAATGGCTTCAACAAAAAATTTTGATGAACCGTCCATGATAGGCGATTCAGCAGAATCAAGTTCAATAAAACAATTATCAATACCCATCCCAACTAAAGCAGCAAGAACATGTTCTGAGGTCTGAATTTTTGCACCGTCTTTCTCAAGGTTGGTACCCCGATCCGTATTGGTCACATAAATGATGTCAGCAGGAATCTCTACCACTGGCTTTAAGTCTGTCCTTATAAAAACATATCCGGTATCCACAGGAGCAGGTCTAAAGGTAAGTCTAACATTTTTACCTGTGTGAAGACCTACACCATCTAGGGTAACTTTATCTCCTAGTGTTATTTGATTAGATTTTTTTTTTGTCATAGGTTAAGTTTCTTGACAACTCGGTTGATTTCTTTGACGAGATTTGGAAAATTTTTGAAATAGACGTAAGATTTGTTGTAATCATTATATGAGAATGCTGGGGTGCCCTGAATAGTTGAGTTTTCCTTTACATTACTTATTACCCCTGATTGTCCCTGAATTTTAACATTATCACCAATTTTAATATGTCCAGCAATACCTACCTGTCCACCAATAACGCAATTTTTACCGATCTTTGATGATCCAGCTATTCCAGTCTGTGCAGCTATTACGGTATTTTCCCCAATTTCTACATTGTGAGCAATCTGAATTTGATTATCGAGTTTAACACCATTCGCAATTGAGGTGACCCCTAAAGTAGCTCGATCTATGGTAGAGTTAGATCCCACTTCAACTCGATCTCCCAAAACCACTATTCCCGTTTGTGGTATTTTTTTGTAATCGCCATTTTTCTGTGGAGCAAATCCAAAACCGTCAGATCCAATTACAGCCCCACTATGAATAATACAATTTTCTCCAACGATAGTGTCCTCCAGTATTTTTGCCCCGGTAAAAATGATTGTACCAGCTCCAATGCTAACATTACTTCCTATATAAACCTGCGGATAAATTTTTACATTATCTGCAATATCGACATCTTCCATCATACAGGTCATATCACCAATAAAACAATTTTTTCCCATTTTCACTGAAGGGTCAATAACAGCAGATTTGGAAATACCTAACTTGTTGATTTTAGCTTTATTGTAATAATCCAATAGAATTGAAAATGAGTCATAGGCATTGTTGACCCTAACTAAAGTAGTGGATAAATCGTCCTCTGGAATAAAATCTTCATTGACTATGGTTACAGAGGCTTGGGTTTTGTAAATAAATTGGGTGTATTTGGGATTGGATAAAAAAGTTAGGGAACCTTTTTGAGCCTCCTCAATTTTTGAAAGTTGAAAAACCTCGGCGTTTGGGTCACCATCAACAGTTCCTTCAAGTTGAGCAGCGATTTGTTTAGCTGTGAATTTCATTTCTGCAAAAGTATGAAATTTAAGTTAGATGTAAATTTCTTGGGAAACATATATGATACTTCTGATGAATACGTAAAGATTATTTAGAATTAAAAAAATCATTAAGTGCATTACTACCATACGGTGCTTAATCCTGTGCGATTTTTCTCCAGAAAGATACAGTAGGAAAATCGAATTTGTAAAATTCTTAAAGGCTGAAACAATTGGTAGGAAATTACCTCAAATATTAATGGGGAACGAATACCTATAAATCCGTAAATTGGCTCATTTAAAAGAGTTAACTTTCGTATTTACAAAATTGTTAATCTTAGTTCGAGGATACGCAAAATGAATTCAATAAAAATCTTGTGGGTAGATGATGAAATTGAATTACTCAAACCCCATTTTTTATTCCTGGAGGATAAAGGTTACCAAACCACTGCCAGCAAAAGTGGCCAAGACGCCCTGCTTTTACTGCAAAATCAAATCTTTGATGTGGTATTATTAGATGAGAACATGCCAGGGCTGGGTGGTCTGGAAACGCTGAATGAGATCAAATTACGTTTTCCTTCCATTCCTGTAATTATGATCACCAAAAATGAGGAAGAAAAGATTATGGAGGAGGCCATAGGTGCAAAAATTGCTGATTATTTAATTAAACCAGTTAATCCTAATCAAATTTTACTTGCCCTCAAGAAGTTATTTGAACACAAAAATTTGATTGCCGAGAAAACTATCAACAATTACCAACAAGCCTTCCAAAGAATATCCTTATCTCTAAATGAATTAGAAACCCACCAAGACTGGTCCAAATTTTATATAAAAATGTTATACTGGGAAATGGAGTTGGAGGTTTTAGATGATTTAGCAATGTTGGAAATTTTTCAAAGTCAGATGAAAGAGGCCAATCGCCTTTTTACCAAATTTGTAGAAAAAAACTATGAAGACTGGATCATAAATAACTCAGGACCCATTATGTCCCATAGAATTCTTAGTGAAAAGCTCTTCCCCATTCTAAAAGATAAATCTGGAAAAACCACACTTATGTTGGTGATCGACAACCTTCGATTTGATCAATGGAAAATGATTGCACCCATCATTGAAAACTATTATCAAAAGCAGGATGAAGCAAGCTATTTCAGTATTCTACCTACAGCTACCCATTATGCACGAAATGCTATATTCTCTGGAATGATGCCACTTGAAATGCAAAAAAAATATCCTCAGCTATGGGTCAATGAAAATGAAAATGGAGGTAAAAATCTTAAGGAGTCGGAATTTCTTAAAGCACAATTACTCAAAAACAGAATTGATTCCAAGTACAGCTATTACAAAATAACAAATATCAAAGCAGGAAGGGAATTAACTAAATCTCTGAGCAATCACCAAAAAGACGATTTGGTGGTTGTAGTTTATAATTTCGTAGACATGATATCACATGCTAAAACAGAAATGGAGATAATCAAAGAATTGGCGTCAGACAATAAGGCTTTCAGGTCTCTTACAAGATCTTGGTTTAACAATTCTCCACTATTGGAAATCATTCAGCAAGCACGAGGTTTGGGCTTCAATCTGATTATAACCACCGACCATGGAACCATTAATGTAGATCAGCCTGTAGAAATCAAAGGCAATCGTGAACTCAGTACGAATCTTAGGTACAAAACTGGCCAAAGCTTGAGTTATCCACCTAAATCAGTTATGGAGGTCAATGACCCAAAGACAATTCAATTACCAGCCTCAAATCTTAATAGTAAGTTTATTTTTGCAAGAGAACAACAGTATTTTGTCTATCAAAACAATTTCAATCATTTTGCCAATTTTTTCAGAAACACCTTTCAACACGGTGGAATATCAATGGAGGAAATGATCATCCCTTTTGTTGTAATGCGTCCTCGATAGTGTTAAATTTGTAATATGTCTTTTCGGTTTAATTTGAAACAAATTGATCAAGCAGTCAATTATTTGGATGACCATCTACAGAGCCCAGTAATTTGTTTTGAAGGGGCTATGGGGTCTGGAAAAACAACACTAATTTCTAAACTGTGTGAAAAGTGGGAGGTTGCTGACCCTATTTCAAGCCCTACATTTTCTATTGTCAACCATTACATAAGTCCAAGAAAAGGAAAAATTTTTCACTTTGATTTCTACCGACTGAAAAACATTGAAGAGGCTTTGGATATTGGCACAGAGGAATATTTGGATTCTGGAAATCTATGCCTGATTGAATGGGGAGAAAGGATTATTACATTATTACCCCATCACGCCAAAATCTCTATTAAGGTCAATAATGACGAATCAAGAACTTTAAATGTCGTTAGCATATGAAGAAGTTATTATATCGATTGGGTTTCTATATGATGGGCTTTTCTATTGGAATGATTTTTTTGGCGGTAATTCTAAAAGGCAAAAAAACGAGTTGTAATTATGGTCCAAACGACAGGGTTATAAGCAACCTTTCTAAAAAGGCTTGGAAATCTCAAAATAAAGTACCCACTGACTTTGATTCATTGGCTTTTCAAAGTTTCCTTGGTAAAGCAAATATTGATTTTGGAAAAAGCAATACCCGAAAAGATAGTTGTAAAAAGTATTTCATCAATGGTTATTGGAATGAAAAGCCCATTTCTTTGGAGGTAATGAATTGTGAGAAGACCGTTGAAATTCTTCGACTCAATAAACGCAGCAAATGAGCAAAGAGCTCCCCCAATTCAATCTAATGTTTTAATTTTGTAAGCATCAAAACGTATCCTAGGTTTTTAAAGTGGTTAATACCCATATTTAGCAATATGATTAGACCTTCGATAAGATCAACTTACTTGATATAAATAGATGAAAAAGACAAAAAGGGTAATTACTGGACAGGGGTACAAGGTTTTATTTTCTGATGAGGCCTATTCGGCTCTTCTCTCCTTAATAAGAACAAAGTCCTACTCCTCCATTTTTTTTCTGGTAGACACAAATACTGAAGTAGACTGCCTTCCTCTATTTTTGAAACATTTTCTTGAATTAGAGGATAGTGGTGTTATAAAAATTAAAGCGGGAGAAAAAAACAAACACCTCAGAACATGTCAAAAGGTTTGGCAACAACTTTCTGATTTGGGTGCTGACCGTAAAAGTCTTTTGATCAATTTAGGAGGTGGTGTAATTACTGATTTAGGGGGGTTTGTAGCCGCAGCTTTCAAAAGAGGGATCGATTTTGTAAACGTCCCTACCACACTGTTGTCTATGGTTGATGCTTCGGTCGGGGGAAAAACAGGAGTAGATTTGGGAGGATTAAAAAACCAAATCGGCGTCATTACCCATCCCAAGATGGTTGTCATCGATGTTCAGTATTTGAATACCTTGCCAGAAAAAGAGTACAGAAGTGGTTATGCAGAGATGCTTAAACATGGTATAATTAGAGATAAAAACTATTTTGAAGAACTTTCGAAATACAAACCCTTGAATAAAAACTATATTGAAGAGTACATTCATCATTCAGTTTCAATTAAAAATGCAGTCGTTACTCAAGACCTTTATGAATCAAATCTAAGGAAAATACTCAATTTTGGTCATACGCTGGGTCATGCCATTGAAACCCATTGTTTAAACAATCAGCATAAAACAACTCTTCTACATGGGGAGGCCATAGCCATAGGAATGATTACCGAAGCATATTTGGCAACTAAACTTTGTGGTCTAAACCCTGAGGTCGCTCATAAGATCAAAAATGCATTTCTAGGAATTTTTGAAAAAGTAAATTTTTCCAAAAATGATTTAAATTCCATTTCAGATTTATTGATTTATGACAAGAAAAACAGTCATGGTAAAGTGAAATTCGTATTAATTCAAGAACTGGGAAAACCATTAATAGATGTTGATGTTCCATCTGATAATCTATTAGATGCATTCAAATTCTACCAACAAGATTAAGCAGAGTTTCTACTAGCATTGATGTTTCCAAACAATGAGCGTGTAACCATTTTTTCGAACAACTCAAATGTTTCATCATTCATGTCTCCTGATTTCTTGGCGTCTTGTATGGTCATTAAGGCAGACTGCTGAATTGTAAGTAGAGGCTGAACAATCTCCTCTCTAACTTTGATTGAGGCTTTTCCTGCAGGCTCATTTTCCATTAGCTCATCGAATCCTGTCAACTTTAAAATCATTTCTTTTGTCAACACAAATTCACTGTAAATCAAATTCCAAAAATCTCCAAATAGCTTATCGTTCTGCATATAAGCGGTAAGACCAAAAAAAGATTTAGTCAAACTCATCATACTGTTAGCAATTAAAGTTCTAAAGAAAGAAGATCGCTGATATAGTTGGGTTACCTTGTCAAATTGGTTTTTATCATCAAAGTATTTAAGCGCGGTCCCAACACCGTAGAATCCTGGGACATTTTGCTTGGATTGACTCCAACTACCTACAAATGGGATGGCTCTCAAATCAGAAAATTCAAGCTTTTTTGAGCTCCCCCTCTTTGAAGGTCTGCTTCCAATATTGGCTTTGGCATAATATTTTAAGGTAGTCATCTCCTCTAGATAAGAAATAAACTCCGGATGTGATTTAAAATCTTGATAAGCTCTGTGGCTTTTTTCTGCCAGCTGGTTCATAGTTCCCCTGTCTTCCTCGGAAAGAACATTTCTTTCTGAATTGAATACCTGATTTTGAATGCCAGAACTAAGTAATTGTTCAAGATTATATTGACAAGAGTCATTGGTACCAAAATTGGAACTGATGGTTTGCCCCTGAATGGTAAGTTGAATTTCATCCGCTTGAATTTTTTTGCCCATTGAAGCATAAAATTCGTGTGTGTTACCTCCCCCTCGTGCAGGAGGTCCACCTCTTCCATCGAAAAAAGCAATACTAATACCATATCGATTGGACAAAGCAGTTAAATCCTCTTTTGCTTTATAAATAGACCAATTGGCCATAAAATATCCTCCGTCTTTTGTCCCATCAGAAAAACCTAGCATAACGGTCTGTTTATCCCCGCGAGAAACCAAATATTTTCTGTATTGCTCATTTTCGTAGAGGGTTTGCATAATTTTCTCACAAACCTTTAAATCAGGAATGGTCTCAAAAAGTGGAATGATATCGACTGTTGGTTGGTCCCAATTACATATTTTGTGTAATGCAAACAATTCTAAAATATTATCAATCGACTGACAATTACTTATGATATATCGGTTACATCCTCTTTCACCATTGCGCTGTTGAATGATCCGCATAGCACGAATACTTTCCAAAGTTTCCCTAGTGATTGTAGTCTCGAAAATTTCAGAAGGCACGTCACCTTTTAATGATGTGAGGACTTGATGTCTTTCAGTAATATCCAATCCATCAAAGTTTTTAGGCAACCCATCGACATATTTCCTTATATCCGAATGAGAAAAAATTTCATCAAAAACTTGTTTGTGAATTCTGGAGTCCTGTCTGATATCAAGGCTTGCAAAATGAAAACCAAATATTTTCAACTTATGTTTTAAATCCAAAATCAAAGACTCGTAAAGACCATCAGTTTGATTGATTATGATTTGATGTATTTCATCCAAAGCCTTTTTGAAATAATCTATATTGAAATAATCAGGCTGATTCTTAGAAAACAAAGTTGCATATAGATCACTCTCAAGTGCATCAAGTTTTTCGTCAATACCATTAAAGGTTAAACTTCGCTTCATTTTTCTAACCTCTCTGAAATAATTTCTGAGAATTGAAAACTTTAAGCTTTCGGCAGTTTTAAGAGTAATTTCTGGAGTAACATAGGGATTTCCGTCGCGGTCCCCTCCAGGCCAAAATCCAAAATCAAAAATGGAATTTTCTATAGCTGCTTTTTCAAAAATATGCGTTTTAATATAAGTGTAAATGGTACTAGCGGAATGGTAAAATACGTTCTCCAGGTACCAAATCAAACTTATAGCCTCATCGAATGGAGTTGGTTTTATTTTTTTGTAAAATTTAGTTTTTCCTAGTTGGGTGAGTAATAACTTGACCGTTTCAAGCTCACCTCCCTCAATAGCTTTGGAAAGGTCGTTTATTATACCCAAAACACTACCAGGATAAAATTGTGTTGGGTGGGCGGTCAGTACAATTCTGACTTTGTATCGATTGAGGTAATCTTTAAGTTGGTCAATTTTAAGGTTTTCAGATGCTTCCTCTTTAATATGGCGAATGGTACCCCTACCATTCATATTATTTACATACCCAAAGGCAGCATCTTCAATGGCATCGAATAGAACTACCTGACGTTCTATATATTGTATAAAACGAAAAAGCAGGTCTATTTGTTCTTTTTCATCATATTCAGGAAGGTATCTACTAAAAAAAGTTGAGGTGATTTCACGAGGATCTAATTTTTGACCATACCCATTTTTACAGTGATCTGTGAAAAGCGATATAAGCACTGAGGTATTTCTTATTGTATCAAAAGGGAGAGTAAGAAAAAGGCTATTATAAATTTGAAATTTTGAGAGTACGCTCTCATTAAATCTTTCGATTTTCGGTTTTCGGGCCATCAGGTGTTATCAGTATAAAAATGATTTATAATTCATTAAAAATTCTGTGCATTAACCTTTTTTTGTCATTGATACTTTCTTCGAGGGAAATCATAGTCTCCGTTCTGGAAACACCATCAATATCATCAATCATAAAAATGATTTCTTTGGCGTGCTTAGTATCATGTGCTCTTACTTTACAAAAAATATTGAACTTTCCAGTTGTAATGTGAGCAACCGTGACAAAAGGGATATCATTCAAGCTTTTTATTACCTCACCTATGATTTTAGTTTTCTCCAAAAAGATACCAATGTAAGCTATAAAAGAATAACCCAATTTAACATAATCAAGATTCAGAGACGAACCTTTAATAATACCAGCTTCTTCCATTTTTTTTACTCTTACATGAACAGTACCTGCAGATATAAACAATCGTTTGGAAATATCAGTAAAAGGGACTCGAGTATTGTCTATGAGAATATCCAAGATCTGATGATCGACCTCATCTAATTTTACCTTATTCATAATTGTTAGTTTTTAGGTAAAAATAAATAAAAAATTTAAAAATGTTTAAAAAAAATTGAATTTGACTACTATTTTTTTAACAAAAACGACTTTTTTAAAAGATATCAATAGTTTTCCCTCTAACAAATTTAATCTCATAGGTTTTAAGAATTTCTCTAGCATCTAAAACCTTATGCGACAAAAAATTTATTTTGTTAGAAAAACTGTGACAAAAGGGGCTGAATAAAACGCTTTCGTCAATTTTTTCTTCCTTATATAATAGCGCTAATTCTTGATTTTTAAAAAAACCAGATTCTGTTCTTATGTCAATATTTTTAATAATTAAATCCACATAATCTTTTTCATTCTCGGGGATTTGTTGGTATGCAGACGGAGAGTATCTTAAAAAATCACCATTTTTGATAGCATTCAATGCAATTAAAAGGGCATTAAAAATCATTTTTTTTGTGAAATTGCGATCATAATCTAAATTATTATGTCCGGCCTCAATTAAGAGAGTAGGTATCCCCAATGAAGTAAAATGATCTCCCACACAATTTGGATTGTAAGTGTCGTCATACCGACCTATCTGATTTGGAATTTGATTTTGTAATTTTTCATTTAAAAGTGCAATCAATTGCATGGCTTGATTTCTAGCTGAGGTAATTGTTTTTGATGAATCAGTAGCTGGCGATAAAAAGGATAATGTAGCGGGTTTACCCATTTTTCCAGCAGCAAAAATGGTTCGTTGCCCGTGAAGATTAAAACAATAGTCGGGTGAAAATGAATTAAATACTTTTACTAATGCCATTGATTCAGGTTGAGATAAATCAATGACATCCCGATTTAGGTCAACCTCATTGGCATTTAATCGAGTATAGTTTGATGCCCCATCAGGGTTAAGCTGAGGAATAATCATAAGAGATAAACCATCCATAAGTTTAGATCCGTCTAATGTGTTTAAATAGATAAATAAATCTAACAAAGCACGTGTCGTTGTTGATTCGTTACCATGCATTTGAGACCACAAAAGGACTTTAATAGAGCCTTTTCCTATATGATGTGCATAAATAGGTAAGTTTAGAACTGAGTGCCCTATTATGGTAGTAGGGAGTCTAAATGACAAACCCTTTATTTGTAAATCCCATTTTTTGGGGGACAAAAAACGATTTTTTGAAATCATATTAATAAATGTTTTACAAATGTAAACAAGTCAAAGTTTACATCTTTATACAAAAGTAATTTACAATTTTATACACAACAGTGTTAAAATTATTTAGATATGTAAACAATTGTATACATAATTAGATGCAAAAATTTTATATTATTTATTATCAGTATTTTATATAGAATTATTAAAGTAAAATTTGAAAAAATATAATAATTAATTTCAAGTTAATTTTATTAAATAATTTTAATATGTTATATTTAAAATTAAAATGTTTACAATGTTAAACGTAGTCGAAATTGTTCAACGAATAGAATCAATAAGAAACAATCATCAGCTTTCATCAGCTGGTTTTGCATCGAAAATTGGTGTACAGCGTTCTGCAATGTCCCACATTCTTTCAGGACGAAATAAACCCAGTTTAGAATTTTTGGTGAAAATTTATGAAGCATTTGATGAAGTAGCATTGGAATGGCTGATTATGGGTATTCAAACTCCTACTTCATCCACAAATAAAAGCGATCCATTCAACTCCCAGCAAGTAGGTGGTGTTAAATCACAAACCCCTAGTTTTGATTACCATACTTCTGATAAAATTGTTGAACTTGATCAAAATGAGCAATCAATTTCATCCACAGAAAGTGTATCTCCCAAAGAAATAATTTACCTTTATGAAGATGGAAGTTTTGAAAGGTTTACTGCCAAAAAATAATTTGCTTTTGTTATTGTGTATTGGGATATTATTTATTTATTCATGTTATAAAGTAAGTAGAGATTGTAAAAATTTTCACACTGGAACCTTCGAATTTACTTCACTGATAAATGGTGAGATCAAAACCTCTATTTTCCTAAGAACAAAAGATTTGGAAATTGAAAACTACGAAGGAAAGATAGACTCTGCTCGTATTAGATGGGTTAACGATTGTGAATGTATTTTAACCAAACTCAACCCCAAGTCAAACCAAGACAAACGTCCGGTACAAATAAAAATTCTCACGACTGAAGGAAATTCTTACACATTTGAGTATTCCTTGGTAGGTAAATCGGAAAATAAGCAAAGGGGTACCATCAAGAAAATTAAATGAATTATGGATTGTTTTACTACTAAATATTATACACCTTGATTAAACTTAATTTTAATAAATCATTTAAGAAATTGACAAAACTTTTTTTAATTATATTTCAGCGGGTAAATAACTTATCAAACATTGGATCAAAGTATAGCTAAATACCAATGGGGGATATCTATTTTACCTTTGTTGCTTTTTTCTTGATGGTTTGATTTATTAGAAAATGTTAGGAAAACCGAAAACATCATAGATTCAGTTTTATTTGTGAATCGTCTTCTGAAGTCAGCTCCTCTTGATCGTTCACTTCAATTTCCTCCAAAGATTTTTCTTCATCATCATAAGGTAATAATTCCTTAAGCTCTATATTTTTAATTTTTTTCTGGGACAGCTGATTTCCAAGTGCTTTAAAACCTTTGATAGCGATGAATTCCTCAGTAACGATTTCCAAAGGTGGGATTGGGTCTCTATCTCTTGGCTTAACGAAGTTGACTTTAATTATAGGACGCCAATCGGTATTAAGGAATATCAATTCTCCACCCGGTTTTATGAATCGATCTTCCTTGGTTACACTCTCTATTAGGAATCTTTTTATAAAGTAACGTTGTTTTTCACCATCATAATACACTGCAGTAATGGGTTTGTTAGGCTTCCACCTTTCAATATGAATCAATTTGTCATCGAAGTGAAGTGCAAGTTCAGGAATTACCACCTTTGCATCTCCATCTTTGTTAATTAAAAGTATCTTATCTTCTCCTCTAAACTCACCCAATAATTCTCCCCTTTCATCTGTATTGAGTCTTTTAATGGTTGGATCAAACCAGATTTTTCTTGGCTTAAGGGTAGAAACCCCTTTCTCTTTGAGTTCTACCCTGAGAATATTGTATTTGGTTACAGTATTTCCTCTTACTCCCCTTCCTTTAATCTGTAGATCGGCAAAATCTAATTCCCATTTAAGCTTCTTGATATTTCCTGTATTTCTCAGTAGAATGGTCACCACTTCGGCCTCACCATTGGGATTGGCGGAGAAATACAAAACTTTAGAATCAAGTCTCCCCTGTGTCATTTCGTAAGCTTTGTCACGAGTGATCCCCTTAACGGCAAATCTTTTGATGAAAGAGCTTCCTTTTTTACCGTCTCTGTATATCATATTGTAGATGGTACGGGTATCGTTTTTCTTAAAAATTGCCGCATGGATGATATCTTTACCAACGAAAACCTTGCTGTCTACTCGAGCAACCTGCATTTTACCCTCTTTAGTGAATACAATAACATCGTCAATATCCGAACAATCACAAAGGTATTCGTCTTTTCTCAGCGAGGTTCCGATAAAACCCTCTTCACGATTAAGATACAGCCTCTGGTTTCTTACCACCACTTTTTTGGCATCGACATCATCAAAAATCCTTATTTCAGATTTTCGCTCTCTTCCTTTTCCATAAGTTTTGATCAAATGCCTAAAATAACTAATAGCATAATCAATCAAATGAGCCAAATGATTTTTTACTTCCGCAATATCTCCCTCGAGAATTTCTATTTTTTGTTGAGCCTTATCAATGTCAAATTTTGAAATACGTTTGATCCTTATTTCAGTCAATTTGATTAGATCCTCCTCCACAACTGCTCTTTTAAGGATCGAAACATGGGGTTGAAGCCCATTGCGAATGGCTTCCAAAACTCCATCCCAAGTATTTTCCTCTTCGATGTCCCGATAAATTCTATTTTCAATGAAAATCCGCTCTAAAGTGGAGTGGTGCCACTGATTTTCTAACTCATCCAACTGTACTTCCAACTCTTTTTTGAGAAGATTTACCGTATGATCGGTTGACAGGTTTAGCATTTCATTGACACCAATAAAATGAGGTTTGTTGTCAATAATTACACAACCCAAAGGAGAGATCGAACTTTCACAATCAGTAAAGGCATAAAGTGCATCAATAGTCTTGTCGGGCGAAATCCCATTAGGTAAGTGAATAATAATTTCAACACTTGCAGCAGTATTATCCTCAATTTTTTTGATTTTAATTTTACCCTTATCGTTGGCCTTAAGGATGTTATCAATCAGTCCGGAAGTGGTTGTTCCAAAGGGGATTTCACTAATAACGAGTGTGTTTTTATCCAATTGATTGATCTTGGCCCTCACCCTGATTTTACCCCCCCTATTTCCATCATTGTATCCTTGAACATCAATGATACCTCCAGTTTGAAAATCAGGATATAGTTTGAATTTTTTTCCTTTTAAATGTTGTATGCTGGCATTCAGTAGTTCCACAAAATTGTGCGGCAATATTTTTGTGGAAAGGCCAACTGCTATTCCCTCTGCCCCTTGAGCTAATAAAAGAGGGAATTTAACGGGTAGATGTACAGGTTCTTTTTTTCTTCCATCGTATGAAAGTTGCCAATCCGTAACCTTGGGACTGAAAACTACTTCCAGTGCAAACTTGGACAATCGTGCTTCGATGTATCTAGAGGCTGCGGCACGATCACCGGTGAGGATGTTTCCCCAGTTTCCTTGAGCATCTATCAAAAGTTCTTTTTGACCTATTTGTACCATCGCATCTGCGATACTGGCATCACCATGGGGATGGTATTGCATGGTATGACCAACGATATTAGCTACTTTGTTATAACGACCATCATCCAGATCTTTCATCGAATGAAGTATACGACGCTGAACTGGCTTCAGTCCGTCATAAATAGCAGGAACGGCACGCTCTAAGATAACATAAGAAGCATAGTCGAGGAACCAACTCTTATACATACCAGTAACCTTGACAAGTGTTTCACCCTCATTATTATTATCCGGTGTTTTGTCGTATTCTAAATCATCCATGTATTATATAATTTCCTCGGCCACATCCAACTCAACCTTAAGATTATTTATTATAAATTTTTGACGATCTTGGGTGTTTTTTCCCATGTAAAATTCCAATAAATCATCTGTAGTGGTGGACTTGTCCAACATTATTGGATCCAAGCGGATATCTTCTCCAATGAAAAATTTAAATTCATCAGGAGAGATTTCACCTAAACCCTTAAAACGGGTGATCTCTGGCTTTCCTTTAAGTTTTTCGACAGCCTCTTTTTTTTCTTGTTCACTGTAGCAGTAAAAAGTTTGTTTTTTATCTCTAACCCTAAACAAGGGGGTTTGTAAAATATACAAATGCCCTTCTTTAATCAATTCAGGAAAAAATTGGAGGAAAAAAGTTATAAGTAATAGGCGAATATGCATGCCGTCCACGTCAGCATCTGTAGCAATAACAATGTTGTTGTAACGTAAATCTTCCATGCTATCCTCAATGTTGAGGGCAGCTTGCAAGAGATTGAACTCCTCATTTTCATATACAATTTTTTTGGTCATTCCATATGTATTAAGGGGTTTACCTCTCAAACTGAATACAGCTTGAGTATTGACATCACGAGACTTTGTAATGGATCCACTAGCCGAATCACCCTCGGTAATAAAAATGGTTGACTCCAGTCGACGGTCTTTCCTCAAGTCTCCAAGATGTATCCTACAGTCCCTAAGTTTTTTGTTGTGAAGGCTGGCCTTTTTTGCACGCTCTTTTGCTAATTTTCGGATCCCTGAAAGCTCTTTACGTTCCTTTTCTGCCTGTAAAATCTTTAGGCGAACCGCCTCTGCGGTTTGCGTATTTTTGTGAAGAAAGTTATCAAGTTGTGTCCCTAAAAAATCGTTGATATAAGATCGAACGGATGGCATATCTCCCCCCATTTCCGTTGAGCCTAACTTGGTTTTGGTTTGAGACTCGAAAACGGGCTCCATCACTTTGATACTAATAGCAGATATAATGGACTTTCGAATATCAGAGGCTTCAAAGTTTTTACCGAAATGTTCTCTTATGGTCTTTACCAAAGCCTCTCTGAAAGCGGCCAAGTGGGTGCCTCCATGAGTAGTGTTTTGTCCATTAACAAAGGAATGGTATTCCTCACTGTACTGGGATCGGCTATGGGTGATAGCCACTTCAATATCTTCCCCCTCAAGGTGTATGATGGGATACAAAAGATCTGAGGCAGTTGATTGATCTTCCAATAAATCTTTGAGTCCATTTTCAGAGTGATATTTTTCACCATTAAGATCAATGGTCAATCCCGGATTAAGATAAACGTAGTTTTTAAGCATTCGCTCTACGTACTCCAAACGGAATATATAGTTCTTGAAAATACGCGTATCCGGTTCAAAAACCACCTTTGTCCCTCTTCTTTTAGAACAAGATGACACAGGGTCTTCTCGGATTAGATTTCCAAATTCAAAAACAGCATTAGTGGTTTGGTTTTCTCTATAAGAGGCTACGCTGAACATCGAGGATAATGCGTTTACTGCTTTGGTTCCTACACCGTTCAATCCAACAGATTTTTTGAATGCTCTCGAATCATATTTACCTCCCGTATTCATTTTGGAAACTACATCAACGATTTTACCAAGGGGGATTCCTCGGCCATAGTCTCTTACACTGACAACATTATCTTTGATGGTAATATCTATGGTTTTTCCTGCACCCATTACAAATTCATCAATACAATTGTCTAAGACCTCTTTTAAAAGAATATATATGCCATCGTCCGGTGAAGATCCATCTCCTAATTTTCCAATATACATACCAGGACGCATGCGGATATGTTCTTTCCAATCGAGTGAACGTATATTTTCTTCGGTATATTGGGTTTCTTTGGCCATAAAGTCAACACTAAATTATGATTTGAAGCACAATTTTTGAATGGATTACAACCAAAGAAATTAACAAATTACAATATCTAATTGTTGAGAAGTTTCAATAGTACGCTTAGTTTTTCATTCCTCCAGATCAATTATTTTTAGATGCTAGGTCATTCAAAAAAATAGTATTAAATCAATAATTTTATGTAGTAAAAAAATTATACAAAAAATAAAAATTTGATTTGTTGTCAGTTAATTATTTGAAAACCAAAGAAGATATTAATTAAGCAAAAGATTTCTAATAATATATTCTTTCAAACATTAAAACGAAAGTGCATAACATCGCCATCTTGAACAATATACTGCTTCCCTTCTACCCTAATTTTACCAGCTTCTTTTAATTTTTGATCACTTCCGAAGCGGCTGAAATCTTCAAAGGAAGTTACTTCAGCACAGATAAATCCTTTTTCAAAATCTGTATGAATAACACCTGCTGCCTTTGGGGCAGTGGATCCTTTTTTGAAGGTCCATGCCTTCACCTCTTTTTCTCCCGCAGTAAAATATGTCTGCAATGAGAGTAACTTGTATGCAGATCGTATTAGTTTTGCCGATCCAGGTTCAGTCAGTCCAATATCCTCTAAAAACAATTGTCTCTCATCATAGGAATCCAATTCATTGATATCTGCTTCAATACTGACTGCCAAAATCAATACTTGGGCATTTTCTTGAGCCACAACTTGTTTGATCTGATCAACAAAATCATTACCACTGATCGCACCGTCTTCACTCACATTACAGATATACATTACTGGCTTATCAGTAATAAGTTGCAGCATATTTACATAATTGAGACGATCCTCCTCAGAAAAAGCAATCGATCTTACATTTTGTGCCGATTCCAATGTGGCTATAATTTGATCTAAAATCAGCAGTTCTTTTTGAGCCTCTTTATTTCCGGTTCTGGCAGAGCGTAATATTTTATCTCTTCTTTTTTCAGTGCTTTCAAGATCTTTAAGTTGAAGCTCGATATCGATGGTTTCTTTATCTCTCAAAGGGTTGACCGACCCATCTACATGAACAATATTGTCGTCCTCAAAACATCTTAAAACGTGAAGTATTGCATCAGTTTCTCTTATATTACCTAAAAATTGATTGCCCAATCCCTCTCCTTTACTGGCACCCTTTACCAAACCAGCAATATCTAAAATCTCGACTGTAGCAGGAATCACTTTTTCAGGCTTGACTAAATCGGCCAATATATCCAAACGTTTGTCCGGAACATTTACTACTCCTATATTGGGTTCAATGGTGCAAAAAGGAAAATTCGCACTCTGTGCTTTGGCATTGGAAAGACAGTTGAATAAAGTGGATTTACCAACGTTGGGTAAGCCTACAATTCCGGCTTTCATAATTACAAAGATTAGTTATTATGCATAAAGCGTTGTTTCCCCAACAAAACTTTTTCTGTTTCTACATTGTCTTCATCTGGTACACAACAATCTACTGGGCAAACTGCGGCACACTGTGGCTCGTCGTGAAATCCTTTGCATTCGGTACATTTATCAGGTACAATGTAATAGAACTCATCTGAAACAGGGATTTGGGCCTCTTCGGCATTTACTGATTTACCATTAGGTAAAACTAAATCACCATTCAAATCGGTACCATCCTTGTATCGCCATTCATCAGCACCTTCATAGATTGCAGTATTGGGACATTCGGGTTCACATGCGCCGCAATTAATACATTCATCGGTGATGATAATGGCCATAACAAATATCTTTAATTAAATTTGAATACAAAAATAAGACCTATGATCAATCTTTACAAATAAATGAGTGATTCTAAAGACAGAATTAAAGCACTAAAAAAACTAGGTCGTTTTTTTAGAAATATCTCTGAAAATAATCCTCTTTATTATTCTTTTTTTAAAGCCATTGATCTAGCCGAGCATCAAAACGGTTGGTTCAAAAAGGAATCATGTCTACAAGCCTTTCATTCATGGGGAGAAGCTCTTCGTTCCAAAAAAATAGAAAAATGGATAAGCCAATATAATCTGAGGGAAAATTACACTAACAAAACGATCGCCCTTGTTACAGCTGGAAATATTCCTTTGGTGGGCTTACACGATCTTATTACTATTTGGATTTCTGGAAACAAGGCCTTGGTTAAATGCTCTACTAAAGACAATGTTTTGATTCCTTTTATTGTGAGAACTGACCCACTTTTTCAGTCTCTTACATCACTTGTCGATGGGCAATTGAAAGGGTTTGATGCAGTAATTGCTACAGGGAGTAACAATGCTGCACGCTATTTTGATTATTATTTTTCAAAATATCCACATATCATTCGAAAAAATAAAAATGGTATTGCCGTATTGGATGGAAATGAAACACAAAAGGAATTAGAGGGACTAGGTAAAGATATTTTGCAATATTATGGCTTGGGATGCCGAAATGTATCTAAACTTTATCTCCCCAAAGGTTTTGATTTAAATTTGATTTTTGGAGGTTTGTATCCCCATGCCAATGTCATTGAGATGAATAAATATGCTAATAACTATGACTACAATAAAGCTATTTGTTTGATGAGTGATTTCGATTTTTTGGATAATGGTTTTTTCATGCTCAGAAAAGACAAAGCCATCTCCTCTCCTATTGCTTCGTGCCATTATGAATTTTATGATACCCTCGACCTATTGAAAAACCACTTGAAGGAACAGAAAGAAAACATACAGTGTATTGTTTCCAAAACAGATATTGAGGGATCCATTGCTTTTGGTCAGGCTCAATATCCACAACTTTGGGATTATGCAGATGGAGTGGATACACTAAAATTTATTCAATCCCTAAAATGATTAGAATTTTCTTTAAGATCAGGAGTTTTTAAAAAAATTGGTAAAAAATTAATCTATATTCAATTGATATTTGGACTGAACTTTTGATATTTGCACTTTTAAATCGATATGAGAAAACACAATTTCAGTGCTGGCCCCGCTATTCTACCTCAAGAGGTGATTCAAGGAGCTGCAAAAGCCGTTTTAGAGCTTGATAACATAGGTTTATCATTGATAGAAATTTCTCACCGAAGTAATGAGTTTAAAGCCATTATGGAAGAAGCCTGTTCCCTCTCTCTTCAACTTCTGGGTTTGGAGGGCAAAGGATACAGGGCAATGTTTCTTCAGGGAGGTGCCAGTTTACAGTTTTTGATGAGTGCCTACAATTTGTTAGAAAAAAAAGCGGGCTATATCAATTCGGGAACATGGTCCACCAAAGCTATCAAAGAAGCAAAATTATTGGGAGAAGTCGTTGAGATTGCATCTTCCAAGGATGGTAACTTCAATCACATACCAAAAGGATTTAAAATTTCCAATGACTTGGATTATATCCACCTTACTACCAACAATACCATTTTTGGAACCCAATACAAATCACTTCCTGATACCGAAGTCCCTTTAGTAGCAGACATGAGTTCTGATATTTTTTCGAGATCTTTTGATTATTCAAAATTTGATCTGTTTTATGCAGGAGCTCAGAAAAACTTGGGTCCTTCAGGAGTCACATTGGTGGTGATCAAAGAGTCCTCATTTAATAAAGTCAGTAGAGTCATTCCCTCAATGTTAAACTATCAGGTTCAGTCCGATGCAGGAAGTATGTTCAACACACCACCAGTATTTCCAGTATATACTGTTTTATTGAATCTCCGTTGGATTGTCAAAAATGGAGGTTTGGAAGGTGTAGGATTAGAAAATGAAAAAAAAGCAGCCCTTATATATAATGAGATCGATCGAAACCCTCTTTTTGAAGGCTTTGCTCATGCCGATGATCGAAGTAATATGAATGCCACCTATAACCTTAAGGACAACCAGCATGCTGTTGTCTTTGATACTCTATGGAATGAAGCGAATATCAGTGGATTAAAAGGACATCGATCTGTAGGGGGGTATCGTGCCTCCATCTACAACGCAATGCCTATTGAGAGCATACAAGTTCTGGTAGACTGCATGCAAGAATTTGAAAGAAAAGCCTAACCAATAAATCTATAAATGAAAATATTAGCTAACGACGGAATATCTCAATCAGGTATTGACATGCTAACTGAAGCTGGTTTTGAAGTTATTAACACCAATGTCGCTCAAGAACAACTTGTCAATTTTATTAATGATAATAAAATTGTGGTTCTTTTGGTAAGAAGTGCTACTACAGCAAGAAAAGATTTGATCGACTCCTGTCCCGGTCTCAAAATTATTGGCCGAGGTGGTGTAGGTATGGACAATATCGATGTGGAATATGCACGTGAAAAAGGACTTAGCGTAATTAATACACCCGCTGCCTCATCCTCCTCTGTAGCAGAGTTAGTATTTGCTCACCTTTTTGGAGGTGTAAGGTTTCTTTATGATTCTAACCGAAATATGCCTTTGGAGGGGGAATCAAACTTTAAAGGCTTAAAAAAAGCTTATGCCAGAGGAATTGAATTAAGAGGTAAAACACTAGGTATAATTGGTTTTGGAAGAATTGGACAGGAAGTAGCCAAAATAGGACTTGGATTGGGTATGAATGTCATTGCAACAGATAAATATATAGATGTTGCTGAAATAGAAGTTTCCTTATTTAATGAAACATCGTTAAAGGCTTCTATAGAAACCTTATCTATTGATAAAGTTTTAGAGGTGTCTGATTTCATCAGCTTGCATGTTCCCGCTCAAAAAGACTATGTCATAGGATCGAAAGAGTTAAGTATGATGAAAGATAACTCAGCGATAATTAATGCTGCTCGTGGAGGTGTCATTGACGAGGCAGCCTTAGTAAGTGCGCTAGACAGTAATAAACTGGCTTTTGCATGTCTGGATACTTTTGAGAACGAGCCTAAGCCTGAGATCAAATTGTTAATGCATCCCAAAATATCTTTGACTCCACACATTGGAGCAGCCACTTTAGAAGCGCAAGACAGAATTGGTGTTGAATTAGGTCAGCAAATAATATCAATTTTGGGATAAAATCCTATGATTAAGCGTTTAAAAGAAAAATGGGGGATCAGCTCAAATGCTCAGCTAGTTGTAATCTTCATCGTTTTTGCAATTACCGGCTCAGTCAGCGCAAAATTAGCTACTCCTTTACTAAATTTTTTGGGTGTCGAACCTATAGATTTTGTTGAAGTTCCATTTGGAAAAGCAATCTATACGCTGCTAAGGATATTTATTGTCTTTCCAATCTACCAAATTATACTTATACTAGTGGCAACTGTCTTTTTTCAATTCAAATTCTTTTGGGAATTTGAAAAAAAATTTTTAAAAAGAATGGGGTTAAAATTCTTTTTAAAAAAAAAAAATAAGAATTAGCCTAATTTAGAGGTAATCAATTTTAAAAACTCGTTGCGGGTGTCGGTTTCCTTAAAAGAGCCTCTAAAACCAGAAGTAGTTGTGGTAGAATTCTGTTTTTGAACTCCTCTCATCATCATACACATGTGAGAGGCCTCAATAACTACTCCTACACCAACAGGCTCTAGAGTTTCGTTGATACAATCCAATACCTGCTCTGTTAGACGCTCTTGAACTTGTAATCTTCTGGAAAACACATCCACTACTCTGGGGATTTTACTCAGGCCGACAATTTTGCCGTTAGGAATATACGCAATATGTGCTTTGCCAAAAAAAGGTAACATATGGTGTTCACAAAGTGAATAGAGTTCAATGTCTTTGACAATGACCATTTCATTGTAATTTTCGCTAAACATGGCACTTTGTAAAATTTGTTTAGGGTCTTCTTCGTAACCCGCAGTAAGAAATTTTATGGCTTTGGCTGCCCGCATAGGGGTTTTCTCAAGACCTTCTCTTTCAATATCTTCACCCAAAAGTTGAATTATTTTGAAAAAATTAGATTTTATTTCATCTGTAATGGGTAAGGTATCAAGGTTAAAATTGTCGTTCATTATTATACAGTATATTGGTTTAAAATTAATTTGAGTTTTTGAATCTTAGGACTAATTACAAATTGACAGTAAGGCTGATCTTTATTTTGATTGTAATAATCGTGGTGTTCAATTTCTGCCTCATAAAATGGGCACTCTGAGTTGATTTCGGTAACTATAGGGTTTTCAAAAACACCTTCAATTTGAAGTTGTTGAATGTATTGTTCAACTTGATTTTTTTCTTCTAGATTATTGTAAAAAATAGCAGAGCGATATTGAGTACCAACATCATTACCTTGTCGGTTGATTGTTGTTGGGTCGTGGGTTAAAAAAAAGATTTCAAGAAGATCACCATAGTTGACCAAATCCTGATCATAAATAATCTTAACGGTCTCTGTGTGTCCAGTATTACCATTACAAACTTCCCTGTACCCTGGGTTTTTTATATGTCCTCCCATGTATCCAGGGATTACCTCAAGCACCCCTCTTATTCTCTGAAAAATTGATTCAGTACACCAAAAACATCCGCCAGCAAAATATGCTTTTTTTATCATTTATTAGATTTTGTTTATCAAATATAGTATTTTATTAAACAAAAGGTAAGGACATTAAACAAAAAAAATTATAACGGTTGATATGGATAAGTTTAATTTAGAAAAAGTAATTTTAGAGCATGAATAATGGAATCTCATGTACCAATATATTTAAAAGTTACGGTGATTTAACTGTACTTAAAGGAATTGATCTAAATATTTCTTCGGGAGAGATTGTCGCTATAGTAGGACCCTCCGGTGCGGGCAAAACAACTTTATTACAAATATTAGGAACCCTTGATTATGTTGATCCAAATGAGAAAAGTAATCTAGAAATCGACGGGATATCTACACTAAATATGAATGCTGCTAACATGGCTTTATTCAGAAACAATCATTTAGGTTTTATATTTCAATTTCACGAATTACTACCCGAATTTACAGCCCTGGAAAATGTATGTATGCCTGGCTGGATTGGAAATAATAACTCAAAGAAAGTAGAGAAAAAAGCCAAAGAGTTACTAAATCAAATGGGACTCTCTGACCGAATACATCACAAACCACAAGAATTATCTGGAGGAGAACAACAGCGAGTTGCTGTTGCCCGCGCTCTAATCAATGATCCAAAGGTTATTTTTGCAGACGAACCTAGTGGTAATCTCGACTCAAATAGCGCTGCCTCTCTTCACGAGATTTTCTTCAAACTTAGAGATCAAACGGGTTGTACTTTTGTTATTGTAACACACAATGATGAATTGGCCAATATGGCTGATCGAAAGATTCTCCTCAGGGATGGTAAGATCAATTCATGAATATAGAACAACTGCAGTCATTTCTTGATTATAAAGCTAAACAATATGAATCCAAAGTATTTATAACTCTTGATCCCATTCAAATTCCTCATCAATTTTCAAAAAAGGAAGACATAGAAATCTCTGCTTTTCTAAGTGCCATTATCGCTTGGGGAAACCGTATGAGTATCCTAAAAAGTGCTAAAAGAATGATGAATATGATGGAGGAATCGCCACATGAGTTTATTCTAAATCATCAAGAAAAAGATTTAAAAAAATTCAAGGGTTTTGTTCATAGAACGTTCAACGAAAGGGACTTAATTTATTTTATTAGTTCATTGAAAAATATATATACAAAACATGGTGGGTTGGAAAAGCAATTTTCGACAGGTGAAATTGACCTTCAAAAACGCATCCACCAGTTTAAAAAAATTTTTTTTGAACTCGATCACCCTGCAAGAACAAAAAAACACATTTCCGATCCGCTAAAGGGGTCTGCGGCCAAAAGAATCAACATGTTTTTGCGATGGATGGTGAGGTCAAATGAAAGAGGAGTTGATTTTGGAATATGGAAAAATATATCAGCTTCATCTTTGTCGGTTCCTTTAGACGTACATACCGGTAACGTAGCACGAAAACTAGGCCTTTTAGATCGAGTGCAGAATGATAGTAAGGCCTTGAGAGAACTGGATATTAAGCTCAGAAAATTTGATCCAAACGACCCTGTGAAATATGACTTTGCCCTGTTTGGATTGGGGATATTTGAAAAGTTCTAGTACAATATAGATGATTTAAAAAGCTTTTTTTAAGTTCTATTTTATACTTTTGTATTATAGCGGTTTATTGATGAAGATACTTCTAAAAAATGCTACAGTCCTAGACCCATCCAGTCCTTTTCATTCTAATCATCAAGACATTCTTATAAATTCGGGGGTCATTACCCAAATTGCCAATAAAATCAAATCAGACAAAGATACTCAAGTATTTACCTCTGAAAACCTTCATGTTTCCTGTGGTTGGTTCGATAGTGGTGTTTCTTTTGGCGAGCCTGGATATGAAGAAAGGGAAACGCTTTCTAATGGTTTGGAAGTAGCGGCAAGGTCAGGTTTTACCAAAATATTTCTGAATTCCAATACTTATCCCATTCCCGATTCTAGATCTATTGTAGGCCATCTAATCAAAATGACACGTGGATCAACCACCACACTTTATCCTATAGGGGCACTATCAGTTAAATCCGAAGGAGATCAAATGGCCTCTCTATATGATATGCACTGCGAGGGAGCTATTGCTTTTGGGGATCATAAAATCTCAATAAACAATGTAAACTTGCTTAAAATAGCTCTACAGTATTGTCAAAGTTTTGGTGGAATGGTAATCTCACATCCTGTTGTCAATGAACTGGCAGGTAAAGGAGTTATGCATGAGGGTATCACCAGCACCCAAATAGGATTGAAAGGCATTCCTTCAATGGCGGAGACGATTCAAATCGCAAGAGATCTTGAAATTTTAAAATATTCGGGAGGAAAACTCCATCTAGCTAATATAAGTACGGAGGCAGGGTTGGATTTAATAAGAAAATCAAAAAAACAAGGGCTTCAAATAAGTTGCAGTGTAGGTTTACCTCAATTGATCTTTGAAGATAATGAATTGGTGAATTTTGATACTAATTTAAAGGTATATCCTCCAATTCGATCCAAAAAAGATAAGCAAGCACTTAGGGAAGGGTTGTTGGATGGCAGTATTGACATGGTCACTAGCATGCATGAGCCGATTAACATCGAATACAAAAAACTGGAATTTGAAAATGCACTATCCGGTAGTATAGGGCTTGAAAGTTGTTTTGGCATACTTTGCAAAGTTTTCCCTCTGGATCAAGTAATCAGTTTTTTGACTCGTGGGGTTGAGTGTTTTGGAATTCCTAAAACTTCCATAACTATAGGAGCAACAGCAGATTTAACCCTATTCAATCCCGAAAAATCATATAGATATAAAGAGGAAGATTTAAAATCAACCTCAAAAAACAGCCCTTATTTGGGCTTAGAACTGCAAGGAAAAGTTTTGGGTAGTTTTAACAATGGCATACTTACGTTAAACAATTAATATTGATGTTATCTTATAAGATCAGAAAAGCATCTTTAGGAATTACTCCAAATCCTAGTATCATCCTCCTTCACGGATATGGAAGTAATGCCGATGACCTTTTTTCCTTCGCAGACTATTTACCGGATCATCTTAATGTTATATCTCTCGAGGCCCCTCTGGATACCCCTTTTGGAGGAAAGGCATGGTATTCAATTCATTTCGATTCGGAACAAGACAAATGGTCTGATATCAAAGAAGCCAAAAAATCCCTGGCGGCCATCACTAAGCAGGTAGGATATTTTATCAATCAATACAATTTAAACCGCAAAGACATTGGCTTGATGGGTTTTAGTCAAGGGGCAATACTTAGTTGGTCTCTTTTGATGGATAAACCTGATCTATATAGAAGAGCCGTCTGTATGAGTGGTTACATCAACACTCAACTTTTGGAAAAACCCTTGGAAGAATATAAAAATATATTGGCTTATGCCTCTCATGGTACTAGTGACCCCACAGTTCCGTATGACTGGGCAGTGTCAAGTATTAACAAACTTCATAAAAAAAACCCTCAGCTGACCTTTAACACCTATCCCGATGGTCACAACGTATCACCCGAAAATTTTAGAGATTTACTGGAATGGCTATCAAAAACTAATCTGGATTAGGGTAAATAAAATGTTCTTTTAATTCAAAATCTAGCCCTCCGTTTTTGTCAATTTGATAAGTCAAAAATATTTCTCCCCAATAATTGCCGTCCGAAAAATCTGCTACAACCCATCTATGATTAAGTACCTTAACTTTATTGATCAGAAAAGTACGGTCCATTTCAGCATATGGTATCAAGTCATTTTTTTCTCGCAACAAATTGGTTTCATATAGCTGATCTTTTATATGATTAGAAATATTTTGAATGTTTAGTTCTTCAAAACTTCGTAAGGCATATTCATTTCCATCCAAATTAAAATCATTTTGGTCATCCAATCGGAGCTTTAGCTGAAATATTGTTTCTTCCAATTTTTCATTCAAGGCTTTTGTATCTGTCCATTTGCCATTTAAATCATCGAATACTTTTTTGGAGTTAACCAATTGAAAAATAAGGATCAGTGCGGTAAATAAAAAAAGATAGAGTACAATATTTTTTTTCATCGATTTAGATCTGTTTAATTGTTTGAATATCACTCATTCTTGTTTATTTTAAATATTTATTGTTAGGATATTTTGAAAGGGTTTAAATTGATTGAATCTTGAGGTTATCATAGGCCAAAAAAACATTTTCAGGGAGTTGTTTTGAAAGTTCTTCATGAAAGCCCAACAAATGACTTATATGGGTTAAATATGTGCGTTTGGGTTTAAGAAGATCTACCATTTGGAGCGCTTCCTCTAAATTTAGATGACTGTAGTGAGGCTCAATTCTGAGTGCATTCAATACCAAAACATCGCAATCTTTTAGCTTATTTAATTCATCTTTTTCAATGGTCTTAACGTCAGTCAAATAACAAAAATTATCAATTCTAAAACCCATCACCGGAAGCTGACCGTGAATTACCTCTATTGGAACAACCCGCTTACCCCCTAACAAAAACACATTGTTTTTTCTAATGGTATGGATGTCAACGGAAGGTGTTCCTGGATATTTATCATCAGTTTTAAAAATATAGGAGAAACGGCGTTTCAGATCTGCCACTACTCTATCCGAGGCGTAGATGGGCGTATCGCCCTGTCTGAAAAAAAAGGGTCTAATATCATCAATCCCTGAAGTATGGTCGGCGTGTTCGTGTGTAAATAAAATACCGTCCAGATTTTGACAACTTGCCCTTAACATTTGTTGACGAAAATCAGGTCCGCAATCGATTACATAGTTTAGGTTATTCCATTGAACCAAAACAGAAGAGCGCAATCTTTTGTCTTTCGGGTTTTCACTTAAGCAAACAGGATGTTGACTACCAATAACAGGAATCCCTTGTGAAGTTCCTGTACCAAGAAATGTTATTATAATCATAATGATATATTCAAAAGTAAATATTTAAGGAGATATAAAAAACTTTGTAATTTTATAAGATACTATAAAAGCATGCCAATTACACTTCCAGGAGATAAAGAATTTGAGAAGCGACCCTCCATCGAAAGAAAAGCTCTGAAAATAAATTTAAACGACCGCATCTACGGTACTTTTGCCGAAATTGGTGCTGGTCAAGAAGTGGCAAGACATTTTTTCAGAGTAGGAGGAGCTTCAGGAACAATTGCCAAAACCATTAGTGCCTACGATAAGAACTTTAGTGACACCATATATGGTGAGGAAGATGACGGAAGGTATGTTACTGAAACAAGGCTCCATAAAATGTTGGAAAGAGAAATTATGCTCCTTGAGACCCGAATTCCAAGGGCTAATCATCCAGATAAAATGTTTTTTGCATACGCCAATACTGTTGCTACGATAGATTTTGCAAAAAAATATAAAGGACACGGTTGGATGGGCATTCGCTATCAGATTGCTCCGGAGCAACCTTTTAATGAAATAATGATCCACCTTCGATTCCACCAAACTGAAGCCAGGCTTCAACAAGAAGCCGTTGGAATAATGGGTGTTAATTTGGTTTATGGTGCATTTTACAATCACGATGAACCCAAAAAAATAATCAAGCATCTATACGATCACATAGATAATAAAGCCATAGAAATTGACACCATCAATTTTTCCGGTCCAGTTTTCAATGGTGTTGACAACCGTTTACTAAGTTTATTACTTCTAAAAAATGACATGACAGATGCTGTAATGTTCAATCCAGAAGGGAACAACATACTTCCAGCTCGGGTGCTTTATAAAAAAAACATATTGGTTTTGAGGGGAAGTTTTAGACCCGTTACAAAGGTTAATATTGACATGTTTAGAAAATCTTATGATATATTTATTAAGGAACAAAATGTTGATGAGAAAAAAACAGAAGTAATTTTTGAGATAACCCTTTCTAATCTTACTTCTCAAGGAGAAATAGACGAGTCAGACTTCATGGATCGTGCAAAACTTTTATGTTCATTGGGACACACAGTAATGATCTCAGATTTTAAAGAGTACTACAAAATGGTAGACTATCTCTCCGAATATACCAAGGAACAAATTGGTTTGACTATGGGAGTCAGTAATTTTGTTGAAATTTTTGATGAACAATACTACAAAGATGTAAAAGGTGGAATTTTGGAGGCGTTTGGAAAAATGTTCCACAATAACCTCAAGGTGTACCTTTACCCAATGAAAAATTCTGAAACCGGCGAAATCGTCAACTCAAACAATCTCAAGCTTCAGGCTAGAATGAAGGATTTTTATAAATTTTTCAAATATAACGGGAAAGTAGTCGATATATTTGATTATGAGAGTGAATACCTTTCGATATTTTCAAGAGAAATACTTTCTAAAATTAAAAAAGGCAAAAACGGTTGGAAAGACCAGCTTCCTGAAGGGATCGCAGAAATGATAATGAAGAATCAAATGTTTGGGTGGAAAGAAAAAAAGGTCAAAGGCTAAATTTCTTCCAATATTTGCGCTGCGTGGTCTTTGGTTTTTACCTTGCTGATAACTCTTTCTATATTGCCACTATCATCGATCAAAAAAGTTGTTCTGTGAATACCATCATATTCTTTACCTTGAAACTTTTTGGGACCCCAGACTCCAAAGGCATGAATTACCGATTTGTCCTCATCTGCAAGTAAAGTAAAAGGTAAATCATACTTTAGAGCGAATTTTTTTTGTTTTTTAGGTGCGTCAGCACTCACACCGAATAATTTATAGCCCTTGTCACGCAGAACTTTATAATTATCCCTAAGATTACAGGCCTCAACTGTACAACCAGGTGTATTAGCCCTTGGATAAAAAAATATGATACTTTTTTTTCCGGTCAGATCAGATGAACTGACAATATTTTCATCTTGGTCAACAGTGGTAAATGAGGGAACAGTGTCTCCAGGTTGTAGTGTTTTCATATTAATTTTTTATTTTCAAATCTAAATAACAAAAAATCTAAATGACTAAAAAGGAAAAGGTTTCGTTTATAATGAAAGAATTGGATAAGTTGTATCCCAAAATACCAATTCCATTGGATCACAAAGATCCCTACACCTTGCTAATAGCGGTCTTATTATCAGCTCAAAGTACTGATGTAAGAGTCAATCAAATCACACCGCTATTGTTTAAAAAAGCAGATACTCCGCAGCAAATGATCAAACTAAGTGTTGATGAAATAAGAGAAATTATAAAACCAGTAGGTCTGTCTCCTATGAAATCTAAAGGGATCCATGGATTGTCCCAGATACTGATTGATAAACACGGGGGTCAAGTTCCAATGAGTTTTGAGGCTTTGGAGGAACTTCCTGCAGTTGGGCATAAAACAGCCAGTGTGGTAATGTCACAAGCTTTTAATGTCCCCGCTTTTCCTGTAGACACTCATATTCATAGGTTGATGTTCAGATGGGGCCTCTCGAACGGAAAAAATGTCGTTCAGACAGAGCGTGATGCCAAACGCCTTTTTCCAAAAAACAGATGGAATGACCTACATCTCCAAATCATATGGTACGGAAGGGAATATTGCCCAGCAAGGGGATGGAATATTGAAAAGGATAGAATAACGAGTGCTATTGGTCGAAAATTAATACTCAAAAAAATGAAACCCTCGTGAAGTCATTTAAACGCAATTAAAAAATAATTTGAGGAATGATAAAACTTAATTTCTGAACTAATTGCTAAACTTTGTGAAGTTTGTGATAAATTAACATTGATAGACGCTAAGAACAAACAAATTACATAAAAGTAAATTGTCATTGGCAAACAGAAATTATTTTCTATCGGTAAATTAACATCGATTTAAAGAGGAGAAAAATTGGTCGTTAATATTTTCTTTCAATACCTTTACTTTCTTTTTTATTCAGCTTGTAGTATTTGGAAAAAGCCAAAATTCGTTGGATAACTAATTGGCGAGGTCCGTTAACGATATTTTTTTTCTTAGGGTAATTTTGCTTCATAAAATTGCGTTTACCCTTATAACGAAAAAAAGTAAAAAAAATTGTTTAGTGGGTAAGAAGAATTTGATTATCCTCAATCATTTTTCTCAAGTTTATAATGGCATATCTCATTCTCCCCAAAGCAGTATTTATACTAACTCCCGTGATTTCAGCAATTTCTTTAAAACTCATATCTTTGTATAGACGCATGTTTAAAACTTCTTTTTGATCTTCGGGAAGTTCGGTGATAAGGTTTTGTAAATCGTTTACTACTTGATCTTTGATCAAATTACTTTCTACATTAGGAGAACTGTCTGTGATGAATTGAAAAACATCATAATCATCACTGGCCTCAAATTTGGGCATACGATTGGATTTTCTGAAATGATCGATAATCAGGTTGTGCGATATACGCATTACCCAGGAAAGAAACTTTCCTTCTTCATTGTAAACACCGTTTTTTAAGGTTTTAATAACTTTGATAAAGGTTTCCTGGAATATATCTTCAGCGATATCCCGGTCCATAACTTTTGAAAAAATAAAGTTATATATCTTTGATTTATGATTATTAATCAATTTCTCTAAACATTTCTCGTCCCCGTTTAGATAACAGCTCACTAAATGAGCGTCGGTATAATTGAATGAATTGGTTGTCTGCATAAACTACTTTTTTCAGCGAAGCTGATTTAAACAATTAAATTTAAAAGTAGTTTTTTGCTATAGGCAGTTGTTATTTTTACAAATATAGTCAAATTTGGAATAAAATCAAATGATTGATTATTTCTATAACATAAAGCATAGCTCTGAAAAATTTAAATTTGGCTTTAACTGATCCTTGGACTCTGTTCAAATTCTTAAATTTTTATTTAATTTCTAAAATGTTTGGCATCAAAATATTCATAAAGCTTTGTTTTTAATTAATGGTTTTTGGGGAGGAGCACAGAATAGTTGTAATTTTAAATTTTTATTTTTTTGATGAAAAAAATTTTTGATTTAGACACCAAAAAACATATAATCATTAAGGGAGCTCAGCTACACAATCTTAAAAAAATTGATGCGGTATTCCCTAGAAATCAAATGACGGTGGTTACAGGACTGTCAGGGTCGGGAAAGTCCTCTTTAGTCTTTGATACCCTTTATGCAGAAGGACAGCGTCGATATGTAGAAAGCCTTTCCTCTTATGCCAGACAGTTCATGGGGAAACTCAATAAACCAAAAGTTGAAGAAATCAGAGGCATTGCCCCTGCCATTGCTGTTGAACAAAAAGTTTCCTCTACCAATCCACGTTCTACGGTAGGTACTAAAACAGAGATCTATGATTATTTAAAACTACTCTATACCAGAATCGGAAAGACCTTTTCCCCCATTTCAGGAAAAGAGGTGAAAAGCGAAAGTGTTAAAGATGTTTTAGAACATATTAAAAAATATTTTAATGAGGGAGATAAGTTACTCCTTCTATCCCCTGTAGATCATGATCCAGAGATCAAAAAAGATCGTTTGAGCATATTTAAACAGCAAGGTTTTGCCAGAGTTTTTATAAAGGGGGAAGTATTGCGTATTGAGGGGCTCACTGAGGCTCCTCAAAAAAATTATGATCTTGTGGTAGATCGGATCATCGTAAGGAAAGAAGAGGATTTCTATCAACGGATGGCCGATGCGGTAGAAATTGCCTTTTATGAAGGGAAAGGGGCTTGTTCTCTCTGGTCATTGGATCAGAAAAAGAGGATTGCTTTTTGTAGCCGTTTTGAGTTAGATGGAATGACTTTTGTCTCCCCTAATCTTCATTTCTTCAGCTTTAACAATCCTTTTGGCGCATGCAAAAAATGTGAAGGATTTGGAGACATAATTGGGATTGATAGTGAACTAGTGGTTCCTGATACCAGTCGTTCAATTTTTGATGAGGCCATCGCTCCCTGGCGGGGTGCAGGCATGCGTAAGTTTTACAAACAGCTTATCGAAAATGCTTACAAATTTGATTTTCCAATCCACAAACCATACTATCAACTAAGTGAAAAAGATATTAGTATACTTTGGGAGGGAAATTCTTACTTTACAGGCATACACAATTTTTTTAAAAAAATAGAAGCCAAAAACTACAAAATACAAAACCGAGTATTGCTCTCGCGCTACAGGGGTAAAACAACGTGTGATGAATGTAATGGCTCTAGACTCAGAAAAGAAACCAATAATGTAAAAGTGGGTGGTATGACATTGGCCAAACTACTTCATCTTCCCATTGATGAATTGGGAGTATTTTTCAATCAACTCAAACTAGATAAATATGAGACCAATGTGTCTCATCGTATCCTTGAAGAGATTAAATCAAGAATTAAATTCATTCAAGACGTAGGGTTGGGATACCTCAACCTAAATCGAAAAGCAAATACCCTTTCTGGGGGAGAATCTCAACGCATCAATTTGGCAACTTCCCTGGGAAGTGCTTTGGTTGGTTCGATGTACATACTTGACGAACCCTCCATTGGGCTTCATTCTAGAGACAATGAACGTCTTATAAAGGTTTTAAAAAAACTCAGAGATATTGGCAATACTGTTATTGTAGTAGAACATGATGAGGAAATCATGAATTCGGCTGACAAAATAATTGATATGGGCCCTGAGGCAGGTACTTATGGGGGAGAGATCGTTGCTGAGGGTAATTTAAAAACAATTTATCAATCCGAAAGTCTTACCGCAAAATACCTACGAAACGAAATATCTATTCCAAAGCCTACATGCAGGAGAAAAAGTAAGTATAAAATTTCTTTGATTGGCAATAGAGAGAATAACTTAAAAAACATTGACGTATACTTTCCTATGAGCTGTATGACTGTAGTAACAGGAGTATCAGGAAGCGGAAAATCAACTTTGGTTAAAAAAATACTTTATCCAGCTTTACAACGAGAAAAAGGTATTTTTAATAACAAACCCGGACAATTCGACTCCATCAAAGCTCCGTTTGAAAAAATAAGTAGTATAGAGTTCATAGATCAAAACCCCATTGGAAGATCTTCAAGATCAAATCCCGTAACTTACATTAAAGCTTATGACGAAATCAGAGGTTTATTTGCTAAACAAGTGTTGGCTAAAAACAGAGGGTATAAAGCAAAACATTTTTCGTTTAATGTGGATGGTGGGCGTTGCGATCATTGTAAAGGTGATGGATATACTACTATAGAAATGCAATTCATGGCTGATGTTGTATTACAATGTGAACATTGTAAGGGAAAACGGTTTAAAAAAGAGATTTTGGAAGTTGAGTTTAGAGGATTATCATTGGATCAAATATTAGAAATGAGTGTGGATGATGCCATTTACTTCTTTGAAAATGAAAATCAAATCAAAACGGTTCAAAAACTTAAACCCCTTCAGGATGTAGGTTTGGGATATGTCGCATTGGGTCAGCCCTCCACTACCCTCTCTGGAGGGGAAGCCCAGAGAATCAAATTGGCTTCATTTATTGGCCGTGGAACAACTCTCGACAAGATTATTTTCATATTTGACGAACCCACTACTGGACTTCATTTACACGACATCAACAAACTAATGCTCTCCTTCAATGCTTTGATTGAACAAGGCCATACCGTCATTGTGGTAGAACACCATTTAGATCTCATCAAATGCGCTGACCACTTAATTGATTTGGGCCCTGAGGGTGGAAAAAATGGTGGATCACTGGTTGCAATGGGTACTCCCGAAGATGTCGCCGGAGTAAAAGCCTCATTTACCGGTCGATACCTTTCTCAAAAGCTAGGACTTTAACTTTTATTTACAGTAGGCACAACTTTATTAATAAACTTTTGGACATCCTCCGTAAGCTTGAGTAAATATGACAAAAATGAAAAAGCAATAATAATGAGGGTTGACCGTAACAATAGAGATAAAAAAGGTTCGTAATCAAAAGAAATCATGGAAATGATCCAGTAAAGAAAAAAAACAACAATTAGTGTAAGAAAAGTTTTTTTACTAAATGGATTCATCCTAAATCTTTTTTGCACCAATAGAATTTTTAAAATATTAATCAATATCATTACCATAAGTGTTGCATATGCCGCTCCAATGATCCCATAATACTTGATTAGAAATAGGTTGAGAGCAACGGCCAATAAAGCAGAGATTAATGAAAACCAAAAAACATAGACGTAATACTTCGAATTGGTAATGATATGATTCAAACAGCCCATGGACATGGTGAATAATTTACCCAGAGATACTATTAGTACAACTTCAAGTGCCAAAGTATAATCGCCCAAGTTGACCCAGGCGTAAAAATCATTCAAATTCAAGTTGATCAGTAAAAAGAGTAACCCTGAGATCAACAAAAGATTGTTTGCACTTTTTTTTAATAAATTAAGTAAAGTCGCATCATCATTTTCATTTATGGCTTTGGCCACCAAAGGACTTATGATTTGAAACATGGCCCTACCAGGGAATTCAATAACGGCTGCAATAAAAATAGCAACACTGTAATAAGCTACATTTTCTACGGTTAAAATGTTGGAGATCATTGACTTGTCAATGTCCAGTATCAAACTTGCAGCAGAGCCCGACATAAAAATCAAAAGGCTGTATCGCAAGATAGATCTATATTGGTGAGGAAGTGAAAAAGAAAATTTAGGAGTGTATTTGACCAAACAATAGATAACTACCAAGGACAATCTGAGATAATATCCAACAATTAGAGCCGTTATAAATCCATCAAAGTCTATAATTTTAAAGGCATAAATCAACAAGAGGGTAAAAATTAAAGCCCTAGGATAGAACTCCTTTAAAAAGTTACCGAAAACTGAATACAAATGAATCCTGAGCCAATTATAAAATACCTCAAATAAAGCTGTAGAAAAGGCAATGGCCAAAATCAAGTATGCATACTTACCGATTTCTTCATTCTCGGAAGCTATAAAATCAATAATCTGTTGATAAAAAAGAAAGCTTAGAATCAATAGAAAAAGAAAAATAAGAAGAGGGAGAAAAAAAGAGAGGCTTAAGAGTTTATCTCTTTCCTCTTTGGTATTACAACTACTGTAAAATTTGATAACAGCATGTTGAACACCAAAAGAGATAAAAGGCTGAACCAAATTAGATAAAGCCAAAAGAGCTACGACCAACCCCTGAAGTGCACTTCCCATATGGGTAGGATAAAGATAAACTGTGTTTATCGCCCCAATAAGAAATGCGAGTCCTATACTAATACTGTTGTAGAATGATTGTTTAGCTATGATCCCCATCGCAACATGAATTAATTAATTTTTTTTTTAAACCTTTGATATCCAAAAAAGGATACCACTAAAATAAATATCAACAGGCTCAAAAGTCTGATAGATGCCCCCAATCTGACAACGGGAGGATCAAAAGTAAATTCGATGGTGTGTTTTCCATAAGGTACTTTCAAACCTCTCAGTACATAGTTAACAGGAAAAATTTTTGCTTTTTGATCATCAATTGTAACAGACCAACCTTGTGGATAGTACATTTCAGAAAAAACCAACAGCTGGTCTTCATTAGCTTCAAAATTATATAGAAGGTGGGTAGGATGATTTTTTACTAATTCAATTTTATTTAACTGCGCTGCATCGAATTTAATTCCTATATCGTCAGGTAACTCAGATTTTAAAACAACGGCTGATTTTTTAAAATCAATGCTTTTCATTGATTCTAAGACCTCATCTGCCGTATCTGCTATCATTAATGAATCTACTGCCCATGCAATTCCCATCACGTTTGGATTTTCAATAATTTTTTGTTCATTATTTTCTTGAATTATGAGGTACTTGACATTGAGTATGTCCATTACACCACTAATCTGATGGGTACTGAAGTAGTCATAGAGCTCCTCAAACCTTCTTGGTTTGGCTCCATGATATCCTCCTATAGCATTATGAAAAAATGAGGTTCTGGCTCCAGATAGTTTGAGTCCTGGTTCATATACCCTAAAACGGCCGGTATCTTTTTGTATGAGATGGTCTCCTTTTTGGGAAATAAAAAGATTCTTTATTTGCCTGGTGCTAACAAATAGATCTCTGTCTATGTAACGTCGTGAAACTCCAATCAAATCACTTAGCATTAACCCTACTAAAATGATAATAGCAATATTTTTGGAAAGCTTTTCCTTTTTAAAAAAATATATAATAGTGCATATTACTAAACAATAGACAATTGCTCTGATCAAATCGTAATCAAAAATTGACTTACGAGCATCGATGATTTGATTCATTAAATCTGGACCATAAGCATCTCTTAAAAAGGAATCCAATACTCCGGAAAAGTCAAATAGGCCTTTAGAAATAAGAATTAGTAAAAGGACAAGAATAAATCCGATTGCCGGTTTTAATATTTTTCTGAGCTTCTCTACATTTGGTTTTTGAAACAAACCATAAAGACCCAGACAAGCCAAGACAGGGAAGCAAAACTCTAAAATTACCTGAATAGAACTGACAGCCCTGAATTTATTATAAAATGGGAAATAGTCAATAAAAAGTTCTGTCAGCATGGGGAAATTTTTGCCCCACGAGAGCATTATGGATAAGATTATCCCTGCCAGCAACCCATTTCGAAGCGGACCTTTAACGATGAACAAAGCTAAAAAAGCCATAAAAATTACGGTAACCCCAACATAGGCAGGGGCTTCGAGTATGGGCTGGCTTCCCCAGTAGGTTGGTACATTGGAAACAAAACGTTTAGCTTGAGACCTAGGCAGTCCATTTTCGATTAAAAAGTCATAGAGTTTTGAGTCTTCACCTAAATTTTCTGAGGAACCTCCTCCCTGAATTCTAGGAGCTAAGAGATTAAGACTTTCAAAAATACCATAACTGAACTGCGTAATATAATCAGTACTTAGCCCACCAGTCTTTTCTTTAATACTACCGTCGGGGTTTTGATTTAACTCACTTTTTCCACGCGTGCTAAATTGCGAATACTCTGCAGTAGCCAAAAGAGGGGGTGCATTGAGTCCTAAAGACATCAGACCCGCCACAAAAAGTATTAAAGATTGACGTAAAAAGTTTTTATGTTTACCGATTTTAATTGCACGGATTCCATAAACAATTCCAATGACCATCATCAATAGAAGCATATAATAGGTCATTTGGTAATGATTGGCCCGGATTTGCATTGATAATCCAAAAACTGTTAGGAGAAAACCTCTTGCACGGCGATCGTGAAGAATCATATACATTCCACCAATTACTAATGGCATATAGGCCAATGCCTGAGCTTTAGTATTGTGACCAACTTGCAATATAATTAACAAATAAGTTGACAAACCATAAGCAAACGCACCAAAAATCGCAACGGGAATTGGCATCTTAATAATTATTAAAAAGAGGTAAGCCGTCAGAAGATATAGAAATAAAATTTCAGCGGGTTGAGGGATGAACTGAAATATCCGGTGAATGGGAGTTAAAAAATCATAGGGATATCGGGCTCCCAATTGATAAGTAGGCATACCGCCAAATGCATTGTCAATCCAGTAAATCTCTTCATTGTAACTTTCTCGGTATTCCTTAATTTGTCTTGACATACCGGTATATTGTCTGATATCTGATTGGATCAACTTTTTATTAGATAAAACCGGATAAAAGAATAATATAGAAAACAAACCAAAACCAAATATGATGGAAAGATGCTTAAGGTTTTGTTTACTCAAAACTTGATCAATCAATTTCCTCATAATCTATATATTCTCCCATTTCATTTTTGGGTTTTTTGGACTCTTTTTTGGAAGCAGATGAAAAATAATCATTATCAAAGTACTGCATTTTTTTGGAGAGTCGATTGATTAAATATTTGAGAGCAAATGGAAAAATCAGTCTAAAAAAGTAGGCGATTAACGTCAAGGTTAAGAAGAACTTTAGCAGACTAATCAAAATATTAAGATACGTTTATGTGTCAAAAGTAATTAAATCTTATGACTATTCTGATGTTTTTAAAAGGGCCCAAGCCTCAGAACTAAAATTAGATTTATCTTGCAAAAAAAAATAAATGCTGAATCGATTTTCGCTCTTGTATGTTTTTTCAATGGCTATGATTCATGCACAATACACCGACCAGATCAATTCTAACCGACCAGGCGCCTCGATAGGTGCTTTTGCCGTTGGGAAGGGTATTGTTCAGTTTGAAGGAGGTTTTGAACACAGAAAACACAAACATGAAGGCTATAATTACTCCACTGTTGATGGAACCATTCTATTTCTTTCTGTTAGATGGGGTTTTCTGTCAGAGCGATTGGAGTTAACCTACCAAGGTTCTTTCATGTTTGACCGGTTGACCAACAAAATACCAGATCAATATGTATCATACAAAAGGAAAGGATTCCTTCAGAATTTTTTGGGGTTTAAGTATTTAATTTATGATCCTTTTAAAAAGGAAAAAAAAGTAGATTTTTACAGTTGGAAAGCAAACAACGGGTTTAAATTAAAACATTTGATCCCGGCAGTATCACTGACTACAGGAGGTAATTTTATTTTTGGAAAAAACCACCCCTATAATTTTGGAGATGTTTTTGATGCACTTTATCGTCCAATTTTCTTTCAAAATTTAAGTATACCAACAGATCAAGAGCCTTTTTTTTCCCTTAGGGGGGTCTTGGCGACTCAATCCCATTTTTTGGGAAGTTGGGTTTTTGTAACCAACTTAATCTACGATCGATATCTGACCGAACAAACTGTTAAAAGTTATATCCTTACCCTTACCCACACATTCCATCCGTTATGGTCTGTTTATCTTGAAAATGAGGGGTTTTTTAGCATGCGTTACAATAATCAAATATTTAGAACTGGAGCCGCTTATCTTTTTTCTGACAATATACAGATAGAAAGTTCAGTGGGAGTAAATACCAACACCCGCCCAGGTAGTCTTTTTATTAATTTAGGGGTTTCATATCGATTAAATTTTCACAAAGATTTTATTAGTGCAGAAGAGATAGAATACAAAGAATTAAAAAAGGAGGAAAAGGAACTGAAAAAAACTATGAAGAAAAACAGTAAAGCTGAGCGAAAAAGAGCCCGGAAGGCCAAAAGAATATAATGTCATGAATAAGGAAGTAATAAATGTTGTTGAAATCATAAATAGGAAAGATTTAAAGAGTTTTGTTAATTTTCCATTCAAGCTTTATAATCAAAACCCTTATTGGACTCCTCCTATTATTGGGGAGGAAATTGATGTTTTAGATCAATCAAAAAATCCTGTATTCAGAAATGCAAAAGCTAATTATTTTTTGGCCTATAAAAATGGCAAAATTGCAGGAAGGATTGCAGTAATTATAAACTGGATTGAAGTAAAAAAACTCAAAAAGAAAAAAGTTCGATTTGGATGGTTTGATGCTATAGATGATATAAAAGTGACTAGTGCATTAATGCAAAAAGTACATCTTATTGGAATTGAAAATGGAATGGAATTCATTGAAGGACCTGTTGGATTTTCCAATATGGACAAGGCTGGAATGCTTGTTGAAGGTTTTGAAGAAAGCAATACCATGATCACTTGGTACAATGCACCTTATTACTATGAACACTTTAAACAATTAGGATATAAGAATCTTGCAGTTTGGGTAGAATATGAAATTACCTTAAGCTCATTTGATAAATCACCTGAAAAAATTAAAAAGTTTTCAGATTTAATGCTCAAACGGTATGAATTAAAAAACGTGGATTTTAAATCGAAAAAGCAGATCATTCCATATATTGAAAAAATGTTTTTTTTATTGGAAAAAACTTATGGTAAACTCCAAACTTTTGTACCAATCCAACCAGAACAAATAAAACATTACAAGAAAAAATATTTTCGTTATATACATCCTGAATTTATCAAATGTATAGCAGATAAGAATGATGAACTGGTTGCTTTTTGTATTACCATGCCCTCTTTTACTAGAGCTTTAAAAAAAGTAAATGGCAAAATGTTACCATTCGGTTTTCTCCATTTATTTAAGGCTTTGTATTTTAACTCTAGGGCTTCTTTTTATCTTATTGGGGTAGATCCAAAATATCAAAACAAAGGGGTTACAGCTATCATCTTCAATGAAATGCAAAAAACATTTAACAAACGTGGATACAACATTGTGGAGACCAATCCAGAGCTTGAGGAAAATAACTCAATCCAGAATTTGTGGAAAAATTACGAACATCGTAAGCATAAAAAAAGAGTAACGGTAACACAAAAAGTAAAAAAAGAAGATTCGACATAATTTCGAAAACTCCCAAGTAAATTTTATATCTAGTTCATAAATAAATTATTTTAAACCCAGCATGAAAATTAATTTTAAATAATGTACAATCAAGGAACCATTATTGCCAAAGCTTCCGCAGCTGGAAGTTCAGCCATTTGTTTATTCAGACTCTCTGGTAGTGATTCAATTAAAATGGTTTCCATGTGCTTTAAAGCAAAATCCAAAAAAAAACTTAACGACCAAAAAGGTAATACGGTACATTTGGGAACACTGCATTTAGATGAAAGAACATTAGACGAAGTTCTTGTAACCGTTTTTAAAGCCCCCCACTCTTATACAGGAGAAAATATAGTTGAAATTTCCTGCCACGGCTCAAACTTCATACAAGAGGAGATTTTACGCCTTTTTATAGCGAAAGGAGCGCAGCATGCAAAGCCAGGAGAATTTACTTTAAGGGCTTTTTTGAATAAAAAGATGGATTTAAGTCAGGCAGAGGCAGTAGCTGACTTGATTGCATCCGAATCCAAAGCAGCTCACGAGATAGCCATTAATCAAATGCGAGGGGGATATGCTGATGAAATTTGCCAGCTAAGGCAAAAACTATTGGATTTTGCCTCATTGATTACCTTGGAATTGGATTTTGCTGAAGAAGACGTTGCTTTTGCGGATCGGGTCGCGCTTAAGGATTTAATTGATTCCCTACAATCAAAAATTAAATCGCTTCTCGATTCTTTTCAATATGGCAGTGTGATCAAAAAAGGGGTTCCTGTAGCCATAGTAGGTAAACCCAATGCTGGTAAATCCTCTTTACTCAATGCCCTTCTAAAAGAGGATCGTGCGATAGTATCTGAAATTCCTGGTACAACAAGGGACACCATAGAAGATACCGTGACCATATCGGGTATAGAATTTAGGTTTATTGATACTGCAGGTTTACGTGAGACAAAAGATCAAATAGAGGCCTTAGGAGTCGCCAAAGCGAAAGAGAAAGTAGATTTAGCCAAAGTAATGATTTATCTTTTTGACACCAATGACGCAACCTTTCATGAAATAAAAGCAGCACTGGATGGATTTAAAAGAGAGGGTATGAAAATGATATTGGTAGAAAATAAAACTGACCTCATTCATAGACCTAAGAAGTTTTCATTGAAAAAAGCACTTAAAGAAGATTCAGCTAAAATACCGTTTGATGCATTTTGTAGTATTTCTACTTTTGAACCTAATTCAATCGAGCAACTTAAAATAATAATATACAACCAAATCAAGAAGGATGCTGTTCAGGGTGATATAGTCATTTCTAATGCAAGACATTATCAGGCACTAAAAAATGCATTGGGAGCCATTATAAACATCAAAGAGGGATTAAAAAATGAATTGAGTGGAGATTTGATAAGTGTTCACATCAATGAGGCTATACATTTCCTTGGTGAGATTTCTGGAGAAATTACTAATGACGAAATGTTGGGTAATATCTTTAGTAAATTCTGTATCGGAAAATAAATATAGATTTCAGAGAGTTTCAAAAAGCTTCTAATCCCCTATCATTTAGGTTATTGTAAGGAAATGCTTTTGTATGCAATTGTGCGGGTCTTTTAAAGAAACCTAATCCACAAGTAGATTGAGTTGAACTCCAACTTTGAGTAATAGTGGGAGCAACTTATAGTGATATAACCGTTATATTGTTATTGTGTAGCGGTTTTTTTATTTGACGATCATTTTCATAATCCATTCCAACGGACCATAATGTTTAAATTTCAACCAAAGGTTGGCAAACACAATACATAACAGACTAAATATTAAGGCATAACCAACTGAAAATTCAATACTATATGTTCCCATCTTGGAAGGACTTATCGCCTCAACAACACCCATTCCAAGTACTACATGGGCAACATAAAAGGTTAAGGCTAATTGACCTGTATTCTTTAACGCAACAACCACTTTATTCGTCGCATATCTCTTTCCAAGGAGTATACATAATGAGATCACAAGAATAGCAATTGCTATACCGTTAAGCATATAAATCGGTAAAGGAGGCATTGGGTTTGTACCGATAATTTCTGATAAATCAGATTGGATCTCCTCATTACCATAAGAAAGAAAAAGTAAAGAGATATAGGACAAAAATTGAATGCCAATAAAAACTGCGGAACTAACCCATATTACTTTCTTTAAAAACTGATCGCTTTTTAAATCTTGCTTGCCGTACCAAAATCCAATAAGCATAAACGACACCCATGGCAGCACAGGGTGAAATCCGTTAATGAATAGATTACGAAGAAACCCATCGAATTCCCAAAAATCGAGATACTCTAGCGTATCTAAATTCCATCCCGTTTCATAATCAAACCAATAAAGTAAAAATGGATAGGTTAGTATTACGGCTGCCGCCCATATCAAAATATGCTGGGGTGCACTCCTGATCAGAAGAAGTGTGAAGAGCATATAAATACCATAAAAATGAAGTATATCCGCTTGCCAAATTACCATGTAAGAAAGTCCGATGATAAATAGAAGTAAAGCACGTTTGGTAATTTTAATTTGAGCCATCCTCAGCTTGCTTAGATCATTGTTTCGTATGGCAGAGTTTGTGCCCAGAGCAATTCCGACTCCAGCTAGGACAACAAATGTAGCTGATGCTTTACCATCAAAAACACTAGCAAGCAATTTTATCCAGTTCTTCCCCTCTTCTCCTAATACCACTTTAAAATTGACTATCACCATTCCTATAATAGCCAAAGCTCTAGCTACGTCAATTCCGATTATCCTTGAATTCATTGATATTGGTTTAAATGATAAATGTTTTTAATATAGCCTAAGTTAATGGGTTGTGATTAAAAATACATCTAATGAAAAAATTAAAAGAAGATCATGGATTATTTTCAACGCGCATCCAAAAACCCCCTAACAACACCCTCCTAAAACCCACCCACCTGTAATCTTGCAAGAATCGTCTGCAAAGTTTTAGTTTTTTTTTAACCAGATATATAGATACCTTTATTTGAAAATGAAAAGAATTAACTTAAAAATAAGTGAGTTTTTGCGAATGTTTAATGGTTTATTAATGGTAAATGGGCTAATCACAGACATTTAATCTATTGATTATCAATATTATAAAACATAAATTGTAAGTTCTGTATCGGGAAATAAATATAGGTTTCAGGGATTTTCATATGCTTGTATAACTCATATTATACTTGAGCTAATAACTTTCAATAACCTTCTTTGGGTTTCATAAAATAAGTGGTAAAATTGTTGATGAATTCTTCGATCAAATTTCTATTATCGCTCCTACTCATTTTACAGTTCTTGAACTGCAAAAAAGATGAGGATACTACTGTATCATTTAA
>CAJWAA010000013.1 GCA_913020295.1 uncultured Flavobacteriaceae bacterium | reverse complement strand
TGCCAAAGTGTTCTTTATCTGGAAAAATTTCGTCCTGTCGGGGAAGGAATACACCTGCACTGTCAACCAAGTAGATAATGGGAATTCTGTTTTCCAAAGCGATTTCCTGTGCCCTTAAATTCTTTTTCGCACTGATAGGAAACCATGCACCTGCCTTAACAGAGGCGTCGTTGGCTACGATGATGCATAGTTTCTTCGAAACATAACCCATCACTACAACCACGCCGGCAGCGGGACAGCCCCCCTCTTCTTCATACATTTCGTACCCGGCCAAAGCTCCTATCTCTATTTTTTCTGATCCCTCATCCAGTAAATAATTGACTCGCTGACGGGCGGTCATTTTACCCTCCGACCAGATCTTTTCGTGTTTTGATTTGCCTCCGCCCAATTTGATGCGGGCTAATTTTTGATTGAGTTCAGAGACCAACACTTTGTTTTGGTCTTTGTTTTTTTCTAAGGCGAGATCTATTTTTTGCCCCAATTTTTTTGGATTGATTTTGTATAAATATATATTGTCAAACTAAACTAAATACTTTTTTTGAGAATTTGTTGTGTTTCACCTGATAATTGTTTTTTAGATTTTTTCTTATTGAAAAATTATTGATCCACTTTACTTCCTCTCCTGAAGGATTAAAACAATTCGAATTGTAGTTCGAAAAAAAAACTTAAAAATCAACCACCAGTCATGTCCTCCGGCTTTACCCATTGATCAAATTCCTTTGCGGTAAGGTAGCCCAATGAAAGAGCGGCCTCTTTCAGCGTGCTTCCTTCGGAATGGGCTTTATTGGCAATTTCTGCTGCTTTGTAATAGCCAATTCTGGTATTGAGTGCCGTGACCAGCATTAGAGAATTGTTGACGAGTTCTTCGATGCGTTGGTAATTTGGTGATATGCCCACCACACAATTGTCCGTAAAACTGACACATGCATCCCCGATGAGTTGCGCAGATTGGATAATATTAGCGGCCATTACGGGCTTAAACACATTCAATTCATAATGTCCCTGAAGTCCACCTACTCCAATGGCTACGTCATTACCCATCACTTGAGCACAGACCATGGTCATGGCCTCGCACTGGGTGGGATTGACTTTTCCAGGCATGATGGAGCTTCCGGGTTCGTTGGCGGGAATAGATATTTCTCCAATTCCTGATCGAGGGCCAGAGGCCAAAAGTCGAATGTCATTGGCAATTTTATTGAGTGAAACTGCGATCTGTTTCAGTGCACCATGGGTTTCAACTATGGCATCGTGGGCGGCTAAGGCTTCGAACTTATTTTCGGCACTAACAAAGGGAAGTCCTGTAAATTCAGAAATATAAGCAGCTACTTTCTCGGCATAACCTTCAGGAGTATTGATTCCAGTACCAACAGCGGTTCCGCCAAGTGCCAATTCAGACAAATGGTCGAGGGTATTTTTGAGTGCTTTGATTCCATGATCCAGTTGGGAAACATAACCCGAAAATTCTTGACCTAGGGTTAGGGGAGTGGCATCCATTAGGTGAGTACGTCCGATTTTGACTATCGATTGAAAGTTTTTAGATTTTTCTGACAAGGCTTTTTTTAGTTGTTCCAATCCAGGAAGGGTAGTCTCAACAATTTTTTTGTAAGCGGCAATGTGCATGCCTGTCGGGAAGGTATCGTTTGACGACTGCGACTTGTTAACATCGTCATTGGGGGCTAAGGTTTTTTCTCCCTCTCCCAATTTCTTACCTTCCAATACATGAGCACGATTGGAAATGACCTCATTGATATTCATATTACTCTGGGTACCTGATCCGGTTTGCCAGATGACCAAAGGAAATTGATCGTCCAATTCTCCTTTGAGGATTTCGTCACAAACACTTGTGATAAGGTCTCTTTTGTTTTGATCTAAAACCCCTGCATCGTAGTTGGTGTGGGCCGCAGCTTTTTTTAAATAGGCAAAACCGTAAATAATTTCTATTGGCATGGAGGCTGTTGGACCAATCTTAAAATTAGATCTTGAGCGTTCGGTCTGGGCTCCCCAATACGTATCTAAAGGGACTTTAACTTCTCCAAGGGTATCTTTTTCTATACGGTGATCCATGATTTACTTCTTTCGTTTCTACAAAAATAAGCCTTTTGTTTGAGGCTGTTGAAATAATTTTCCATGATGCAAAAAACGGAAAAGAAAAAGTGGTAAATTTATACAAGATTTAAGACCATGTTTGAATTTGATCAATATTTAGGATTTCTTGCTTTCCTCTCCATTTTAACCCTCGGCTTTTGGCTTATGATATTCCTTTTGACCTTTGTCATTCCTTATTGGCTTTTTGGGTCTTTGATGCAATATCTAAAAGATCGCAGGGAAAAGAATAAAACTTAGGTTTTTTTAAAAACCAAAACTACCCCCATCATTACTTCCGCGATTGCTGGATGATGTTTGCCTCTTTTGGTTTGCTTTTTGGTTAACCCTGTAGGTCATGGAAAGATTGAATGATGGTAAACTTCTTCTAAAAACTACATCATTCTCAAAGGTAGGTGTAAAAGTATGAGATTGATACATGGCCGAATTGAATAAGTCACTTACCCTTAAGGAAAGGGTTCCTTTCTTTTTAAGGATATCTTTATTAAGTGCCATGCTGGTATAGACCCTCCCCTTAGTTTTGGATTGAGCATTTTCTCTTGGCCCTCTGTAAAAAACCTGGATTTGCCAGTCGATGTCCTTAAAAATTGTAAACTTTCCATTGATCCTCGAAAACCAACTCAGATTTGTTCTGCTAAGGTCTATTTCCTCATGAACGCCTAATGTTTCTGAATTAAAAAGATTAAAGTTGGCGAAAATCCTTGATTTTCTGGAGGGATTGTAACTGAGTGTAAACTCAAATCCGGTTCGGTTGTTTTCAGCCAAATTGATAGGATTTCTTATGATGATGGGTACTTTAACGAGGTCATCGCTTCCATTGTTTTCACTTACCTCAACTGTTTGTCCGCTGTCCTCCGCAATAAAAGTAAACACATCCGTAGACCTTTGATGATAAATGGATGAGTTAAAGGTTACCTTATCCCACTTCCTCAAGTATCCGATGTCTACCGTATTAGAATAACTCGGGTCTAAGTCTGCATTTCCTTGAAAAAAATTGGCCACGCTGGCTCTGGAGGGAAAAGGATTTAAAAACCTTCCTCTGGGTCTGGAAATTCTCCTGCTGTAGCCCAAAATTAGGCTTTCACTTTCGCTAAACTCATAGGATAAATTGACAGTGGGAAAGAAATTAGTGTATTTTTTTTCTTTATAATCATTGATTGTTCTTTGATCGACAACTATTTTAGAATCCTCCATCCTTAAACCTAGAAGGAAGGAAAAAGCATTAAGCTTTTTTCCAAACTGAGTATATAGTGCATTAATGTGTTCTTTGTAGACAAGTACATTCGACAAACCCGTATTTTTCTCAAAAGCACCATTTTCGATTTGGAAAACTTGATAGTCGTTTTCTTGATTGGAGAAGTTTCCCCTGTATCCAAATTCAAACTGGGTGTTCTTGTCTAATGGTAATACATAGTCTGCTTGCAATAGTATTCTCTTTTCACTTTCAAGTTGATTGACCAATTCATCTTTGTCTCTTATACTGCTGTCAATGTCTGCTTTTTCATCCTCTTTGTTTTCTTCATATTGGAATACTGCTGTAAATTCTTGTCCCTCCTCATCGATTTCAGAATCGAAATTAAGGCTGATCTGACGTGCATCATCTTTGTCAGTTTCCAATTCGATCAATTCGGATTGAAAAATCAATTCTTTATTGGCATCAAATCTTTTTAGGATATTTTTTGAGTAGTCATCTCCGGAACGGTCGCGAATAAATCCACTTAGGATTAGTGAAGTCTTTTCTTTAAAAAAATATTCTACCCCTAAGCTGGAAAAAAAACTAAAATTTTCACGCTCCGGCTTTCGAGATTCCTCAAGGAAAGTACTGGGTTGATCACCATTAAAATATTCATTTTCATTAAAAACTTTACCTATGGAGAGACTTTTATTGTAGGAATTAGTTGTAAATATGTTGAATTTATTTTTTCTTAAATTGATGTTGGCGGAACCACCATAGTTCGATGGAATGACATTGGAATGGGTTTGTCCTGCATTTGCCACAAAATTTCCATTAAATCCCAATAATTCCTGTTTTTTGAGAATGATATTCAAAATTCCTGCAGTACCCTCTGCACCATAGCGCGCAGAAGGGGAAGTTACCACCTCTACTTTTTCGATGGATTCGGCCGGAAGTTGCTGCAATCCTTGCGGTCCAGATATTCCCACCAAGCCTGATGGCTTTCCATTGATTAGTATCCTTACATTTTCATTTCCTCTCAAGGCCACATTCCCCTCGATATCTACGGTTACAGAAGGCACATTGTCCAGTACATCTGCAACACTTCCACCACGAACTGTAAGGTCTTTTCCGACGTTGTATATGCGCTTGTCGAGTCTGATTTCGACTTCGGTTTTTTCGGCCATGATTTCAACCCCTTCAAGTACTGTACTGGAAATGATTAACCCTATTGTTCCTAAATCAAGATCACTCTTAATTACTAATCCGGTTTTAGTATAATTCTCAAAGCCTATATATTCTATAATAATATCGTAAGTACCTGGATAAATATCCACGCTGAATTTTCCGTCAAAACCAGTAATTCCTCCTTGCAGGCTACCAGGGTTTTTCTGGTTCTTTAGGCTGATAGTAGCATATTCAAGGGTCTGTTGTGTCTCCTGATCGATAATTATTCCAGTAAGTTTAAGCTTTGGAATATTTCCACTAGGACGCTGACCATAAAAGAAATAAGAAAAGCAAATCAGGGCAGTTAAGAGAAATTTTCTCATAGCACAGATAATAGTCTTAAGACACACTTTGGTCCAAAAAGTTTAAACCTTGTTTAGAAATTCTATGAGATTTTCAATTGGCCGTGCCAAAACCCCCATATTGGTCGAAGTGACAATGGGTCTTTCAATTAGTTTAGGTTGGTCTACTAAAAGCTGTAATATTTGATCTTCACTAAGGTTTTTAGCAGCGTATTTTTTTTTCCAAAGGACTTCATTTTTTCTAAGAATCTCGGAAGGTTTCTTCTCAATCTTTTCTAATAGCTCAACCAATGCGTTTTTATCAAAAGATTCTTCTAGGTACTTTATTATACTAAAGGAAACTCCTTTATCTAAAAGGTATTTAACTGCCTCACGAGACTTTCTGCATCGGGGATTGTGGTAAACGTTTAATCTCATGAAATAAAAAAATAATCTCTAGGAGATTGGTTGAGAAATTTCAAATAGTTATTTGATTTTTTGAATCACAGCTTTAAAAGCTTCGGGATTGTTCATGGCTAAATCTGCTAAAACTTTTCGGTTTAGCTCGATATTGTTGGCCTTTACTTTGCCCATAAATTGACTATAAGACATACCGTGTTGTCTGGCTCCAGCGTTGATTCTTGTTATCCACAAAGATCTGAAGTTACGTTTTTTGGTTCTTCTGTCACGGTAGGCATAAAGCATTGCCTTTTCGACTGCGTTTTTTGCTACTGTCCAAACATTTTTCCTTCTTCCATAGTAACCTTTGGCTTGTTTGAGGATTTTTTTTCTACGGGCTCTTGAAGCCACTGAATTTAATGATCTTGGCATTTTAGTCTATTTTTTTTGACATGGGCGGTTTATTAACACTTTTGGGCCTCATATCAGGGTTTTACATGTATATTACAGAAATGATTTATTTCAACCTTAATTGTTCTTTTATGCTATTGACATCACTGTCATTAACCAATGTAGAATGAGTCAATCTTAGTTTACGCTTTTTTGTTTTTTTGGTCAAGATGTGATTTTTAAATGCGTGTTTTCTTTTTATTTTTCCAGTTCCAGTAAGCTTAAATCGCTTTTTGGCACTTGATTTTGTTTTCATTTTAGGCATTTCGTAAAATATTTATTTTTTAATTCTTTTTAGGAGTAATGAACATAATCATACGCTTTCCTTCTAATTTCGGCATTTGTTCCACTTTTCCAATTTCCTCCAAGTCTTGCGCTAGTCTTAAAAGTAAGATTTGGCCTTGCTCCTTGAATACTATTGATCGGCCTTTAAAAAACACAAAAGCTTTTAGTTTTGCTCCGTCTTTTAAAAACTTCTCGGCATGTTTTTTCTTGAATTCATAATCGTGTTCGTCGGTTTGAGGTCCGAATCTTATTTCTTTGATGATTACTTTAGTTGCTTTAGACTTGAGAGCTTTTTCGCGCTTTTTTTGCTCGTACAAGAATTTCTTATAATCCAATATTTTGCAAACCGGTGGAGACGCTTTTGGAGAAATTTCTACCAAATCTAACTCAAGTTCTTCTGCAAGGGCAATCGCTTTGGGAAGTCTGTAAACTCCTACTTCAACGTTATCACCGACCAATCTGATCTCATTGGCAGTAATCTTCTCGTTAATCTTGTGAGGATTTTCTTTAATTATCCTCGCTGGTTTGTTCGATCTTCTCCTTCTTATTGCTATGACTTCAACAATTTATATTAATTTTCAAAATTAGAGATATTTTTCGAAATCTCTTCCTTTATGAGCCTGACAAAACTTTTTAAATCCATCATACCCAAATCACCTTCTCGGTGTTTTCTGACAGAGACATTCTCCATCTTTGTTTCTTTTTCTCCAAGAATTAACATGAATGGAACCTTTTTAATTTCGGCTTCTCGGATCTTTTTGCCAATGGTTTCATTTCTGTTATCCAAGGAGGCGCGAATTTCGTTATTTTCAAGGAAATTTAAAACTTTTTGAGCGTATTTTTCGTGTTTTTCACTCACAATCAATAAGTTCACTTGAGTAGGCGAAAGCCAGAGAGGGAAGTTACCTCGAGAATGTTCTAGTAAAATAGCTACAAACCGCTCCAAGCTTCCAAAAGGAGCCCGGTGTATCATGATAGGTCGATGAAGCTCGTTGTCGCTTCCCTTGTAGTTAAGCTCAAATCTTTCGGGTAGGTTATAATCTACCTGAATAGTTCCAAGTTGCCACTTTCTACCCAAGGCATCCTTGACCATAAAATCGAGTTTAGGACCATAGAAGGCCGCTTCTCCTTCTTCGATGATAAAATCCAAGTTCTTTTCTCGAGCTGCATTAATAATAGCTTGTTCTGCTTTTTTCCAATTTTCAGGGTCTCCAATGTACTTTTTAGGTTTTTTTGGATCACGAATAGAAACCTGTGCCTGAAAATTTTTGAAACCTAGAGATTTAAATACATACAAAACCAAATCAATGACGTTCTTGAATTCTTGATCTAGTTGATCTGGGGTGCAAAAAATATGAGCATCGTCTTGCGTGAATCCTCTTACTCTTGTGAGTCCATGTAGCTCTCCACTTTGTTCGTAACGGTAAACGGTTCCAAACTCCGCATATCGAATAGGTAACTCTTTGTAACTCCATGAACGGGCCTTGTATATTTCACAGTGGTGTGGACAGTTCATTGGTTTAAGTAGAAAACTTTCTCCATCTGCAGGAGTTTCTATTGGTTGAAAACTATCTCCCCCGTATTTTTCGTAGTGTCCAGAGGTGATATAAAGTTCTTTATTACCGATATGTGGAGATATGACTTGTTCGTATCCTGCCTTTCTTTGTACTGCTTTTAGAAAATCTTCTAATCTTCCTCTAAGTTCAGCTCCCTTAGGTAACCAAAGTGGTAAGCCCTGGCCGACTTTTTGAGAAAAAGTGAATAATTCCAATTCTTTTCCCAGTTTTCTATGATCGCGTTTTTTGGCTTCTTCCAGCAATTCAAGGTATTGGTTTAACTCTTTTTGTTTGGGAAATGAAATGCCATAAATTCTGGTCAGTTGTTTGTTGTTTTCATCTCCTCTCCAATAGGCTCCTGCAACATTCAAAAGTTTAACGGCCTTAATAAACCCTGAATGTGGAATGTGTCCTCCTCTGCACAAGTCTGTAAAATCAGCGTGATCACAAAAGGTGATGGTTCCGTCCTCTAGATCTTCAATGAGTTCGATTTTGTAGGGATTTTTATCTCTTCGGTAAAAATCTAGTGCCTCCTCTTTGGTGGCAGATCGCATTTTGAATTCAAAATTTTGTCGGGCAAATTCTAAAAACTTTTTTTCAATGTCTTCTAGTTCTTTTTCAGTTATGGAATGATCTTCAAAATCAACATCGTAATAAAATCCATTTTCGATGGCGGGCCCGATAGTGAGTTTAGCTTTTGGGTAAAGAAAAACAATAGCTTGTGCCAATATATGTGCAGAAGAATGCCAAAAGGCATTTTTTCCTTGATCATCAACCCAAGTAAACAATTGTATTTGGCCATCATTAAATAACGGTGTGGATGCCTCAACGATTTGTTCATTAAATTTTGCAGACAGAACATTTCTTGCCAATCCCTGACTGATATTTTTTGCCACCTCGAGTACAGTGGTTCCGTCTTTGAAGCTCCTGGTGGAGTTGTCTGGAAATTTTATTTGTATCATACAACAAAAATTCAGGGCAAATATAGTTTACTCCTCCGAGTGATACAATTTTTAAAAGGTCTTAGTTTTTTTATCACCCAGAAGGGCGTTTATTAAAATTTTGATAGCCCAAAACCCGTAAATGATTGCGGAAATACACAAACTTATTCCTAGCGTTAGAACAGGCCAGAAAAAGGGATGTTCCTGATTTTTGAAAGCTTGATAGACAATGACTGGTGCAACAAAGCATAGAATAATAAAAGTCCCAATTTTGAGCAATCCTCTCTTTAATTTTTTTGTGTTCATTGATAATTTTTTATGGCATCTCTGATGCTTTTGTGCTCATCAATTAGTGCACCAGCTGTTTTTCTATCTATACCTAATTCTTCCATAAGAATTCTAGTGGCCCTATCCACGAGTTTTGTGTTTGTCATTTGGATATCAATCATCTTATTTCCTTTGACTCTCCCTAATTGGATCATACTAGAAGTGGTTATCATGTTAAGGATTAATTTTTGGGCGGTTCCTGCTTTCATTCTGGAGCTTCCTGTTACAAATTCAGGTCCAACGACGACCTCTAAAGGGAAGTCAGAAAACTCTGTAATGGGGCTTTTTGGGTTGCAAGTAATACATCCAGTGGCGATTCCGTTTTCTTGACATTTTTCAAGCGCCCCCACCACATAAGGTGTCGTTCCTGAGGCAGCAATTCCGATTACAAAATCATTGTGATTGGGTTGGTGATTAAGTAAATCTTTCCATCCTTGAATGGGATCATCCTCAGCATTTTCTATGGACCGATGAAGTGCATCAAGCCCTCCAGCAATGATTCCTGAAACCATTTCTGGACTGGTTCCGAATGTAGGAGGACACTCAGAGGCGTCCAATACTCCCAGCCTGCCACTGGTTCCTGCACCCATGTAGAATAATCGACCACCTTCTTTCATTTTTAGAACCAAATGATTTATAAGGTATTCGATTTTATCAAGAATAAGCCCAACAGCACTGACTGCTACCTTGTCCTCCTGATGTATACCGATCAAAAGCTCATTAGTTGATTTTGTCTCCAGGGAATCGTAGTTTGAGTCTTTTTCAGTTATTTTTTCAAATTTCATCAACTTATAATTCCAAACCAACTGAGTATTTATCGGAGTTTTGCTTCTAAGTTTTCTTTCAGTGTATCAAGAAATTTCTGAGTGGTCAGATAATGAGATTCGTTAAGATTTTCCTTGTGAATGAGTAAGGCTAAATCTTTTGTCATTTTTCCGCTTTCAATTGTTTCTATACAAACAGTCTCCAGGGTCATACAGAAATCAATCAGATGTTGATTGTTATCCAATTTACCCCTGTGTGCCAATCCTCTGGTCCATGCAAATATGGAGGCGATGGGGTTAGTAGAAGTTTCTATTCCTTTTTGGTGTTGTCTATAATGTCTTGTAACCGTTCCATGAGCAGCTTCTGCCTCCATGATTTTTCCATCTGGAGTGACCAAGGTCGAGGTCATTAGTCCCAAAGATCCAAACCCTTGGGCAACAGTATCGGACTGAACGTCTCCATCGTAATTTTTACATGCCCAAACAAATCCTCCTTTCCATTTCATTGCAGCAGCAACCATATCATCGATCAAACGATGTTCATAAGTAATGCCTGCATCCTGAAATTTATCTTTGAATTCACTATCAAAAACTTCTTGAAAGATATCTTTAAAACGTCCATCGTAAGCCTTCATGATGGTATTTTTAGTAGAAAAATAAAGAGGCCATCCTTTATCCAATGCTCGGTTCATGCAAGACCGCGCAAACCCGTAAATAGATGATTCAATATTGTACATGCTCATGGCAACTCCACCTTCCTGAAAATCGTAGATCTCCCAAGTGATGGGATCGCTCCCATTTTCGGGGGTAAAGGTCATGGTAAGTTTTCCTTTACCCGATATGATAGTATCTGTGGCTTTATACTGATCTCCAAAAGCATGCCTTCCGATACAAATGGGTTTGGTCCAGCCTTGAACATAGCGGGGTACGTTTTTCATTATAATTGGTTCTCTAAAAACCGTTCCGCCAACAATATTTCTAATAGTTCCGTTGGGTGAGCGGTACATTTTTTTGAGCCCAAACTCTTTTACACGATCTTCATCGGGGGTAATCGTGGCACATTTTATACCCACTTTATATTTTTTGATGGCCTCTGCAGCATCAATGGTAATTTGATCATCTGTAACATCTCTTGAAGCTATACTAAGGTCATAATACAAAAGTTCGATATCCAAGTAGGGAAGTATCAGTTGTTCTTTGATAAATTTCCAGATGATCCTAGTCATTTCGTCACCGTCAATCTCAACGACCGGATGCTCGACTACAATTTTCGACATTTTGAATTCAATTTAGTTTAGACAAATATAATGAAGGAACAGCATAGTTAGACCTTAGATTTGTGCTTTTTGTAATACAAAAAAACCGCTTTAATGCGGTTTATTTATTTATTGCTCCTTAATTCTAGCTTTCTTACCTCTAAGTTCTTTGAAATAGTAAATTCTTGAACGTCTTACTTTACCTTTTTTATTCACTTCAATTTTTTGAACGGTGGGGAGATTGATTGGAAAAATTCTTTCTACTCCAATTGTCCCTGACATTTTTCTGATGGTGAAGGATTTAGAAAGTCCTTGTCCTTTGATTTGAATGACTACACCCCTAAAAAATTGTATTCTTACTTTTTCCCCTTCTCGAATTTCATAATAGACAGTTATAGTATCTCCGGCAGAGAACTCTGGGAACTCTTTTTTTTGGATAAACTCTTCTTGAACGAAATTAACTAGTGCTTCCATTAATTTGAATTGGACAGATCCGATTTTAATGGTTGCAAATTTAAGACAATTTTTGATTTAAACAACTTCCATATCTTGTTAAAGCAAAAAAATTAATCGGAATCGTCTATTAAGTCTGGTCTAATTTTTTTAGTTTTTTTCAAGGCTTGGTTTTCTCTCCAGTTTTCTACTTCTGGAGTGTTTCCTGAGGTTAGTATTTTTGGAACTTTCCAGTCTTTATAGGTTGCAGGACGTGTGTAGATTGGTGGTGCTAATAATCCATCTTGGAAACTATCAGATAAAGCAGAGGATTCATCTCCCAACACACCAGGAATAAGTCTAATAATACTATCGCACAAAACCGCTGCAGCCAATTCACCACCGGAGATAACAAAGTCACCTATCGAAATTTCACGAGTGATTAAATGATCCCTTACCCTTTGGTCTACCCCTTTGTAATGTCCACATAGGATTATGATGTTTTTTTTGGTTGACAGATTATTGGATATACTTTGGTTGAGTTTTTTACCATCGGGCGTAAGGTATATGACCTCATCGTATTTTGTTTCTTTTTTGAGTTGGCTGATACAACGGTCTATGGGTTCGATCTTCATGACCATTCCTGCACCACCTCCAAAGGGATAATCGTCTATCTGTTTTTGTTTATTCTCAGCATAATCTCTAAGCATATGGAAATTAACTAATACCTTTTTTGCTTCAATGGCACGTTTAAGGATCGATGCCTCGAATGGACTCTTGAGTAGTTCCGGAAAGAGGGTAATAATATCTATCTGCATGTAATGCAAAGATTTTATAAATAAAAAAGGTACCAAAACTTTTGGAGACTTTTTATAGGTCTGTTTTATTAATGTTGATGTTTTTAATTGAAAAAAAGTAAATTATTTTAAAGCCTATCGCAGGATAAAAAAATGATCTATAGCCTAACTTAAATAGCTATTATTTCCCTAAAATTTCGTTTATTCTAATACTTAATATGCTAAAGCGCAATGTTGTTTATGTTAATTATATCATAAAAGCGACGAAATCAAAATTTTTTCATAGCAAAAGTCAGGAAATGGAATCCTTTAATGTATAATTTTTTTAAAATCTTGATAATTAATCAATCAACCTATTAGGAACCCACTATAATTTTTTAAAAAAGTTAAATCAATAATTTAGTTGAGCTATAATGTGCTTTAAAAGTTAATACTCATTCCTAGGTAAAAATTTCTCAAAGGAGCAGGTTCGTAATATCTTTTACCGAAAGCATTGATTCGAATGTTGTCGAAATAGGCTGTATCGAGCAGATTGTTGATTCCACCAAAAAAGGAGAGATTGTCATAGGACTTCCAAAACCGGAAATTGGTCAATAAGTAGTCGTCCACTAATGTTTGGTTAGCATCGTCGGCGTAAAGATTACCGGAGTACTGAGTATGAAAAGTACTTCCCCATCCCTCGGAAAAATTGTATTGCAGAGCAGCATTGAATTGCTGGCGGGGTACCCCGGGTAAGTATTTTCCAGAGAGGTTTTGGTCACCCAATGTATAATTGTCAAACTTTAGATGGGCGTAGTTGTAGGAAACTAGCCATTCCCAGCGTCCTTTTTGGTATTTCCAAAAAAGTTCGATACCTCTTCGGGTGGTGGACCCGGTATTGCGATAGAAATCACGGTCGGGGAAAGTAGCCAATTCGTAGGGCAAAATTTCATTTTGGGTATTTATGGCATAGATTGTGGCTTCTATTGTGTTTTCAGGAGTTGTATATCGCCACCCCCATTCGAAGTTATGGGCTTTGGACGGAGAAAGGTTGGGGTTGAAACCAACATTGCCACTGGGATTGGCCGAAAGCTCATTCAAGGTGGGGGTTTCAAAACTGGTGGAATAAGAGACAAACATCACATGTTTTCCCCATTGGGTGAAGGTAAATCCTATACTCGGATTAAAACTATTGAGTTGTACCTCATCAATTTCACGCTGTGTACCTAGGCGTTGGAGGTCATAGCGCATACCCAGTCGGAGGAGTCCGAAACTCCATTTCATTTCGTCGAGAAAACTTAAAGCGGTATTGAAAAAAAGCTCGTTTTGGTTGAGGGTATTTTCACCCGGTGATCCATTGAGATTCTGAAAACGTTGTCGGTGGTCTTTTTGATCAGCCAGCGAAAAACGGACTTGTATACGGTGATTGTTTTTGGGTTGGTATTCCAAAGCGGAACCCAAACCGTAGTAGTCTCTTTTGAGGTCTACAAAGCCTCCAAATCCAAAAGGTAATCGTCCAACAAAATCACGATGGGCATAAAAGACATAGTTATCCCAACGTAGTTTGTTATTAATTTGTTTTTCCCATTGAAGCCCTGTTTTAAGGTGATCCACCGTTTCATAGGTTTGAAAGCTTTCATTTTGGGTGCGCGCCTGCTTTCGATTTTCTTCCACCATGGTGATATTAATACCTCCTGCATCGTGGGCATAGGGGCTATGGGTATAGTTAAATTGCCAACGAATTTGAGAACTATCAGAAATATCGTGCCAAACCCTGGCGTTGAAAACTTGTTGCTTGTATTGGCTGTGGTTGCGGTAACCTTTCGATTCGCTATGATTTTGATAAAAAATAGCCTTCGTTTTATTATTCTTTAGACCAACAGTGGCGGCCAAATTTCTGGCAGAGTAACTGCCTCCCTGTAGCCGAAGACGAACAAAATTTTCTTCAAAATCTTTCAAAGTATTGATCTGAATCACCCCACCAGAGGCATTGCCATAAAAAGAAGATGCAGGTCCTCTTAGCACGGTGAGGGATTGAATCAGTCCCAGGGGGAGGTTGTCCAATTGCCCCTGACCATCGGGAGTGGTTTCGGGTAGGCCGTCCACGATCAATTGTATGCCTCGGATTCCAAAACCCGATCGCGCGCCAAAACCTCTGATGGACAGTCGCAGGTCTTGGGCAAAATTCTGAGTGTTTTGAGCATATAACCCTGGAACTGTGCTAAGATAATCCTGAAGAGAATTTTGCTGTAAGCCCAATTGCGGGGCTTTAAAACTTTGGTGACTAATCGCAAAAGGGATGACGCGTTTTGGGGTTTTGATCCTCAAGGCATCCAGGGTAATTCCCTTGAGGGAAATTTTTTGTTGTAGGCTGTCTTGGGCTTGAAGACTTAAGGTAATAATAACTAATAGTCCCAGTAAAATATTGGAGAATTTTATCATAAGGAAAATATTTGAATTCTTTTGATTACAAAGATAGTTTGGAATTCTTAATTTAGAGTAGTTTTTCAACATGTTAAATCTAAACGACACAGAGGAAATATTAGCCATCCTCATAGCAGTGGCTATTATATTAGGTTTTGTTTTTTCTACCTACAAGGAAATCCAATATACCATTGCAGAGGAAAAGGGTAAATTGAGAGAAAAAAAGGAAACTGAGGCCAAGGTTAAAGCCCTTATCCAATACCTTGACGCAAAAAAAGAGCTTATTGATGCGGTAAATGAAGTTCAAAAAAAAGCAGGGGATTCCAAAAATTAATATATATTTGTAGATACAATATTTGTAAATACTAATAATGAAAACCTTATATCATTCTTCCGAAACAAGGGGTCAAGCAAATCATGGATGGCTGAATGCTACTTACTCGTTTAGTTTCGCTAATTATTATAATCCCGAGCGAATGAATTTTGGTGCGCTCAGGGTGCTAAACGATGATATTATAGCTCCAGGAATGGGTTTTGGAACACACCCACATGATAATATGGAGATCATTACTATCCCTTTGGAAGGAGATTTGGAACACAAAGACAGTATGGGTAATATAGGAGCTATCAACCAAGGGGAAATACAGGTGATGAGTGCAGGTACAGGAGTATATCATAGTGAATACAACAAAAGTAAAAGTAAACCCATCAATTTGCTTCAGCTTTGGGTAATCCCCAAAACTCAAAATGTGGAGCCACGCTATGATCAAAAATCGATCATTGAATTGAAAAAAAATAATGCCTTATATCAAGTATTATCTCCCCATGCAGACGATGATGGTATGTGGATTTATCAAGATGCTTGGTTTCATTTAGGAGATTTTGACAGGGCTACCGAAACAGAATACCGAATTAAAAAAGAAGGAAACGGGGTCTATTTATTTGTAATTGAAGGAACTTTTAAAGTAGGAAATAAAGTGCTTGAACAACGTGACGCCTTTGGGGTGTGGGAGGCTGATAAAATTTCTTTTACTGCACAAGCCCACTCAAAGTTATTATTAATAGATGTACCTATGTTTTTTAAATATATTAAATGAAAAAAAATCCTACGGCCGAGGAGCTGCTTCACGAACTGGAAAAAATACTTTCTTCCGGCCAATACAAAGACTCCGTCCATCAAATAAAATTGATAACCACTCGTGATATGATTTTGGAAATGATATCGAAATAAACCCGATATTTATATTGAAAAATTCAACTGATTGTTAATGTATGTTGGCTAAAGAGATCTTAAAAAAAAATCTTCCTCAATGAGGAAATGATTTTTTCTGGTCAGTATTTAAAATTGATTAAAAGACGTGGAAATAATCCCTCATCAAGGTTTGAGTCTGGAGTCTCTCACAAGGGGTGTTATGGGTATGTTGATTTTGATACTGATTGCCTGTGCCTTGAGTAATAACCGAAAGAATATTCCCTGGAAAATAGTGGGACTGGGTCTTCTTGCTCAGTTGATCATCGCCATTGGCGTAATCAAAATCTCATGGATCAAAATTTTTTTTGAATACATCAGCAGTTTTTTTGTAAAGCTATTGGAATACACCCAAGCCGGGACCAAAATGCTTTTAGGGGAGTTTGGTGATGTAGATCAGTATGGTTTTATTTTCGTTTTTCAGGCGCTTCCGATCATCATCTTTTTTTCTGCACTAACGTCTTTGCTTTATTATTTAGGTATAATACAAAATTTGGTTAAAATATTGGCCTGGGGTCTGCAAAAGTTTTTGGGGATTTCAGGATCGGAGAGTTTGGCTGTGGCAGGAAATATTTTTTTGGGACAAACCGAGGCTCCACTTTTAATCAAGGCTTATTTGGAAAAAATGACCCGATCGGAGTTGTTTTTGGTTATGGTGGGAGGTATGGCTACCGTGGCGGGAAGTGTAATGGGCGCCTATATTAGTTTTCTTGGCGGAGATGATCCGCTTGAACGTTTGGCATTTGCCAAAAGCCTTTTGGCGGCATCGGTCATGGCTGCACCAGGTGCTGTGGTCATTGCAAAGATCATGTTTCCTCAAAAGGACAAAATACCGGAGTTAATTAATGTGCCCTCTAATAGTGCTGGGAATAACCTTCTCAATGCCATTTCCAACGGAACCACAGAAGGGGTAAAAATGGCGGTAAATGTGGGAGCAATGTTGTTGGTATTTATTGCTTTGATAGCTATGTTGAATGGTGTTTTTTCCGCGATCGGTGACGCCTTGGGGCTAAATATGTGGGTGGCCCAAAATACCCCTTACGATCAGTTTTCGATAGAATTTATTTTGGGTTATTTATTCGCTCCTCTGATGTGGATCATTGGGGTTGCGACCGAGGATATGGCACTTATGGGCCAACTGTTAGGGATAAAAATAGTAGCGAGCGAGTTTGTAGGCTATGTTCAACTGGCCGATTTAAAACAGCTGGACAATGCTTTGCATTTTGGCTACCAAAAGTCGGTGGTAATGGCAACCTATATGTTATGTGGTTTTGCCAATTTTGCTTCAATCGGTATTCAGATCGGGGGGATAGGTATTCTGGCTCCAGGCCAAAGAAAAAACCTGAGTGAACTGGGGGTGAAAGCGATGGTTGGCGGTTCGATAGTCTCTCTTATGTCGGCAACAATTGCTGGTGCACTTTTGGGCTAGGTTCATATCACCTTAACCCTGACCTTTTTCCAAGTTCGTACCAATAAAGCTGCAAAAACAACAGAGATCAGAGTGATTATGCTCGCTCGTGTATACTCCCCATATATCCAATACCCAGTTGCAAACATGGCACCGTAGATCATTACACAACCCAGCAACATGGCGGTAATTCCTGAAGGGACACTCCACCCCTGACTGTTATCGGTGATATTGATGTTTTCTTTTTCTGCCTCATCAATGACTTTTTTCCAACCGGGTCCACCTGGTTGGATTTTTTGATAAAAAGTTTGGAGTACAGATTTGTCTTCAGCAGGGGTCATATAGGTTACCGTAATCCAGATGGCCGAAGTTACTAGAACAACAAACGGATATTCGGACCAAGAGGGGAGGAGTCCTGATTCAGCTCCAAAAAAATAGGCTCCCAGACTAGTGGTTTTTAGTAGGATGGATAAAATTCCAGAAGCAAACATAGCGGAGATCTCACTCCATGCATTGATTCGCCACCAAAACCATCTCAAAATAAAAATAAGACCAGTTCCAGCACCAAAGGTGAGGAGAATGTCAAAAATTTGTAAGGCACTTTGTAATAGCAATGCCAATAGTGCGCTGAAGATCATCAGCCCAATGGTACAAAATCTTCCCACAGCAACTAACCTTTTTTCGGATGCATTTGGATTAATTTGATTTTGATAGAAATCGTAAACCATATAAGAGGAACCCCAGTTGAGTTGTGTGGAAATAGTACTCATGTAGGCAGCGATTAGGGAGGCCAAAACTAAACCTATCAGCCCGGGAGGTAGTTTGACGAGCATGGCAGAATAGGCCAAGTCGTGTCCCAATTTATCATCAGCGATATTAGGAAAGGCTTCTTTAATACTTGCTAGATCAGGAAAAACCACCAAAGAGGCCAAGGCGACTAAGATCCATGGCCAGGGACGCAATGCGTAGTGCATGATGTTGAAGAAGAATGTGGCTCCAATGGCGTGATTTTCATCTTTGGAAGCCAACATCCGCTGGGCGATGTATCCCCCACCTCCGGGTTCTGCACCTGGATACCAGGAACTCCACCATTGCACTGCCAAAGGAATAATTAACAGTGTGATTAATGCGTCTGTGTTTGAAAAGTCAGGAAGAATAGATAATTTATCATTAACGTTCTCGTGGTTTAAAAGCGCATTCATGCCTCCTACTTCAGGAAGATTTACAAGGTAGTAGGCTGCGCCAATAGATCCTGCCATGGCAACTACAAACAATAAAAGATCAGTGTAAAGTACCCCTCTAAAGCCTCCCAGTGCACTGAAAGCAACTGTTACCAAACCTGCGCTGACAACAGTCTGCCAGGGCTCTAAGCCCAGCATGATTCCCCCGATCTTTATTGCTGCCAAGGTTACGGAGGACATGGTGATCACATTGAAGAGTACCCCCAAATAGAGTGCTCTGAATTTTCGAAGAAAGCTCGCAGGCTTGCCACCATAGCGGAATTCATAAAATTCAATATCTGTCTTTACGTTTGACTTGCGCCATAATTTGGCATAAACAAATACTGTAAGCAATCCGGTAATCAGGAAGGCCCACCAGACCCAGTTTCCCGAAACTCCGTTGTTTCGGACAATATCCGTCACCAAATTGGGGGTGTCAGTTGAAAAAGTGGTGGCTACCATAGATACCCCCAATAACCACCATGGCATGTTACGCCCAGAAAGAAAAAATTCACCGCTGGATGATCCTGCCCTTTTAGAAACCCAAATCCCTATAAATAGGGAGATTGAAAAAAAACTAATTATAATTGCCCAATCGATTCCTACTAAATCCATTTTATATTATTTAAACAACCAAATTAACCATTAATCTATAAACACTGATAAAATATTGTTAAACAATACCTCTGTTGTGTATTTTTAATAGGTTTGTATAAAAAATTGCTTTTATGTGCTTGAATTATTTTTTTAATTCATTTCACAACGCTCTAATTGGAACCAAGGTTAGGTTTCTTTCAACATCCTTTTGGGTTGGCTTGATATTGTGCTTTGAGTTTGCATTTTCACAAATCGAAAATAACAACTCCTCTTTTAGTTTTCCACCAAACGATGGTGATAATTCTAACTCCCTTTTTCAGCCTCCCGCTGAGGATAGCCCTTTTTTGAGAGGTGATTTTTTGAAGAAACCTTTGGATATGACCGATCCTAAACTTGATGATAAAGGCTCTAAGATAAATATGGAAGAACAGGAAAGATTTCTAAATGCGGGAGATATTTATCTTTCAAAACTCAAAGGAAAAGGAATTGAAGCTGGGAAAGATCCCAACAAATTTAGAACGAACCAATACATGGGTGATTACAGGATTGGAGGAGACAAAGCCAGAATTATATTCAGAGACCACGAATACCCTGATGGGGATCGAGTAAGAATTCTTCACAACGATAAGGTGATTCAACCAAATGTTTTATTGGTGGAGCGATTTGTTGGCTTGACTATTGAATTGATTCCCGGTTTTAACAAAATTGATTTTGTAGCACTCAACCAAGGTTCTTCGGGCCCCAACACTGCGGAGGTCAGGGTATATGACGAAAATGGTGATATGACAGCTGCCAACCAGTGGAATCTAGCTACTGGAGTGAGGGCAACTTATATTCTTATTAAAGAATAGAGTTATTTTTTGAAGTGAAGCAAAAGTCCGATCATCAAAAGCACGATCCCTCCATATAGATAAGGTGTATCGATAAAAGACAATTTAGAGTACATTAAATAAACCACATAAAAACACCCCAATGATAAGAGTAAAAGAAGAATTTTGATGAGCGTTTTGAATTTCATTTCTAAGAGCTTATTTACAAATTAAATGAATTTATGGAATTGATTAAGTTATATTTTGTAGGATTGATGATTTTGATCGTAGCCATCATGGCCAACTATTTAGCCACTCAATTAGGACTAAAGACATGGTACGACTTTATAAACCAATTGGGTAATGCAAATGCTTTAAATTTTAAAGATGGCCTTTGGCTATTTGTCGTATATCCTTTGATATTGGGTGGGAGTAATTTAATAGGGAATATTCTCTTTAGTTTTTTTTTTCATTGACATTGTTTTTCATCAGCATCAATCCAGCAACACCAAATAAACCAAAAAGAAAGCCAATGATAAACCCGAAGCGATGGGTTCTTCCCTTTTTTTCGGAGATGTAGCCTCCCAAGGCACCAGTTGCAACTCCTAAAGCTAAAGAAAGCAAGAAAAAGGAATTGGTCATATGGATTTAGTAAATAATTTTTTTTGGGTCAAAAGTACCAAGGTATAAAGTAAAATTCCAACTGGGCCCAACATCAAAGTAGAAAGTAAAGGCAATATCATCCATAGGTGTTTCACATTTTTCTCCTGACTGTTTTTGAGCATCCAACAACCTACCCAAAAATCGAAAGCCAAATAGTGTAACCATCCTGCAGCTACACCACGTGGTTCAGCATTTTGAAACATTTTAGTTAAACTGGTAAGGGAGGATAAATCGGTTGAAAAGGTTCCAGTAGTGGAAGTCAGAAAATATATATAGCCCATGGATATGACCAGAGGAACCCATGGAAAAGCCATAACTTTCTGCGTGAAACTCATATTTGGAAACACCAAAAGTAGCAACCAAAAAAGCAGGATTCCCGAATTGAAAAGATTAAAAATTATTTCGTAAAGCATATTCTTATCTCAAAAATAAAACCATTTTTTTATATGGCTTCCCTATCTTCGTTTTTATTTATGAGGATATTCAAAGATATTTATGGCCAACGATTAGACCCCATTGAGCATACCCTTGATATTCTTAAAAAGCACCCTAACGTTCAAATCCACATTGGGTCTGATTCTCAAAATGTTGGCAAATCTACAAAATATGCAACGGTAATTGCATACCGTTATGGAAGTAGGGGAGTACACTATATCCTTAGTAAAAAGCAGGAGGTTTTGATTTCGGATATGTGGAAACGTTTATGGCATGAGGCTGAGATCAGTATTGATGTAGCCGAGTGGCTTACTCATCAAGTGAGCGTTCGGGTTGAGATTGATATGGATTACAACAGCGATGAGAGTTTCAAATCCAATAAATTAATCTCAGCCACCAAAGGTTGGGCCAATTCTTTGGGATACAAGGTAAATGTAAAACCTGACAACCAAATCGCTACCCGAGCAGCGGATTATCACTGTAAATAGTTTATATACAATCCTTGACTATTTTCTCTGCACCATATCGAATAACATCTGTAACGGGAACATTCAACTTGCTTTCTAAATTGGAAATGTACTGTTGGGCCTCTGATTCAGATAATTTAACCGTGTTGACCGCTACTCCTGTCACTTTTGGATTTCCATAGGTACCTGCAACAGAGGCAACTGCTTCATTCAAATTAATAAAATCCTTTAAATTGGGAATTTTGACACTATCTGGTTTTCTCAAATGGGTTTTGTCAGCGCGATGACAAAGAATCATATGGGTGGGACAACTACCCCGCATCAAGGGAAGAGTAGCGGTACTACCTGGATGTAATATAGATCCTTGTCCTTCAATGACAATCAAAGATTTGTCTTTATGACTCATAACCATTTGTTCTACTGCACCACAGGCATGATCTACTTTAATTGCATCTAATGGAATACCACTCCCCATTAATGTTATACCAATTTGTCCTGTAGCGATAAAAGCAGCATCAATATTTTTTTGTTGGGTCCAACGATAAATTTCAAGACCGGCGGTCATTTTACCACAAGCCATGTCAGTTCCAATCATTAAAAGACGTTTATTGTTCAAATGTAATGCACGACCTGATGCAATTTGAGGGGTAAATTGCGGGACTCTAACATCCCAAATCCATTGGTTAGAATTTTGAATTTGCTCAGTGAATCTATATGCAATACTTTCATGAAGACCATTAATAATACTTAAGCCCAGACTCAAGGATTTTTTGATAATGGGAAGCCACGAATTGGGAATTTTTCCACCTGAAGGAGCAATACCTAATATAAGCACTTCAGCTCCTTGGTCAATTACTTCATCTAAATTTTCATATATAGGGATGTCTCTTTCGATGGGGTGTTCCTTGTTAATATTACTTCCTGCATGTTTGGAATCGATGATTCCTACAATACGATTTTGAAGATAACGGGCAACACCTAACCCCATTTTGCCATAGTCACTATGGATAAAACCTTCCATATATATCGCTACTTTTTGATTAGGTTTAAGCATGGTATTCAGGTTTAAGTTTTGCGCCATGTCCGGGAACGAAGTCTGGAGTGGTGACACCGTTGATCAATTGAATCCCCAAAGCAGGGTCAGGCACTAAATTATATTGAGAATCCAGATCTATTTGATCAATTACTCCGGAAAGAGCTGCTGCGGCAGCTATAGAAATTGAAGATTCACTCATACAACCAATCATTGTTTTAAGTTTATATTTTTTAGCATTGCGAATAATAAGCAGGGCTTCAGTGATTCCACCACATTTCATCAATTTCATGTTGATACCATCAATATAGTTGGCCCATTTGCCTACATTTTCAGCATATCTGCAAGATTCGTCAATGTAGATTGGCAGTGGACGATTAGAATAGATATATTGAAGCTCGGATTCTTGCCCTTCCTCCAAGGGTTGTTCGATGTATTCTACCCCCCTTGTGGCCAACCATTTCATCATGAAGATAGCTTCTTTTGTGGACCAACCCCCATTAGCATCCACTCTAATTTTGAGCTGATATTTTTTAACGCTTTCAAGTACTTTCGAAAACATTTGTTGATCAGCTTCGATTCCCAGAGGAGAGCCAAGTTTAATCTTTAATGCTTTTGCAGAGGAGTTTTTGAACATCAATTGTACTCTCTCTCGGACCTGCTCTGGGGGAATGATACCAAGCGTAAGTGAAGTGGGAACAGTGGGTTGTGGGAAACCTAAAAGTTGATGCAAAGGTAATTTAGCTTTTTTGGCTTTCCAGTCCCAAAGTGAGATATCAAGAGCCGCGTAAGCACATGGAGCTATTCCCATTTGTTTTGCTGTTTGGTTTAGTTCTTCAGTAGTTTTGGATTCGATCCCATGCTCAAGAAAAGCTTCTAGCTGATTCTGAATTTCTTCCACTGTTTCAGCATTTTCATTTTTACCGGGAGCAGCTTCTCCCCATCCTATTAATCCGTCTTTTTGATAGGATAAGAAAAGATTATGTGAATCTCCTTTTACCCCACGACTGATGGCTAGGGGGAATTTTTTTTTTAATAATACTTTATGAAATTTAATTTGTGATATCATTTTTTTGTATGGTGATAAAAAAAATCTGGAAAGCTATTGATCAATATCACTTGAAATAGAACTCCCAAAAAATTTGCAAAAACATCCAAAAAATTACCATCGCGATCGAGGGTAAAAAAATGTTGGGAAAATTCAATAAGGACACCAAAAATGAATGCTACGGTAGCTCCTGATACAATAGAATTTTTGACTATAATTTCTAAACTGAACATTTTGATTAAAATAAAACTAAACACAGCATAAAACACAAGATGTCCAACTTTATCTTGGTTTTCAAACCAAGGGTTACTTGAATTATCACTTATTGGGTTAAAAAAACTAAGGTAAAGAATTAATCCACTCCAAATAACGGAGAGAAAAAGCCAAAAATAATTTTTCATACTAAAATAAGAGTATATATAATTATCTTTTCAAATATATAAAACCCTTTAAAGGCGTCTGTCCATTTCTTAAATCTAAAATGTAAAAATACGTCCCCTCTGGTAAATTTTGTTCATGCGAGTTGGAATAGGAAGTTCTTGATTCACCATTCCAATCGTTTTGATATGGAGCCTCGCTAAGAATAAGGGTCTCCCAACGAGAGTAAATCCTGAGGTCGTGATTAGGAAATTGCCCCAACCCCTCTATAACCCAGTTATCATTTACTCCGTCATTATCTGGTGAAAAAGCATTTGGTATATTCAGAGATTGATATCTGAGAGTTGTTTCTTGTGAAAAGTTTGATTGATCACAGGAAAAGTTTTTTGAGCTTATTGCAGCTCTGATCTTGGATTCTACCAATGATTCTTTTGGGTTAAGTAAAACTAAATTTTCGGAATCAATCCCCGTAAATGCTTCAGATGTTACCAAATCTTGCCATTGTGTAGCAAAGGGTTCCAAAATTTGCCATTGAATATCAAACATTTGGCTATTCTCAATATCTATTGTTAGTTTCATATCTTCATGAGGAATGACAATCATTGAAGATGGTGGTTGCATTAAAAATTTTGGACTTCTCGGTAATTCTAAATAGTCTAATTTACCGGAGTTGTCCCTATCTTGAGCTGTAACATAACCAGAATTTGAGATGACTCTACCCAAAGCATCAACCTCCACTGGACTGCTTCCTAGTATTCCATCTTGATCTGGATCTTCAAATCCTGCTTCTTTAACATCAAAACATCCATCTCCATCACTGTCCAAATCCCTGTTGTTTGCAATTCCGTCAGAATCAAAATCGTCGTATGTTTCATCTGTATCCAAAATGCCATCATTGTCATCATCTAGGTCAATATCGTTTGGTACACCATCTTGATCACAATCGAGATCAGATGTAATTATTAGGCTTATACTATCATTAAAAAAATCACAGTTATCATTAGGATCGGTCATATCTAAAGCTTCTTGAGCATTTGTCACGCCATCTCCGTCAATATCAGCGTCACAAATGTCTCCAATACCATCTCCGTCTATATCTATTTGATCAGGATTAAATTCGAGAGGACAATTGTCAAAGACTTCATGTAGACCGTCATTATCATAATCTATATCATTGTCTTGATTTATTAAATCAACAGTAATTAAATCAGCAGTCAAATAATCAGGATCAGTACTTGAGGGATCAACATAAATTAATAGGTTGGTCAAAATATCACCGTCAAAAAGGTAATCATCTACTCCGATAAGAGTTATGGGTTGAGGATCATCCCAATTCTGGGGGGTAAAGGTCAAAAAAGCTTTATTTAGAGCTAACTCAGTAGGATCGGGAATTGTAAAACTAATAATAACATTGGCATTGGGTTGAGCATTCAATTTAATTGATAAAATCGTTGAAGAGTTTGATTCACTCAAGGGGTATGAAAGTTTGTAAGTGGTAGTAACATTTCCAGACTCAGCGGGAATCATTGGAATTATTGCACCACTTAGGAGAATTCCTGGAAAATCATTGTCTAAATTAACCAAAATCAAATCTGCCACTGAGGAGTCGTTCAATTGGTCATAAGCTGAATCAACAGACTTAGGATCTCCTGTTACAAAGTTTACTTGCTGATTTCCGTCTAATAAAAAATCATCCAAACCATAAAGTGTGAGTATATTGGACGTTGGATCATCCCAATATTGGTTCTCGATAATGATCTCTGTTTCTAATAAAGCTATCTCATCAACATTATTTTGGAGAACAACAGGTAAAGTAACATCTTCATCACCCATGGGCATTGTATTTAGTGAAAAACCAACCCTAACTTGATCACCATTTTCATTGGTTTGATTGTCTTTATCTATTAGATGGACCAACACTCCAGCAAAATCATTGTCCTGATTTATCATTTGTACGTTAGCTATACTTGCAGGAATAATGTTCCCAAAATTAGGATCTGTACTGGAAATAGCAGTGACAAAAATATTATAATTAATAGCACCGTCATTGACGGGAATTAGGTCGTCAATACCACTGACCGTAATGACTTGTGGCTGATTCCAATTGGTAGTTGAAAATACGATTGTAGAACTTGAAAGGTCGCCCTCGTTGATATTAGAACTTGCCCAGTTAACCTCGACTGGCGCAGAGGGGACAGCACTAAGGCGAACCGAAAAGCTTGCTAACGAACCATCCTCGCCACTTAATTGATCAATCGTATCTATGATGATTTGGGCATTATCATTATCAATATTGATTACATCAAGATGTTGGGAGGGCTCGGTCAAAAAATTGGGGTCGGATCCATTATCGACTGATACTATAATTTTAGTTAGCTGATCTCCGTCAATGACCATATCATCTTCTCCTGATACCAAAACCGTTTGAGGAATATTCCAATTCATTGGAGTAAATTGTAACTGTTGGGAATTTGAATCTACACTAACTTCTCCAGCATCATTAGAGTTAATATTCATAAAGACATCACTATTAGGTTTGATATCCAAAACAACAGTGAAACTAGCTATATTTTCATTTTCACTCAGATTGTTTGAGATAGCTCCAACAGAAAATCCAGGCTGATCGTTGTCTAAATTTCGAAAGATTAAATCTGCTATATCAAACTCCTCCAAATTATCATAAACCATATCGGCTGAGCTGGGGTCAGCAGTTTCTAAAACCAAGAAAATATCTCCATCAATCAATGCGTCATCCTGACCTGTTATAGTAATTTGATTATTAAAGGGTTTGTTCCAATCTGCATTTAAGATGGTAACTGATGATGCTGATAGTGATACTTCTCCCGGATCTCCAGAAACTGACAATCCAAAGGTTACGTCAGCTCCACCAAAGGGTTGAGAAAGTAAATTAAACTGAACGACAAATGAACTCCCATTTTCATCTGTTACTGGTGATCCACCTACAACGGTCAATTCAATTCCTGGACCTAAATTATCTTGATTAATAAAATCAACATTGTCAACCGAATTACCCTCTAATAGATCATAATTAGCATCAGTTGAACTGACATTTCCAGTAATTATTTGATAAGCAATATTACCATCCTTAATCGGTATAGGATCAGGTAAACCAGTTACTATTATCGTTTGGGGGGAATCCCAATTAAAAGGATTAAACTCAACATAGTCAATTCCTAACTGTCCCTCGGTCAGGTCACTCGAGGATAAGTCAAGTCTCACAATACCTGATGGTTTAGATAACAGTTTTATAGAGAAAGAAGCTTCATCTCCATTTTCACTTGAAATGTTGTCCAAAACAACAATGTCAAATCCTGCCGAATTTACGTCCAAAATCGATAATGTAACTGTCTTTGCTTCGGCATTAGTAAAGCAGTTTTGGGTCAAGCCAACATTGACCGAAACAGTGGGATAAATGATTTGGTCACCATCCAAGAGTCCGTCTTCCATAGGTATTATAGAAACAGATTGAGCAACATTCCAATTGGCAGGAGTGAAGGTTACCTGAGTAGGGGAAACTATTGCCTCAGTAATATCAGGATTGGATATATCCAAAATCACATTAGAGGTAGGTGCTTCATTAAGTGTAATATTAAATAAAGTAGAGGAATCCGTCTCACTTAGGTTAAATAACCCCGGTTCTACAGTAAAAACTTTTGGAGGTTCCATATTGAGCAAAGCTATATCAGAAATAACAGGGTTGCACAGATAATTTCTTTTGGCCACAGTAACACGATAGGAGGTGTTATCTAATGAATTATCTGCAGGAGTTACTGTCATTACAGAGGAGTTAGTATTGCTGTATGTTCCATCGTCACTCAAATCAATCCAATCGGTCCCATCAAATATTTGCCATTGTAAAACGGGTTGAGATAGATCAGTTTGTACTTCAAAATTCGCACTACCCCCTAAACAAATACCTTGTACATTGGGGTGTGTAATGATGTTAGTAGCCAAAGCCGCGCTTCCCACCTCCTGAAAGTCATAGATTCCAGAGAGATCAGCATCTCTTGGCACAACATACCCATCATAACCAGCAACTAGCCCGAAAGAACTTACCGTAACAGGAGAAGCTCCCAAAATTCCGTCAGGTACAGGATCGCTGTCCGTAAAACCTGCTTCAATTACATCTGAACAACCATCACCATCACTTTCAAGGTCATAGAAATCAGCGGTACCGTCTCCATCAGTATCTAAGAAATTTTGATGTAATAATAAATTCCAATTAAAAACTGAAGTCGTTACTCCACTGTTAACATGAGTTAGAGTAAGGTTATTCATATTTTGACCTAAAAACGAAAAAGTGGGACTTGTTGTAACTGAGCTATTAAACCTGAACCTTATTTCATTTGAGGAATGAAGGGTAAGGCCACTTTCGTAGTCATTATCAAAGTTGGTGTCAACCAATAAATCATTATTTGGATTTAATAGGGAGATACTCTGGCTTACTGAACTTGTTGATATGACAAACGACTCGCCATCCAAAAATGAATGATTATTAGTAAGGCTATGAATTAATTTAAAATTTACTTGATCATTAAAGTTCCACTCCATTTGGTTTTGATTCCCACCAGAGGCTAGAGAAGAGGTAATTTCTCCAATTCCATTTTGAATGATAGAACTATCGGAGGCAATTACACTTGAGACTGTGTATGCTCCTCCAATAGTTATAGTTGATGTTTGTATAATCAAGGGATCGTTGAGATCAGAAATGTCAAGTTGATAATCCCCAAGAGATTCATAATCATTTAGTATACCATCATTATCCAAATCCAAGTCAATATTATCATTTATACCATCACCATCAAAATCTGGTGGACAATTACTCACCACGGCTGGTTTGGAATACGCTACATTTGTTATAACCCCATCACATGTTTTTTCAGCTCTAATTCTGTAGGACCCCGGGGCACTTGGTAAATAAGGGTTTATGCTAACTCCAATATCTACATAACCACTCCCATCATTATAGAACCATTTAAAGCTATCATATACATCCAAACCTGATGCTCTCAATTGCACGTTGGGCAAACATACTTCTCCACTTAAAACAGGTGACTCAATAATTGTTTCTGGAGCTGAAATAAAACCAGAGTAAAAACCACCTGAGGTTGCAAGACCATTTTGGTTGTAATATGAACAATAAAGTTCTTCTGTTGAATAAATGGAAACGTTTCCCTTTAGATCTTCAATAATATAGGCTTTATAATTAACACCTGATACAAGCTCTGGACCTGTAACGCTAACGCCACCATCAAAACTTAAATCGTCTAGAGATCTATTAGTATTTGCATCGTCTGAAAAAGTAACAGATGCTGTCTGATTAGTGACAATGGTTACAAATCCTGGGAAATTAGCTGTTCCAATTTTATCAATAAAAGGAATATTGTTAACTTCACCCTGACTTTGACAGGAAAGTGGAGGAACAAAAAACATTCCTTGGTTAGCCTCACTGGTTGTTCCACCAATACCCTGCCAAGCATAAACATTTTTTGATGTACTTACATATAGTGTTCTATTTGATCCTCCATTTCTATATTCATTTCCCTCAATTAAAACATAGTCTCCAGCTTTAGCTAAATTGGCAAATACAAGTGATAAATCCCCATCCAGGTAAATATCAGTATCATCCTCGTGAGCTACTACTAGAATATTCTCCCATCCATCTGATCCACTGCCTCTAACAAAAACGTATTCATTTCCTATTTTGTCAGCACCAACGAGTTGGTCAATTCCGTAATCTCTACCTCCTCCGTTATGAAAACTTCCATTAGCAGACCCACTGTTAACTACAATGGGTTTGTCTGATTCTATAGAAATACCTATTAATCCATCTCTGTTAGCAATGGCGTTTTCAGCCTCTGCAGCAATTAGATAGGTTTCCCCCTTATCCAAAGTGAAAGTTTGTGAAAATGTTCCTGTACCACCGGGGGAGGCAATACCAGCCAAGTCCAAAGCTTTATCCAAATTATCTACCACAACTTGGGTGTTATTTTCAGTTGCCATCATTGAGACAAAATTTAAATAATTGGAGTTACTGTTATTGGCTCCAGGATTCTGACTTGTGTAGGTTCCAGATCTGAAAGAAGTTCCCAATGCAGACAAGCCTTTACTTACCAATGCTCCAGCTTGATCAGGTGAACTATCACCACTTCTGCTTGCTCTGAGTCTCAAAGCAACATATATGGGAGAATCTGCAGTAATTATATATCCTTTATCATCGATAATCCTACCTCCATAAAATTGTGAATTTACAATTGCAAAGTTGGTAGGTCCAGAACCTATTGAATGTACATTTGGAGATGAATTAGAGACAACATCTGAAATTATACTACTAAATGCGGCTCCGATGGGGGTGATTGAATAATTTATATCATTATTTGAAGGTGTAGAAATGTAAATATACTGATCGAGAGGATATGCATTTGAATTTACCGCTCCGTGAGCGGCAATGGGTGGGATATAGTGAACCTTACTTAGCTGAGCAAAAAGGAATTGAACAGCAAACAGGCCCATTAAGGAAAACAAATTCCTAAAAAAAACAACCCTCATTTAATAATTTTATCATTTTTTAATGGTTTGGGGCAGCCTTTTAAAATTACTGATTAAAATTGTAATTTAAAACTAACACGTTTTATTATCTATGTTCACAATGGGGTTTTAAATATCATATTAATTATTTAATATATTTATTTCCATGAAATTGACCATTTCTTCTTTTATCGGTTTTTTGATACTTTTATGTATTACCTCAACCCTTAAAGGACAACAAGAGTTGACATTCTCGCAGTATATGTTCAATCACCAAAGTCTAAATCCTGGCTATGTTGGTTCCAAAGATTATACACAACTTGCAATACTTCATAGAACCCAATGGATGAATTTTCCTGGTGCCCCTGAATCTCAGGCTTTTACTTTCAATCATAAAATGACTTCCAAAAACATTGGTTTCGGATTTTCCGGTGTAAATGACAGAATTGGACCGACGAACATTAGTCGAGTGGGTATTGATTTGGCCTATCACCTTTCAATTAATGATGCATTCCTGGCTGTTGGTATTAAAATAGGAATGACTAATTTTAATTTCGATGAAAACATCATTGAAACTAATACGCCTAACGATTTAGCTTTTTCTTTTGATGATGAAGGAAAGTTTTTATCTAATATAGGTTTTGGGCTCTACTATCACCTGCCACGGTGGTATGTTGGATTTTCAGTGCCTTGGTTTATAGAGAACGAAAATTTCAACACACAAAAGCATTATTATGCAATCTTGGGAGGACTGCTAAAGATTTCAGATAGTTTTGAGGCAAAACCCAGTACCTTGTTCAAGCATACCCAGGATGCTGCTTTCGCCTACGATTTGAGTATCCTCATATTATATAGCAAGCTTTTTTGGATTGGTCCGCAAATAAGATCTACGCTGGAAAAAGGAGTTCCAAGCAATGAATTTGGGGGTGGATTTGGACTGATTGCCGGTGTAAATATCAATAAAAGTATATCTTTAGGATATTCCTATAATACTTCAGCATTGGGAAATGTGATAAGTAATAACCATGCTACCCACGAAATTATGTTGCGCTTTGATTTGATCCCTGCTCTAAGATCCGCGCTTCGTTCACCTAGAATATTCTAATTATGAGAACCCTATTGCTGCTACTCGGATTGTTTTTTTGTCATGGTTTAATGGGACAAAATTCTACTAGAAACAATCGTATTTTGGAGTGGGCGGATTATTATTTTATGAATAAAGACTTCGATAAAGCATTTTCTCTCTACTCTAAAATGGGAGAATCCATACCTCTTAAGTCGAGAAGAAACTTTTCCAGGGTTTATGCCCAAAGGGGACAACTAGAAGAGGCAGCAAGAACCCTAAAACCCCTGGTAGACTCCGATTCTGCCTTTGTAAAAGATTACTACTACTTTGCTTCTTATCTTTCCAATGATGTAAAGTTGAGAGATGAATACCGAAGGAAAGCCATTCGATTACCTATAGAAGAATACTCCCATAAACCTATTGATCCAGTTAATCCCTTATACAAATTGGTTCCCTTAGCTCTCAATACAGAGGGATCGGAATTCGGGGCCCATGTGATTAATTTTAATGATAAAAATTTATTAATATACACGAAAAATCAATCTAAAGAGTTCACTAAAGGTTTAAGTAAAAAAATTATTTCAAGAACCCCAATATACAACTTATATAAGGCAGAGTGGGACTCCAAAAATCTTCAAGCCCAATCACCAAAAGCTTTTGAATTAGGAATAAATTCTGTATTTCAAGATGGACCCTCGAGTTGGGATGGCCTTAACCAAATTCTTTATTTTACAAGGAGTTCTAAAAGTTCTCAAAAACAAAAAACTATTCAGCTAGACCTCTATAGCTTTAATTATAACATTAATAAAAAACCAATTGCACATGCCCTCCCATTCAATCTGAAAGGTTACTCAACTATACACCCTTCTGTGAATTTACAAAATCAAAGGTTATATTTTGCCAGTGATCGTCCTGGTGGGTTTGGAGGGATGGATTTGTATTATGTTGATATTCTAGGTGATGAAAAATATGGTTTACCGGTAAATCTTGGACCCGATATCAATTCCACTAGAGATGAAGTTTTCCCTTTTGCATTCGGCAAAAATCACCTTTTTTACAGCAGTAAAGCTGATGATGGAGGCTTATCTCTCAAATTGGCCATTAACACCATCGATGTGAGATGGTATGTGATGAATTTACCCGCTCCATTTCAAAGCAAATTGGATGATTTTTCCTTCTCACTCAGTGATCAACTCGAATATGGTATGATGAGCTCAAATCGTAATACTGATGACTTAGAAGACGATATTTATGTATTTAAATTCACACCCAAATTATCGGGTATAGAGGATCATTATATTTATAACCCCATTGACACATTAATCATGTCTCAAAATGGGGTTCTAAAAAATGACAACCTAGAAATGTTGAGTTATGATCCACTAACATCTTTATTTTCAAAAGAAGCTGAGCTTGTCAATGATGTCCATCATGGGACATTAAAATTCAACAGTAATGGTTCATTTCTATACAAAAATGAGGATCCTTCAAAGGTAAAAGATTCTTTCTCCTATATCATTAAAAGTAAATACGGTAAATCCCCATCTACAAAGGTTTTACTTAGGCGTTCTGAAGTTTCAATTGAAAAGTTAACTTCAAGCATGGAAAAAACTTTTTTACCTATTTTTTATGACTTCAACAAATCAAATTTATTAAAGGATTATAAGGATCGCGTTGATACTTTGGTTGACGCCATGAAGGAAAATCCAGATATGATTATAGAGGTAAGTTCATATACTGATTGTAGGGGAAGTAAAGATTACAATTTAAAGCTCTCTCAAAAAAGGAATCAAACCATCATTAACTATGTAAGTAAACAGATTGGAAACAGCGATAGAATTTTTGGAAAGGGATATGGAGAAAATACTATTTCTGGAAATAATACTTTAGATTATTTAATCGTAGGAGGTTCTTTTAAAGATTTAAACAATGCTATACATCATCAAAAAAAATATCAGAAGCTAGGATATGAAATCATTGTCAATAAGACTGAAAAAGATCAATACCATCTTATTCTAGGACAGGCAAACACTTATTCTATAGCCCAAAAAATGGCAAAAAAAATTAGAAAAAAAGGTTTTCAGGTTTGGATTAATAAATGTAATTGTTGTAAACTATCTGAAGAGGAACATTCTCAACATAGGAGGACTGACTTCAAAATAATTAAGCCGTAAATTTTATATTTTAAGATTTATCCAAACGATTAATTAAACCTGAATTTTACAAATGTGGTTTAAGGTGATTTTTTAAAACATTATACCCATTCTCATTAAAGTGTAAGCCGTCTTTAAGAAAATAGCGTGGATTAACTTTTCCTGCTTCCATTATATCATCAAAAAAATCAATATGTTTTAAAAAAGTATTTTCCTTAGACATAACCCCCATCGCCTTGTTGATTTCAATAATTTGTTCCAATTGTTCGACTCGCTCCATAGATGGCTTGATACTGAGATTAATTATAGTGCTTATAGGATACTTTCGATGGATTTTGGAGATTAGTATTTTGATTTTTTCGACGATTTTTGAGGCTGTCCATCCCAAACTCAAATCATTGCCTCCCAGATACAATACAATAGCTTTAGGTGCATCGAAAGTAAACAAACGTTCAAAATGTTGTAAAAGTGAACCGATAAAAGCGCCTCCAAAACCTAGGTTTAGAGTATTGCTTTCAGAAAAATCTTCTTCCATACTTTTCCACAAACGTATGGTTGAGCTACCATAAAAAACCACTAAATTATCTAGATTTTTTTTCTCAATTACGCGTTTTTCAAGTTGGACAATCTCAGATTCAAAACCCTTTTTATCTGATTTTAGAACACTTACCCATTTTTTATATTTCTCATTGAAAGATGCCACAGCCTGGGGAAGGTTTCTATCATTCTTGTCTGTTATTCCAATATCACTCATACGAAATGGTGGCTTGATCTCACATTTGAAAGTATCCTTGGAGGCCAATTTATCAAAATTAGCCATAACCAATGGAACAATCAAAGGCTGAGGGTCCATACAACAAGCCAATCTGAAGATCCCATGTCTAAAGACACCTGGAGAGTCTCCGGTCTTATATGAATTTCCCTCGGGACTAAAAACCAATCCTGATCCTAGTTTTAAGTTTTTCATAGCTTTAGGATAAAAAGTTTTGTTGACCGATTTGATCTGATCCTCTCCAAGCCCAGTAGGTAGAAATTTTTTGGCGTAAACTCTAATGTATTTTAATCTTTCATAATAAGCCCTGTGATTTTTTTCCTCTGGAAGCGAATGACGTACCACCCGAATGCCCGAATCCTTGTAATATTTGTACAAAACCATACTGCTTATAAAATGACTGTCAAGTGTGATCTGAAACCCCTCGTCTTCGGTGTAGTAAGAATGGTTGTTTAGATGATTATAAATAAAAATAGAGTTCTTTTCATATGGCAAATATTCTGACCCTTTGATTTGGATGTTGGTCAGTGAAAATGCCTCGTGAATGAGATCAGTACAGATCTGTCTTACCTCCATAGGACTAGCTGAAGCTGGAGCTTTCGAAACCGAATGGTAAACTCTCTTTAAAGCCGATAGAAATTTCTTATCTCTTTCCTTGACCTTCATTTCATTTTAATCTATTACAAAATTAAAAACTGGTATTGAGGAACTAATTGAATCTCTAAACTCATAACTAAGAATAATGTTTTCTTTAAAAAGATCTCCCGAAAATTGTCAATTAATCAATTAAATGTCAACAGATTGTATAAAATTTTAAAATCACTACAAACATCATTGCCTCAATTCTTTGCGGAATCGAAATGGTGAACTTTATAAGATAATGAATTATGCTTAGGATAATACTTTTATAAAAATCTAACTCTAAAGAGATTATTTATTCTTACCCAAAAAATTTGGTACATTTAGATAATCTTTGTTGAAATGAAAAAACTGTTTTATATATTTTTTTTAGGATGGGGTTGGTCTTTTGCACAAAATACGTTTGATCCAATCAATTTGGCTTCTGAATTACTCAACACTCTATCTGTTTCCCAAAAAAATATAGTTTTGTTTGCCATTGATGCTCCTGCAAAAACCCGATGGCATTACCTGCCTCACGACTCATTTGCTCGAGAAGGTCTTCCCCTTTCTGAGATGAACCCGGACCAGATCAAAAAAACTTTTGCTTTGCTGGACAACTTCCTCAGCGAAAGCGGTTATGATCAGATGCAACAAATCATCGATCTGGAAAACTACTTGGCTGTTGTAGAAAACAATCCTACTAAGAGAGATTCCAGCAAATATTATATTGCCTTTTACGGCAACCCTCAAAAAGATTCCTTATGGTCTTGGTCTTTTGAGGGTCATCATATTTCTTTAAATTTTACAATTACCCCCAAAGCCATTTCATTTGCTCCGGCCTTTTGGGGCTCAAACCCAGGCATTCTGCCGGATGGGCCCGATAAAGGGAAAATCGTATTAAAAAACGACCACAACCTGGGTTTGGAATTGGTGAATTCCCTTAGCCCTAAACAAAGAATTGTTACGCTGATTAGCTCCAAAACCTATGGAGAGATTTTAACAAGTAATCAGGAAGATGTTCAATTCATACAAAATAACGGGATTTCTTACAGCAAACTAAAAACTCCACAACAGCAATTGCTCAGAAATATTGTTTATCACCACCTAGATCGGATGGAAAAGCCTGTCAGTAAAAAAACACGCCAATTGCTGGATAACGAAAACTGGGAAGAAATTACCTTCAGCTGGGCTGGAAAAACTGAAAAATTAAATCCACACTATTACCGCATTCAAGGTCAAAACTTTTTGATTGAATACGACAATTCCCAGAATAATGGTAACCATATCCATGCGGTTTGGCGCGAATTCGAAGGTGATTTCGGAAAGGATCTGATTCGCGAACACTATCTTCGGGAAGGGCATTAAGAAAAAGCTTTTTTTTCTTTTTTGTCAAATTAAACCCTCAGATTTAAGTGTTTTTTTTGGTAAAGATTTTTTCAGTTATATAGTTTTTAGGATTTTCTTATTCAAAAATGATCCTTTCTCTTTCTCCATCTGGCTTTAGAAATAAAATACTTGACAGGTCGTTAAAGTCTATGGAATCAACATCAGATACATCTTTAATTTTTATATTGTTGATCTCTAAAAGAACAAATCCTTCATCTATTCCATAACCGTATAAGCGGCGATTCGCTAATTCCTTGACGATCACACCATGATCCAAACCGAAGTATTCCTTTTGTTCAGAATTGATATTTTTGAGATACATGCCTAAAAATTGAGTAGTATTCGTCTTCTTGAGGGTCACGGTGATTTTGTTTTCGGAATTGTCTCTGCTGAAGGTTACCTGAACTTTTTCACCAGGTCTTTTGGTGGAGAGATAACCTGTCAAATCGGAGAAGGTATTGATTTTTACATCATCAACTTTTTTGACAATATCCCCACTTTTTAAACCAGCCTCAGAAGCTCCCATTCCCTCAATCACTTCGCCGATAAGGAAACCTTGTGTTTCCTTAATATCGAATTTTTCTGCCAATTCGGCATTAAGTGCACTGCCGGAGACGCCAAGTAGGCCTTTCTGAACATTCCCATACTCGATAAGATCCTCAAATACTTTTCTGACAATATTACTTGGTACAGCAAATGAATATCCTACAAACCCACCTGTAATAGAAGAAATTGCAGTATTAATTCCTATCAACTCACCATTAGTATTGACCAATGCGCCTCCGCTATTTCCCATATTTACAGCGGCATCGGTTTGAATAAAAGATTGATTTTTGCTATCTCTTTCGTTTAGGTCTCTCGACTTGGCGCTGATGATCCCAGCAGTTACAGTAGAATTGAGGTTGAAGGGATTACCTACAGCCAATACCCATTCTCCTACACGAGCTAATTCTGAATCACCGAACGGAATAAAGGGTAATGACTCATTGGTTTTTATTTTCAAAACCGCCAAATCTGTGGCTGGGTCTGATCCAATTATCTCTGCCATATAGGTCTTGTTTTTGTTAGAAGTGACCTCAATTTCGGAAGCATCTTCTATCACATGATAATTCGTGATAATCAGTCCATCTGGGGAGACGATTACACCTGAACCTGTACCTACTCTTTTTTCATCAAAGTCATCGCCATAAAATTGTCTCAACCAACCTGAGATATTTCCTTTTTGGATGCTCGTATTTTTAACGTGAACCACAGCATTGACTGTTTTTTCTGCTGCTCGGGTAAAATCAGTCATTTCTGCAGCGACTTTGTTGGAATTGAAACTGTAAGTTGTCGGAATTAATTGAGCTTTCTCATTCTCTACAATTTCAATTTTCTCATTCGAGAAATAATCATAAGCAATCAATGTCGTCAATGCACTTATAACACCGATCGCTAGGGTTTTTAATGTAGATTTCATATTTGCAATTTTTTTCTTTAGAACAAAATTAAAAATTCTATCCAATACTGATCTTTCATTTAACGACTATTTAACAGATTCTATTGCGGTTAAATTTCCCTAAATTTGAATCATGAATTTTCAGTTCGAAAAATATCAGGGCACAGGTAACGATTTTATAATAATAGACGATCGTAAAGAATATTTCCCCGACAAAGAAATTAGTTTGATTCAAAAACTATGTGATCGTAATTTTGGTATCGGTGCCGATGGATTAATTTTACTTAGGAATTCAAAGCGGTTGGATTTTAAAATGCTCTATTTCAATGCTGATGGTTATCCAAGTAGCCTTTGCGGTAATGGGAGTAGATGTGTGTTCGCCTTTGCTAAAAAACATAAAATTATTGAGGATCGAGGTACTTTCGAAACATCAGATGGAATATACAATGCTACTAATTCTCATAATGGTCATATTTGCATTGAGATGGGTGATGTACTTGAAATTGAAAAAAGGGGTAATGCCATATTTATGGATACGGGGTCTCCTCATCACATTGAATTTATTGATAAAATATCGGCCATTGATGTAAAAGACAAGGGGGCGGCCATTCGATATAGTGCTCCTTATTTAGAGGCCGGCACTAATGCTAATTTTGTTGAAAAAGTAAATGAAAATGAATTTTGTATAAGAACATATGAAAGGGGAGTAGAGGATGAAACCCTGGCTTGTGGAACCGGAGCAGTTGCAGCTGCCATAGCAGCACATTTCTCAGGATTAACCACTAAAAATGTAATAGGTATTATTGCTTTGGGTGGACATTTGCAAGTTTCTTTTAATTATGATTCGGGACAGTACAAAAATATTCGATTAATAGGTCCTGCAGCTTTTGTTTTTTCTGGTAATTTCAGTACTTATGACTCTTCTTCAAAATGAAAAAGTTAGCCTTAGGGCGCTAGAACCAAAGGATATTGACCTTTTATTTGATTTAGAAAACGATGTTAGTCTATGGAAGTATTCCAATCGTTTGCAGCCATACTCCAGAGATTTACTTCAAAAGTATATTGCTAATGCTCACAAAGATATTTTTGAGATTCGTCAAATAAAATTTACTATATGTGTTGATGATGATATTCCAGTTGGTTTTATTGATTTGTTTGACTTTGAACCTTTACACCACAGGGCAGGAGTTGGGTTGATCATCAGAGATCAAGACAAAACCAAAGGATACGGGGGTGCGGCTCTTGATTTAGTTAATGTTTATGCTCAAAAGCACTTACAGTTACATCAGTTATATGCTTTCATTGCTAAAGAAAATAAAATCAGTATCCGACTTTTTGAGTGTAAAGGTTATAATGTCACAGGAAAAAAGAAGGATTGGAATTTTTATGAGGGTCGTTATCACGATGAATTCATTTATCAAAAACTGATAGAATGAAATACAGAAAAAAAATACTGACTATTATTGTTCTGATCGGATTGGCATTGGGTTTCTATTTTGTTTACATGTTTTCAAGAACATTTTTTTGGGATAATACGATTTTTGAGCAAGAAAAGATTTATGTGTTTATTAAAGAGGGGGATAATTTTAATGAAGTGAGATCAGTATTGACCCCGTTTTTGAAATCCGTCTCTGATTTTAGTAAAGCTGCGGTTAAGAAAGGTTATTTCACACGGGTGAAGTCTGGAAAATTTATCCTTAGAAAAGGGAGTAACAATAATGAGATCATTAATACACTACGCGGAAAAAGTCTTACGGTTCGTGTAACTTTTAACAATCAAGAGCGAATAGAAAATCTTGCGGGGAGGGTCGCACAACAAATTGAACCTGATAGTATTGAACTTTTGAAAGCTTTTTTGGATCCTATTTTTTTAAAGGCTAATGGATTTTCAATAGATAATGCATTGGGAATGTATTTGCCTGATAGTTATGATTTTTTCTGGAATACAACTGCCGAAAATTTTAGAGATAAAATGTGGAAATCATATCAAAATTTTTGGTTGGACGACACAAAAGAGAAATTAGTTGATTTGGGTATGACTCCTTTGGAGGTGATTAGTTTGGCGGCTATCGTTCAGAAGGAAACCCAAAAGGCTGATGAGCGTCCTCTTGTGGCGGGGGTTTATCTCAACCGATTGAAAAGAAAAATGAAGTTACAAGCCGATCCCACTGTCATCTATGCTATGAAACTAAAACTTAAGAATTTTGATACTGTCATCAAAAGGGTACTATATCAAGACCTAAAGATTAAATCCCGATTCAATACATACCAATGCGAGGGCTTACCCCCTGGGCCTATAACTATGCCTGATATATCATCGATCAGAGCTGTTTTGAATGCAGAACAGCATCGGTATTTGTATTTTGTAGCCAATCCAAATAAGCCAGGATACCATTTGTTCGCAAAAAATTGGAAGGAACATAATAAGAATAAAAAAATCTATACAGATTGGCTCAATCGAAATCGGGTTTATCGTTAGATTTATTTTTGGATGACAAATATGGCCGGTTTTTTATGGAAATTGATGTTTGTTTTTTTCCATTGTGACATGCTCATTGTTTTGATAAATTCTCCTGGCTGTGTAAGATCGTAGGCAATACAAAGTTTTGTTTCCTTATCGAGGACATGTTTTAAATCTTCCAAAAGTTTTTCATTTCGGTAGGGTGTTTCCATAAAGATTTGACTTTGATCTAATTTTTGTGATCTATTCTCTAAAGTTTTTAAAGCCTTTCTTCTATCGTTTTTGTCGATGGGAATATAGCCGTTAAAGGCAAAATTCTGACCATTAAGTGAGGAACTCATCATGGCCAAAAGTATAGATGATGGACCAACCAAGGGTTTTACCATAATGTTCATTGGATGGGCTTTTTGCAAAATTACTGCTCCTGGATCGGCAATACCTGGACAGCCTGCATCGGAAATTAAACCCATATCATTCCCATCTAAACAGGGGTTCAAATAGTTATCTATTGCCTCTGCAGAAGTATGTTTATTGAGTGGGAATAGTTTTAGGGTGGATTGTTTTTTTTCAGGTGTTATATTTTTAATAAATCTCCGTGCTTCTTTTTCATTTTCTACGATGAAATAATCCAATTTTTCGATAATGGATTTTATCTGTTTAGGAAAATCGTCTTGATTGAATTCCTTGCCCAAAGGACTTGGAATGAGATATAAGGTAGGGTTCATGACTGCATTTTTTGAAGTTTGTCGCTCAATTCTTCACAGGCTCGATCAATGAGATGATAAATCTTTTTAAAACTATTTATGTTTCCGTAATATGGATCGGGAACATCTTCATTTACCAATAATAAGCCCACTTTGGTTAAATCATTCGAAGTCTGAGCCATTTTTTTGATATGATTAAGAATGCTACTATCCATTGCAAAGATTTTATCGAACCGATCAAAATCATCTGGGATGAATTTTCTGGCTTTTTGATTGCTGATATCAATTCCATTTTGTGCTGCAATTTTGATACTTCTGATATCTGGAGCTCGACCGATATGATAGCCAGCGGTTCCCGCAGAGTCTACTCTAAAGTTATTTTTGGGTAATTTATTTTTCAAAATACCCTCTGCCAGTGGAGAACGACAAATGTTTCCCAGGCAAACCATTAAAATAGATATTTTCACTTTTAGTGGTTAAAGAGAGAGCTTTTGGTTGAGGTCTTCAACGTATTTCCTGAATTGTTTATCGGTGAAGCTTAGGTTATCTACAGTTTTACATGCGTGAAGAACTGTTGCGTGATCTCTTTTACCGATCTGAGACCCAATGCTTGCAAGCGAAGCTTTGGTAAATTTTTTAGCAAAATACATGGCCAGCTGACGGGCTTGAACAATGTGCCTTTTTCTAGTTTTTGATTGAAGGGTGGCAACATCCATTTGGAAGTATTCCGAAACTACTTTTTGAATATAGTCAATGGATACTTCCCGCTTAGTATTTTTAACAAATTTATTTACAATCTCTTTGGCTAATTCCAAGTTGATCTCCACTCTATTGAAGGAGGATTGAGCAATCAATGAAATAATAGCACCTTCTAGTTCTCTAACGTTGGTCTTAATGTTTTTTGCGACGTATTCTATGATGTGGTCATCAATACTTAAGCCGTCTCTAAACATTTTATTTTTAAGAATGGAAATTCTAGTTTCCAGATCGGGGGTTTGAAGTTCAGCAGAGAGCCCCCATTTGAATCGGGAAAGTAAACGCTGCTCAATGTCTTGCATATCTACAGGCGCTTTATCAGAAGTGATTATAACTTGTTTTCCATTTTGGTGTAGATGGTTGAAAATGTGAAAGAATACGTCTTGGGTGCCTGACTTGCCGGAAAAAAACTGAACATCATCAATGATGAGGATATCGATCACTTGATAAAAGTGGATAAAATCATTGCGTGAATTTTTCTTAACAGACTCTATATATTGCTGAGTGAATTTTTCAGCAGAGATATAGAGTACAGTTTTGTCAGGATATTTATTTTTGATTTCAACCCCTATTGCATGGGCCAGGTGGGTTTTACCTAAACCAACCCCTCCAAAGATCATTAATGGGTTGAAGGAGGTTCCTCCAGGTTTTTTGGAAACAGCTACTCCAGCAGATCGTGCGAGTCTGTTAGAGTCACCTTCTAAAAAATTCTCAAAATTATAGTTTGGGTTGAGTTGAGATTCTATTTGAAGATTTCTGATTCCAGGAATGACGAATGGATTTTTTAGCTCGCTGGAATAAGCTTCAAGTGGAGCATCTACTTGCTGAGCATTAACACCGGATTGGTTACTACTAGGAATACTTTCTGTAAACGGAGTTTTGTTTCCAAAAGTATTTTCCATTTTGATTACGTAGATCAATCTTGCCTCATCTCCTAACTCACGTGTTAGTGCTACTTTAAGAATTTTCACATAGTGCTCCTCGAGCCATTCATAAAAAAATTTACTTGGAACCTGAATGCTGAGAGAGTTTTCGGTAGTCTTTAGTGGGACGATTGGCTCAAACCATGTTTTATATGCCTGTTGCTGAATATTATCCCTGATGAAGATCAAGCAATTGTTCCAGATTTTTTCAGCAGAGACCTCCATTCAAGTTTTAAAATATTGATTTTTTCATTTAGGATTACAGTTTGTAGGTGGGTACTTGACTACAGTGCAAATATTGAAATAAATATCTAAAAAAAAATATTTTTTTGGGTTGATTTTTTAATTTTTTTTTTTGAAATTAAGAGACACTAAATTACAACAACTTTAATTGATTAAACTTGATAAAATACACTACAAAAACCTTCAGAATAAGATATTCAGAAACAGATCAAATGGGATTTGCACACCACAGCAATTATCTTAATTATTTTGAATTGGCCAGAATAGAGTGGCTTAATTCAATAGGTTTTTCCTACACAAAATTAGAGAAGCAAGGTATAGTAATGCCAGTTATTTCAGCTAATATTAAATATAAATCACCGGCATTTTTTGAAGATTTATTGAGGATTAAATTATCGATTCATGAAATCCCCAAGGCAACCATTAATATAAATTATATTATTGTAAATGAGTCCCAAAAAGAGCTTGCTTCTGGTTCTACTACATTGGCTTTTTTAAAAAGAAAAGCAAAACTACCAGTAAGATGTCCTCAGGAACTTTTAGAGATCATTCAATCTCTGTAAAGTGTTATGAGTATGTCTTCATTGATCTTGGTCGAATTATGAATCAAACTTCTATTGATGTTTGGACCTTTAAGACCTGATTTTAATTTTGCTTTAGTGATAAAAATTCTCGCCTCGTCCCATAAATTAGCATCGATAAAATGTTGAAGGGTTTTGGTCCCTCCTTCAATTATGACAGATTGTAATTTCTTCTCACTAAGTTGATCTAAAATTTCTCTTGCTGCTAGTGGGTTGTTCTCTGATCTTTTATCTAAATCTCTAATGGTAATAAATTCATTACTTTTTAAATTTAAATTTCCAATATATTTAGATAATCTTTGTTGAGGGTCAATAACCACCGCGATGGGATTATTTCCCTTCCACAATCGTGTGTTTAATTTCGGGTTGTCATTTAGTGCTGTTTGCACACCGATCATTATGGCTTGTTCTTGGCTTCTCCATTGGTGAACAAGTTGTTTTGACATTGGATCGGTTAACCAGTATTCCTTGTGAGATTCATTTGGGGCGATAAAACCGTCATTACTTTCGGCCCATTTCAATATGACATAGGGCCGTTTTTTTTGATGAAAACTAAAAAAACGACAATTTAGACTTTGACATTCGTAGTCTAAAACTCCAATTTTAACCTCGCACCCCCCTTCTTGAAGTCTTTTGAGACCTTTGCCCAAAACTTTTTTGTTTTGATCGAGACATCCAATAATTACTCTTGGTATTTTTTTTTCTAAGATTAGATCTGTACAGGGAGGTGTCTTTCCATGGTGATCGCAGGGCTCTAGGTTTACATAAAGTGTACTATTAAGCAATAGTGTTGAATCTTTTACTTTCAGAATAGCCTCCCTTTCAGCATGGTTTTCTCCTGCCTTTTTGTGCCAACCTTCTGCAATGACTCTATCCTCATGAACAATCACACAGCCCACCAATGGGTTTGGATAGGTATATCCCAAACCCTTTTTGGCGAGCATTAGACTTCGTTGCATAAAACGGGTATCACTCATTTTTCAAAGCAAATTCTAATCGAACATCAAATTTAGTCAAAAATGATTGTGTTAATTTTACATATGCTATTAAATGAATTCAGATATAAATTTAATTCTTCTTTAAAAAACCAATATCCAAAATCTGAGATCACTTCGTTTTATAGTCGATTGACGCATTTTTATTTTCAATGGCCACCAACCTTTCTAATTATGAATCCTGATTATCGGCTCAACTATGAAGAATTACAACAATTAACCATAGCTTTAAATGAGTTAAAAAAATTCAGGCCTATTCAATATATATTAAATGAATCTTATTTCTTTGGAAGAACATTTTATGTGGACGAACATGTTTTAATACCTCGTCAGGAAACTGAAGAGTTGGTCAAATGGGTTCTAAGTGATTATAAAGATGTAGAACATCATTGTCATGTATTGGAACTGGGAACAGGTAGTGGTTGCATTGCCATAAGTTTAGCAAAAGAGCAAAGAAAATTTAAAATTGAGGCATTAGACGTATCAAAAGCTGCCCTACAGGTTGCTCAAAAAAATGCTTTTTTACACAATTCAGAAATTGATTTTGTACACCAAGATATTTGTAGGTTGGAGAATTGGCACAAGCCTTTAGATCTTATTATTTCTAATCCGCCTTACATCGAACCCAACGAAAAAAAGGAAATGTTACCAAATGTTCTGGATCATGAGCCTCATTTGGCTCTATTTACCCCTAATGGGGAGCCACTCTATTTTTACAAAAAAATAATTTTTTTGGCTAACGCTTGTCTAAAGGCTAATGGATGTTTTTACTTAGAGATCAATCCAAAATACATAAAGGATCTCTTAGCTTTCATTAAAACCGGTACTTTTAAGGATATTGAAGTTAGAAATGATATTTTTGGAAAAAATAGAATGTTAAAAGCGGTTAAATCATAAATGGACATCAGAGATAAAATCAAGGACCTAAGGGATTTGTTACACGAGCACAATTATCTATATTACATGGAAGATGCTCCTAAGATCAGTGATTTTGAATTTGACCAAATGCTAAATACACTCATAGAATTAGAGCGTCAACACCCTGAATTTTTTGATCCCAATTCTCCAACCCAAAGAGTGGGAGGTGGTTTAACTAAAAAGTTCAAAACCCAAGTCCATCGCTACCCGATGTATTCTCTTTCGAATACATATTCCAAGGAGGAACTATTGCAATGGGTAAGTCGGCTTGAAAAGGCATTGGGTGATGAAAAATTTGAATTTACTTGTGAATTAAAGTATGATGGAGCATCTATTAGCCTTACATACGAGAGGGGTAAGTTTCTAAGAGGTGTAACAAGAGGGGACGGTGCTCAGGGTGATGATGTTTCACTGAATCTTAGAACGATTCCAACTATTCCATTGAAATTGAAAGGTGATTATCCTGATTTTTTTGAAATTAGAGGCGAAATTGTTTTGCCTTACGATGGTTTTAAAGCCATTAATGATCAGCGGATTAAGATGGGTGAAGAGCCTTTTATGAATCCAAGGAATACTGCTTCTGGATCACTTAAGCTTCAGAACAGTAGACAGGTAGCAGAACGACCATTGGAGTGCTTATTATTCGCATTGGCAGGGGAGGAGTTGAGTATCAGATCTCAAATGGAAGGATTGGAAAAAGCCAGATCTTGGGGCTTCAAGGTTCCTCCGACATCAATTTTAGCCTCTACTATCGAAGAGGTTTTTAGTTATTTAGATCACTGGGACCAAAACAGGATTGGTTTGCCATACGAAATAGATGGGGTGGTGATCAAGATCAACCGTTTTGACCAACAGGACAAACTTGGATATACGGCGAAATCACCACGTTGGGCAATAGCCTACAAATTTCAAGCAGTGCGTGCGCTTACCGAATTAAGATCGGTAAATTATCAGATAGGACGAACCGGGGCCATTACACCGGTAGCCAATCTCAGTCCTGTACTTCTATCGGGAACTATAGTCAAGCGAGCTTCATTACACAATGCAGATCAAATTGAAAAGTTGGCCCTCAGAATTGGAGATGGTGTTTATATCGAAAAGGGTGGAGAAATTATCCCCAAGATCGTGGGGGTTAAATCAGAAAATCGTCCTCCTAAATCCGCAGAAATAATTTTTATTACGCATTGTCCAGAGTGCGAACATAAATTAGTTAAAGAAAAAGGAGAAGCACAACATTATTGTAAAAATCAATACGATTGCTCTCCTCAGATTGTAGGAAAAATTCAGCATTTCATTTCACGAAAAGCAATGGATATAGATGGCTTGGGAAGCGAAACGGTATTATTACTCTATCAAAATGGTCTTATTGAAAACGTTGGAGATCTGTATTTTTTAGATCGTGAAAAACTTCTCCACTTGGAACGAATGGCTGAAAAATCTGTAGACAACTTGCTTCAAGGTGTTGAGGCCTCAAAAAGCAAACCTTTTACAAAAGTATTGTTAGGATTAGGTATCAGATATGTTGGGGAAGCAGTTGCCAAAAAATTGGTAAAGGCTTTTGAGTCTATTGATAACATGAGGGAGGCCACACGCGAACAATTTATTGAAGTGGATGAGATTGGTGATCGTATCGCTCAAAGTTTAATTGATTATTTCAGTGATCACCGAAATATCTTGTTAATAGATCGATTGAGATCGCAAGGATTACATTTTGAATCCCTAAATAAAATAACAATAACCAATTCCTTATTTGAAAATAAAAAATTTGTTATTTCCGGGGTGTTCAAAACTACTTCCAGAGAGGATTTAAAAGAAAAAATTGAATCTACAGGAGGTACAGTGATGAGTTCTATTTCCTCCAAAACAAGTTATTTGGTAGCGGGGGAAGGGATGGGACCCAGTAAAAAAAAGAAAGCTGAAAAATTGGGAATTACTATCCTTGACGAGTCCACTTTTTTCAATATGATCGAACCTTAATTTTATGGTTTGTTTTATTTATAACATTTTGCATAATAAATTGATATAAAATAATTTTTAATTTTTGAATTTGGTTAATATTTAATTTTGATTATGTTTAATTGGTTAAAAAAGAGACTTTTAACTCGAGTTTACAGAAAGACGATCAAACATAACGCTGTTAGTGTCAAAAATAGAAGTTTAAAAAAAATAAACATCATATCTATTATTTTTGACCACAGACTTGGAGTTGACAAGGAGCATTTTCAAAGAATTGGAAATCATTTTAATATTCCAAAAAAAAATGTGAGAATATTAACTTTTTTTCAATCCCAAAAACAAATAAATGAGGCCAATTTTAACAGAAGCTATACCTCTAAAAATATTTCTGCTTTGGGAGTTTTAAATGGAACTTTGGTTAACTTTTGTAAACAGAAAACAGATGTTCTGATAAATTTTTATGATCAAGATGATGTTAACCTTAAATATTTAAGTGCAAAATCTAATAAAAAATTGAGTGTTGGTTTCAAAAGTATTGATCATAGATTAAACGATTTGATTATTGAGGTAGATGCCAAAAATATTGAAGTTTTTATCAGTGAGTGTATCAAATACTTGGAAATATTTTTTACTAATAAGAAATGAGAGAAATTCAGGGACATGGCGTAGCCATGATTACTCCGTTTAAGAGAAATGGGACAATTGATTTTGATGCACTACCCGTAATTGTTGATCATCTAATTGCTGGAGGAGTTGACTTCATTGTCGTGTTGGGAACTACAGCTGAAACCGCTACACTTTCCAAAGAAGAGAAAATTAGCCTGGTGGATCATATCATCGATGCCAATTCTGGTAGATTGCCCCTTGTACTGGGTCTGGGAGGAAATCATACCTGGGAACTTTTAGAAATGTTTGAATGGTTTGATTTATCGGCATTTTCTGCACTTCTTTCAGTATCACCCTACTACAACAAACCCAATCAAGAGGGGCTTTATCAGCATTTCAAAATCATATCAACACATTCAAGTCTTCCGGTAATCCTTTACAATGTACCATCGAGAACCGGTGTAAATATTGCACCCGAAACTGTTTTGCGGTTGGCTACAGATTTTAAAAATATAGTTGCAATAAAAGAAGCTTCAGGAGATTTTCAACAAGCCCAAACACTTATAAAAATATGTCCGTCAAATTTCTTGATTTTATCGGGTGATGATGAAATGTCCCTACCGATGATTTTGGCGGGTGCAAAAGGGGTTATTTCAGTCATTGGAAATGCGGTACCAGAGCAATATTCAAAAGTTATTCACAAGGGTCTTTTGAGAAAAATTGATGAGGCATATTACCTCCATTATCATTTGTTAGATTTGATACGAATGATTTACTTGGAGGGAAATCCTGCAGGAATTAAAGTTTTGATGGAAGCATTGGATCTTTGTGAAAATAACTTAAGGCTTCCTCTGGTAGTTGCCTCCAAAGATTTGTCCCTTAGACTTAATGAAGAGTTGAAAAACTTTTTGCATATACAATTTAACTGATCATAATTGAATTTTAGTAATTTATCGTTTTTGATTAGTGGATCAAAACTCTAAATAATTTATTAATTTCGCGCCATGTCTGGTAAGATTAACTTAATTTTTTTTGAATTATTTTTTTTTATTTTAATAACGTCTTGTAATGAGTATCAAAAAGTACTCAACAATGACGATACCAATATTAAATATAAAGCTGCAGAGGAATATTACAATAGTGGTGAGTATCGAAGGGCCAATAGGCTTCTAGAACAGTTGGTGCCAGCATATAGGGGAAAGCCTCAGGCAGAAAGATTAGTATATTTTTTTGCAGATTCTTATTTCCAAACAAAAAATTATTATTTAGCCTCATATCAGTTTGAGAGTTTTATTAAATCATTCCCTAAATCACAAAAATTAGAGGAAGCCAGCTTTTTTGCTGCAAAGTCCCATTACATGATGTCTCCTGTTTATAGTTTGGATCAAGAGGAGACCAATACTGCCATTGAAAAACTTCAAATTTTCATGAATAATTATCCAAAATCCAAGTTTGTCGATGAATGTAACCAACTCATTAGTGAGTTGCAGAATAAAATCGAAAAAAAAGAATTTGAGGTTGCCAAACAATATTACACGATTTATGATTATAGGGCTGCAATCAAATCTTTGGATAATTTTGTAGTTGAGTTTGTGGGCTCCAAATACAGAGAAGAGGCACTTTATTTTAAGTTTTTGGCTTCTTACGAAATCGCGATGAACAGTGTTGAGGCTAAAAAATATCAAAGATTGTTGGATCTCAAACAATTACATGATAATATCACTCGTTATTATCCTGAAACTTTGTTCGAGGAAGACTTGTCAAAAAAAATTAAAACTGTCGAAAAAGAAATTAATACATTTGTAAATTAAACACACAAGCAACTGATGACTAAATATAGAAATTCTTCTGCCTCTATCTCAACTTCCACTCATAACAGAGAGGAAATAGAGGCTCCCACTGAAAATATTTATGAGGCTTTATCGATCATTGCCAAAAGATCTAATCAAATCAATTTGGATATTAGAAAAGAATTGCATGAAAAGCTGGATGAATTTGCTACCCACAATGATAGCTTAGAGGAAATCTTCGAAAACAAAGAGCAAATAGAGGTTTCAAAATTTTATGAGCGATTGCCCAAGCCCCAAGCCATTGCTATCGAAGAATGGTTAAATGATAAGATCTACCACAGAGACACAGAGGATCATAAAAAGTAGATCATGAGTCTTTTAAGCGGAAAAAAAATCCTCCTGGGTGTCTCCGGTGGTATAGCCGCTTACAAATCTCCGCTCATAGTTAGATTATTTAAATCCCATGGCGCAGAGGTAAGAGTTGTTATGACACCCTCAGCAAAGGATTTCGTCACTCCCCTTACCTTATCTACTCTTTCAGATTACCCTGTATACTCTACTTTTACGGAGCAATTGTATGAAAATCCTATATGGAACGATCATGTTGCTATAGGAAAATGGGCCGATTTGTTTCTAATCGCTCCGGCAACATCCAATACTCTTTCTTCTATGGTTCATTCTAAGTGCAATAACCTCCTCATTGCTACATATCTGTCCTGTACCTGCCCTGTTTATATTGCACCTGCAATGGATTTGGATATGTATGCACACCCCGCAAATCAAAAAAACATCAAGGAATTGGATCGTGTTGGTAATAAGGTTTTGCCCGTTGGAGAAGGATTTTTAGCCAGTGGTCTAAACGGGAAGGGAAGGATGCTGGAACCGGAAGAGATTATTGATTATATCATCAAAAACATTAAAGCAGGCCTTCCACTAAAAGGTAAAAAGGTATTGATTACCGCAGGGCCTACCTATGAGCCTATTGATCCAGTCCGCTACATTGGCAATTACTCAAGTGGAAAAATGGGATTTGCCCTGGCAGAAGAGGCTCTTCAATTGGGAGCAGATGTTATACTTATCTCAGGCCCATGTGCACTGGAAGCTTCCGCGGATATAAAACGTTACAGCGTTATTTCAGCTGATGAGATGTACACCCTTACCATGGAACACTTTTCTACTGTAGATATTGCCATTGCCGCAGCTGCAGTGGCAGATTTTAAACCACGACTGGTAGGCAAGCAAAAAATCAAAAAAGAAGGAGGTATTCAATCTATTGAATTGGATAATACGCAAGACATTCTGGCACAGATGGGTAAATTAAAACAAAAACAATTTCTGGTGGGCTTTGCCTTGGAAACGGAGGACGAAAAAAACAACGCCATTAAAAAAATTAAATCCAAAAATCTTGATGCTATCGTTTTGAATTCCCTCAATGATTCAGGGGCAGGATTTTCATTAGATTCTAACAAGGTAACTTATATTCAAAAAAATGAAACTATTATTCCTTTTGAGCTAAAATCCAAGAGCTTAGTAGCAAAGGATATATTTTCCCAAATACTGATCCAAAATGCGTAAAATATTATTTACCTTTTTATTGATCTTACCTTTAATAAAAATGGATTCGCAAGAGCTCAATGCTCAATTTGTTGTCAATGCCGATTTGGTCAATCAAACTAACCAACAAATTTTTCAAACCTTAGAGCGTTCGCTAAATGAATTCGTCAATTCACAATCTTGGTCCAATCAAGATTTTTTTCCACAAGAAAAAATCACTTGTAGCTTTGTTCTTAATTTGACAAACTATGATGCTTCAAAATTTGAAGGTACACTTCAAATCCAATCCCAAAGAACCATTTTTGACTCAAATTACGACAGTCCTGTTTTAAATTTTTTAGATAAAGATATTAGTTTTACCTATCAAGAATTTCAACCTTTGTTTTACAGCCCTGCCTCTTACGAATCCAATTTGGTTTCTTTAATAAGTTTTTACGCTTATGTTATAATGGGTATAAATGCAGATAGTTTACAATTAAAGGCTGGAGATCCTTTTTTTGAGCAAGCTCAGAGAATCGTCAATTTGTCTCAGCAAAGCGGAGCCATAGGATGGAAACAAAATGACAGTAATCGCAATCGTTTTTGGTTGATCGATACCATAAGGTCCAACACTTTTAGAGAGTACAGAGAAACCCTATACACTTATCACCGAAAGGGGTTGGATTCGATGACCAAAGCTCCAATGAAGGGTAAAAATAATATTATTAATGCTATACTTGCACTTGAAGATCTTTACGATCGTCGCCCAAATGCGATGCTATTACAAATGTTTTTTGATGCTAAGGCTGATGAAATCGTTAACCTTTTTTCTGATGGTCCAAAAGTCGATTTTAGTAGAACCTCAAAAATATTAAAGAAAATTGCCCCTTTTTATCAACCCCAATGGAAACAAATTAAATAGTTCCATTTTTTGAAATTATTTTTTTTCTCAATTATATTTGATGGATAACAGTTTTAAAATTATAGATTGATCACTAGTCTAAAGATTTCGAATTACGCTCTTATTGAGCATTTGGATATATCCTTTGATAAAGGGATGACCTGTATTACTGGAGAAACGGGTGCAGGAAAATCTATTCTAATGGGAGGACTTGGCTTGGTATTGGGCAAAAGAGCTGACTTGAGCGTATTAAAAAATAACAAAAAAAAGTGTATTATTGAGGCTAGTTTTTTGATTGGTAGTTACAATCTTAAAGATTTTTTTGCCAAGGCAGGTCTCGACTATGAGGAAGAGACTTTATTGAGAAGGGAAATAGTCCCAAATGGTAAATCGAGGGCTTTCATTAATGATACTCCTGTGAATCTCGATCTTCTAGTCAGTTTAAGTGACGTCTTAATTGATGTACATTCTCAATTAGAAAATCAATCTTTGTTTAAAAATGAGTATCAGTTTTTGGTTTTAGATGCCGTTGCGGGAAATCAAGAAATTCTTAAAGTCTACAAAAATAAACTCAGTAAATATCAAAATACAAAGAAAGAATATGATCAATTAAATCAACTTAATGAGGAAAGTGCAAAAATTCAAGATTACAATCAGTTTTTATACAACGAACTTACCGTTGAGGAATTAACACCTGATATGATGACCCCTTTGGAAGAGGAGATTGACCAACTCTCTCATGTTGAATCTCTACAGCAATCGCTCTCTCAGGGTATACATTTGATTGAGGAGGAACAAGTAGGGCTACTAACACAGTTATCCTCACTTAACACCTTACTAAGCGATGCATCAACAAAATCTAAAAATATGAATATTTTTAGAGAGCGGGTCAATATTCTCTTTATTGAGTTAAAAGACATTTTGGATGATTTGATCTACAAACAGGAAACACTTGAAAGTAATCCTGCTCTTCTAGAAAAACTTTTAACTCGATGGGATAGATTACAAAGTTTATTTCAAAAACACCATGTTGATGATATCGAAAATTTGATTAAAGTGAGGGAAAATCTTGGGAAAAAATTAGAGGAGACTGAAGATCTTGGACAAAGGATCAACGCACTCAAAGATAAACTTTCAGAACTTGAATTATCGCTTGAAGAATTATCTCGACAATTGCACTTCAACCGTGAAGAAGCATCTTCAAAACTCTGTGGTCAAATGGAGCAGATCATTTCAAAAATGGGAATGCAAAATGCTAGATTCAAGATTGATCTTACATTAGTCGATCAGTTTTTGATCAATGGAAAAGAAAAAATTGATTTTTTGTTTGCAGCTAATTTAGGTTCTGATTTCAAACCTATCAAGAAAGTCGCCTCTGGAGGAGAAATGTCGAGAATTATGCTTTCTATTAAAGCGATTTTGTCTCAATTCAAACAACTGCCCAGCATCGTATTTGACGAGATCGATATGGGAGTTTCTGGAACTGTATCAAATGAAATCGCCAATATTATGTCCCATATGTCAGAAAACATGCAGGTATTTACTATAACTCATTTGCCTCAAGTGGCCGCTAAAGGAAAACAACATTTTTTGGTTTATAAAGAGGTCAGAGGTAACACCACCACTACTAAACTTAAAGAATTAGATCAGGAGCAAAGGGTAAAAGAATTGGCTCAAATGCTCTCAGGAGAGGAATTGACTCGAACTGCCCTTGACCATGCCAAACAATTACTCAATTAACTGTATCTTTAAATCCATTTTAATAGAACAATTCATGTCTCATAAAATTTTAGAAGGTAAAAAAGGAATCATATTCGGTGCATTGGATGATCAATCTATAGCTTGGAAAACAGCTGAGGCGGTCAAACAAGCTGGGGGTGAATTTGTATTGACAAATGCACCCGTTGCCATGAGGATGGGAGCGATCAACGACTTGGCTGATAAAACCTCCAGCATTGTTATTCCCGCAGATGCTACGCAAATGGAAGACTTGGAAAATCTCGTTGACCAATCCATATCACATTTGGGTGGGAAATTAGACTTTATTTTGCATTCTATTGGGATGTCTGTAAATGTTAGAAAAGGAAAACACTACACCGACTTAAATCACGACTGGATGGCCAGGGGGTGGGATGTTTCTTCGGTTTCTTTCCATAAGTTGCTTCAGACTCTTTATCAAACAGATGCCATGAGCTCTTGGGGAAGTATTATCGCCCTTTCCTACATCGCAGCTCAAAGAACTTTCCCTAACTACAATGATATGGCCGATAATAAAGCCTATTTAGAGTCCATAGCGAGAAGTTTTGGTTACTTCTTTGGAAAAGACAAAAAAGTAAGAGTTAATACCATTTCCCAATCACCCACATTGACGACAGCCGGAAAAGGTGTAAAGGGATTAGACGGATTTTTACATTATGCTGAAAAAACTGCTCCACTGGGTAATGCCTCTGCTGAGGACTGTGCCCGATATACTGTAATGATGTTCTCTGATTACACCCGAAAAGTAACCCTTCAGAATCTTTATCACGATGGCGGGTTTTCAAATGTTGGGGTCAGTCAAGAGATCATTGACGCTTTGGATAAAGCCCAATAGGTTTTCTCAAGGGATTATAAACCATTAAAATGCAGCGAAATTTTGAATTTTTAAGATTAAGATTTCCTCAAAAAAAGAGATTACGATTCTTTTCGTTTTTTTTTGCAATATCCTTCTTGTTTTGGATTATTACCAAACTCTCTAACACCTACAGTTCCTCTATTGAATTTTCAGTTAATTTTATAGATATTCCTAACCTAGTTGTTTTGGATCAGCATCATAATACAAAGGTTAAAGCAGATATTACAGCCAGTGGTTTTGAGATGTTAATTTATCAATTTTTCAATAATAAAATAAACGTTTCAATTCAAAATGCTGATTTCAAAGGTGATCTTGCTAAAGTCGACCTAATGGTTCAAAAGTTTAACCTGCAACAACAATTATATCAAAATGCGACGCTCAACCTGATCACACCCACTCAACTGAGTTTTTCTTTCAGTGAGTTGAAACGAAAAAAAATCCCTGTGATTCCCCCTGCAAATGTAAAGTTTAAACCAGGATATGATCGGTCAACAGATTGGGTAATAGAACCCGATAGCGTATGGGTATATGGTGTTTCTCGAAAGGTAGATACATTGAGAGGACTGTTTATTGAATCTTTATCCAATGATTATATTGAAAATGATATTAATGAAAATGTCAAGCTTTTACCTATAAATCAAATTAAATATGAAACCGAAAAGGTATTGTTGAAAACCGTGGTTAAACGCTTTACCGAAAAATCATTTGAAACCTTAATTAATATAAAAAACTTACCGGATTCACTTGCTATTAAATTGTTTCCACAATCTTTGAAGGTTACTTTTTTAGTTTTGATAGATAAAGCAGAGGGAATTTCAGCAGGTGATTTCAAGTTTGTATGTGACTTTAACAAAGCCCAAACCACAAAAAAAAATACTTTAGACGTGTTTTTAGATATTGAACCAAAGGGAGTTAGCAATGTGAGGTGGAAACCTAAAAAAGTGGATTATTTGATACGAAAATGAAAATCGTTGGGCTTACAGGAGGGATTGGTAGTGGAAAATCGGTAATATTAGAGGTATTTTCATCTTATGGTGTACCATGTTACCAGTCAGATAATAGAGCCAAAGAACTTATGCAAAAATCTCCCGAGTTGATCCGTCAAATCAAAGTATTGTTTGGTGAAGATATTTATCAGGATAAAAAATTGGATCGCAGTAAATTAGCTGATGTTGTTTTTGGTGACAAAAAAAAATTAAAAAGTTTAAACGCCTTAGTTCATCCATTAGTAAATAAAGATTTTCAGTTTTTTTTAAACCAGCAAAACACTGCATATGTTATCAAAGAAGCTGCAATCCTTTTTGAAACTGGTGTTGCAAAGGATTGCGATGAAACCATATTGGTAACGGCCCCAGAAAAACTGAGGATTCAAAGAGTCATGAAAAGAGACAAAACAAATGCGGAACATATAAAATCCAGGATGAGTCATCAGTGGAGTGATGAGAAAAAGATCCCATTGGCTAATTATGTGATCAACAATATTGATTGGGATAAAACGTTCAAAAAAATAGAGGAAATCCATAAAAAGATAATCGATTTTAAATAATTGAATTTATTAACAATAAATTAGTTTTAGGAATAAGCTATTTTGATGAAATTTACAGATTACAAAGGATAATTGCATTTGAAAAAAAATTTTTTCATATTACTGGTAACTTTCATGATCATATCTCTGGCTGCTGTCATTGTTGTTCAGGCCTATTGGATTACATCTGCTTGGGAGAACAAAGAGGAAGAGTTCTCTCTAGCAGTGAGTCAGTCTCTTAAATCCGTATCCACAAAAGTTAGAGACCTAGAGATTTCAGATTATATTGGTGCTTACGAGCAATTGATCGACTCAATAGGAACACCCAACGAGTCTAATTTTACCGATATTTTTTTATTTGTTGATAATCAAGATGACATTTCCTCAAATTTGACTTCTTTTTACGCATTTGGTATTCTTGAGGAAGACTACAACATTAGCCTCTCTGACATAAACTCTGAATTAGGAAATGATAAGGTTAAGGACTATAAACAAGTAAAAACTACAGCTATTTTAAGTAAGGATAAAATATTTAACCGTGAGAATAGAGTTGCCAAATCCATTACCAAATTGAAATCTGTAGAAAGAATGAGTATTTTCGATCAGGAGATTTTTCGCTCTGCCTATTTGGATTATTCTTCGACCATACCGGTTCATAAACGAATTAGAACTGACGAATTGAAGCGACTTTTGGATGGAGAATTTAATGCCAGAAATATTTTAACCTTTTATGAATTTGGTATTTACAATAACGGTTTGGCTACTAAAGTAAAATCAAATGAGTATATTGAAAATCAAGAAGGATCTAAATATGAGACCCCAATTTTCCCTCAGGACAATGGTCAGACCCCATATAAATTGGTTGTTACTTTTCCAGATAGGGATCAATTTGTTTTTTCTTCTATATTGAGTGTGGTAGGATTATCAATTTTTCTCACAATATTTATTATTATAGTTTCAACTACCGCGATTTATCAAATCATTAGGCAAAAAAAGGTTTCTGAGATGAAATCTGATTTTATAAATAATATGTCTCACGAATTCAAAACTCCAATCGCCACAATCAATTTAGCACTAGATGCAATTTCAAACCCAAAAACACAAAGTACCAAGTCAGGACTATTGAGGTATGTTAAAATGATAAGAGAGGAAAATCAACGTATGCTCTCCCAGGTAGAAAATGTTTTGATGATATCGAGGTTGGAAAAAAGCTCATCCCCAATTGAATTATCAGAGATTGACATACATAATGCTGTAGAGGATGCCATGCGGCATTTGGATTTGATCGTTAAAAATCATAAAGGGAAAATTATTTCCTGTCTCGATGCCAAGCAAACCATATCTAAAGGCAATTTGAATCATTTTACAAATCTTATGGTAAACTTATTAGACAACGCTGTGAAATACTCAAAAGGTTCTCCCCAGATTACCATCAGTTCCTATAATGAAGCCAAGAAGATTTTTTTGAAAATTTCAGATGAGGGGATTGGTATGGACATTAATACTCAAAAACAAATATTCGAGAAGTTCTTTCGAAAACAAAGTGGGAACATTCACAATGTTAAGGGACATGGTTTGGGCCTCTCCTATGTTAAGAAAATAATAGAACTCCATGATGGAGATATTAAATTAACCAGTAAAATAGGTGAGGGAACGACATTTATTATTTCAGTTCCATTGCTCTGATATTATTTAAATACTTGTAACTATGATTACCGAACAAAAGAAAATTTTAATTGTAGAGGATGATTTCAATTTTGGAAACATTCTTAAAGACTATTTGATTCTTAACGATTATTTTGTTGTTTTGGCAAAAAATGGTATTGAAGGAATGGAAAAGTTTAAAAATGAAAATTTTGACCTTTGCATACTTGATGTTATGATGCCATTTAAAGATGGTTTTACCTTGGGGAAGGAGATACGGGAAAAGAGTGAAAATATCCCATTATTTTTTCTTTCGGCAAAGACACTTAAGGAAGATGTTTTGAAAGGTTTTCGAATTGGAGCAGATGATTACTTGACAAAACCATTTGATTCTGAAGTGCTTCTTGCAAAAATAAAGGTAATTCTAAACCGAAAAAACTTTTCTAGTATTCCTGAATCTGATGTTTACGAGTTTGAGATTGGAAAGTTTAAATTTAATTCTCGACTTCGTTTTCTCACATATACTGATGAGAAACCAATAAAACTTTCCCCTAAAGAAAATCAACTTTTACGACTTTTAGTTTTACATGTCAATGATTTACTTCCTAGAGAAATTGCATTGAACAAGATTTGGCGTGATGATAATTATTTCACCTCCCGCAGCATGGATGTCTACATCGCAAAATTGAGAAAATACCTAAAACTCGATAATGGAGTTGAGATTTTAAACATTCACGGGGAAGGCTTTAGATTGGTTGTTAATTAGTAATTAACAACTTATTTATTTCTTGGATGAAATTTCTCCATAACACTCTTTAAATGTCTATTATCCAAATGAGTATAGATTTCTGTGGTGGTTATGCTCTCATGGCCCATCAAAATCTGGATAGACTTTAAATCTGCACCATTTTCTAGAAGATGGGTTGCAAAAGAGTGGCGGTATGTGTGTGGACTTATTTTTTTTTTTATTCCTACTTTTAATGCCGTTTCCCTAACAATGGTAAAAATCATGGCACGTGTCATTTTTCTTCCATTTCTGTTAAGGAATAAAATATCATTGTCTTCTTTTTTAATTTTTTTTAAAACTCTAATTTCATTCTTGTATATCTGAATACATTTTTTTGAATAGCTGCCTAAAGGAACCAGTCTTTGTTTATCCCCCTTTCCAGTTACCTTAATGATTTCCTCTTTAAAAAAAATATCAGACAAAGTCAAGTTCACCAATTCACTTACTCTTAAACCGCTTCCATAAAGGGTTTCTATGATAGCGCGGTTTCTTTGACCATTGGGTAAACTTAAATCAATTCCCCCCAGAATTTTTTCTATTTCCCCTAAATTAAGAGTCACGGGTAGTTTTCTTCCTAGTTTTGGCCCTTCAATTAAATCGGCAGGTGAATTTGTTCTTAAATTTTCAAAAATCATAAAATTAAAAAAACTCTTTATTGATGAAATCCTTCTGGCTTGACTGCTGGCAGTTACGGTTTTGGATTGTTGATGAATGAACTGTTGAAGTGTCTCCCTACTGCAATCTTTGGGTAGTTCCAGAATTTTATTTGAGGAGATAAACTGGGCTAATGCAAGAATGTCTGAACTGTAATTTTTGACAGTATTTTCGGCTAATCCACGCTCAATTCTGAGATAGAATTCGTAATCAACAATGAGAGTTTTCCAATCCAAGTTTAACAAACTTAACTATTTTTAAAAGTCTTTACTCAATTATAAGGTTCATTCGATTAAAATTAATTTTAAACGATTTATTATCCTTAAATTAGATAAACTTTTAAAATAAACGTTAATTAAAGGGTCCCATCATCCATAAAAATTATTATGTATCAGCTAGTCAATGTAAATTTAAAACCGTGAAAATAGTAATAATCAATGGCCCTAATTTGAATCTTTTGGGCTCAAGGGAGCCAAGTGTTTATGGAAACCAAACTTTTGATATATACTATGAAGCTCTGAAATCAGAATTTCCCAGTGTAGAGTTTGACTACTTTCAATCTAATATTGAAGGTGAACTCATTGATCATATACAAAAAGAGGGCTTTTCATGTGATGGGATATTATTGAATGCAGCGGCTTACACGCATACCTCTGTTGGAATTGGAGACGCAATCAAAGCAATTGATACACCCGTTGTGGAAATTCATATATCCAATACTTTTTCTAGAGAGGATTTCAGACATAAGTCATACATCACACCTGGGGCAAAAGGGATTATTGTTGGCTTTGGTTTAGACAGTTACCGTCTCGGTGTCGAATCTTTTCTCAAGTCCTAAAGGTGAATGACCTCATCATAGGCGTCCGCCACGGCCTCCATTATGGCCTCACTCATAGTGGGGTGCGGGTGAATTGCTTTTAGTACTTCGTGTCCAGTAGTTTCAAGTTTTCTACCCAGTACTGCTTCTGCGATCATGTCTGTTACTCCAACACCAATCATATGACATCCAAGCCACTCTCCGTATTCGGCATCAAAGATTACTTTTACAAACCCCTCTGAATTACCTCCTGCTTGTGCTTTTCCTGAGGCAGAGAAAGGAAATTTACCTACCTTAATGTCATAACCTTTTTCTTTGGCCTGAGCTTCGGTTAATCCTACAGAGGCTACTTCTGGGAAACAATAGGTACATCCGGGGATATTTCCATAGTCGATCGGTTCAACTTGATTTCCTGCAATTTTTTCTATACAAAGTATTCCCTCTGCTGATGCAACATGGGCTAGCGCTTGTCCAGGAGTTATATCACCAATTGCATAATATCCTGGCAGATTGGTTTGGTAGAAATCATTGACCAATATTTTATCATTATCAACCGCTATTCCAAGTTCTTCGAGTCCCAAGTTTTCAATATTAGATTTAATTCCAACTGCAGACAGGACCACATCAGCATCTATAGTTTCTTTACCTTTGCTAGTTTTGACATTTGCTTTTACTCCTTTTCCCGAAGTGTCAATAGAGGTAACTTCTGCACCTGTCATAATTTTAATTCCACTTTTAATGAAGCTTTTTTCCAATTGTTTGGAAACCTCTTCATCTTCTACAGGAACAATACGGTCTATATACTCAACAATGGTAACCTCAGTTCCCATAGCATTATAGAAGTAGGCAAATTCTATCCCTATAGCACCAGACCCTACTATAATTAATTTTTTGGGTTGTTTAGACAAAGTCATCGCTTCTCGATATCCAATTACCTTTTTACCATCTTGAGGTAAGCTGGGGAGAACTCTTGATCTTGTTCCGGTAGCAATAATGATATTTTTTCCTTTGTATTCCTCTGTTTTTTTTCCATTTGTAACACTGATTTTTTTTCCGGCCAATAATTTTCCATGTCCCTCGATTACATCAATTTTATTTTTTTTCATCAAAAACTGAATGCCTTTACTCATACCTGCAGCCACGTTTCTGCTTCTGTTCACCACAGCATCGAAATCTTTATCATAATCATTGACTTTTAATCCGTAATCTTCTGCATGTTTCAGATAGTTGAAAACTTGGGCGGATTTTAATAAGGCTTTGGTAGGAATACATCCCCAATTGAGACAGACTCCTCCGAGACTTTCTTTCTCTACAACAGCAGTTTTAAGACCCAATTGTGAGGATCTGATAGCAGTAACATAGCCCCCAGGACCACTTCCAATTACGATTACGTCATATTCATTCATTTGGATTGCAGTTTAAATTCAGTACAAATTTAAGAAACTGTGAGTAATTTTTGAATAATGTTTATTCGGCCTTTTTTATAAAATCAATGCTAGCAGAATTCACGCAATAGCGCAGACCGGTTTTGGTGGGCCCATCTTTGAAAACGTGACCTTGGTGTCCACCACAGTTTGCACAAACAATTTCTGTTCTGAGCATTCCTGAGGAATGATCGGGGATCAATTCCAGGGTCTCTTCGATGCACTGGTCATAACTGGGCCATCCACAATGACTGTCGAATTTTGTTTTGCTTTCATAAAGCGGGGTTTTACAACCCTTACAAATATATATTCCCTCTTCAAAATGGTCGTTGTATTTGCCTGTAAATGGAAACTCTGTCCCTTTTTCTCTAAGAATCTTGTATTCATCAGGGCTTAAGTCTATTTTCCAAGCCTCCTCACTTTTATTTACGGGGTATTTTTTATTCTTACTCATTGGAAATAAAATTAAGTGCTGCAGAGTTGATACAATGTCTTTTTCCGGTGGTTTTTTTAGGACCATCATTAAATACATGTCCCAAATGTCCTCCACATTTGTTACATTTTAATTCTGTTCTTGCATATCCTAACTTATAGTCCACGTCATACTCAATATTAGATTCAACCGCACGATCAAACGAGGGCCACCCACACTTAGAATCATATTTATTCTCTGATTTATAGAGTGGGGTATTGCAACCAGCGCAAGTATATGTGCCTTCTACTTTGTGGTTGTTATATTTACCGGTAAAAGGATATTCTGTTGCTGCTTTTCTCAAAACCATATAAGACATTTTAGGAAGCTGTTCTTTCCATTCCTGGTCTGTCTTTTGAATTTGATAGACTTTATTCTCTTCGGATCTCTTTTGTTGTGAAATCGCATTGCAACCAATTAATATAAGCGCCATAAAAAATATAAGTTGTTTTTTCACTTTCTCTTGGATATACAATTTATACTTTATTAAAGATAATCCATTTTAAAAAATAAACACATTAACATAGGTGAAAACAAATGAATTCATAAATTGTTACAATTAATTTAATAGAGTTAATGAAAAGAAAAAATCAATTGAAAAAAGGAAATTCCAATTTAATAAATGCTTGGGCTTCATATGATTGGGCCAATTCAGTTTATCCTCTAGTTATCAGTTCTACTGTTTTTCCTATTTATTATAGCTCTATTTCACAAGATATCAATACCATTGAGTTTTTGGGATATGATTTTAAAAATACAGCGCTAATAAGTTTTGTAACGGCATTGGCGTTTGTGATTGTAGCTTTCAATTCTCCATTTCTTTCGGGAATAGCAGATTACATTGGAAATAAAAAACGATTCATGAAAATTTTTATTTATATAGGATCAATTTCCTGTATGGGTCTTTATTTTTTTGAGTTGGATAATATTTACATGGGCATGTCATTTTACTTTTTAGCGTTGATAGGTTACTGGGCCAGTTTAGTTTTTTACAATTCCTATTTACCTGACATTGCATATCCCGAACAGCTTGATTATGCTAGTGCCAGAGGATTTTCTATGGGATATGTAGGTAGTGTTTTATTGTTAATTTTTAATCTTTCTATGGTTATGCAACCTGATTGGTATGGGATTAAAGGTACACCATCTGAATCATCTCTGAAAGCAATGAAATACTCTTTTGTATTGGTTGGTATTTGGTGGGCGCTTTTCAGCCAATATGCTCTCTATCACTTACCTATTGGAAATATTGAAAGAAAAGTTACTAAAGATATTTTTTGGAATGGTTTTTTAGAACTTAAAAAAGTATGGAATCAATTAGATGAGGTTCCTATTCTTAAAAAATTTTTACCTGCCTTTTTTGTTTACAGCACTGCATTACAAACTGTGATTTTGATTGCTGCCTATTTTGGTGAGGAGGAAATTATGTGGGATAATAGTGAACAGAAAACAATTGGTCTAATTGTAAGTATACTTTTAATCCAAATAGTCGGTATTTTTGGGGCCTATGTTACTGCCACAGCTTCTAGAAAATTTGGAAATATTCTCACTTTAGTGGTAGTAAATTTTATCTGGGCAGGATTGTGCATTTTTGCTTTTTTTATAAAAACGCCGTTAGAGTTTTATAGTGCTGCTGCCGGGGTGGGATTAGTTATGGGAGGGATTCAAGCTTTGTCGAGATCTACTTATTCAAAGTTAATCCCTGAAACAAATGATACCACTTCTTTTTTTAGTTTTTATGACGTAACAGAAAAGGTAGGTATCATCATTGGGATGGCCATATTTGGAACCATTGATCAAATAACAGGAAGTATGCGTAATTCAATTCTTTTATTTATAATTCTCTTTATTTCTGGTGCATTGCTTTTATCTCGAATTCCCAATAATCGTGTATAAAATAAATTCTAATCACTGATTTGGCACAAGAATTGGAGATACATACTTAATAAAATGAAAAGTAGTTTTTTTACACTGAATTCCAGGTGTAATTACCACATTTCATGACAATTTGACTGATAATTTGCATATGGCCAAATCTAGTTTTACATCATTTGACAATTTGACACTCGGAGATATTGAAACTGAAGCAGAGCTAATTCCTTTGCTTACCACAGAAGATGAGGAAGCACTTAGGAATGAAGAATTACCAGAGGAAGTAGCTATTCTTCCCTTAAGAAATACTGTCCTTTTCCCGGGCGTGGTTATACCCATTACAGCTGGAAGGGATAAATCCATTCAACTGATTAAGGATGCCAACAAATCTAACAAAATCATTGGTGTGGTAGCTCAAAAGGATCAGAACATCGAAAATCCATCACCTGCGGATTTATATTCTTTGGGAACGGTAGCTCAAATATTGAGGGTTTTAAAAATGCCAGATGGAAACACAACGGTTATTATTCAAGGAAAAAGAAGATTTGAGATAGAAAGTATAACCAAAAATGTACCATATTTGAAGGCAAGTATAAAACCTGTTCAAGAGACTTTTCCAAAAAAAAATAATTCTGAATTTCAGGCAATTATTGACTCCATAAAGGACATGGCTTTGAAGATTATTCACGAAAACCCTAACATACCTTCTGAGGCTTCCTTTGCTATCAAAAATATACAGAGCCATGCATTTTTAATCAATTTTGTTTCCTCCAACATGAACCTTTCTGTTAAGGAAAAACAAAGGGTTTTATCAATATTTGATCTTCAAGAAAGTGCAATTGAATGTCTTAAGTTAATGAATATTGAGTATCAAAAATTAGAATTAAAAAATGATATTCAATCTAAGGTTAGAACAGATTTGGATCAACAGCAGAGAGAGTATTACCTAAACCAACAAATGAAAACTATTCAAGAGGAATTGGGTGTTGTTTCTTTAGAACAAGAGGTAGAGGAAATGCGTATGCGTTCCAAAGAAAAAAAATGGAATAAAGCTGTTGGAGAGCAATTTGATAAGGAATTGTCCAAATTACAACGGCTGAACCCTCAGGTTGCAGAGTATTCTGTACAAAGAAATTATTTGGATCTTTTTCTCGACCTTCCTTGGGATGTATTCTCAGAGGATAAATTTGATTTAAAGAACGCGCAAAAAGTACTTGATCGGGATCATTACGGATTGGAAGATGTAAAGAAGCGTATTATTGAATATTTGGCAGTATTAAAACTCCGTAATGATATGAAGTCCCCCATTTTGTGTTTGTTTGGTCCTCCTGGGGTAGGTAAGACTTCATTGGGAAAATCAATTGCTGAAGCCCTTGGAAGAACCTACGTCAGAATTTCATTAGGTGGAATGCGCGATGAAGCCGAAATAAGAGGTCACAGAAAGACTTACATTGGTGCTTTACCGGGTCGTATCATCCAAAGTGTAAAAAAAGCTGGTACCTCAAACCCTGTGTTCGTTTTGGATGAAATCGATAAGATCAGTACCGGTGTTCAAGGTGATCCTGCAGCTGCGTTGCTCGAGGTATTAGATCCTGAGCAAAACACGGCCTTTTACGATAATTTTTTGGAAATGGGTTATGATTTGTCTAAAGTAATGTTTGTTGCCACAGCAAATAGTCTTTCGCCAATTCATCCCGCCCTTCGGGATAGAATGGAAATGATAAATATATCCGGTTATACTTTGGAGGAAAAGTCTGCCATTGCCAAAAGACATTTGTTACCTAAGCAGCTCAAAGAACATGGGTTAAATAACAAAGATCTGACCCTAAACAAATCTGTGTTGGATAAAATTGTTGAAGGATATACTCGTGAATCGGGTGTTAGAGGTCTCGAAAAACAAGTATCTAAAGCGGTGCGTTATGTTGCCAAATCTATCGCCATGGAGGAGTCCTACAAAAATAACCCAGTGCCTGAGGATTTAGTTGAAATCCTTGGACCAAAAAAAGTACATCGCGATCTTTATGAAAACAACCATGTGGCAGGAGTTGTAACAGGCTTGGCTTGGACTTCGGTAGGGGGGGATATCTTATTTATAGAATCTGCAATTTCTGAGGGTAAAAGTCAGCTTTCAATTACTGGAAATTTGGGTAAAGTAATGAAAGAGTCTGCTACCATTGCCATGGAGTTTATCAAATCCAACAAATCAATTTTGGGTTTGGAAAATTTTGCTTTTGACCGTTACAATGTTCATATTCATGTCCCAGAGGGAGCAACCCCAAAGGATGGCCCTAGTGCTGGAATCACCATGCTCACCTCATTGGTTTCACTCTTCACTCAAAGAAGGGTAAAAAGTAAATTAGCGATGACAGGAGAGATTACCCTGAGGGGAAAAGTTTTGCCTGTGGGAGGGATCAAGGAAAAGATTCTTGCAGCCAAAAGAGCCAAAATTAAAGAGATTATTTTATGTGAAGATAACAAAAAGGATATAGATCAAATCAATCAAAAATATCTCAAAGGTCTAGCTTTCCATTATGTGAGGGAAATGAGAGAGGTACTTGATATTGCCATTCTCTCTAAAAAAGTACTGAATCCAAAGATATTCAACTAATAGCCTTTTGGATTCAAATACTCTCATAGCCATCGATGGATATGCCTCTACTGGAAAAAGTACTTTGGCTAAAATGCTTTCCCGGCATTACAAACTAACCTTTATTGATTCGGGCTCTTTGTATAGAGGTGTCACATTTTATGCATTAGAAAAAGGTCTTTTTGAAAATGATCAACTTGACAAAGAAGCTCTAAAAGAGGAATTGGATTTTTTAAAATTGAGATTTAAACATGATAATGGGGATTTATTTTTAAATAGTGAAAACGTTTCAAAAAAAATTAGATTGCCAGATGTTTCTGATCACGTCAGTACAGTTGCAGCTTTGACTATGGTCAGGGAATTTATACTCAAACAAATACGTCAAATGCAAAATAAAAATGGTATGGTGGTTGATGGAAGAGACATTGGTACAGTGGTTTTTCCTGACGCGGACTGCAAATTCTTTTTTATGGCTCGACCTGAAGTCAGGGCCAGACGTCGTTTTGAAGAACTCAAAGCTCAAGGTCAACAAACTACCTTTGAGGAAGTTCTAGAAAACCTTGTTCATCGTGATAAAATTGATACAAGTAGAGAAATTTCCCCACTTCGTAAAGCTGTTGATGCTATTGAGATTGATACCTCAGAGATGAATGCAGATAAAGTTTTTGCTCTTTTGGTAGAAAAAATAGATTCCAAATTAAATCTCTAAATATTTGTTAATAAGCATATTCCTGTTAAATTTGCGCACTCTAATATTGATAGGGAAAAAATAGAGTAATAAAATAGTATTAACATCTTCTGTAGTTTCAATTATATTTCCCGGACGACAGAATACAAACTTTATCACAGCCATGGCTGAGAAAAAAACCACAGCTACAAAAAAAACTACAGCTACTAAAAAAACTACAGCTGCAAAAAAAACCACAGCTACTAAAAAAACTACAGCTGCAAAAAAAACCACAGCTACTAAAAAAACTA
>CAJWAA010000012.1 GCA_913020295.1 uncultured Flavobacteriaceae bacterium | reverse complement strand
CACACGCATGGGGTGCGTGGGGTCGCAGGTTCAAATCCTGTCATCCCGACTAATTTTTTTGGTGAGAAAACAACCATTTCATCAAATCTGGTTCAGCAAAAGCGTTAAGCCAACTGTCATGATTGACTTCTGGATATAATGTCAATTTAACTGGTGCATCTATCTGCTTCAACGCCCAATACATTCTCTTTGAATGCTCTACCCATACCACATCATCTTGCTCACCATGAAAAATCCATAATGGGGTTTTTTGCATCAAAGGAGCCCAGTTGGGATTTCCTCCACCACAGATGGGGAGTGCTGCTGCAAAATAATCTGGATTTCTGCCAACCAACTCAAAGGTACCCATTCCTCCCATAGACAAGCCTCCAACATAACGACGGGTTTTATCAATCTTATAATTCTTCTCCAAAAAAATCATCAAGGCTTCCACTATTTCCAGTTGAGAATTTTTGGGAAGCGACTTCGCATAATTGTATTTTTTTTCTAAAGAAACCTCATAATCTCTTTTTACACTTGCCCAATAAGACTCTTTGGGACATTGAGGAAACACAACTATAGCAGGATATTTTGCTCTAAAGGGTTCAGATTGAAAAAGATAACTTCCATGAACTAACTGAGATTGATTGTCATTGCCTCGCTCCCCCGCTCCATGAAGCACGACAAGTAATGGATATGTATTTTGAGGATTGAAGTTTTTGGGCAAAAGAATTCTGTAAGGAAGGGTGTCTCCATGATATTCAAAAATTTTTGCCTCATATTCTTGACCAAAAGTGAATGAGGAAATTGATGCAATCATTATTAAAAAATAATTTTTCACAAAAATACAGTTTAAGACCCTGTTGATTTTTCGATTGGTGAGTCATCACAGTCAATGAATCCTGCCACGTATAAAAGTCCATTTCTTAGGAATTGAAGTAATTTTGAGTTGTCATAACTTTGTGCGTTGTGAGAGGGTGATGAATAAAAAACCCTGCCGCGTCCATGGCGTTTGATCCATGAAACGTATTTTATTTTGTCAGTGGGTCGCTCTCGCTTCATCTTAATCTCATCCAATTCCATGTATAAAAGCGGTCTAAAATCATACCTAAAATAAGCGTTTTTAAAAAAATAGGGCTCGTCGTAATGGGTGAAGCCTTCCGGGTCAAAACTGCTTACTAAAGGGTGATCGGGATCAACCAGTTTGACATGAATTTCCTGTTGCGGGGGGTGGAAATCAAAACTTCCTCCTACCATATCACTGAAATCAGTAGAATTATTTTGCATTACAATCGCACCGTGAAGAAGCACAAGTCCTTTTCCTTTTTTTACAAATTGAATTAAATTATCTTCCATTTGTTTAGCTTTCCTTATTTTTTGTTTTCGACTTAATGTGGAATCCTCATTGAAAATATCCCAAAACAAATCCCTTCGATCACTTTTGGAGTTTGTATTGTTTAGAATTATGACATCATATTTTGAAATTTTATTTTTATTAAAAACGGTGTAATCCTTTGAGAGAGTTACCTCAAAAGCACCTGAATTTTGAGCAATAATATTCATTACTGCTTCCGTGTGTGGTATGGTCCAATGCTTATAGCCGGTATGCAAGGAAAAAATTAACAATTTTTTCTTGACCTTAGTCGCTACATTTTTTTGGTCTTTAACCATAGATTCGATTTTTGCTATCCACTCCGAATTTAATTCAAAGGGAGGCAAACTTTGTCCATGTCCTGCTAAAAAGACAAAAAACAAAAAAATAAAAGGAAATAATTTAGATTTAAGCATCTCTAAAATTTGTTTTAGAATAAGGCAAGATTACTAATTTTAATTAAGAAATAATTATTGAATTTATTAAATTTACCTTTTAGTTCGTGTGCGTACACGTTTATAAACTCAGAAAAGCATTGAATGATTGAAAATAATTAGTAATAAAATTTAAAAGTTAGGTAAAATGAATATCATAAAAACAAAGCATCCTTCTGCGTTTTATAAATTATGATACAAAATCCAAGTTCATAAAGCTAAAATTTACAAACAATTAACCAATTACTTAACTTTATATATTTACACATCTTAAATGAAAAACTTTTACCTATTGTCCTTGCTGGTATTTGAGTGTTTTAATGTAACTGCACAAGCCTGTGTTTGTATAAAGGTGGAAGATAATTTCAAGATTGCTCTCCAGAGGCCTGTATCGGTTGAACTCGATAAGGAAAAAAAGGACTGCTTAGCTAAAAATATATTGTTGATAAAAAGATCCCAAAACAAGATGGAAGTTATCCCATATCAAATAGATCCCAATCAAGAAAATAAAATCTGGTTTATGCACACAAGTATTGATGGAGCAAAAATTAATTACTGCTTTGAAAACAAAGTAGATCAAAACGAAATTCCCCTATTCAAATACAAAAAAGAGAACGGAGATCTCAAGATGAGTTTTGGAAATCAATCATTGATTCACTACCGTTATGAAATTAAATTTCCACCTGAGGGTGTTGATAAACTTTATCAAAAATCCGGTTATATCCACCCTGTTATTTCTCCAAAAGGAGATACCCTTACTAGAATTCAACCTCCCGACCATTATCACCATTACGGTGTTTGGGGACCCTGGACAAGAACCAAAATCGATAATGTAGGTGTAGATTTTTGGAATCTGAAAGACGGACAGGGTACCGTCTTATTTAAAGGTTTTGACAATATTAACTCTGGCCCATTATATGGAAGCTTCATTGCACATCAAGAACATATCAATTTGACCCCAAAAAAAGGGCCTCAGTTGGCGATCAATGAAAAACTAATGGTCAAGGTCTGGAAAAACAATAATCCCGATCAGTACTTTATAGATTATACTTCTAACTTTAGCTCACCATCAAAAAATGGCATTCTTTTTGAAGCCTACAGATATGGGGGTGGCTTAGGATTTCGTTTCAAAGAACAATGGAACAGAGATAATTGTGAAGTTATTACATCAGAAGGTAAAAATAGAGCAGCGGCTGACGGCACCTCAGCAAAATGGTGCATCGTTTATGGAGATGCTAGTGATGGCCAGGGTAGCACAGGCGTTCTTTTTATGAGTCACCCCAACAATCAATCTCATCCTGAACCCATGAGAATATGGCCAATGAATGCCAACAAAGGAAGGGGTGACATGTTTTTTGAATTCTGTCCCATTAGACATAAAGAATGGAAAATTGAACCCCAACAATCCTATGAATTAAATTACCGCATGCTTGTTTTTGATGGTAAGATCACTCCCCAAGAAGCTGAACAACACTGGAGAGCATTTGCTTTTCAACCCTTAATAGAGATATCAAAATAATTAAACCAATGAAAAGAAGAAAATTTATAAGTAAAACTGCATTGGGAACGGCCGCTATGGTCGGGTTCCCTTCAATAGTTCCCGCTAATGTGCTTGGAAAAAATGCGCCCAGTAACAAAATTAATATCGGTCAAATCGGCTGTGGGCGTATTGCTCGCTCCCATGACCTGATTGATACTATGGCCTATGACATTGCCAACGTTATGGCGGTATGTGATTTGGATTCCAAAAGGATGGAAGACGGAAAAGAATTGGTAGATAAGTTCTACCAAGAAAAAAAGGGAAAAACCAATTACAAAGGTACTAAGGTGTATGAAGACTATCGCGAAATGTTAATGGACAAAGACATTGATGCAGTCTTGATCTCTACGCCCGATCACTGGCATGCTCAACCGGCAATGGAAGCGGCCATGGCGGGAAAAGATATTTATCTTCAAAAACCAACCTCCCTCACTGTCGAAGAGGGAAGACAGTTGGTCAATGCAGTTCAAAAAAACAAGGTTGTTCTTCAGGTAGGAACACAACAAAGGGCCATGCCTCAATTCAGAATTGCAGCTGAGTTGGTGAGAAATGGAAGAATTGGAAAATTACATACCGTAAAAATTGGTCTACCGGGAGATCCGGGAGGACCAGAAGCTCCAACTATGCCTATTCCTAAAAATTTAAATTTTGACATGTGGTTGGGGTCAACACCTGAAGTCCAATATACAGAAATTGGGGTTCACCCTCAAGAGGGATACGGTCGACCGGGTTGGCTCAGACACGAAAATTACGGTGCTGGAATGATAACAGGTTGGGGTCAACACCACTACGATTCTGCCGCCTGGGGGATGGATACCGAAATGGTTGGGCCTTCATCAGTTCAAGCCATTGCTGATTTTCCAAAATCAGGGCTTTGGAATGTTCATGGGGATTTCATGGTAAAACACGAATATGATAATGGTATCATTGTGATAACCAGTGGTGGATTTCCAAATGGGGTAAGGTATGAAGGATCAGAGGGCTGGATTTTTGTGTCGAGAGGGGCTTATGTTGCGTCAAGTTCTGACCCTGTAGCACAAGAAAAAAGTAAAAAAGCTTTGGACGCATCAGACACGAAAATTCTGGAATCCAAAATTGGCCCTAATGAAACCCATCTCTACAAAATTGATGATCAGCACGGCAACTGGCTTGACTGTATTCAATCTCGAAAAGACCCCATTTCCCCCGTCGATATGGGGCACATGGCATGTGTGGTCTGTCTGATCAGTCACATTGCAATGAAAATACCTCGAAAACTTCACTGGAATTCGAAAACTGAAAAATTTATTAATGATGACGAGGCCAATGCCCTTTTGACCAGACCTCAAAGAAAACCCTACGGAACCAATTATTTAAAAGCTTAACTAAAGATTAAAATGAATAATAAATATTTTTACTGGATTGCAATTGCTGTATTAATCATGGGTTGCACGCCAAAAGAAGAAAATGCAAAAGTAAAACTGATGACCCTTGACCCTGGTCATTTTCATGCAGCTTTGATCCAAAAAACCTCGTACAAGGACATCGATAATACCATTGACGTCTACGCCCCTGAAGGGCCAGAGGTGAAAGATTTTTTAAGTAAAATTAAAGGTTACAACAACAGGGCTGAAAACCCCACAAACTGGACGGTAAAGAAACACCTCAGTGAGGACTTCCTCGAAAAAATGATCACTGAAAAACCGGGAAATGTTATGGTGGTTTCGGGAAAAAATTCTAAAAAAATAGATTATGTATTGGCAGCGGTCAATGCAGGGTTAAATGTTTATGCCGACAAGCCACTGGTTGTAAATCAAGAAGGTTTTGAAAAACTCCAAAAAGTCTTCGAAATTGCCAAGGAGAAAAATCTTTTGGTTTATGACATCATGACCGAAAGGTTTGAGGTGACAACAGGCATTCAAAAAGCCTTATCAATGAAATCCGAGGTTTTTGGGATGCTTTTGAACGGCACTTCATCAGAACCCTCAATCAGCAAAGAGAGTGTTCACCATTTGTCAAAAATCGTTTCTGGAAGACCTTTGGTAAGACCGGCGTGGTTTCTGGATACCAACCAACAAGGTGAGGGGATCGTAGATGTTACTACCCATCTTGTGGATTTGGTGCAATGGGAAGCTTTTCCAGGTCAGATCATTGATCAATCGGATATTAAAATTATTTCTTCCAAAAGATGGACCACTTCCCTGGCTCCCGATCAGTTTAAGAACATTACCGGTTTAGCTTCTTACCCCGAATACCTTGTAAAAGATGTGAAATCCGACACCCTCAATATTTACTGTAATGGAGAAATCAATTACACCATCAAGGGAAAGCACGCAAAGGTATCCGTGATTTGGGATTACAAAGCTCCCAAGGGAACAGGAGATACCCACCAGAGTATCATGCGTGGGTCAAAAAGCGACCTCATCATCAAACAAGGTGAAGCCGAAAATTATAAGCCTACCCTTTATGTTATTTCGAAAGAGGTAGAAAACTTTGAATCGAGTCTAGAAAAAGCCCTTGAGTCAATTCAGGGAGAATATCCAGGCATAGAAGCAGATAAAATATCCGATTCAAAATGGAAAATTTTGATTCCTGAGGTACTTAAAATTGGACATGAGGCTCATTTTGGTCAAGTTACGGACAACTTTTTGAAATACTACAAGAACGGCCAATTACCGGTATGGGAAGTCCCCAACATGATTACAAAATATTATACTACTACTCAAGCGTACAAAAAAGCACTTGAATAATAATTATTTGTGTAATTTTAAATTGATATGAAGAAAAACTTTTTTGCTCCATTGTTGATTAGCATATTTTGCTTGACTTCTTGTATATCTCAAGAAAACCCACCTGAAATCGAAACCCCTGACCAATCAAAATATACTACCGAGACCATAGTTGATGGAATTGATATTCCATGGGGAATGGATTTTATCAGTGAAAATGAAATTTTAGTGACCGAAAAAAAAGGTATTCTTTACAGGGTTTCAAATAGAAAAAAAACAGAAGTTTCCGGACTTCCAGAAATTTATCTAAGAGGACAAGGGGGCCTGATGGATGTTGCTTTACATCCCAATTTTAAAAATAATAAAATCATCTATTTCACCACTGGGGTTCACCTTGAGGGTGAAAAAGGAGGGAATACTGCCCTGTACTGTGGGGAATTAAACGAAAATAGTTTATCCAACTTAAAGCTACTCTATAAAGGTCAACCCAATACCAAAAAGGGGCAACACTGGGGTTCAAGAATTGTTTTTGATGACAAAGGATATTTATTTTTTGGTATTGGAGATCGTGGAAATCGCGATGTCAATCCCCAAGACCTCAATCGTGACGGGGGCAAAATTTATCGTTTGAATCTCGATGGAAGTATTCCGGAAGACAACCCATTTGTCAACCAAGAGGGGGCACTAAAAGCAGTATATTCTTATGGACACAGAAATCCCCAGGGAATGACTGTTCACCCGAAAACCGGTGAGATTTGGGAGAACGAGCACGGCCCAAAGGGTGGTGACGAAATCAATATTGTTCAAAAAGGAAAAAACTACGGTTGGCCGGTTATCACTTTTGGCATTAACTACAGCGGAACCTCTATAACCGACAAAACATCAATGCCTGGAATGGAACAGCCTTTTTATTATTGGGTTCCCTCTATCGCTCCCAGTGGAATGGCTTTTTCCAGCTCAAATGTCTATAAAAAGTGGAAAGGAAACCTTTTTGTGGGATCTTTAAAGTTTAAATACTTGGAACGTCTGGTGATCAAAAGAGGGAAAGTAGTGAAACGCGAAAAAATCCTTAATGATGTAGGCCGGGTTAGAAATGTCAAAGAGGGTCCCGATGGTTATCTCTATTTGGGGGTAGAGGGAAAGGGAATTCTCAAGGTAGTTGAAAAATAATGAAAATATTTACTGGAATTATTGGCCTGTTTGTTCTTTTTGAAGGAATTTGGCTTTACCAAAAAAAACCTATAGAGCAAAGTATTGCTAATGGTGAAGAAATTTATAATGACTTTTGCATCCAATGTCACTTAGACACTGGAGAAGGAGTTTCAGGAGTCTTCCCTCCCCTGGCAAAATCGGATTTTTTGGTCAATAATATTGAGATAAGTATCAGAGGTCTCAAATATGGCATGAGTGGTCCTATTGTGGTCAATGGAGAGGAATATGATGGCGTGATGGAAGATCAAGGACTTGGTGATGATGAGATTGCAGATGTATTAAACTTCATTCTTAACAGTTGGGGTAATCAATACAATGAAATAATAACTTTAGAACAAGTTGCCTCTGTAAAAAAATAATCTATTGTATTTTGAGAAAAATTTACCGCTATATCTATATCATTATTTTTTTAATTTTTATGGTATGGATGATTTTCTTGGACACCCACTCTGTAAAAATTCACAATGAATTAAACCAAGAGATCGAAAAGCTTGAAGTTAAAAAAAAAGAGCTCATAAATCTGATTGAAAAAGACAAAAGAGACATTGAACAATTAAAAAATAAAGACAGTTTGGAGCGATTTGCCCGGGAAAATTATGGACACAAAAAAGAGGGTGAGACTATTTTCTATATAGAATTTGAAGATAGTTTATATGTCCATTAAATAAATTTTTTTTTATTCATTCTAGTTTACTATAATTTTTTAAGCCATAATTTTAATTGTATTTTTATCAAAATTATCTACCTAATAGATGGCTAAAATTATTGCAATTGCCAACCAAAAAGGGGGCGTAGGAAAAACAACCACAGCTGTAAACTTAGCAGCATCAATAGCCATTTTAGAAAAAAGAATATTGTTGGTTGATGCAGACCCACAAGCCAACGCGACCTCTGGGCTAGGTATTGATGTAAAAAGTCAAAAATTAGGAACTTACCAATTGTTGGAGCACACTGCTACAGCCGAACAAACCATTATGGCTACCAATACACCAAATTTAGACTTAATTCCCTCACATATAGATTTAGTGGCCACTGAAATTGAATTAGTCGATAAAAAAAATCGGGAATATATGCTAAGAGAAGCCCTTTATAACATCAATGATGATTATGATTATATCATTATAGATTGCGCACCTTCACTGGGATTAATAACATTGAATGCTTTGGTGGCTGCGGACTCTTTGATCATACCCATTCAATGTGAATATTTTGCTTTGGAGGGATTGGGTAAGCTATTAAATACAATCAAAAGTATTCAAAAAATCCACAACAAAAACTTAGATATCGAAGGCTTGTTACTCACCATGTATGACTCGCGTTTGAGACTCTCTAATCAGGTTGTAGAAGAAGTTCAAAAGCACTTCGGTAAAATGGTTTTCAAGACCATCATTCAGCGAAATATTCGTTTGAGTGAGGCTCCGAGTTTCGGAGAAAGTATTATCGACTATGATGCTACGAGTAGAGGAGCAAAAAACTATCTTTCTCTTGCCAATGAAATCATTAAGATGACAAAAAATAATTAATGGTTAAGAAAAATAAAAAACAGGTTTTAGGAAGAGGGCTTTCAGCACTCCTGGATGATCCTGAAAGAGAGATCAATTCGCCTTCAAATGACAATTCAGATGAATTAGTTGGTAAGGTCATCGATCTAGATATAGATAAAATCGAAGTAAATCCCTATCAACCACGAACACAGTTCAGAGAGGAGGCTATTGGGGAACTGGCAGAATCTATTAAAACTTTGGGTATTATTCAACCTGTTACTGTTAGAAAATTAGGAAGAAATCAATACCAATTAGTATCTGGAGAACGTCGTTATCGAGCTTCAAAATCAATTGGTTTAAAAACCATCCCCGCCTTTGTTAGAGTTGCCAATGACCAAGAGACATTGGAAATGGCTTTGGTTGAAAATATTCAAAGAAAAGATTTAGATCCAATTGAAATTGCACTATCCTACCAACGATTAATCAACGAAATCCAGCTCACACAAAAACAATTGAGTGAAAGAGTTGGAAAGAAAAGGTCTACCATAGCTAACTATATGCGTTTACTGAAATTGGATCCCATTATACAAACAGGAATGAGGGATGGGTTTCTCTCAATGGGCCATGGCAGGGCTTTAATCAACATTGAGGAAAGTGAAAAACAACTCGAAATATATGAAAAGATCATTGCTCGATCCCTCTCCGTCAGAGCAACCGAATTAATAGTTCAAAAAGTCAAAAAGGGTCAATCTATTATAAAAACAAAAGCCTCCCGATTGGTTTTTTATGATAACGCTGAAAATGAACTTAAAAATTACTTAAACACTTCAGTCGCTATCAAAGTAACCGAAAGGGGGAAAGGCACCATTCAAGTACCATTCAATTCTCAAAAAGATCTCAACGATATTTTAAAAAAAATCAAACGTGAAGACTAAAGTCTTTATCCCAATTCTCATATTACTTAATTTCCAAGTTTTTGCTCAACAACTAACCCAAGAGAAGAAGACCCGAAAACAAAAACTGATAGAAAGTCCCTTGACTCCTTCCAAAGCCGCATTTTATTCTGCTGTACTCCCAGGCTTGGGTCAAATTTACATGGGTAAAACTTGGAAAGTGCCATTTGTTTATGCTGCTATTGGAGCATCCGTTTATGGATATGTTCATAATCAGAGAGAAATGGACCGCTATAGAACTGCTTACAAAAGAAGGAATAATGGTTACAGAGATGACGAATTCATCAAACTGATTCCTAATAAAAGTAAATTATTAGAAGGAATGAAATTTCACAAAAACTACAGAGATATGTCATTTCTCTTTATATTAGGAACTTATATGTTAAATATTTTGGATGCCAACGTAAGTGCTCATCTGATGCAATTTAACGTTAAAGAGAACTTAAGTATTAAGCCTAAATTTGAGCCCGACTTATACAGTACGGACACCAATATTGGTCTTAAAGTCTTTGTCAAACTTTAAAATAAACATATGAAGTTTGCATTATTAGGTTATGGAAGAATGGGCAAAGCAATAGAACAAATTGCTTTGGAGAGAGGCCATAACATAGTTTGTAAAGTAGATAAAAATCTCAACGAGGGAAAACTCCAGGAAGCTGACGTCGCTATTAACTTTAGTATCCCTGATGCTGCGGTTGAAAATATCAACAGAGCTTTGAATCAAGAAGTCCCTGTCGTTTGTGGAACTACAGGTTGGTTGGATGCCTATCATCGAGTAACCCAAAATGCCCATAACAACAATACTGCTTTTCTGTATTCATCCAATTTTAGTATTGGAGTTAATCTCTTTTTTAAGTTAAATAAAGTCTTGGCTCAGATGATGCTCCCTCACAAAGAATACATCGTTTCGATTGAGGAAAAACACCACATCCACAAATTGGATGCCCCCAGTGGAACCGCCATAACACTTGCAGAGGGTATCATTGAAAACAGTGATCTCAATAAATGGAGCATAAGTAAGGAGACAAAAGACAGCGTGTTTATTCAATCGTTAAGGGAGGGTGAAATACCAGGTATCCACAGTATTAAATACAAATCCCTGATAGATGAAATCAAAATCGAACATAAAGCACGTAATCGAGAAGGGTTTGCAGTTGGTGCCGTTATCGCTGCTGAATGGATTGTTGGTAAAAAAGGTATTTTTAAGATGGATGACCTACTAAATTTATGATCATATGAGTGAAATTCAATGGATTCTTTTCGCCTTGATAATACAAGTTGTTCACTTCTTAGGGACCTGGAGGTTATATAAAGCTTCAGGTGAATCACCATGGAAAGCAATTGTCCCGATATACAATGCCATCATTTTACTAAAGATCATCCACCGCCCTTGGTGGTGGGTATTTTTGTTATTTCTCCCTGTGATCAACCTGATGATATTTATGGTATTGTGGATTGATACTGTAAAATATTTTGGGAAAAACAAAATCTTGGATGGTGTGTTGGCTATCGCAAGTTTGGGGTTTTACATCTATACCATCAATTATCAAAAAAACCCAAAATATATTTCCGACAAAAAACTAATTTCGAGATCTGCTTTAAGTGAATGGATCGGTTCTATTGTTTTTGCAATAGTGGCAGCAACTTTTGTACATAATTACTTTTTTCAACCCTATATTATTCCAACAGGATCGCTTGAAAAATCACTTTTAATCGGTGACTTTTTGTTTGTCAGTAAATTCCATTATGGTGCTAGAATTCCTACAACCACATTTGCATTTCCTATGGTTCACGATACCCTTCCTATACTTAAGTTAAGGTCATATTCCAACCATCCTCAATTGCCTTACTTAAGGCTCCCAAGGATTCAAAAGATCAAAAGAAATGATATTGTAGTATTCAATTGGCCTGCTGATACAGTTAGAAGATTTTTTGTCAAAGAGGCAGGAGTTAAAAAACCACTAGACAAAAAATCGAATTACGTCAAAAGATGTTTGGGAATTGCCGGGGATACGCTCGAAATTATTGATGGTTATGTTCACATCAATGGAATAAAAAACATTTTACCTGATAGGGCTAAAGTTCAATATAATTTTAAAGCATATGGTAGTAAAGGTATTTCTTCCAATAAACTACTTAGTCTGGGGATTAAAGATTTTCACCGAAGTTTCCGAATTGAAAACATTTCTCAAAACACCTACGCCAAGCTCGCCCCCTATTTGGTTGGAGCCCAAGGAAATAGTCAAGAAAATTTTACAGTGATAACCCGACATACTGGTTTACCAATTGATCTGGTGAGATCCTTAGGTTTGATAGCAAGTGAAATTCTTGAAAAAACAAAAGATTTGAATTTAACGCTAAAAGAGGCCGAAAAAATTAAAGAACAAATTTGGGTTGATAGTGTTGTCCAAAGAAACCAAAAGATAAAAACTCCTAACTCATCCTTTTTTCCCAATAAAATTCCATTTAACTGGAACCAAGACAATTTTGGCCCCATTGTAATTCCAAAAGCAGGAGAAAAAGTAGATATTAACAAAGATAACCTACCTCTTTACAAAAAAATAATTGTTGATTATGAAAAAAACAATCTCAAAACTAATGGCAACACCATACTAATCAATGGAAAGAAAAGTACTCAATACGAGTTTAAAATGGATTATTACTGGATGATGGGTGATAACCGCCATCGTTCCGAAGACAGTCGTTTTTGGGGGTTTGTTCCGGAGGATCACATCGTTGGAAAACCCGTTTTTATTTGGTTCAGTATTGATGGGCTCAATGATGGTATAAGTAATTGGAAAGTCCGATGGGATAGGGTCTTTTCTACCGTTGGTGGTTCCGGGAAAAGAGTTTCCTACTTTCCATATTTTATAATAATAATCGGGATCTGGCAAGCTTATGTATTTTATCGAAAGCGAAAAAGCAAAAAACAGAACTGATGCTGGTTGGAGTTTGCCCAGCATACCTCCCCAACATTCACTATATGGCTTGGTTGGTATCCCAAAAAAAAGTTCTTTTGATAACAGACAAACCCTACCAAAAACAAACCTTTCGTAATCGTACTGAAATATACGGTCCCAACGGAAAGCTAAAATTAACCATCCCAATCGTGCACACCAAAACAAAACACCGTCAACTCGATAAGTCGGTTGCCATTCATTATGAAAATGATTGGCAAAAAAACCACTGGAAATCTTTAGAAACTGCCTATCGTTCGTCACCTTTTTTTGAATTTTACGAGGATGATTTTCATCCTTTTTATCATCAAAAATTTGAAAAACTGATGAACTTTAATATATGCTTAATCAAAAAAATTCTTTCACTTTTGGATGCTCCTGTGAGCCTTCATGAGAATATAAAAGCTATAAATGAGTTTACCGATTTGATAATCGCAAAAAACAAGTTTAAAAAGGAAAATCCACGTTACCAGCAAGTTTTTCAATCCAAACACGGGTTTATAAATAACCTTAGTGTACTGGACTTGCTATTTAATTTGGGACCTCAGAGTTTGGAATATCTAGTTCAATTCAAAAACTAATTTTTATTTCCACTCTAACAATGCAGAAATAGGTTTATGATCCGATAACTTGAGGTCATGAGTTTCAAAATTAATCACTTTAAATTTTTTATCGACAAAAATAAAGTCGATTCTGAATGGAAAATAAGCTAATTTATATGTAGCTCCTAGGCCATCACCAGAAATAACAAAAGCATCTGAACGATCATCTTTTAAACGTTTATAAACACTTGAAAAAGCATTATTATTTAGATCTGTACAAATGATCGTTGGGTAATTATTTTTTTTATCAATCTTTTCGAAAAGATCAATTTGTAGCTCCTGTTCTTTAATAACAGACTGAATTCTGTCTAAAAATTTTTGAGAATGTTCTTGAGTAAAAAGCGTATCCTTTAAATTAATTCTCAATGATTCCAAATGAACATTATAGATTCTAACACTATCTTTTTTGTAATAAAATTCAGCATAAAGGGCACTGTTATCAGAATTCTCAAAGTCCAATCGAGCTCGATTTTCGAGAGGGTATTTGGATAAAATACAGAGTCCATTATTACCATCTTTTTTTGAAGGAGCTGTGTATTGATGTGGATAATTTTTAAACATTGGACTGAACTCTTTTGAATACTCCTGTAGACAGACCAAATCAGGGTTTTCTTTGTTTATAAAACTTTCTATAGATTGTGGAACTGAATTGGTGTCAATCCATTTAAAACTATTAAACAACCTAACATTAAAACTCATCACTTTAATCCCGTTAGAAATGGGAATGGCATTATTGGGAAATTTGTAAAGTTTTTCCCAATCCTTAAATCCAATCAAAATTGAAAAAACAAAAAGAAGAAAAGGCCATTTAAATTTGATAATCCAGAAAATAAAAAAAAATATGTTTATTACTGCAATTACAGGAACCATCAAATTAAGGAATGGGTATAGGTAAAAATCCCAAAAAGCACCCATCAGGAAAAGCTGAAGGATCAACAAAATTAAATTGATCAACATTAGAACTTTTAGCAAAAAATTTAATTTCATAACTAAAGGCTTATTCGATTGTCCCACGGATGTTATTCTTTTCCAGCCCTGAATAAATAGTCTTTTTCTTCTTTACTAAGGCTCTCATAACCAGACTTACTGATTTTGTCTAGAATGGTATCAATCTTACTTTGACTAACTCCATGACTGGTTTTTTTTGATGAAGTTGAATTCTTTTGAGGTGCTCGGTAGACGGTTTTGAGATATTTTCTTTTAAAAAGTGCCTGCCAACCAATTTGGAATCTTGTCCCAATATCCTTGCCGACTCCCAACTGTCTGGCATAATAAAAGCCCAATAGCGCTCCTCCAATATGGGCCAAATGACCTCCTGCATTGCCGTATGGGATCTGGATGATATCAAGGAAAAAGAATGCAATACCCAAATACTTTAATCTTAAGTTGATAAGGAAAAAACGTATCTCCTGGTTGGGGGTATAAGTACAGATGAAAATGAATACAGCCATTACTCCCGCTGAAGCTCCTATCATTGTTGGATAAGTTCCAGCGAAAACAGGAAACAGAACATAACTTGTAATAAAAATAATTCCTCCCGAGATAACTCCCAAAAAATAATTATTAATCAATATTTCATCCGGAAATAAATTTAAAAGTAAACGTCCGGCATAAAAAAGAAGTACCATATTCCATAATAAATGAAAAAAATCACTGTGGATAAAGCTGTAGCTGATCAGTGTCCAAGGTCTTGTAATAAAAGTCCCAAGATTGGGAGAAAGTTGGAGCCAATCCATATAAGCAATATTTGGAATATTGAACAAAAAGAGAAGGACGTTAAGAAGCTTGGGTATTACAAAACAAATCACATTTAATAAAATGATTTTTTCTGCAACAGAAAAAGTAGCAAACCTGTACCTGAGATCATTCATAAAACTCATAAATCCCACCGATTGTTATTGAACTCATTTTTTTTCCAATACCACATCATAGCCAAACCTGTAATGGCTCCACCCACATGGGCAAAGTGAGCAATAGGACCGATAGAATAGGATGAAAATCCAAAGAAAAGATCAGCCAAAATCAAAACAGGAACCAAAAACTTTGCTTTTACTGGAATAGGGGGAAACAAAAGCATCAATTGGGCATTGGGAAAAAGCATAGCAAAACCAACAAGTACCCCATATAAAGCACCCGAGGCACCAACCATAACAGAACGAAAAGCATTGAAGGCACTAGACAGTTGTCCCTCTCCTATTTCATTTATGGCGAGCTTGGGCAACTCAGCGGTTTGATAAAAGTCTGAGATTTGTTGAGGAGTCAGTCCAAAATCGCTTAGAGTAGTATTGACATGATCTACCTGGTAGTAGTACAACAAAAGCTGTAAGGCAGCTGCACCAAAACCGGTGGACAGATAAAAGAAAATAAACTTTTGCTTCCCCCACATTTGTTCCAAAGGTGTTCCAAACATCCACAACCCAAACATATTAAAGAAAATATGGGAAATATCTCCATGCATAAACATATGTGTCAGTGGTTGCCAAAACTCAAATTTTGGGTTTTCGGGATAGTGTAGTGCGAACCAATCATATACCTGATTACCCAGGGTAATAGTTGCTAAGAAAAAAATTCCATTGATAATCAGTAAGTGTTTTACTGTTTCAGTGAGGTTGCGCATTAATCTAATTTATTTTCTAACTCTTCTTTATCTAAAGTAATAAAAATCTTACGATTAAAAGGACAGGTCAGAGTGTCCTTACAGGCAAAAAGATCATCAACTAAAGCCTGCTGCTCCACAACAGAAAGGGACAAATTACCTTTGATAGAAAGAGATTTGGATAATATTTTGGCCATATAATCAGCTTGACTAAAAGATGTAACCTTTTCGTGCTCTGCAGGAGAAAAAATATCTTCAAAAAGCTGTCCCAACTGTTTGTCACTACATATAGAAGGAATTCCTGTAATATGAAGATGGTTTTCTCTTTGTTTTACAACAAATCCCATAGTATTTAAATTTTCTTCCAATTCTCCAAACAAAGCAATTTGTTGTTGTGTCAATTCAATTTCTTCGGGAAAAATCAATTGTTGACTGACCATGTCTCTTTTGGTAATACTACTTAGAAATTTTTCATACAAAACCCTTTGATGTGCACGTTTTTGATCAATAACTAAAAGACCTGATCGAGTACTTGTAACTATAAACTTCCTTAGTAATTGAAAAACCTTTGGAGCTTGATCAATAGACAATTTTAACTCTTCTTCTGAGTTGGGGTACTCAGTTGGTATCTCCAATCCCGAGTATAGGCTTTCCCAATTCTTTTTTGAGGATTCGGAAATAGCTATTTCAGAATTTTGAAAAGGATTGAAACTTGAGTTAACTTCTATGGATGGCATATTTGAAATAGGATTTTGCTGAAGATCATAAGGAGTGTCCAAGCTAGGGTCTCTTCCAAAATCCAATACAGGAGCGGCTTGAAACATACCCAAACTATGTTTGATCATTGACTTTATAATCGCATAGAGATTTTGCTCATCCTCAAACTTAATCTCCGTTTTAGTGGGGTGAATGTTTATATCGATAGATTTTGGATCCACCTGTATGTATATAAAATAACCTGGATGATATTGATCTCTGAGCAAACCTTGAAAGGCAGCCGTTACAGCGTGATTTAGAAAAGGGCTCCTAATAAAACGTTTATTAACAAAAAAGAACTGTTGACCCCTGGATTTTTTTGCGAATTCAGGTTTTACAACAAATCCTTCAATCCCCGCAAAAGTTGTCATCTCTTCGACGGGAATTAATTTCTCCTCAAATTTATTTCCAAAAGTATTTGCAATTCGTTTTCTAAAATTAACTGCTGGTAGATTAAAAAGTTCTGAACCATTTTGCAAAAAAGTAAACTTTGTCTCAGGATGGGTTAAGGCTACTCGTTGAAATTCATCGATGATGTGTCGTAATTCAACTTTATCTGACTTGAGAAAATTTCTGCGGGCAGGCACATTGTAAAAAAGGTTTTTTACTGCGATGGAAGTTCCGGTAGGAGCAACAGACACCTTCTGATCCTCAACTTTACTTCCCGATATTTTAATAGAAGTTGCCATTTCGTCCTCTGCCCTTTTTGTATGAACCTCTACTTGAGCAATAGCGGCGACAGATGCTAAGGCTTCTCCCCTAAAGCCTTTAGAAGTAATGGAAAACAGATCATCTGCAGATTTGATTTTAGAAGTCGCATGTCGTTCAAAAGACAATCTCACATCTGTTGGTGACATTCCTATTCCATTGTCGATTACCTGAATCGTGGTCTTTCCGGCACCACTGATGAACAATTGAACTACGGAAGCCTTGGCGTCAATAGCATTTTCCAAAAGTTCTTTAACAACAGAGGCCGGTCTTTGAATAACTTCACCTGCGGCAATTTGATTAGCCACATGATCGGGTAAAAGCGAGATAATATCAGCCATCAACCTTTAAATAGAGATAAATCAAAATCAATAACATAAAGAAAAGCCAAAATCAAAATCAAAACGATAATGACCAAGCGGTCAGAAATTCCTCGGTTACTTCGAGTTCGCATTTTTTGTCGTGTATCTTTCCACTGCTTACCAAAATCATTTTGGTTGTAGGTATCACGATACTTAGAAAATTTAGAATCAAAATCATATGGATTTCCTAACTCTTTTCCATCGTAATAACGAGGTGTATAATTAAATCTTCGGTTTTTTTTGAGTTTAAAAAGACTGATCTTCATGCGACATAAATTGATAATGGGGAAATGCAGTAATCATTCAAATTTAAAGAAAGTGAACGAAATTGCAACTGGGTTTAGACAATTTGTAATGAAAAACTAGAGGTTGATCATCCTTAAAGCAGTGACTGCTGCCTCTATACCTTTATTACCTTTATTCCCTCCGCTCCTAGCTCTTGATTGCTCGATATTTTCATCTGTCAAAACGCAAAACACTACAGGTGCTTTACCATTGAGGTTGAGATCTTTAATTCCCTGTGCTACAGCATTAGAGATAAATTCGAAATGTCTTGTTTCTCCTTTAATTATACATCCTATTGCTATGATTGCATTAAAATCGGTCAGCTGTGCTATACTTGCTCCATAGATCAATTCAAAACTACCAGGAACATCAATTCTGACAATATTTTCATCCAAAACATTATGATCCAATAATTTTTCTTTTGCACCCTGAAAAAGAGCTTGAGTAATTTCCTCATTCCACTCGGATACAACCAGAGCAATACGAAAATTAGTTCCGTCCGAAACTTTTGAACGATCGTAGTGTGAGAGACTATTCTGGGTGTTAACCATTATTTGAGGTTTTCCAAAAGACCTATCTGAACTTCAACCTTCTTGGCCTCTGCAGAGTCAGGGTATTCTGATTGAATCCTTTTAAAATATGTTAGTGCTGCACTGTTTTTACCCAGTGAAGCACCCAAGATTCCTGCTTTGAAAAGATATTTTGGTGCGCTGAAAGAGTTATCACTGGATTCAAAAGCATCCACATAATAATCATAAGCATCGTCAGGCTGACCTATTTGAGCGAAAGCGTCTCCTATGGCACCCTTAGCCAAGGCTTTAAGCATTACATCATCTGTGTCGAATTGATCGAGATATTGAATGGCGTTGACATAATCAGCCAAATTTAAATAAGACATGCCGGCACTATAAGTGGCCAATTTTGCCGCAGGAGTGCCTCCATAATTTTCGATGATATCTAAAAAACCATATTTTCCTTCACCACCATTGAGTGCCCTTCTAAATAAGGAATCAGAATCTTGACCATTAACAGCCAACTCAAAATAATATTGAGCTTGATTCAGTTCACTTGTTGCTTCAATTTTTTTTGGCTCTAATATATAATTCTGATAGCCTAGATAAGATAACACAGATAAAGCAATGATCCCAACACCTGCCAAAATAAAATTTTGAAATTTGGAGACCCACTCTTCTGTTCTAGATGCAGTGGTATCTAATTTTTCAAAAACTTCTGCAGTTGTGCTCTCCACTTCTACTTTTTTTTCGGAGGCAGGTGCAATCGACTTTTTATAGCCTCTCTTTTTGTAGGTTGCCATTTGTATTTTTTAAGTTCCAAAATTAACCTTTTTTAGAGCAAAACCAAAAACTCGTGAAATAATGAAAATCTAGTTGAAAAATAGATTTAAATTTTGTTTTACCTTTCTAAATCAAAATATATTTGCACAAATGTTTTTAGAGCAATTGACCCTTACCCATTACAAAAATATTGAGGCCTCTCAATTCGATTTTCAAGCGCCTATCAACTGTTTTATTGGTAATAATGGAAAGGGAAAGTCAAATATTTTAGATAGTATCTATCATTTGGCATTTACCAAAAGCTATTTTAATCCTTCTGGAGTTCAAAATATTCAGTTTGGAAAGGATTTTTTTTTGATTGAAGGAAAATTCAACATTAACGGTAAAAAAGAAAAAATAAATTGCAGTCTCAAAAAAGGTCAAAAAAAGACCATTAAGAGAAATGGTAGAGTATATGATAAAATTGCAGAACACATTGGACTCATTCCTTTGGTGATAATTTCGCCTGCAGATCGGAATTTAATCATCGAGGGCAGCATCACAAGAAGAAAGTTTATCGATAGTGTGATCGGACAAACCGATAAAACCTATTTAAAGAATCTGACAGATTACAACAAATTGCTCGCGCAACGCAATGCGTTACTCAAGTTTTTTGCACAAAACCGAACTTTTGATGGAGACACATTGGCCATTTACAACCATCAAATGAGTGAATTGGCGCAACCAATTTTCGAAAAAAGAAAAATATTTATGAAAGTCTTTATCCCTATTTTTAAGAAAAGACATTTTATTATTAGCAATGGTGCCGAACAAGTTGACATTCGATACGAATCTGATCTTAGTGAAAATAATATGTCTAATATACTAGATGATAATTTAGAAAAAGACAAAATACTCCAATATACCTCTGTGGGAACTCACAAAGATGATCTGAATCTACAAATTTCAGGAATGCCCATCAAAAAATTTGGCAGTCAAGGACAACAGAAAACTTTTCTCATTGCGCTGAAACTCGCACAATTCGATTTTATCAAAGAAAAATCCGGAATGAATCCTATAGTTTTACTCGACGATATTTTTGACAAATTAGATCAAGAAAGAGTTACTCAGACTATCCAATTGTTCGACAATGAAAGTCTTGGGCAAATATTTATTTCCGATACCCACGAAGATAGAATTAAAGTAGCACTGGAAATGAGTTCCTCTACTTATGAAATATTCAAACTCGATTAACAGGTGAACAAATCATATTTACTTTGCTTTATTATCTTCTGCTCGGGCTGTAAAAATCAAATTACCCCCAGTGATCTCAAACTACTAAACGGATATTGGAATATTGATTGTATTGCCCATAAAGATGAAACTTTTTATCCCAAAGGAACGGTTATGCTATTAGATTATTACAATGTAAATGGACTGAATGGTATAAGGAAAAAAGTTCAGCCTCAATTGGAAAATAAATTTTTGATAACTGAAGATTTAAATAACTTTAAAGTTATCTTTAGAGGTGAAAATTGCTATCTCAGTTTTGAGACTGTTTGGGATCAATGGCAGGAAAAGATTGTTGAGTTAAGTATAAACAAATTAGTTCTTGAGCATCAGGATAAAAGATTTCAATATAAAAGATTTCCGAAAGAATAATTACCAATGAATTCACCCAAAAGAAAATATGAACCTCAAAGAATTAGTAAAGTATTAGACGAAATCTTGGAATCAAAATCCTTAAGAATGGGAATTATCCATGTACGGATCAATGAATTGTGGCACGAAATAATGGGAACAAACATTGCCCATTATACTGAGAAAATTATACTAAAAGGTAATACGCTCTTCGTTTCATTGAATAGCGCAGCCTTGCGGGTGGAACTGAGTTATGGTAAAGAAAAGATTATTAAAATGATGAATAAACAGCTGGGTAGTGAAAAAATCAAAAAAATTGTACTACGCTAAAAAATTTCTCTACCGGAGAAATGAAATGCTCCCTCAATTTCAGCGTTTTCATTGCTATCAGATCCATGTACAGCATTTTCTCCAACTGAAGATGCAAACTGTTTACGTAGGGTTCCATCAGCAGCTTCTTTCGGGTTTGTAGCTCCAATCAAAGTTCTGAAATCGTCAACTGCGTTTTCTTTTTCAAGTATGGCAGCAACTATAGGACCTCGAGTCATGAAAGACACTAAATCATTGAAAAATGACCGTTCCTTGTGAATCGCATAGAACAACTCAGCATCACGTTGGGACAATTGCGTCATCTTCATAGAAACTATTCTAAATCCCGAAGCAATGATTTTAGTAAGGATTGCACCAATATAACCATTTTCTACAGCATCAGGTTTGATCATTGTGAAAGTTCTGTTTGAAGGCATAGGGGTTAATTTTGATGCAAATTTATAAAAAAAGTATTCGGTTACTTCTCATACCATATTAATTAATTTTAATGATATTGGTAAAAACAAACAGAATCAAATTTTGGTATATTTGAATACATGGAAAAAAAACTACTAAAAGCATTTCAAAAAGTACTTTTTACACCTAAAAAAATAATCATCATTCCTCATAAAAATCCTGATGGCGATGCATTGGGGAGTAGCCTTGCCCTTAATACTTTTTTAAATAAAACCGGACATGATTCGTGTGTAATTGCTCCCAATGAATACCCGGAATTTCTTAATTGGATGCCCGGTCAAGAGCAAATCAAAAAATTTTCACAAACTCCAGATGAATCGACCCAAATGATTGAAAATTCAGACATCATCTTCACCCTTGACTTTAATCAGTTGAGTAGAATCGATCAAATGGCTCTGGTTGTAGAACGTAGCATTGCGGAAAAAATAATGATTGACCATCACGAACACCCTGGAGATTATGCTTCAATAAGCTATTCAGACACGAATAAGGGATCTACTTGCGAAATGATATATGAATTGATTTCAGGTTTGGATCACGATCAGATTGATGTCACAATAGCCACTTGTCTCTACACCGGAATAATGACCGATACTGGTTCATTTAGATTTCCCTCAACTACTGCTAAAACACATCAGGTTGTAAGCATTCTTATTGAAAAGGGTGCTCAACCCCATTTGATACATCAAAAAATTTACGACACCTATTCTTTTAGTAGATTAAAACTTCTAGGAACTGCGCTTAATAATATAAAAAAAATTAATGGAATACCTGTTGTTTATATAACACTTTCACAAAAAGAATTAATTATAAATAAATTTAAAAAAGGAGATACTGAAGGCTTTGTAAACTATGGCTTAAGTCTTAGAGGTGTATCATTGGCTGTAATCATGATTGAAAATGAAACTGAGAAAATTATCAAAATGTCTTTCCGATCTAAAGGCTCATTCGATGTAAATTACTTTGCAAAAAAATATTTCAATGGTGGAGGTCATGTTAATGCAGCAGGAGGAGTGTCAGATCTGACTCTAAATGAAACTGTTGATCAATTCTTAAAAGCAATAGCCTATGAAAAATCTCAATTTAATATTTAGGATTTTACTCCTTCTAACTTTTTTAATTCATTTGAGTTGCCAAAACCCTGAGCCACGCAGACCCATTAACAAACAAAAGAAATTTTTTCTTAAGGAATCTGCCAAAAGAAATAAAAACATTATTGCAATTGAACAATCTTTATTTCAACAGGCCATAAATCAAGAAAAAAAGCTGTCTTTTAAAAATTCACCCCTAGGATTTTGGTATGCTTATAAAAAAAATATCGATTCTGATGAAAGCTACCCTCAAAAAGGGGATCTTGTTAGTTTTAAATATCGCATAGAAGATCTAAACGGGAATCTTCTTTACAATGAAAAAAATTTGGGTAATGTTAGCTTTTTTGTGGACCAAGAAGATTTGATACCTGCACTGAGAGAAGGTGTAAAATATCTACGTCCTAAGGAAATTGGTGTATTTCTTTTTCCTTCCTACCTTTGCTTCGGCTATCAAGGAGATGGAGAAAAAATAGGTATTAATCAACCCCTTCGTTTTACCATAGAACTTCTAAAACTCAAAAAAAAATTAAAAACTAAAAAATGAGAAAAAATAATTTATTAGGACTTTTTTTTGCAATACTGATTATTGGTTGCAACCAACAATATCCTGAATTAGATGAAGGATTATACGCCAACATAGAAACAAACAAAGGGGATATTATTCTCCAATTGGAGTTGGAGAAGACTCCTGTTACAGTAGCCAACTTTATTTCCTTGGCAGAGGGAAATAATCCAAAAGTTGATGAAAAGTTTTCTGGTAAAAAATATTATGACGGCATAATCTTTCACAGGGTTATAAAAGATTTTATGATTCAAGGGGGTGATCCCACTGGATCGGGCTCTGGAGGACCCGGCTATCAATTTATTGATGAATTTACAGATTTGAAACATAGTGGACCTGGAATACTCTCAATGGCAAATTCAGGACCAGAAACTAACGGTAGTCAGTTTTTTATCACCCACAAAGAAACTCCTTGGCTAGACGGAAAACACACTGTTTTTGGGAAAGTAGTCAAAGGGCAAGCTGTTGTGGACAGTATTTTACAAAATGACACAATTGTCAAAGTATCTATCATTAGAAAAGGAATCAATGCAAAAAAATTTGATGCTCCAAAAGTTTTTTCAAATTATTTTGAGGAGAAAATATTAGTGGAAAAAGAGAGAAAAGAAAAATATGCAAAAGAACTTGAAAAATTGACTTATGGAATGAAGCAAACCGATAGCGGACTCTACTATAAAATCTTACGTGAAGGAACTGGAAATCTTCCTTCTAAAGGAAACAATGTTTCAGTTCACTACAGAGGAATGCTTCCAGATGGAACGGTTTTTGACTCTTCATATCAACGAAATGAACCGATTGTTTTTCCACTGGGAATGGGCAGAGTGATTAAAGGATGGGATGAGGGTATTGCTTTACTCAAAAAAGGATCATCAGCAAAATTGGTCATTCCAAGTGAATTGGGTTACGGGTCTCGAGGTGCTGGAGGGGTTATTCCTCCAAATACTAGCTTGATTTTTGAGGTAGAATTGGTCGATTTTAATTAAAAAAACTCCTGGACTCGTTCCCTTTTTACTATTCGATATTAAATCCTATGAAAAAAAATACAACCATATTGGTCTGGTTTTCGGCCATTCCATTGTGGTTAATAATCTACTTTGCGCGAGATAATCCTGAAAAAATTGAAAAATACTATTCTCAGATTTTTTATCCTCTGGTCTTAGACTTACACCAAATGTATTTTGATTTGATACCCTTTTCACTCGGTGACATCCTATATCTTCTTCTACTTCTTTTTATTGCTAAAACTATTTATAAAAAAATATTTAACTGGAGAGTTAAACCACTGGCCATGTTTTTGGATTTTGGAACATTCGTAATTATTTTGGTTTGGATATTCCATCTGAGCTGGGGATTCAATTACCATAGACTTCCGCTGAATAAAAAACTACAAATACCCTACAAATATAGTGAAGAAGATTTGATACACCGTTTAGATATAATCATTGATGAATCAAATAAATCTCACATTGGTATTGTTTCCTCAGATACTTTGGCTGTAAAATTTCCTTATTCAATGGAACAAATTTTTGAAAAAATTAACCTTTATAATCCCATTTATCAAGAAACGCACTTGCGTTCCTCTAAAGTCAAAAAATCACTAATAAGCCTGACCCTATCTTACATGGGATATTCTGGATATTTAAATCCCTTTACTTTAGAATCTCAAGTAAATACCAAAATACCCATCCAAAGTTTGATTACCACATCACTCCACGAATCAGCCCATCAATTGGGGTATGCAACTGAAAAAGAAGCTAATTTTATAGCTTATCTTTCCGCAATTAAATCTGATGACCAATATATTCGATATGCCGGAAAAACTTTCGCTTTTAGGTATTTATATAATGAATTATACAAACTGGATTCAAAGATTGCAAAAAATAAATTAAAGCGATTAAATCCCGGTATTATTAAAAACTTTAAAGAGGTCAACGATTTTTGGAGGAAATATGAAAATCCCATTAAAATTATTTTTGACAAGACCTATGACAACTATCTTAAGGTCAATGGACAAAAAAATGGTATTAATAGCTATAACGAAATGGTTGGTTTGGTTATTAACTATCACAAAAACGAAAAGCGATTTTGAAGTTTTTAGAGAATTACCGAATAACTTTGTAAAAAAAGGTTTGAAAAATATAATTAGTGCTCACAACCCATTGGTCAAAAAACTTAATCTTTTAATAAGTAAGTCAAGGGTACGAAAAAAAGAAAAACGTTTTGTGGTATTTGGAGAGCGTGAGTTAAGCAGAGCTATTGAAATGGGTTACAAAATTGACTATCTTTTTCTTAGGGAAGCATTTGATGGAGAAGCTTTTTATCAAAATTCAGAAAATATTTATGAATTAAGTACTACTCTTTTTGATCGCATAAGCATGCGATCAGGCACTGAAAAGGTCATTGCTGTCTTGCAGGCCAAAAATCATTATATCAAAGATATTTATGTTAATAATGACAGTCGTTTACTGGTGGTGGAGGCTCCCGAAAAACCTGGCAATATAGGGGCACTTCTAAGAACAGCTGCAGCTGCCGGTTGGGATGCCGTAATCATTGCCAATCCCAAAACCGATCTTTACCACCCTCATATCATCCGAAACAGTATGGGAGGCGTCTTTTCTATTCCTATTGCCACTGATAATACAGAACATGTAATTTCATTTTTGGAAAAAAATGCATTTAATATATCTGCTGCTGCATTGGATCACAAAGCAAAACATTTCAAAAGAGTCAAATACAAAAAACCATTGGCATTGGTTTTTGGAACAGAGGATAAAGGTCTCGACAAAAAATGGTTAAAAAAGGCGCAACAGATCGTCAAAATTCCTGTTAAATTCCCAATTGATTCTCTAAATCTGTCAGTTTCGGCAGGGATTTTGATGTATCACTGCGGAGATCTATGATTTTGTCGAATTAAAAGTTTCAAGTACCTTTATTATGCCTATGATTATCAGTGACAAAATAGAAAATAAAGAGATTGCTAAGCAGTATAAAGAGTTGCTGCAAATCAGCTATCAAACCTTATCTGATGAAGATAAAAAACTGATACGTTCTGCTTTTGACACTGCTGTTAATGCCCATAAAAATCAGCGTCGTAAATCTGGTGAACCATATGTTTTACACCCCATAAGTGTAGCTAAAATTGTTGCTCACCAAATAGGTCTGGATGCTACCTCTATTGCAGCTGCTCTTTTACACGATGTAGTAGAAGACACTGACTACAGTTTTGATGATATTGAAAAACTCTTTGGAAGTGATGTTATGAAAATCGTCGAAGGATTGACCAAAATTTCCAAACTCAGTAAGGAAAGTAATGTTTCACTTCAAGCAGAAAATTTTAGGAAACTACTGCTCACCCTAAACGATGACATCAGAGTCATCATTATCAAAATCGCAGATCGATTACACAATATGCAAACCCTAGATTCAATTCCTGAATACAAGCAAATCAAAATCGCTTCTGAAACCCTATATATTTATGCCCCACTATCTCACAGGATTGGACTCTATAACATTAAAACTGAATTGGAAGACCTGAGTTTTAAGTACACCGAATATGACAGATACGTATTTATCAAAAATAAAATTGAAGACAGCAAAGAAGAACAAGATCAATACATTAAATCTTTTTCTAAGATAATTAAATTTGCTCTTGCAGAGGAAAAATTAAAATATCAAATTAAGGGAAGAAGTAAATCTATTTTCTCAATTAATAGGAAAATGGTTATACAAAACATTCCATTTGAGAATGTTTTTGACAAATTTGCCATTCGCATCGTTTACAGAGCTACTCACCGAAATGAAAAGTTTTTGGCCTGGAAAATCTACTCCATCATAACAGACCACTTTACCCCAAATCCCACCCGCCTGAGAGATTGGATCACAGCTCCAAAATCAAATGGATATGAAGCATTGCACATCACCGTGATGGGTCCCAATAGCAAATGGGTAGAGGTACAAATAAGATCTGAACGGATGAACGAGATAGCAGAAAAAGGATATGCTGCGCATCATAAATATAAGCAAGGAGATCATAAAGATATCGGGATTGACTCATGGCTAGACAAGCTTCATGAGGTTTTAGAAAGCAACAACGAAAATCCTGTTGATTTTGTAGAAAACTTTAAACTCAACTTATACGCTAAAGAAATCTTTGTATTTACTCCCACTGGAGAAATCAAATCATTACCTAAAGGAGCAACTGCATTGGACTTTGCTTTTAGTATTCATACCGAAGTAGGAATGAAAACCAGAGGTGCCAGAGTCAATGGAAAACTTGTTCCGCTTAGCAGAACTTTAAAAAGCGGTGAAAATGTTGAAGTTATTACTTCTGAAAATATCAAACCAACCGCTAATTGGTTAGACTTCGTTCAAACCTCAAGAGCCAAATCAAAAATAAAGTCATCACTTAATGAGGAGAAGAAAATTATTGCTGAGGATGGGAGAGAGACCTTGAGAAGAAAATTAAAACAACTTAAGATTAAATTAAACGATAAAACCATTGTGCATATGTTGCGTTATTTCAATCTTAGCAACAGTCAAGATTTATTCTACCGCATCGGATTGGGAACAATCAATAATAAACAATTAAAGGATTTCTCAACTGAATTTAACAGTAGTTTCCTCAATTTCTTTAAGAAAAGAATAAGAAAACAAAGTCCTGTTTTCAAAAAGGAAGACAAAGATCAAATCACGCAACGATTTGACACGTTGGTTTTCGGTAAAGAGAAGGAGAGTCTAAAACACAACTTGTCACCCTGTTGCAATCCTATTGCAGGTGATCCTGTTTTTGGATTTATCAGTATTAATGAGGGTATAAAAGTTCACAAAAAAGACTGTACCAATGCATTATCCCTTCAGTCTAATTTTGCTTATCGAATTATTAAAGCAAAATGGGTGGATTCTTCCTCGGATGAGTTTACAGCCATTTTAAAACTTTCGGGTATTGATAATATTGGAATTGTTAGTGAAGTTACCCAGTTAATCTCCCGTGACATGAGCGTAAATATAAATAAGTTGAATTTCGACAGTGAGGATGGTATTTTTACAGGCTTAATCAGCGTAAGTGTAAAAAATAAAACTATACTCAATCGTTTGATTAACAGGATTTTAAAGATTAAAGGTGTAGATAAAGTTCTCAGAGAATGATATAAGACATATATTTGTAAAAATGGAAAAAAATAAATCCAATCAAGAAATTGTTAAAGAGGTTTTTGTTAACTTTCTTAATAAACAAGCTCACCGAAAAACCCCGGAGCGATTTGCCATATTGTATGAAATTTATGATAGTGATGAACATTTTGATATAGAGTCGTTGTATATCACCATGAAAAATAAAAATTACAGGGTAAGTCGAGCAACACTTTATAATACCATCGAGCTACTTTTGGAGTGTGGATTGGTCAGGAAACACCAGTTTGGTAAAAACCAAGCTCAATACGAAAAGTCATATTTTGACCGCCAACACGATCATATTATCTTCACAGACTCGGGAGAAGTAAAGGAGTTTTGTGATCCAAGAATAGAAAATATTAAAAAAACAATCGAGGAAATATTTGATGTTGATATCCACAATCATTCTCTGTATTTTTACGGAACAAAAAAAGAGTAAATTCATAATTTAATATGTCCGTAGACTTACTACTTGGCCTCCAGTGGGGCGACGAAGGGAAAGGTAAAATCGTTGATGTATTAACTGAACACTACGATATTATTGCTCGTTTTCAGGGGGGGCCTAATGCAGGCCATACCCTTGAGTTCGAGGGTATCAAACACGTATTACACACTATCCCCTCAGGAATTTTTCACCCCAATGCGATAAATTTGATTGGTAATGGAGTAGTTATTGATCCAATAATTTTCAAAAAGGAATTGGAAAACTTGGCTCCTTATAATATCGATTTTTACACAAAATTATTGATATCTAAAAAAGCCCACCTTATTCTGCCCACCCACAGATTACTTGATGCTGCTTCAGAAGCATCCAAGGGAAAAGCTAAAATTGGCTCAACACTAAAAGGAATTGGTCCAACCTATATGGACAAAACCGGTAGAAATGGTTTGCGAGTAGGTGATGTTTTAACCAAAAGCTGGATAGATCGCTATCAAATTTTGACCCAAAAACACCTCAAAATGCTAAATTTTCACAATGTAGAATTGGAATATGATTTGAGCGAATTGGAAAGCCAATTTTTTGAATCCATAGAAACTTTAAAAAAATGCCAAATAATTGATAGCGAAAACTATTTACATCAAGCACAAGACGCCGGAAAAAAAATTTTGGCAGAAGGTGCTCAAGGTTCATTATTGGATATTGACTTTGGAACCTATCCTTATGTTACCTCCTCATCTACAACTGCAGCAGGAGCATGTATAGGCTTAGGGGTCGCACCTAATAAAATCAAAGAGGTCTTTGGAATATTCAAAGCCTATACAACGCGGGTGGGCAGCGGACCTTTTCCCACTGAATTATTTGATGAAATTGGTAAGCGAATCGGCAAAAACGGTCATGAATATGGTGCTACAACAGGAAGAGCAAGACGATGTGGCTGGATTGATCTTATTGCTCTAAAATATTCGATTAGGGTCAACGGTGTCACACAACTGATGATGATGAAAGGCGATGTTCTCTCTGGTATAGAAACTATTAAAGTTTGTAATCAATACAAAACAAAGAAAGGAATATACAATTACTTCCCTTTTGACATAAACGATGAATCTGTCTCCCCACAATATATAGAATTACCAGGATGGGAGGAAGATTTAACAAAAATCAATTCAGTCGATAAACTTCCCAAAAATTTTATAAACTATATCCATTTTTTGGAGCGCGAACTTATGACACCCATAAAAATTGTTTCTGTAGGACCTGACAGAAAACAAACCATTCTACGGTAGATTTTCTATTTTAACTTCGACAAATACTTACATTGAGAAAGAATTTTCAGATTGCTACACTTCAGCTCATTTTTCTATTAACAATCGTAAAATCATTAGCACAGGAAAATCAACAGATTATTGAAATCATTCAGGCTGGAGGCTCTACCCAAGACCAATTAAATTTTCCAGGAGCCAATATACTAGTAAAAAAGAATGATGTTAGAGTTCACCTTTTTCACGAGGGGGCTCTGATCAAATCTAATGTCTCCTATTTCTATCCGGAAGAAAATTTTTTTAAAGCTAATGGTGATGTAATATTTACTCAAGGAGACACTTTAAAAATGACATGTGATCAAATCGAATACGATGGTACTAGTAAACTTGCAAAAGCATGGGGTAGTGTAGTCCTAGAAAGACCCGACATGAATCTAAAAACAGATACCCTCTATTTGGATCGTGCCAATTCAAAAGCCTTTTACAATTCATTTGGAACCATTGTTGATGAAAAAAGAAAACTCACCAGCATAAGAGGAATCTACTCTATGGATGAAAAAAAATACCGATTTATATCTAGGGTTAAAATTGACGATCCAGAATACGAACTCAAATCTGAACAACTGGACTATTTTACAGAAAGGGATAAAGCTCTCTTCTATGGAAAGACAACCATTATAGGGGAAGAATATGATATATTTTGCGAAAAAGGAGCATACGATACCCAATTACAGAAAGGTAATTTCCAGAAGAATGCCGTAATATTTTATGACAATAAAGAAATAAGAGGGGACAGCTTGTATTTTGAAAATGAAAAAAATTATGCAGCCGCAACCAATAACATTAGTGTGATTGATACACTAAACAAATCTGTAATCACTGGTCATTATGGTGAAATTTTCAAAGCCAAAGATTCTGCTATTATTACCCGTAGAGCATTGGCAATCAACATTATTGATCAAGATTCACTCTTTATCCACGCTGATACTTTAATAGCAACTGGGCCTTCTGAAAAAAAAATCCTCAGAGGATACTATGATGTCAGAATTTTCAAGAAAGATCTGAGGGGAAAATCAGATTCTCTTCATTTGGATCAAAGCACTGGACTCATTAAATTACTTAAATTACCTTTGACTAGAAAGGAAAATCAAATTTTAACTGCCAGTCAAAAAAATGCCAAAAACCCTATTTTATGGTTTGGGAAAAGTCAAATGTCAGGAGATCAAATATTTCTGACTTCTGACATGAAAACCAAAAAACTAGATTCTCTCAAAATTATAGGAAATAGCTGGATTATTGAAAAAGATTCCATAAGCGACATCGGATTTAATCAAATTAAAGGAGGATTACTTGATGGTCTTTTCAAAGAAGGAGAACTTCGTGAAATTGATGTAAATAAAAATACCGAGGTCATTTATTATATGTACTCGGACGAAGACAATGAATTGATTGGGATTGACAAAACTACATGCAGCCGCCTGAAAATGGTTACCAGAGAAAATCAGATTGAAGATATTACTTTCTTTGTCAGCCCGGACGGAAATTTGTTTCCAGACAAAGATCTACCCATCAACGAACGAAAACTTGAAGGTTTTATTTGGAGGGAGTCAGAACGTCCTGATTCCATACTTGAACTTTTTAGCGATAATGATAATCAGTTTCAACCTGCTGAAATTATAGAGATAGATATGTCAGAGGCTTTCATGGAAAAAGTAGATTAATAAATGTTGAAAGATTTTTTAAAATATCAAGCAAAAACCACTCCTCATCCCCTTGGCTTAGAAATTGAGTATGCCAATGGTAGCTATCTATACGACGTTGAAGGGAAATCCTATTTAGATTTTATAGCAGGCGTATCGGCACTCCCATTAGGACATTCACATCCAAAAGTGGTCAGTGCGCTCAAATCACAAATCGAAAAATATATGCATGTAATGGTTTACGGCGAATTTGCTCAGGCTCCTGCAGTAGAACTCTGTAAAACACTGGTCCATTTACTCCCCAAAAATCATGAAATTGTTTATTTAACAAACTCTGGTACTGAAGCTATTGAGGGTGCTTTAAAACTGGCTAAGAGAGTGACTCGCAGATCCGGACTCATTGCAGCAAACCACTCCTATCATGGAAGTACTCATGGGGCATTAAGTTTACTGGGCTACGAGGAACAAAAAAAAGGATACCGCCCACTTCTTACAGGGGTAAGTTTTATAAATTTTAATGATGAAAAAGACTTAAATAGGATTGATAAAAAAACTGCTGCCGTGCTGCTGGAAACCATTCAAGGGGGTGCTGGTTTTATTTTACCCAGGGATAATTACTTAAAAAAAGTAAAAAAAAGATGTGAGGCTGTGGGAGCATTACTCTTACTTGATGAAATTCAACCTGGATTTGGTAGGACGGGAAAAATGTTTGGATTTGAAAATTTTGATGTGGTTCCGGACATTATTGTGATGGGAAAAGCACTAGGAGGAGGTTTGCCTATAGGAGCTTTTTCAGCCTCAAAAAAATTGATGGTAAAATTTGAAGATGAACCAAAGTTGGGACATATCACAACTTTTGGAGGAAATCCTGTCGTTGCCACCTCAGCATTAACAACAATCAATGAGATTGTTTCTACAAAATTGATTCAACAAATTGCTAACAAAGAAAAAATTTTTAAAAAAAATCTCAATCATCCGTTGATCAAAAAAATTCAAGGAAAAGGTTTGATGTTAGCCCCTATTTTCGAAAATCCTGAAATTCCCAATTATCTAGTGTCGCGATGTATTGAAAAAGGACTTCTACTGTTTTGGCTATTGTGGGAAAAAAACGCCATAAGAATCTCTCCACCCCTTAATATTACAAAGGAGGAGATTGTTATGGGATGCCATATCATTAAAGAAACACTCGACGAAATATAGACTAATGTTAATACTTTTGTTGAAAAGAAAAAATCGACATCCTAAATGAATGCTTTAATCTTCTCTAATTTTAATTAAATAATTTAGTTTTATGTTCGATAATTTATCGGAAGACACCAACCCCTCCCTATCCAAATTTGAGAAGATGCTCAAAACTAATCAAGTGCTCTTTTTTGATGCCCTTGAATTCGAAAATATCATTCACCACTACATTGATTTTGCACAATTCAACCTTGCAAAAAAAGCCATAAAAATGGGGATGGATCAACACCCGCAAAATGTAGAATTGATGTTATTGAAGAGTGAAATTCTTCTATTTGACGGTGAGCATAAAGAAGCTGAGGACTTACTGGTTGAAATTGAAAGAATATCCCCTGAACACGAAGAAGTCTTTTTACAAAGAGCTAATATTTTCTCTAAAAAAAAGAATCATCCAAAAGCCATTAAATTACTGGAAAAAGCATTGGAATTAACCGATGAGCCAATTGAAATTTGGAATTTGATGGGAATGGAATATCTATTCCTAGAAGATTATATTAGAGCAAAACAATACTTTTACCAATGTATTCAAGAGAATTCGTTTGACTACCAATCACTTTATAATCTTCTATATTGCTACGAACAATTGGGAGAAAATACTGAAGCCATCAATACTTTAAACAACCTTCTCGAAATCAATCCTTACAGTGAAGTTGCATGGCATCAACTAGGAAAAATATACATAAGGATCAATAAGTTCGAAGAGGCACTTTCTGCTTTTGAATTTGCAATTATCAGCGATGATTGTTTTACCGGAGCATATATTGAAAAAGGAAAATTGCTTGAAAAAATGGGTCGTATCAATGAAGCCATTGAAAACTATGTATTCTCGCTCAATTTTAATGACCCTAATGCCTTTGTCAACCACAGAATTGGACTTTGTCATCTTAAATTGGGCAATGATAAATTGGCTGTAAAATATCTGGAAGAATCTATTAAACTGGAACCAAATCACGAAAATAGTTGGTTAGCTCTTATTGACTTTCTAATTGACACTAATGACTACTTTAAAGCAAAGTATTATGTAAACAAATCTTTACAGTCCAATTCAGACAGTAGGGAGTTGTGGAAAAAAAGTGCACTAATTCATTTCCACCTTAATTTCTATATGGAAACATCAGTAGCATGTGAAACCACAATCAATCTTGGAGATCACAATGCAGATATTTGGACTCTTTGGGTGGACTCACTCATGCTAACCGATGATTGGCAAAGAGCTCTTGAAATAGGACAAAAAGCTCTGCAATTTCATCACAAAAATCCTTCTTTTTTATTTCGGATGGCAGGATGTAAATACAGATTGGGAAATAAAAGCGAAGCATTTCACATTTTTGACAAAATCAAAAATAATATAAAGATTCCAAGAAACATCAAACATTTGTTTACTGAACTGATCAAGATTTAATACATTATTTATAGCCATCTAATTCGGTTTTTCGCTATATATTGCGTTAAATTTTGATTGTTGAAAAATCTTATTTCCAAACAAAATATCCTTCTATACCTCAAGGGAGTGGCAATGGGTGCCGCCGATCTGATGCCAGGGGTCTCTGGAGGAACAATCGCACTTATTCTTGGAGTTTACAAAGAACTCATTGAGTCCATTGAATCGATCAATCTTAAAAGCCTTAGGAGCATCAAAAAAAATGGTTTTAGTGGTTTTTGGAACATGATCAATGGTGATTTTCTGTTAGTTCTTTTTTTGGGAGTTATATCTGCAGTTATAATCTTTTCTTTTGTCATTGACTGGCTGATCAACGAATATCCTATCCCAATTTGGTCTTTTTTTCTTGGGTTGTTATTGGCCAGTATTTTTATATTAAAAAAAGAGCTGAGACGATGGAATGTTTTCAATATACTATTGGTAATTTTTAGTGCTAACGTATCTTTTTTTTTAATACAAATGACCCCTATTAATGAGGAAATAAGTATAATATATTTATTTATATCAGGCTTTTTGGGGATAATTGCAATGATACTGCCAGGAATCTCAGGAGCCTATATTCTGATTATAATGGGTACCTACAGTACCGTAATCGGGCTGATAAAAGATTTACTAATCAGCTTGACTAACATGCAGATGGAACTTATGATTCCCACTTTTACAAAACTCTCCATCTTTGTTTTGGGAATCTTACTAGGACTTAGAATTTTTGCCTCCGTTTTAAAATGGTTGTTTGACAAAGAACACGACAAGACCATGGCGGTGCTAATTGGTCTGATGATAGGAGCGCTTAACAAAATATGGCCTTGGCAGCAAAAATATGAGTTAGTACTGGCCAATAATACCAAAATACTTAATAAACCCATTTCACCTTTTGATTATCCAGCGAACCCTCAACTTACACTTGCTATTATTTTTTTTGTAGTTGGCGTATGCTTGGTTTATATTTTGGATAAAAGAAAATTTTAACCCCATCCAAGTGAAAGAAAGAAAAACATCTTTTCGAAAAAGTTTTATCCTAATTTTAAAAGGGATTGCCATGGGAGCAGCCAACAAGGTTCCTGGAGTTTCGGGTGGTATTGTTGCATTTGTAGCTGGATTTTATGAAGAATTAATCTACTCCCTCCAGAAAATCAATCTCAAAGCATTCAACATTTTGATCAATAGGGGCTGGCGTCCTTTCTACCAATACATCAATGGTTATTTTTTAGTATTGCTTTTTTCGGGGGTTGTAATCAGCTATTTTAGCGTGTCTTTGATCTTAGATCACCTGATCAAAAATTATGAAATGCATGTTTTAGCTGTATTTTTTGGAATGATACTTTCGTCCTTGTATTTCGTTTTTTTTGAGTTAGAAAAATGGAATTTAAAAACATTACTCTTTTTTTTTATTGGGTTATCCATTGGATTGATCATTATGGTGTCCAAGCCCTCCTCTGAAAATGATAATATTCTTTTTGTGCTTTTTTGCGGGATCATCAGTGTTTCAGGAATGACCCTTCCAGGATTGTCAGGCTCATTCCTTTTACTTTTACTTGGTAATTACACCCTTCTTCTAGTCGATTCGGTTAATGCTATATATTATACCCTATCGGATTTGATTCAATTCAACTTCAAATTTGTAGAAGATCATTCCAGAATGAAGCTGCTACAATTGGCAGCAACCTTCACAGCCGGATCTGTTACAGGATTGGTTTTATTCTCCAACGTATTGAGTTATGTTTTAAAGAAATTCAAACCAGTTACACTGGCAACCATCATAGGTTTTATCGCTGGTTCATTAGGAGTGATTTGGCCTTGGAGAAACGAAGTTTTTGTAATGAATGAGTCGGGAAAAATCCTCAGCAACAGTCTTGGAAATCCTATAATTGAATACTATGATTACTACATTCCTGATTTTTCAGACGCCAATTTTTGGTTCATTACTTTATTCATAATTTTAGGGATATTAATTGTGACATTATTGGAAAAATATGGAGTCCAAAAAAAGTAATATCAAGCGATATGGATTGATTGGCAAGAATATAGAATATTCTTTTTCAAGAGGTTATTTTAAAAAAAAATTTGAAACCGAAAATTTGCACGACTGCATCTATACGAACTTTGATTTAAATCAAATTAAAGAACTAAAAAACGTACTCTCGCTGAAGAATATTTTTGGACTTAATGTAACCACTCCATATAAGAGAGACGTGATCCATTATTTAGACCGGCTTTCCCCTGCCGCTGAAAAAGTAAATGCTGTCAACACCATAAAATTTCACAAGGACGGAACTACCAGTGGACACAACACTGATGTTTATGGATTTGAAAAATCACTTTTAGAAATAATCAACAAACTCCCCAAAAAAGCCTTGATCCTTGGTACTGGTGGTGCTTCTTCTGCAGTAGCTTATGTAATGAAAAAATTAAAAATAGAATTTTCCTACATATCGAGAAGAGGTGGAGAAAATACTACGATTTATACCGACGTAGATGAAATTACTATTAATGAACATGAATTAATCATAAATGCTTCCCCTGTTGGAACTTTCCCTAATATTGATAATGCCCCAGACCTACCCTATCAATTCCTAACAAAAAACCATATTCTATACGACCTCATTTACAATCCAGCGGAAACTCAATTTCTAAGAGAGGGAAAAACAAGAGGCAGTAAAATTTTAAATGGACAAAAAATGCTGGAATATCAAGCTGAAAAATCTTGGGAGATTTGGAATGAATAGGTAGACATTTTTTTTTTTTGTAAATTTTAAAAAATTTTACAAACATTACCTGTCATGGCAAATACAAAAGACAAAGCCAGTGATCCTCAGGATAAAAAAAAAGTTACATCGCAGAAAACGATAAACGCTACTGAAGATGCTTCAAAGAAAAAAATGTCCACATCTGAGGTAGATTTAGACAACACAACACCTAAAGAAGTAATTGTGGAAAATGATGGGCAAAAAAAATCAGAAAATATAGACGAAGCAACTAAAGATTTTAGTCAACTGACTTTGATTGAATTGGTCGAAATACTTCAAAAAAAAGTAAAAGCTGAACAATGGTTAGCCGATGATAAAAATATAAAGGAAATAATCCAAACCTTTGATTCAGTATTCAAATTAGAAATTCAAGAAAAAAAAGAAATATTTATCAAGGAAGAAGGAAATGAAATTGATTTCTACTTTAAACCTCAATACAAAAATACTTTTGATCAAGTGGTTCGGGAATATAAAAAAAATAAACGGACCTATTTTCAAGAGAGAGAACAATCTCAAAAACTAAATCTCGACAGGAAATTAGAGATAATTGAGAGTTTGAAAATGCTTATCAATGTTGATGAAAACATTAATACGATCTATAAAAAATTTAAAAATCTACAGGACAGTTGGCACAAAACTGGACCTGTCCCCAGAGCCCAAAGCAACAATATTTGGCAAACCTACAAACACCACACCGAAATCTTTTATGATTTTCTTCATCTAAATCGCGAATTGAGAGATTTGGATTTCAAGCACAATTACGAAGAAAAAATCAAAATCATAGAACAGGCCGAAAAATTATCCACTATCCCTGATGTTTTGAAAGCATCCCGCGACCTAAACACTCTTCATAGATTATGGAAGAATGACCTTGGACCAGTGGCTAAAGAGCATCGAGAAGAGCTTTGGACCCGCTTTCAATCAGCTAGTCAAATCATTCACAACAGAAGACAAGAGTTTGACAAAGAATACGATAATATTCTTGAGGAAAACCTAAATAAAAAGAACTCTATCTTGAATAAAATGGATGAGATAAAAAACAATCCTCCTCAAAATCACAACAATTGGCGGAAAATAATCGAAGAATTCAATAAAATGAGGACTGAATTTCAATCAATTGGTCAGGTAACAAAAAAACACAGTAAAGCTACATGGAATCGATTTAGAGAAATTAGCCGAGAAATAAATCGTGAAAAAAATCAATTTTATAAGTCTCAAAAATCTGAACAAAAAAAGAATATTGATCTCAAAAAAGCCCTGATCAGTGAGGTAAGAGAAATCTTAGAAAAAGATGACTGGAGAAGTTACAGCAATCGAATGAAAAACATTCAAAAAGATTGGAGAGCAATTGGATTTGTTCCTCGAAAAATTTCCAATAAGCAATGGGAGGAATTTCGTTCCCAATGCAACCTTTATTTTGAGCGTATCAAATCTGGTTATCAGAGAATCAACAAAAATGAAGAAAAGGCACACCAAAAGAAAGAGAAATTTATTAGAGGTATAAAAAGTTTTCAAATACCATCCAAACTAGAGTCTTTTAAAGAATTTTTCGATCAACAATGGATAGAATACAACCGTTTAGGTGAGTTGACGGGAATTACCAATTCAAAAAATATTGAGAGTTTCAATAAAGCTTTTCTTGCCCTGATAGATAAATCTGACATGGATAAGAACTTGAAAAAAGAAGCTAAAAACTATATTCGTTTTTCCATCATCAAAGAAGATGAAAATGGACTGTCAATTGAAATTCAAAACACCAAAAGAGTCCTTGAGGATTTCAACTCTGAAGCGAGACAGCTGGAAAATAATCTCGATTATTTTTCTAATTCCAGCACCGATAATCCATTATTTATTGATGTTACCTCCAAGTTAAATAAACTCAAATCTAAAATCGAAAAACATAAAGAACATCTTGTGGGTTTAAAAAAACTAAAAAGAGAGGTATCTGCAAGAAGTGTCTCAGTTGAAGAGGAGTCTTTTGAGGGTGATATTGATAAATAAAGAATATCAGGACTGAATCAATCCCTTTTTTTGGCCTCCTGCCATAAAATCTCCATTTCCTCTATACTCAGGTCACTAATTTTTTTTTTATTCTTTTGGGCTTTTTTCTCGATATAGTTGAAGCGTTTTATGAATTTATTATTGGTGCGTTCCAATGCATTTTCTGGATTGATTTTAAGGAATCGGGCGTAATTGACCAATGAAAACATAACATCACCAAATTCCGACTCAATCTTGTTTGAACTCATGGCATCTATCTCAGCCTTTAACTCATCCAACTCTTCTTTAACCTTTTCCAATACGGCCTCCTTTTGATCCCAGTCAAAACCTACGCCCGATACTTTATCTTGAATTCGATGGGCCTTGACCAAAGCAGGAAGGCTTTTGGGAACTCCATCCAAAACACTTTTCTTTCCCTCTTTTAATTTAATAGCCTCCCAGTTTTTAACAACTTGGTCTGCATTTTCCACATCGATCTCACCATAAATGTGTGGATGTCGGTGAATCAGTTTATCAGCAATTTGATTTGCAACATCGGCAATATCAAAAACCTTTTTTTCGCTACCTATTTTGGAATAAAAAACAATATGGAGCAGAAGATCCCCCAGCTCTTTTTTGATCTCCTCCAAATTATCCTTCAAAATAGCATCTCCTAATTCATAGGTCTCTTCTATGGTTAAATGACGTAGGGTTTCAAAAGTCTGTTTTCGATCCCAAGGACATTTTTCCCTTAGCTCATCCATAATATCAAGCAAACGCTCAAAAGCCTTTAGTTGTGCTGCTCTCGATCCCATTTACACTTCCTCCCTATCGGAGAGTTTTTTTTCCTTGATTAGGTCAAATTTTAATTCATTTGAATCCAACAACAAATTATACCATTGTATGATTTTTTTGATGTCGCTACCATAAACTCTGTCCTCATCATAATCTTGAAAAACCTTAAAAAAATATGATTCCAATTCATCTATTGATGCTTTAGGTTTTACACGGGCTTGCTTCCCTTTTTCCAACTGATACATTAGTTTAAATATTTCACTTAACGGAATTTCATCCTTCAACCCAAAAACCCTTATTTCTGATAATAAATTTATTTGTTGCCGGATATTATTGGTGACAACTTTCTTTTGGTCACTTAAAGAAACCGCTATTACTCCTGTTCGGGTTTGTGAAATCATTCGAAACAAACCGGGTTTTCCCGATATGGTTAAAATTTTATCCAGATTAGATTCGCTCATTTTCTTGTTTTTTTGATCGAAAAGTGCATTTTATAATCAGGGTTAATTTTCCCTTTACTGATATTATTCAACTTACCCTTCAACAATCTTTTTTTTAAAGGACTGAGTTTATCAGTAAATAATATTCCCTCAATATGGTCATACTCGTGTTGTACCACTCGAGCTGCTAATCCATTAAGGGTCAATTTTTGTTCAATAAATTGTTCATCTAAAAACTGTATAGTAATTTCTTTCTTTCGGGAAACATCCTCTCTAATGTTAGGGATGCTTAAACAACCCTCTGTAAAATCCCATTCTTCTCCAGTCTCAGCTATCATAACTGGATTGATAAAAACCTGCTTAAAACCATTTATTACTTCGACCTCCTCTTTACTTAGTTCTTCGTCTTGTGCAAAAGGAGTGGCATCAATGACAAACAATCGTTTTGATTCTCCAATTTGTGGAGCGGCCAAGCCTACTCCATTAGCATTATACATGGTTTCCCACATATTTGCAATCAACTTTTTCAAATTGGGGTCCGGGGTAGCCACTGGTGAAGCCTTTACTTTTAAAACATTAGATCCATATGCAACTATCGGTAAGATCATAAAGCAGATTTAGAATTTGAGGTCAAATAAGACTGTAAAATCAATGTTGCACTAATTTTGTCTAAAACAGCTTTATCCTTTCTTATTTTCTTTTTTGCCCCTGATTGAATTAGGCTGTTAAGCGACATTTTTGATGTAAATCTCTCATCTTGACGTACAACAGCTACATTGGGAAATGTTTTTCTTAGTTGGCCAATAAAGAGAAGAATGTCTACTTCTACGTCAGATTGGTTTCCATCTTTCTGTTTGGGTTGTCCAACAACAAACTTATCAATCGAGATTTCCTTCTGATAATCAATAAGAAAAGCTAATGCATTGTGGGTCTCTACGGTGGTCAAACCACTAGCAATAATTTTTTCAGTATCAGTATGCGCCAATCCTGTGCGTTTTTTTCCGAAATCAATACCAATCAATACCCCCATTGTATTTACAAATATACTTTTTTTGAGAAGACAATTATTGCGATTAAAACTACTGAATTGAGTATTTTTGAAAAAAACAATATGCAAAGAATCATAGAGTCTGCATGGGAAGATCGATCGCTACTTGAAAAAAGTGAGACCCAAGAGGCCATTAGAGAAGTCATCAATCAATTAGATACAGGAAAATTAAGAGTGGCCAGTCCCAGCGATAGTGGTTGGCAGGTCAACGAATGGGTCAAAAAAGCAGTAGTGCTTTACTTCCCCATTCAAAAGATGGAAACCATAGAAGCAGGTCCTATGGAATTTCACGATAAAATCCCGCTTAAAAGAGGTTATAAAGATAAGGGCATCCGAGTTGTTCCTCATGCCATTTCTCGACACGGGGCCTATATTTCCAGTGGTGTCATTCTCATGCCCAGCTACGTAAATATAGGAGCTTATGTGGATGCTGGAACCATGGTCGATACTTGGGCCACTGTTGGCAGTTGCGCTCAAATCGGAAAAAATGTACACCTCAGCGGCGGTGTAGGCATAGGAGGAGTATTGGAACCCCTTCAAGCTTCCCCAGTGATCGTGGAAGACAATGCCTTTATTGGATCAAGATGCATCGTAGTAGAGGGTGCTAAAATCGGAAAAGAAGCCGTATTGGGGGCCAATGTGGTCATCACTGCATCGACCAAAGTCATTAATGTCTCGGGGCAAAGCCCGATCGAGTATCGTGGAGAAGTCCCCGAAAGATCAGTGGTTATCCCCGGTTGTTATATCAAAACTTTTCCTGCAGGAGACTATCAGGTACCTTGTGCTTTGATCATAGGTCAAAGAAAAGAAAGTACTGATAAAAAAACCTCTTTGAACAATGCGCTCAGAGAACATGATGTAGCCGTTTAGTACCCTAAAAAATATGCCCGATCTCTCTATTATTGTTGTCAACTATCGCTCATGGTCAAAACTGGAAAGCTGTTTACAGAGTCTTGATCAACAAGAAATGAGGGCAAAAAAAGTCATCGTAATCGATAATCATTCTAATGATGGGATACTGGAAGGTTTTATCAAAAAATTCCCTTGGGTAGATTGGATCAAAAGTGACACCAACGCTGGTTTTGCCGCGGCGTGTAATTTGGGGGCTTACAACACTTCAACCCGATGGCTGTTGTTTCTAAATCCCGATACGCGACTACCCAAAGACTGTTTGGAGACTTTAATTCCTTATTGTGATAATCATCCCGACTTCCACTTGATTACAATCAAACAATTGAGTGAAAGCGGAAAAAATACCCATCCTTATGGTATTTTTCCAAATGTATGGAACAGTAACGGAATCCTAAGGTCTCTCGAAAGATTAATTTTCCACACCGATCAAATTAAAAAAGTAATGGCCAAAAACCCCATCGCATTCCCACATTGGATTTCTGGTTCCTTTGTTTTACTCCGAAAAGAACATTTTGATTTAACAGGTGGTTGGGACGATAGATTTTGGATGTATTGTGAAGACATTGACTTATCAAAAAGAGCCGAAGAAAAGGGCCTAACAAGAGTATTACTCAACGAATGGGAGTGCTTCCATTCGCATGGGGTTTCATCAAGAAGTGATTTAACCACCAAAATAAAAACCAAGGCAGAAGTCATCAAATCCACCCACATTTACATTGAAAAACATTTTAGGGGGAAAAATAAAAAATTGGCACACCAATGGCTGAAGTTCCAAAAAATGATCGGATTGTATTTGTTGAGTTTAATAGACGCCTCCAAAAGAGAAATACTTAAGATATTGATACCTTTCTGGCGTGAATTGTTTTCTAAGCAACTTTAAAATTGATCAAGCAGAGAGAAAGCCCTATTTTTGTGTAATCAATGGAAGAGATCGTCAAAATGCTGGAAGCCGGTCGGCTACTCCTTTCCCCCACCGATACCATATGGGGTATTCTTTGTGATGCCACCAACCCTGAGGCTGTTCGTAAGATCTATAATTTAAAAAAAAGACCCGACAGTAAAGCTATGGTTTGTATGGTATCTAATGTTTGGATGCTCAAAAAATACATCCGTGATTTGCCCCAAAAACTCGACCAATACATCAATGATAAAAGACCCACAACTGTAATTTATAACAACCCCAAGGGCATTGCTCAAAATGCTGTTGCCCAAGAAAATACTATCGCCCTTAGAATTGTGAATCATCATTTTTGTACTCCATTGATCAATGCATTTGGAAAACCCTTGATTTCTACATCGGCCAACATCAGCGGCTCCCCCCACCCTCAAAAATTCTCAGACATCGATAAGGAAATTCTCTTGGGAGTAGACCATATCATCGAAATTGACAAAGACAAAGACAAAGTCAACCCACAGCCATCACGAATCATAAAAATTGAACCTACGGGGGAAATATCACTTTTGAGAGCCTAATCATGCTAAACAAAGACTTCCATACTGTTTTCCAAAAAGAGGTATTTCAAACCTTGGCTCGCTGTGTAGAAAATTTGTCCCTAGAGAGCTACTTGGTTGGAGGCTTTGTACGTGACCATTTACTTGGCAGGGTAAAAGCCAAAGACATTGACGTTGTAGCTGTGGGGTCAGGTATTGAACTGGCCAGGGCGGTTCAAAAAGAATTGCCGGGTGCACAAGCAGTCCAAGTTTTTAAATCCTATGGCACTGCTATGGTACAATGGCGAGATATTAGCCTCGAATTTGTGGGCGCAAGAAAAGAGTCCTATTCAAAAGAAAGTCGAAATCCACAAATCACTAAGGGGACTTTGGAAAACGATCAAAACAGAAGGGACTTTACCATCAATACCCTGGCCGTTAGCTTGAATGCGCAGAACAAAGGAACACTCATCGATCCCTTCAACGGTTTGGAGGACCTACAAAATGGGATCATCAGAACTCCAATGGAACCGGGTATAACCTACTCAGACGATCCCCTGCGAATGCTTCGCGCCGTTAGGTTTGCCTCTCAACTGAATTTTGAAATTGAAAAACAATCCCTAAATGCAATCCAAAAAAATGCCCAACGTATTGAAATCATCTCCAAAGAGCGTATCGTAGAGGAACTAAATAAAATAATACTGACACCTCAACCTTCCAATGGATTTTTGATGCTGGAACAAATTGGTTTGTTGGGACGTATACTCCCTGAACTAACCCAACTCAAGGGAATCGAGGAAATTGAAGGGCAAAGACATAAAGACAATTTCTACCATACCCTTGAGGTTGTTGACAATATTTGTGAATACACTGATGATTTGTGGCTGCGCTGGGCGGCACTTTTACACGATATAGGAAAAGCCCCGACCAAAAAGCTACACCCCAAAATCGGATGGACGTTTCATGGTCACGAATTTGTGGGCTCAAAAATGGTCTACAAGCTTTTTAAACGTCTTAAAATGCCTCTAAACGAAAAAATGAAATACGTAAAAAAACTCGTGATGATGAGTTCCAGGCCCATAATTATTGCTAATGATATCGTTACCGATGCTGCCGTTAGGAGGCTAGTTTTCGATGCTGGCGATATCTTGGAGGATTTAATTTGTTTGTGTGAAGCTGACATCACGACCAAAAATCCCGCTCGATTTAAGCGCTATCATAATAACTTTAAAATTGTTAGACAAAAAATCAAGGAAGTTGAGGAGAGAGATCACATAAGAAATTTTCAACCACCAGTAACCGGAGAAATGATCATGAAGGAATTTAATTTAAAGCCTTGCAGAGAAATAGGCTTGATCAAAGAGGCGATTAAAGAGGCCATACTTGAAGGTGAAATCCCAAATGAATATGAGGCAGCATTTAATTTAATGTTAAAAAAAGGAAAGGAAATAGGACTTGAGGCTCATGAAGAATAGTTTTATAAGATCGGTCAAGATCAGTCTGATCTTGGTTTATTTAGTCGTTGCTGCCGGTTCCATTGTCAGAATGACTGGCAGCGGAATGGGATGCCCCGATTGGCCTAAATGTTTTGGTTATTTGATTCCTCCAACCGAAAGGGCTCAACTGGACTGGAAACCCGATCATAAATACACCGAAGGACAAGTCATTATTCTAAAAGAGGAGCTCAGGGTCGCCAATAAGAATTTTTCATCGTTAGATTCATTTGATGAAGACAACTGGGATCTATACACCAAGCACAACTATGTCCTATTCAATCCCTACCATACTTGGATTGAATATCTGAATCGCTTGTTGGGAGCTTTAGCCGGGCTGGCCGTTTTAATCATGACGGTTTTGTCCTTTATGAATTGGAAAAAAAGCATCACTTATCCTTTCATTTCAACTTTGATTCTCTTGGGGATGGGATTCCAGGCTTGGTTGGGAAAAACTGTTGTTGATTCTAACCTGGCTCCTTATCGCATCAGTATACACATGATTATGGCTTTGTTGATCGTATTGGGACTGGTCTTTTTACTTTTTAAAGTTCAAAAAAAGGTATTTTCGGTTCCCGTTAATAACACAATAAAAATTTGGGCTTGGTTTGCCCTACTTTTAACCCTATTCCAAATTGTACTTGGAACCCAAGTTCGACAATTTATCGATATACAAATGCATGAACCTTCCGGAAAATGGCTTGACCCTGCTCCCATCAAATTTTATGTTCACCGAACTTTATCACTGCTGGTTTTGGGAGTACACCTAATGATTTTTTGGAAGTTGCGAAAAATGAAACTTAATGTCAAAATCTTTAATCAAATTTTGGGATTGATTGGATTGGAGATATTTACAGGTATATTAATGTTTTATCTCGATTTCCCATTCAGCTCTCAACCTTTACATTTAATTTTTGCTGCCTTGCTGTTCGGGGCGCAAACCTTTTTTATTTTACAATTGATGTCAAACAGAAAGTCCTATGATATATAGAATTCGCGTAATTTTGGATACAGAAACCGATGTTATCCGAGATTTTGAAATCGAAGCCACTGCCACTTTAGAGGAACTGCACGATGCGGTCTCTCAGTCCTTTGGCTTCGCCGGAAACGAAATGGCTTCCTTTTACCGTTCTGATGAGAATTGGATCCAAGGCGAGGAACTGCCCTTAGTTGACATGGGGGTTGGGGAGGAAGCTCTCAACGAAAAACCCCTCAATAATATTTTATCAGAAAATGAAAACCGTCTGATCTACGTTTACGATTTCTTAAACCTGTGGACGTTTTTTGTGGAATTGATGGAAACTGCCAAGAAAGACTATCTCAAGGGTTATCCAAGTTTGATTTTTTCCCATGGTGAAGTACCGGAAACCCCACCAAATAAAGATTTTATCGCTGAGGAAGGTTTTGAAGAATCTATCAATGAACAGGATGACTTAGAGGAAGATGAATTTAACGATGACCAATTTTATTAGAGCAAATCCCCCAAACTGACATTTTGGTAATTCCTTCGCATATAGTCAAAGGCGGCTTGCATCAACTCACCCATGGATTTGCTTTTTGTAAAAGCATCATCTTTCGTAAATGCAAAAATTTCGTTTTTTAAGTTTTCGAGATTTTCCGGGATGGACAAACGATCATTCTTCATTATATTCACTAAAAAATCAATCCGATTGCCAGAGTTGATCAATCGTCGGGATAAGATAGAACGTTCTTCAATTTTGTATTGAACAATGGACTCGTGACTTAACTTCTCCTTGATCACCAACATTAATGGGTGATTTTCTTTAAAGAATTGGGGACGATAGACTGAAAATTTACCTTCAAAACATTGTTGGTCAAAATCTATGGCCCTGATCTTGTATATCACCTTATCGAAATCGTGAATGGGAATCACTACATAATTGTAGGCCCGCATATCTCCTAACAAGCGTACCATACAACGTTCATTGAATTTGACATACTCTTTGGCGATTTGCGCTTTTTCTGTCGAACTGCACTGGGTTAAATAATCCTTAATAAATACATCACCGGGAATCCCTGCGATATGTTCCTCGATCAAAGTATCGTGATTGACCATATAATTTAGGTTGTAGGGCGAAAGGATGTGTTCAAATTCCAGCCCATAAACCCTGGAGGCATCAGTTTTCTTAACATAGAAATAGGTGAAGTTATCGTTCAATATATTTCTAATTTTTATCCGAAAAGGTTTTGAATTGCCAAAGGTGCAGTAGTCAATCGCATCAATGTTAAGATCTGGTAAAGAGGAATCACCTCCATCTGAATGCAATTGGGTATATATAGTTTTGAGATGGTGATCTATTTCTTCCCTATCTGAATCGGAATAGTAAACCCTAACCCATAGGGTGTCATTATCATTTTTGTCATATACAACTACAGAACCGGAAAAACGCAACAAATCTTCGTAACTGATTGAGGAATCCATCCAACGGTCGTATTTTTTCAAAAAATGCATCAACGCATCTGATATCGAAAAAAAAGGCTTTTTTTTAGAAATCAATTTCTCCTCCACAATAGTTTTTTAACAAAAATACCTCTTTTTCTGAATTGAGTTTCTATATCGAGTTAATAAGCTAAAACATTAGAATAATATTGTAGAAAGGTTATTTTAACTTTAGTTTTGCAAGATGCAATTTAAACTGGAATCCCACTTTTCACCGACAGGAGACCAACCCGAGGCTATACGCCAAATTTCAACGGGTTTTTCCGAAGGGGAAAAATATGTCACACTGCAAGGGGTTACCGGTTCCGGTAAAACCTTTACGGTGGCCAATGTCATTAAAGAATTACAACGTCCCACTTTGGTTCTGGCCCACAACAAAACCCTGGCTGCTCAACTTTATTCAGAATTCAAACAGTTTTTTCCCAAGAATGCCGTTGAGTATTTTGTTTCTTATTACGATTACTATCAGCCCGAAGCCTATATCCCATCCAGTGGTTTGTACATCGAAAAAGACCTGTCTATCAATGAAGAAATTGAAAAGCTGCGTTTGAGTACCACCTCCTCCCTACTCTCCGGAAGAAGGGATGTTTTGGTAGTTGCCTCTGTCTCCTGTTTGTATGGAATTGGGAATCCAGTAGAGTTTCAAAAAAATGTTATTGCTGTTGAAAAAGGAGAGGTCATCTCGAGAACCCAACTCTTGTACCGATTGGTTCAAAGCCTTTACTCGCGAACAACAGGTGAGTTTAACCGAGGAAATTTTAGGGTCAACGGTGATATCATTGACATCTTTCCCGGCTATGCAGATTTGGCCTTTAAAATCCATTTTTTTGGCGATGAGATCGAAGAAATTGAATCTTTTGACCCCATAGAAAACCAACTTTTGGAAAAATTTGATAATGTTACCCTTTTCCCCGCCAACATGTTTGTCACCTCACCCGACATTCTCAAGAACGCCATCGCGCAGATTCAAGACGACTTAGTAAAACAGGTTGATTATTTCAATACCAACGGTAGTTTTTTGGAAGCCAAGCGGTTGCATGAACGCACCGAGTTTGATTTGGAAATGATAAGAGAATTGGGCTATTGTTCCGGAATTGAGAATTATTCCCGCTATTTGGACGGTAGAGACCCTGGAACACGGCCTTTCTGTTTGCTAGATTATTTTCCCGATGATTATTTGATGGTGGTGGACGAAAGCCATGTAACCATTTCTCAGGTTCATGCCATGTATGGAGGGGATCGAAGTCGAAAAGAAAACCTAGTCAATTACGGCTTCCGTTTACCGGCCGCCATGGACAACCGACCCTTAAAATTTGAGGAGTTTGAAGCCATGCAAAATCAAGTACTTTATGTGAGTGCTACTCCGGCAGACTACGAACTCAAACAAACCGAAGGGGTATATGTAGAACAGATCATTCGACCCACGGGACTGCTGGATCCGGAAATAGAGATCCGGCCCTGTTTGAACCAAATCGATGATCTAATCGAGGAAATACAAGGCAGGGTAGAAAAAGACGAGCGCACATTAGTGACCACTCTAACCAAAAGAATGGCAGAGGAATTGACGAAATATTTCGCAAGGGTCAACATCCGTTGTCGATTCATCCACAGTGATGTGGACACCTTGGAACGGGTTGAGATCATGCAAGACCTGCGCAAAGGATTATTCGACGTATTAGTTGGAGTCAACCTCTTAAGAGAGGGCTTGGACCTACCTGAAGTGTCTCTGGTAGCTATTTTGGATGCAGACAAAGAAGGTTTTTTAAGAAGTCACCGTTCTTTAACTCAAACCGTGGGTCGGGCAGCACGAAATGTCAATGGAAAGGCCATAATGTATGCCGAGAACATAACCAAAAGCATGCAAAAAACCATCGATGAAACCCTTTATCGAAGGGATAAACAAAAGGCTTACAATCTAAAAAACAATATGATTCCCAAGTCACTAAATAAGTCATTGGACAATGCATTGTCCAAAAATTCGGTGGCAACCTACGCTCAAGAGTTAAGTAATCGAAAAGCCACCGAAGCCAAAAACCGCTATTTGAGTAAAGAGGAAATAGAAAAAAAAATCCGCAAATCCAGAAAATCCATGGAGGCCGCCGCCAAAGATCTAGACTTTATTGAAGCCGCTCGGCTCAGGGACGAAATCAAATCCTTGCAAAACCAACTTCAATAAAAAAGCTTGGTGACTCCACCAAGCTTTTCAAAATAATACAAATTAACTAATTTACTTTATCGAAATTAATTTTTTAGGTTGGGGCAGAGCCTCTGTTTTTTTGGGAAGACTGACCATCAAGATTCCATCTTTGTAACTTGCGCTGATCTTGTCAGCAGATACCGTTTCAGGAACACAGAATGATCTTTTAAAAGAGTTGCTGCTAAATTCCTTACGAGTAAAGGTGCCATCCTTTTCTGTGTATTTTGTCTCTGTTTCAGAGGAAATGGTCAATATACTCTCTTCGAACTCAATTGTAAAATCACTTTTTTTCTTCCCTGGAACGGCCAATTGTATATTGAAATGATCATCGGCTTCAACGATATTGGTTGCTGGAATGTTTGTGCTTATATGATTCCAATCTTGGTTATGAAATAAATCATCGATAAAAGAGGTAAAAATGGGATTTTGTCTTTTAATTAAATTCATGATGTTAAAATTTTAAATTAAACATTTTTAAAAATTTAATTCAAATCCTATACCATCACAAAATAGGTGACAATTTGTCGTTAAATTTTCTAAAATTTATGTCAAAATGGCAATCAAAGAGCTTCCTGTACCTTTTGTGCAGCTTCTTCAAAAGCTATCGCAGACAAAACATTTAGGCCTGAATCGTCGATTAACTTTTTGGCTATATCGGCATTAGTTCCTTGTAAACGCACGATAATGGGTACATCAATAGCATCTCCCATATTTTTATAAGCATCGACAATTCCTTGTGCTACTCGGTCGCAACGCACTATTCCTCCAAAGATATTAACTAAAATTGCAGCCACATTGGGATCTTTTAAGATTAATCGAAAAGCAGTTTCTACCCTTGCTGCATCCGCTGTTCCCCCTACGTCCAAGAAATTGGCTGGAGAACCACCAGATTGTTTAATTAAATCCATAGTTGCCATGGCCAATCCTGCACCATTGACCATACATCCCACATTACCATCCAGTGCGACATAATTTAGGCCGACTTCTCGAGCCTCTACCTCAGTGGAGTTTTCTTCAGATAGGTCTCTGAGTTCCGCATATTCCTTGTGACGGAACAGGGCACTGTCGTCCAAAGTAACCTTAGCATCTACTGCAATAATCTTGTCATCGGAAGTCTTTAATACGGGGTTGATTTCAAAAAGAGAAGCATCAGCACCCACATAAGCATCATACAACGCGGTGATAAATTTTACCATTCCTTTAAAAGCCACTCCGCTGAGACCCAAATTAAAAGCCAAATTTCTAGCTTGAAAGCCTTGAAGTCCAAAAGCTGGGTCAATTTCTTCAGTAAAAATCAACTCGGGAGTTTTTTCGGCTACCGCTTCAATGTCCATTCCTCCTTCAGTAGAATACATGATCATGTTATTTCCGGTGGATCGGTTGAGTAAAACCGAAATATAAAATTCTTTGGGTTCTGAATCTCCAGGGTAATAAACATCTTCTGCGATCAGTACCTTATTGACTTTTTTACCCTCTGGCGGGGTTTGAGGCGTAATCAGTTGCATTCCTATGATTTGCTCTGATAAAGACCTGACATCATCTAAACTTTTAGCAAATTTTACCCCTCCACCTTTACCTCGACCCCCAGCGTGGATCTGGGCCTTAATAACATAACAAGAGGTTCCCGTATCTGCCGTAAGCTTCTCCGCTGCAGATACTGCCTCATCAGAATTATTAGCAACAATACCGTTTTGGACGTCAACTCCGAAACTAGATAAAATCTCTTTGCCTTGATATTCATGTAGATTCATTCTTTAACTTTTATCTCCCAAAAATAGTAAATCATCATTTAATAAAATACCATTGACTAAAAGTATAATGTTACATATAAAACAATAAGTTTGATTTTTATAACATCTAATGTTTTAGGGTACTAGTTTGATTTTTGAGATTAATTTTGCCAAAAATTAAATAGTATAAAAGTGACGAACAACGAATTATTGGCTATTGCCTTGAAGTTTGGCAATCCCCTCTATGTATATGACTCGGCAAAAATAGCATCTCAATACCAAAGACTAACCTCTGCTTTCAAAAGTATAGGAGACCTCAGAATCAATTATGCCACTAAAGCCCTATCCAATGTTTCCATCTTAAAACTGATGCGAGAACTGGGTTCGGGACTAGATACGGTTTCTATCCAAGAGGTACAATTGGGCTTAGCAGCGGGTTTTAAACCCCGAGCTATCATTTATACCCCCAACGGAGTTTCCCTAAAAGAAATAGAAGAAGTAGCCAAAATGGGGGTTCAAATCAATATTGACAATCTTTCGTTACTAGAGCAATTCGGCACCCGACATCCCAAAACTCCCGTTTGTATACGCATCAATCCCCATGTAATGGCAGGCGGTAATAGCAAAATCTCTGTGGGACATATCGACTCTAAATTCGGTATTTCCATCCATCAGATCCCACATTTACTTCGTATTATAGAGAACACCGCCATGAATATTAATGGCATACACATGCATACGGGCAGCGATATTTTAGACATTGACGTTTTCCTTCATGCGGCTGAAATCTTATTCGACACAGCAAAACATTTTAAGAACTTAGCATTTATAGATTTTGGTAGTGGTTTTAAAGTCCCTTATCAAGAAAATGATATCGAAACCAATATAGAAGAATTGGGCGAAAAATTATCCAAGAGATTCATTGATTTTTGTAAGGAATATGGACGAGACTTGCAACTAATTTTTGAACCTGGAAAATTTTTGGTTAGCCAAGCAGGACATTTCGTAACCCAAGTCAATGTGATCAAACAAACCACTTCTACTGTTTTTGCTCAGGTGGACAGTGGTTTTAATCACCTAATCCGCCCTATGCTCTACGGTTCCTATCACCAAATAGAAAACCTCTCCAATCCCAAGGGTAAAGAACGCTTTTATTCAGTGGTAGGTTATATTTGTGAAACTGACACCTTTGGCAGTAACCGAAAAATAGTGGAGATCACCGAAGGAGACCTATTGGTATTTAGAAACTGTGGTGCCTATTGTTTTTCCATGGCTAGCAATTACAATTCCCGATTCCGCCCTGCAGAGGTACTATGGCATGATGGGAAAGCCCATTTGATTCGGAAAAGAGAGACCTTTGAGGACATTCTCCACAATCAGGTTGAAATGGTGTTTTCCAAAGAGAATACTGAGAAAAAAGCCTAGGCAATCACCCCTGATCCCAACAGTTCAGAATCTTTATACCAAGCCACAAACTGGCCGGAGGTAATGGCGGATTGAGGCTGATTGAATAATACATAAAGGGCATCCTCATTGAGAAAAAGAGTTGCTTTTTGTAGGGGTTGACGATATCGTATTCTTGCCATCACCTCCATCGGTTCACCTTGAATGGTTTTTATATCCTCACGCACCCAATGAACATCTGAAGGACTGACTTTTAGGGCTTGGCGTAATAACCCAGGGTGATCTTTGCCAAGCCCAACATAGACCACATTTTCTATTACATCGGTATCGATCACAAATAGAGGTTTGGGGGTTCCGCCTACGGCCAGCCCTTTGCGTTGACCAATCGTAAAAAAATGTGCACCCTGGTGGGTTCCAACGATTTTTCCATCAGTGGTTTGATAACGTGTTTTTTGAGATTGAGTGGCTATGGTTTTGGGGGGCTCTTTGTCATTGTAAAAATCCTCGGGTATTTCTATAATGTTACCTTTTTTGGGTTGCAATTGTTGTTGTAAAAAATCGGGTAAACTCACCTTTCCCACAAAGCAAAGGCCTTGAGAGTCTTTTTTTTCGGCGGTGACCAAATTAAACTCCTTAGCAATTTTGCGCACTTCTGACTTTTGCAGGTGGCCAACAGGAAAAAAGGTTCTAGCCAATTGATCTTGGGTCAGTTGGCACAGAAAATAAGATTGATCTTTGTTCCTGTCAGCACCACAGATCAATCGGTAAACTGTCCCTTTTTTGGAGGAAACTAATTCTTTTTGACAATAATGCCCAGTAGCCAAATAGTCAGCCCCTAAAGACAGAGCGATCTTTAAGAAAACATCAAACTTAATTTCCCGATTACAAAGTATATCTGGGTTGGGGGTTCTACCCGCAGCGTATTCATCGAACATATAATCAACGATGCGTTTTTTGTATTCAGTACTTAAATCAACGGTTTGAAAAGGGATACCCAGCTTTTCGGCCACCAACATGGCGTCGTTGCTGTCTTCCTCCCAGGGACATTCATTGGAGAGGGTCACTGACTCATCATGCCAGTTTTTCATAAACAGGCCGATTACATCATATCCAGCTTCTTTAAGAAGATGAGCTGCAACACTCGAATCCACCCCCCCCGACAATCCTACAATAACCCTTTTCTTCCTCATGGGGCAAAGTTAAACCAAGAAATTAAATTCTGATCCTTAATACAGAGCCTATCTACCTCGGGCTTTTTTTTGCTTTTCGGCCTGCTCCATTGCTTTTTGCAAACGTGCAGAGAAGCCTCCTGCCTTTTTAGGTTTCTTTTTATTCTCCTCGATCTGGGCGTGGATCTTTTGATCGTCAATAATATAATTCTTGATTACCAACATCAAAAAAATGGTCAACAGATTGGAAACAAAATAGTACAAACTCAATCCACTGGCATAGTTGTTAAAGAAAAATAACATCATCAGCGGCATCAGATACATGATGATCTTCATGTTGGGCATCCCAGGTTGCTGGGGCATGGTCTGCTGGCCGGTAGTCATTTGGGTATAAAAAAAGATGGCTATAGAGGCCAAAATAGGAAATAAACTAACGTGATCACCGTAGAACGGAATGTTAAATCCTAAGTCCAAGATCGAATCATATGAAGACAGGTCATCTGCCCAAAGGAAACTCTTTTTGCGCAGTTCAAAAGCAACGGGGAAAAAAGTGAATAGGGCATAAAATACAGGCAGTTGCAATAAAGCGGGTATACAACCTGCCATGGGATTAGCTCCGGCACGGTTGTAAAGGCTCATGGTCTCCTGCTGACGCTTTACCGCGTTATCTTTATATTTTTTATTCAGTTCCTCAATTTCGGGTCGTAACACTTTCATTTTAATTTGGGAAACATAGGACTTGTAAGTAACGGGAGACATAGCCAAACGAACAATAATGGTCATCAAAATAATGGCAATACCGTGGGGTAAAAAGGAGGACAAAAATCCAAATAAAGGCAAAAAGATAAATCGGTTGAGCCACCCAAAGATACCCCAACCCAAGGGGATTGAGGATTCTAAATCTCTGTCGTATGATTTTAATATTTGATAATCAGTAGTTCCAAAATAGTATTCAAACCGACTTCCAAATTCCCCTGATTGATAAGCCAATGGGATTTGTACTCCAAATTTTTTTGTAAAGACCTGGTCCAAAGACTTGTCATCTGAAAGGTTATACGAAGTAACCCTAAGTTGATCTACAGGCTCTTCGGGAATCAAAATAGCACTGAAAAAATGTTGTCTAAAAGATACCCATCGAACTTCTTTAGGGGATTCCTCATCACTTCCACTCAGGGACAAATAATCTATTTTATCCTCATCATATCCATATGTAAGTTCAGTATAACGTCCTTCATAGTCAATACTTTTGGAATTACGATAAGCATTCGTTTCCCATGAAAATACGGCAGGCTCGCTGCTGTCCAAAAGAGCGGCAATTCCCGATGATTGGATGGAAAAATCAACTAAAAAACGCTCTGCGTCAATGGCATAGACAAATTCCAAATACTGGTTAGGTGAAATGGCCGCTTTCAAGGATAATATTTGATCTCCGTTTTTAGAATTTAGTTGAGGAGAAAAATAAAAATCTTTGGTATTGAGTCTTCGACCATCTTTAGTGGTAAACTGAACATTGAATTTAGTGTTTCCTTCTTTTACCAATTCCAGGGGTTGATCTAGGTAATCTGTATAATCTTTGAGTCGAACAAGCTCTAGTAACCCTCCTTTAGGACTGACTTTTATAAAAAGATCTTTATTTTCAATTATTTGGGAAGTAGCTCCCTGATCGGTCATCCAATTACTGAAAATCCCAAAAGTACTTTGTAGGTTAATTTTTTTGAGGGAATCGTTTAATTGAATTGGGGCCACATCCTTCTGTTCCGTTTTTAATTCGGTTTTTTCGGGCTCAACTGACGGATTTGCTCCCTCTACGGGCTTATTGACATAAAGCATCCATGTAAGGATCATCGCAATAAGTATGAATCCAACAAATTGGTAGGGGTCAAATCTTCTTTCTTCCATGGGTTTTAGTTCGATTGCTGTTGGCTAAGATAGTCAATACTAGCTTTTATAAATGCTACAAATAAGGGGTGAGGATTGGAAACAGTACTTTTGTACTCTGGGTGAAACTGTACACCGACAAACCAGGGGTGGTCTTGATTTTCGACAATTTCCACCAAACCGGTTTCAGGATTGACACCGGAGACTTTTAAAGCTCCATTTTCAAAAACCTCTGTTTTGTATTTGTTGTTAAACTCAAATCGGTGACGGTGGCGCTCCTTGATCTGCTCCCTTCCATATACCTCAGCCACTTTACTGCCTCGGGTAAGATTACAATTCCATGTTCCCAAACGCATAGTACCACCTTTGTTGACCACTCCTTTTTGACTTTCCATCAAGTCGATAACGGGGTAATCTGTATTCTCGTCTATCTCAGTAGAATTTGCATTGGTGTGCATCAATACATTTCTAGTATATTCAATAATTGCCATTTGCATTCCTAAGCAGATCCCGAAAAAGGGAATGTTTTTTTCCCTGACATAGCTAATGGCATCAATTTTACCTTCGATACCTCTGCCACCAAAACCTGGAGCAACGATAAGACCGTGAAGCTCCTCTAGGTTTTCTTGAGCGTTGATCTGATTCAAAAATTCAGAGTGGATGCTCACTACCTCCACCTCAGCTTCATTAATAGCTCCAGCATGAATCATGGCTTCCAGTATCGATTTGTAAGAATCTTGTAACTCAACATATTTTCCCACCAAACCGATTTTGACTTTTCGTTTGGGATTTTTGTGTTTTTTCAAAAAAGATTTCCAATGATCCAAATTCAGATCAGATTTGGCAGTCAGTTTTAATTGATCCAAAACTACGCGATCCAAACCTTCCTCCAACATCTTCAAGGGAACATCGTAGATGGTATCTACGTCAATGGATTGAATAACCGCCTCGGGTCTTACATTACAAAATAGGGCCAATTTTTTACGAAGGTCTTCGGACAATTTGTGTTCAGTTCTACAGACCAATACATCGGCTTTAATCCCGCTTTCCATAAGGGTTTTTACAGAATGTTGTGTGGGCTTAGTTTTCAGCTCTCCTGCAGCAGATAAATAAGGGATCAACGTTAGGTGAATGACCACGGCATTCTCCTCCCCCAATTCGTAGATCAGTTGACGAACGGATTCGATATAAGGTAGGGATTCGATATCCCCTACCGTTCCTCCAATCTCAGTAATCACAATATCAAAGTCACCACTGTTTCCCAGCAACTGAATCCTGTCTTTGATCTCGTTAGTAATGTGGGGAACTACCTGTACTGTTTTTCCTAAAAACTCTCCCCGGCGTTCTTTTTCTATCACACTTTGATAGACCCTTCCTGTAGTGACATTGTTAGCCTGAGAGGTCTTAATATTTAAAAATCTTTCGTAGTGCCCCAAGTCTAAATCAGTTTCGGCTCCATCGTCAGTGACATAACACTCACCATGTTCATAAGGATTGAGTGTACCGGGATCAACGTTGATATAAGGGTCAAACTTTTGGATTGTAACCTTAAAACTCTGCGCCTGAAGTAACTTGGCCAATGATGCCGCTATGATTCCTTTTCCGAGAGAAGAAGTAACCCCTCCTGTAACAAAAATATACTTTATATCCGGCATCCGGTTTGATTTGTATAATAGCTAACCGGGCTCAAATTTACAAAATCCCGCATTACTTTCTGGTCATTTATTCTATTTCTTAAGCTCGATGATTTCAAAACCATTATGTTGCAGTAAAAAATAACCTATGTTTTCAAAACTCTTATTTTGCTTTTTATATAAGAATCGGTTCTCTTGGTAATCCGTTTCTCCTATTCGCTCTATCCTTTTTAAATTGCCGGTATAGGCTTTTTTCAAGATCAAATCCATCGTAAGGTCATAAGCACGAATAGCGGTTCGGTTAGGGGGTTTACCAAAGGTGCTGATGTATTGTTTTTGAAAATGATTGTACTCACCCAATTTTAATGGTAATCGATCCGAAACATAGGTAAACTTCAAATCCCCTAACTGCTTACGTGACAGGTTGGGATTTTCGTACGCATTACCACGGTAAGTGGTGAACAATTGAACTTCTCTGAGTTCTGACTGCTGGGCACTCATCTGAGAACTGGCACTAGATATCAACGAAAAGTCTTGTGTTTCCAGTACTACCTTATTGGGTAGTGAATCAACCAAAAGGGAATCTACTAAATCGGGTATTAAATAATTACTTCTTTCGGGTCGTAAAATTGTTGCCTTAGGAAACAATTTTAAAAGGTCTTTTTCAACGGATCGACTCAAAGAATCAACCACCAAAACAATATTGTCTTCTCGATTCAGTGTCTTATCCAAATACTCAAACATTCTTTTCCTGAGGAAACTTTTGGAGGCTACCGATTGATAGACTGCCTCCCTTAAAGCGACGGGGTTGGTCGAAAGGGGAGCAACCTTAGGGATTTTTCGGAATTTTGTATGGTTCGATAGATAGTCAAAATTGGAGGGAATCAATGGGCCAATGATGGCGTCAGTGTCAGAAAAATCATGGGTATTGACAATTTCATTTACTTTGGAGATACTGTTTTGAGTATCAAAGACATTAAGCCTTACAAAAACTCCATAATGACTCAACGTATCTGCAGCCAGCAACACCCCTGAATAAAAATCTGTAGAGAGCGTATGCAAATTACGGCTTTGCAATAATCTACGAGTATCTTCTATAGAGTCGTATTCTATCTCATTGGCTTTAAAAGGCAGCAAAAGAGACAATTCAATTTCATGGGACTCTTTAAGTGAATCTAAAAGGGAAAGTCGCTCTACCAAAAGGTCATCCTGAATCTTAAGCTCTCCTTTAGCTTCGCCCGGAACCCTCAAAATAATTCCTGCTTGTAATCCCATTGATGATAAGTTGGGATTGAGGGAATCCAATACTTTTTGGGTTACACCAATTTTTTTTTCAATGCGGAAATAACCTTCTTTTGGGAGTACTTTATAATAATTGTAATTACTATCCCAAACTTTGTCATCAGTTTCACTTTCGGTTGTTGAAACCATAATTGGAATACGAATTTCCTGACCTTCCTTAAGTCCTTTTTTAATCTCAGGGTTCAAAAACTCCAATTCCGGAATGGTGATCTGAAAATTATAAGCAATTCGCCATTTGGTCTCTTTAGGTTTTACAATATAGGCTTGGGTGTTTTGGTCTAACTCAAATGGTGGCTCGGGTACTTTCTCAACCACTTTTGAATAAACAGGTATGCGCAATAACATTCGCCTTCTCAGACCCACTTTTTTCAATAAAGGATTGTACTGGTACAACTGTGTTTCCGTAATATTGTGCTTTTGGGTAATCCCAAAGACGGTCTCTTTTTTCTTAACCTTGTGTGAAAGAAATTTCTCAGGCATATCCTGTGCAGTGGAAAAGAGGATCCCGCATAAAAGAAAAACGAAAAGAATTATATTTTTTTTCAATTGATTTTTTCTTCAGGTCTATTCCCATTCAATGGTAGCGGGAGGTTTGGAACTGATGTCATACACCACCCGATTGACCCCTTTTACCTTATTGATGATCTCATTGGACATTTTTTGTAAAAAAGTATAGGGTAAATCTACCCAGTCTGCTGTCATTCCATCAGTTGATTGGACGGCACGTAGCACAACGCACTTTTCATAGGTTCGTTCATCACCCATCACCCCAACACTATTGACGGGCAAGAGCATTGCACCTGCCTGCCAAACCTGATCGTAAAGATTCCAAGATTTTAATCCATTGATAAAAATGGCATCGACCTCTTGTAACATACGTATTTTCTCTGCGGTAATGTCACCCAAAATTCTGATGCCCAATCCGGGTCCCGGAAAAGGATGACGGCCCAGGAGTTCAGTATCGATCCCGATACTGGCACCTACCCGTCTTACTTCGTCTTTAAACAACATCTTCAGTGGCTCTAGCAGCTTTAGCTTCATATAATCCGGCAATCCACCCACATTGTGATGTGATTTGATGGTAGCCGAGGGGCCATTGACAGAAATGGATTCGATTACATCGGGATAAATCGTACCTTGAGCCAACCAATCAACCCCTGATGTTTTCTTGGACTCATCATCAAAAACATCAATAAAAGTATTCCCGATGATTTTTCTTTTTTTCTCCGGATCGGTCTCTCCTGTCAGAGCTTTTAGGAATTGATCAGTGGCATCAACCCCTTTGACGTTCAATCCCATACTTTCGTATTGATTCAGCACACTCTTAAACTCATTTTTTCTCAACAAACCGTTATTAACAAAAATACATTGCAAATGTGGGCCAATAGCTTTGTGAAGTATAACCGCAGCCACTGTGGAGTCAACGCCACCCGATAATCCCAAAATCACTTTTTGGTCACCTACGGTTTCCCGAATTTCTTTTACGGTCATTTCCACAAAAGAATCGGGAGTCCAATCTTGCTGAACTCTGGCAATTTTAATCAAAAAGTTTTCCAAAAGTATTTTTCCATCGGTGGTATGATAAACCTCCGGGTGAAACTGAATTCCAAAAGTAGTTTCCCCCTCAATACAATAGGCGGCGTTTTTGACATCCTCGGTGCTAGCCAGTAAGATGCCTCTATCAGGCAATTGGTCGATCGTATCGCTATGGCTCATCCAGACTTGACTGCCTTTATCAACTCCTTCAAAAAAGGTTTCGCCGGACTGAATAAAAGATAGATTTGCCCTGCCGTATTCACGGGTGTTGGAAGGTTTGACTGCCCCTCCGGAGAAATGAGCCAAATACTGCGCACCATAGCAAACCGCTAACAAAGGTAATTTACCTCTAATGGTAGAAAGGTCGGGATGAGGCGCCTCCTCGGATCGAACTGAATAGGGAGAGCCGGAAAGTATGACGGCATTGAACTCCTCGGTGTTCTTTGGTGGATTGTTAAAGGGATGGATTTCACAATAGATGAATAGTTCTCTAACACGTCTGGCAATCAATTGGGTGTATTGTGACCCAAAATCAAGAATCAATACTTTGTCTTGCATATACCAAAAGTACGATATATTCAGATGTTTTGAATTGACAAAAAAAGGATTTTATTAAAAAAAAATGTTGGTAAATCTCAGCCCTCAATTACAGAAAATTCAGCAGATAGAGGCTCAAAAGTTTCCATCAGAAAATTGATAAATTCACCGCCGTATTGGAGATAAAAATCACTAAAGTTTTCCACCCTTTCTTGCAGTTGTCCTCCGGGAAAAAGTTGTTCCTGTAATAGTACCAAACGCTCCACGTGATCTTTCAACTTTATTTTTTGTGCTTTTAGCAGGCGATCCTCCAAACGGTCAATCCCCTTAAATTGCTTGGTCTTTTGAGCTTGGACCGCTCCCTGAAAGGAGGCGTCCGTTTTTAGGATTAGTGACTCTAAATGTTTAAACTGTTCCTCTAAGAGATTTTTAAAAGATAACAAATTCAAATCAATATTGCTGATCTGCCTGACCTTTTTGTTGATCAACGCATTTCTTTTGAGAAAGAGATCTTTTAATTCCAGTTTGAACTTACTGATTTTACGGATATTTTTTTCACTTATCACCAAGGCCGAGTTTCGTAAAATCAAAAGCGGAAAAGGAACCTTTTGGGCATCAAAAAAAGATTTCAACTCCAGCCAATAGGCCAACTCCGCACCGCCGCCTAAATAAGCAATATTGGGTAAGATGACCTCCTGATAGAGGGGACGCATTAGGACATTGGGCGAAAACTTTTCTGGGGATTGCTCAATCCAATCAATCATTTCAGATGTATCAATACTTTCCTCTTTTCCCTCCCTCGAAAAACCATTTTCATTTTTTACCAACCGATGTCTTTTGCCGTTTTCTAAAAAAAACAAATGCAGATCTCGCGGATTGACTTGAGGCTTGTAATGAGGATTGTAATCCTTTTTTAAGTTTTCAATTTGGGAAAGCACACTTTGTGCACAACTTTGATTTTGTATTTCTTCTTTTAGATAAGGTACAAAGTATTTTTTAAGTGCCTTATCATCCCCATCGATGATCAACAACCCATAGACCTCAAAAAGGGAATGCACAAAGATCCTGGTAGCATGGGACAGATCACCTCCGGTCTCATAGCTTTTTTTGATTAAAGTTTTTAATGCATTGGCATTTATACTGTTGCCAAGTTCTTGTTTGAATAAATCCAAAAGCAGCTTTAAACTCTGGGTTTTTATTTTTCCCACAGCGCCACCCGACTCGGTATTCCATTGGAATTTTTTACCACGGAAAATAAATGCGCTGATTTCTTCAAAGTCGTGGTCTTCGGTCGCCATCCAATAAATGGGTACAAAATTCAAATCAGGAAATTGCTCTTTGAGTTGCCGGCATAGTTTAATGGTACTCACAATTTTGTAGATAAAATAGAGCGGTCCAGTCATCAAACACAACTGATGTCCTGTGGTAACCGTAAGAGTATTCTCATTTTTGATCAGTTGGAGGTTCTCAGCTACCGAGGAGGACATCTCTATAACACTGTACTGTTGGTTTAGCGTCTCACAAAGTGTTTTTCTGATCTTTGGAGAAAAATCATTCTTTTTTTTTAATGCTTGTTGGTAAAGGTTTTCAAATCTGGGGACACCACTGTGAAATGACTGTAATTCCTTTTTATCGTTTAGATAATCGCACATCAATTCGGAAAAATATCCGGTATCGATAAAGGGAATATGATGCGCTTTCATGACCATTTTAGCTTAAAGATAGGAGTGTTTTTTTAATCACCAAGCGGGTTGGTTTTTATCGGAATGCCATATAGGTCAAAATCGGTTGCATCTGTGATTTCAACATCTGTAAAATCACCAAGCTTGAGGTAATACTTTTTTGCATCAATCAACACTTCGTTATCCACATCTGGAGAGTCGATTTCGGTTCTGCCTACAAATTGTTCCCCTTGTTTTCGATCAATCACGCATCGGTAGATTTTACCAACCTTTTTTTGATTCTGTTCCCAAGAGATTTCGGATTGAATTTTCATGATTTCGTTGGCACGCTCCTGCTTGATCAACTCGGGTACATTGTCCTCCAATTGATGGGCATGGGTGTTTTCTTCATGGCTGTAGGTAAAGCAGCCCAAACGCTCAAATCGCATGGCTTTTACCCATTGCTTAAGGGTAATAAAATCAGCATCTGTTTCGCCGGGATAACCGACAATCAGTGTTGTTCTCAATGCGATTTCAGGTAGTATTTTCCGGATATTTTCAATCAAATCTGTTGTCTTTTTTTGAGTCGTACCCCTGCGCATGGATTTAAGAATGGGATCAGAAATGTGCTGTAACGGTAAGTCTAAATAATTACAAATCTTAGGCTCATTCCTCATCAGCTTTATGACCTCCATGGGAAAACCGGTAGGAAAGGCATAGTGCATTCGTATCCATTGTATCCCCGACACCTTAGCCAAAGCCCGAAGTAAATCGGCCAATCGTCTTTTTTGGTAGATGTCCAAACCGTAATAGGTCAAATCTTGTGCGATCAACAGCAGTTCTTTGACTCCATTTTGTGCCAGTTTTTCCGCCCTTTGAACCAATTCCTCTATGGGAGTAGAACGGTGTTTACCTCGCATCAGGGGAATGGCACAAAAAGAACAGGGTCGGTCGCAACCTTCGGAAACTTTAAAAAAAGCATAATTTTTGGGGGTTGTCGTCTGGCGTTCTCCCAACAATTCGTGTTTGTAATCCGCTCCTAAGGCCTTGAGCAATTGGGGTAAATCGGTGGTACCGAAATAGGCATCCACTTGTGGCATCTCTTTTTCCAAATCCGGTTTGTAACGCTCACTCAAACAGCCGGTTACAAAAAGCTGATCGATATCGCCAGATTGCTTTTTTTGAATTTGCTCCAAAATGGTATTGACGGATTCCTCTTTGGCATTGTCGATAAAGCCACAGGTGTTGACCACCACAATATTTCCTTCTTCCTCATGAACCACATCTTTGTCATTGGCTTTTAACTGTCCCATCAATACCTCCGAATCATAGAGGTTTTTGGAACAGCCCATGGTGATGACGTTGATCTTGTTTTGCTTTCTACTTTTAGTTCTCAACAGCTTTTATTTAATTCAGTTCAACATCTAATTGTTTTTGTAGAAATGCCAACGCGGCCAGTTCAGCTTTTTGGTGATTGGGAGTACTCAAATGAGAAATAATCACATGATCTCCAGCTTCAGGAAAAGCGACTTTTTGTTTTTTATCTTCGGGGGTGCCCAGCTGGTCAAACATCCGCAACATGGCAGGTATAGAGACTACCTTGTCCTGTTCCTCCTCATTTTTATAATAATATCCCATAAAAACCGGAGTAGTAACCCTTTTAAACACCTCCTGACGCATTCCCGTTTCTATCAATTTTTGAAGCTCTACAGTAGGCTCCAAGCGATAGCTTGTTGTCCAATAAGCTTTTTTTTGGTCTGTAATGTTGTTCATCACATGATACTTACTTCCCAAAACCCATTTTGCAATTTGAAGTCCCCAGGGCAAGGTCAATAGTTTGGATCTGGGATCGTAAATTTCGACATTGGGGCCAAACAATAACATGGCTGCGATTTGTGGATCGTTACCTAAAATCAGGGATAAAGTTCCTCCGGTAGAGCTGGAAATAACAATGACTTTTTCACCAATTTTTTTGGCGATTGCCAAGGCCTCTTTTGCGCTATCAAGATATTTTTGACCCGTAAAATTCAACATAGGTTCCTCTTCGATCAATCCGTGATCACTTAACCGTGGCAGGTAAAGATTGGCTTTGAGCGCACGAGCAATATTACGGTGCAAAGGATCACCCTCACCACTACTGGCAGAAAAACCGTGTAGATATAATACGCTGTAGGCTGTTTTTTGCGGGATGGAATCATAAAACTCAAGTTTAGCAGCATTATCCACTTTAATATTGTCAAAAACTGCCTCTTTAGCGTTGATCCAATCTTTAAGTGTGGAAATGGTAGATGAAATTTCTGGCTGTGGTGACTCCAAATTGGGGGCTTCTATTTCTGGCCCTATAATAAAGAGTCCAAATAAAACTGATAATACAAACAGCGTATTTTCTATAATTTTCATCTAAACGGCTTAACTGAAAAAACTCCCTACAAAGGCTGCAGCATTAAACAACTGTAAGTCTTCCGATCCTTCCCCTACGCCAATATACTTTACAGGGATCTGGAATTGATCGGAAATCCCCATAACAACTCCACCTTTTGCCGTTCCATCAAGCTTGGTAATGGCCAGGGCGGTTACTTGTGTGGCAGCGGTAAATTGTTTGGCTTGTTCAAAGGCGTTTTGGCCAGTGGATCCATCCAATACTAAAAGTACTTCATGGGGAGCATTTGGAACCACTTTATCCATTACTTTTTTGACTTTTCCCAATTCATTCATCAGGTTGATTTTATTGTGCAATCGCCCTGCGGTGTCAATGATGACCAAATCACTTTTTTGAGCTACAGCCGACTGTAAAGTGTCAAAAGCAACAGAAGCAGGATCACTGCCCATTTGTTGCTTGACAATGTCCACACCCACACGATCTGCCCAGATCTGCAATTGATCAATGGCACCGGCCCTAAAAGTATCCGCTGCACCCATTATTACTTTTTTTCCTCCGGCCTTGTAGTGATGCGCCAACTTGCCTATGGTGGTTGTTTTACCCACTCCATTTACACCAACCACCATAATCACTTGCGGTTGATTAGGTAATGCCGAGTCGAAACCTTTTACCTCCTCTTTCTGATGTTTGTTGAGAAGGGTAGTAACTTCCTCACTTAAGATTTGTCCCAATTCTGATGTGCCAAGATATTTATCTTTAGCAACCCTTGTCTCCAGGGCTTCAATGATCTTTAGCGTAGTAGCCACTCCTACATCAGATCGAATCAAGACTTCTTCTAGTTCATCAAGAATATTTCCGTCGATCTTTGACTTACCTGCAATTACTTTGCCCAATTTAGAGAAAAAGGATTTTTTAGAGGCAGAAAGGCCTTTGTCCAATTGCTCTTTTTTTTCTGGACTAAAAATCGATTTTAAAAAACTCATAAGTGTACCAATAAAAAAAGCTACTGTAAAAGTAGCTTATATTTTAGACTGATATAAAAATTATTTTTTACTTAACCAATCATTCGCGGTATCGGGATTGATTATAGCTTCAACAAAAGAATAATGTTTGGAATCGCTTTTCTTAACCATCTTGATGGCTTTTGTCAATTTTTTCGATCCCGTTTGCAAGGTTGCTACTGATTTTTTAGCCATAACTATTTAATTTCCTTGTGAATGGTCATACGCTTAAGGATAGGGTTGAATTTTTTGATCTCCAATCGGTCTGGCGTATTCTTTTTATTTTTGGTTGTGATATATCGAGAAGTTCCAGTTTGTCCTGAATCTTTGTGTTCTGTGCACTCTAAAATCACCTGAACTCTATTTCCTTTCTTTGCCATTTTTTTATTTATAATATTCCTTGCGCCTTGGCCTCTTTAATTACAGCACTAATTCCTTTTTTGTTGATAGTTTTCAACACGGAAGCTTTAATCTTTAGAGTAATCCATTTGTCTTCCTCGGGAATATAAAATCGTTTTTTGATCAAATTAATGTCAAAACGTCTTTTTGTCTTGTTCATCGCATGGGAAACATTATTTCCAAACATTGCCCTCTTTCCCGAAATATCGCAAACTCTAGACATATTAATATTTAAATTTTAATAGCTTGCAAATTTACACTTTTTTAGATAGTTTCAAAAAATTAGAGAATAATAAAAAATATTACTTGAGTAATTTTCTATAAAGCAATTCAAGTGCTTGGTTAACTGTTTTTTGAATCACACGGGTACGGTTATTTCCCATATTAAATTTGAAGCTTTCAACTCCTTCGGACGTGGCTAATCCAATAAAAACAGTTCCTTCTTCTTGCCCTAAATCACCTCTGGTAGGCCCTGCATTTCCTGTAGTCGCAATAGCAAAATCAGAATTGTACTTTTTTTGAGCCCCAATGGCCATGGCAGTTGCCACGGGGCTACTAACCACACCGTATTGATTAATCATCTCCCTTTCTACCCCTAAGAGGGTGGTTTTTGAACCAACATCATAGGTAACTGCACTACCTTTAAAAAAAGAAGAGGCCCCCGGATGAGCTGTAAGTCTTGTAGCAATAGCACCACCGGTACAACTCTCGGCACAGGATAGTGTTTTCCCTAATCGGCTTAATTTTTCGGCAATTATAAATTCGATAGACTGATCTTCATCTGTACCAAAATAAATGTCCTCAATCAATGGTATGACCTTTTCAATCTGTACGTTCACTTGTTTTTTTATGATCTCGAGTTCAGTGCCTTTTCCCGATAGTCTCAATCGCACCCTCCCCAAACTGGGTAAATAAGCCAATTTGATGGAATCGGGAAGATTGTTTTCCCAATCTGCAATTCTTTCTGCGATGACACTTTCCCCCAAACCATAAGTCAAAATGGTTTTGTGATATAGTGCAGGGAGAACAAATTGTTGCTGAATTTTGGGTAAAACCTCATTTTTTACCAATGCCTCCATCTCATAAGGTACACCAGGTAGCGAAATAAATACCTGTTCCTGGTCCATAAACCACATTCCGGCAGCAGTACCGAATTGGTTCGGAAGGATCGTGGCCTTGGAGGGTAATTTGGCCTGTTGACGATTCATGTCACTGATTGGGGTGGTAACATATTTCTCAAAGATGTTCTCAATGTGCTCCAAAACATATTCGTTCTTGACCAAATGATCGTCAAAATATTCACAAAGTGTATGCTTGGTAACATCGTCTTTGGTCGGACCAAGTCCACCTGTCATGATGATGATATTAGCCCTTTTTCGGGCCTCATCCAACGCATTAATGATGATTTCTTTTTTATCAGAAACACTACTAATTTGAACTATCTCTACACCAATTTTATTTAATTCTGTTGCTAAAAAAACCGAATTGGTATTTACGATTTGTCCAATTAAAATTTCATCTCCGATACTAACCAGTTCAGCTTTCATTCTATTTTATATTTACCTTAAAAGCTTTCTCCTCTCCCAAATATCCCACCAGTATATCGTTTTCGACAACAGGAGCGACACCAGAAGGGGTACCGGTAAAAATTATATCACCGATTTTTAGGGTAAAAAACCGAGAGACTTCAGCAATCAAGGTGTCAATGCTCCAAAGCATTTGCGAGGTATTGCCTTTTTGTACAATAGTACCATTTTTATTGAGTTTAAAATCCAGTTTTTTAAAATCTGTAAAATTGTCTTTGTCAAACCAATTTCCAATCAAGGCAGATCCATCAAATGCCTTTGCCTTTTCCCAAGGTAAACCCTTATCTTTTAAATTTTGTTGCAGGTCACGGGCGGTAAAATCAATACCCAAGCCAATTTCTTGATAATACTTATGAGCAAATTTCTCTTCAATGTATTTACCAATGCGTCTGATCTTGACCAATACCTCCACCTCATGGTGAATTTCATTTGAAAAAGGAGGTATATAAAATGGACTCCTGCTTTGAAGTTTTGCCGTATCTGGCTTTATAAAGATAACAGGTGACTCCGGTTTTTCATTTCCCAACTCCTCTGCATGTTCTGGGTAATTTCTCCCAATACAAATAATTTTCACAAAAAAATAATTAGGTATTCAATTTTCTAAGACGTATACCAGTTAGTACTTTCTTGGTATACATTGGAAAATCTGCATTAAGTAACCAACCGAAATATCCCGGTTCGTTCTCCAGTACATTTTCAACGGTCTTACCTTTGTGTTTGCCAAACGAAAAGCACTCATCCCCATCTTTATTAAAAACAATAAATCCAGCAAAATCAGCTGACTTTTTTCGGGTGGTAAAAACATTCAAAGAATCTACATCACCCTCCAACTCATCATATCGCTCCAATTGGGCCATCAAAACATCATGAGTTGCTTTAGTATCGGCCATAGCAGAATGAGCATCGACCAATTCCTCATTACAGTAAAATTTCAAAGCTGCTGTTAACGTTCGCTGTTCCATTTTATGAAAAATTGTTTGAACATCGATGGTTTTAAAGTGAGACATATCGAAATCAATTTCAGCCCTCAGCATTTCCTCGGCCAACAAAGGAATGTCAAAACGGTCAGAATTATATCCGGCCAAATCGGAATTCCTGATGAAATTGTAAATAGTTTTAGAAAGAGTCTTAAAATTTGGTTCGTCAGCAATATCGGCATCGTAAATTCCATGCACAGCAGAAGCTTGCGCAGGAATAGGACATTCGGGATTCACACGCCAAACCTTAACCTCTCTCGATCCCTTGGGATGTAATTTTAACACTGCAATTTCAACAATTCGATCAGTAGTGACATTAACTCCTGTAGTTTCCAAATCAAAAAAACATAAAGGTCTATTTAGTTTTAATTTCATGAATCAAAATTTAAATGGGAAGGTCTTTATTCCAATTCTCAAGATAATCGGACATACTTTTAATAAACTGACCTCCAATGGCACCATTAATAATGCGGTGGTCATAGCTATGGGATATGATCATTTTTTTACGAATGGCAATCGAATCTCCCTGTGAGGTTTCGATTACTGCAGGCTTTTTTTGGATCACACCCACTGCTACGATTCCAACTTGTGGTTGATTGATGATGGGAGTTCCAGTAAGAGATCCAAAATTACCAATATTGGTAAAAGTAAAAGTACCGTCCTGAATTTCCTCGGGTTTCAATTGCTGAGTCCTTGCTCGATGAGCAAGATCATTTACTGCTTTGGCCAAACCAACTAAATTCAAATGATCTGCGTTTTTAATAACAGGAACTATCAAATTTCCATCGGCCATGGCTGCTGCCATCCCAATATTAATAGCTTTTTTCTGAACAATGGTATCTCCCTCTAGAGAACTATTTAAAATCGGAAAATCTTTTAAAGCTTTGATCAAGGCCGTGATCAATAAGGGCGTAAAAGTCAATTTTTCGCCTTCTCTCTTCATAAATTCATTTTTCACAATCTCTCGCCAATCCCACAGGTTAGTCAAATCAGCCTCTATGAAGGACTGAACATGTGCCGAAGTCTGTTTGCTCCGGATCATGTGCTCGGCCGTAAGCTTGGCCATACGATTCATTTCAATGATTTGGTCACCATCGCTATTATATGTATTACCTGAGGGAACTATTTTTTTTATAGATTGAATTGGCGAGGAAAGTTCTGAACCTAGGGTTGAATATTTTTCTGCAGTAGTGGGAAATGATTTACCACGCTGAGTCAAATAAGCCAATATATCTTTCTTGGTAATTCGGTTGTCCTTACCACTGCCAATAATATTTTTTAATTCCTCTGAACTCAGTCCCTCCGCTTGGATTATACTTTTTACTAGTGGGGAAAGAAATTGACTTTTATTGAGATTTTCAGGTGATAACAAAGTTTTGGCCTCATCTACCATTTTTGACACACTCTCAAATTCAGGCAATGGGTCGGGCAGGGAAAATGAGGGTATTTCTGGGATGATAGCCTCTTTTTTCTTTTTCTTTTTAGGCGACTCAACTTCAGGGGAAGATTGTAAATCAGGATCATCGACATCTGTCTCAATAATTGCAATTACATCTCCGACTTGAACAACCTCATTTTCTGTAAATTTCTTTTCTGTCAATACACCTTTGACTTCACTAGGAACATCTGAATCCACCTTATCTGTGGCGATCTCAACCAAAATGTCGTCTATCTCAATGGAATCTCCTACTTCTTTTAACCATCTCGTCAAAGTAGCTTCAGCGACGCTTTCGCCCATCTTGGGTAATTTTAAAAAGTGTTTTCCCATTTATATAGAAATTACAAAATTACCAAATTTAAAATGGATATTCAGGCTTTTAGATAAAGTAATATAAGGCGGTATTATTAATTTATAATTGTATTTTACATAATTCCTTTTAGTAAAATCAACACAAAATAGACAGATCGACAGCTAATAATTTTTATTTCCTAACTAGAATCAATTTTTTTCACTTAATATACGTTTACAAAGGTCCATTTTGAAAATTATTTGCGATTGTTATCAATCCAAATACTTTAAAACCCATCTATATTTCTAAAATTTTAGTCGATTATAAGTTTGTATAATAAATTCCATGTTGTACTATAAATTGATTGGGATTCTCATTTTTCTAACTCTGATATTTTGGGTTTTAAGTCGTGTTTTTTTGACCTTGATTCCACTCCAAATTTTTAGTCACTTGATAACCAATAGAAACAATCATAGTTCCACATTAGATTACTAACCTTATAAATAATATTAAATTATTTAAGAAATGATGAATAACTGGTAAACAAATACTTAAAAAAACCTACTTATTTACTATCGAGTTTTCGTAAGGCACTCTTTTGAGAATACTCCTCCCCAAAGTGACTTCATCGGTATACTCTAGCTCATCGCCCACGGGAATTCCCCGTGCAATGGCCGAGGTTTTAACATCGTAGGGTGCCAGTATTTTGTAGATGTAAAAATTGGTTGTATCTGCTTCCATGGTGGCACTCAAAGCAAAAATTATTTCTTTTACTTTACCTTCTTTGACTTTTTGCTCCAGAGAATCCAGATTTAAATCTTGGGGTCCTACACCATCAATGGGGGAGATGATCCCTCCCAAAACGTGATAGTAACCTTTGAACTGCCCGGTATTTTCGATGGCTATCACATCCCTGATGTCCTCCACCACACACATTAAAGAATCGTCCCGCGCAGGATTTGAACATATCTCACAAAGAGGCACGTCAGACAAATTGTGACAGGAGGAACAAAAATTAATATGGTCACGAAGATCATTTAAAGCTTGAGTCAGATTAGAAGTGTTTTCTTTTGGTTGTTTGAGCAAGTGTAAGGCCAATCTTAGTGCTGTTCTTTTACCAATTCCTGGTAATTGAGCAATTTCGTAAACTGCATTTTCTAGTAGCTTCGAAGAGTATTCCATGTTGTAAATTTAGGAATAATTCTCATGCTTTGAATTTGTATCTTTAGACCCATTATGTTACAACCCGCTTTTTTATTGGTTTTGATTTTGGGGTATTTCGCCCTGTTGATGGTCATTGCTTACCTTACTGGCAAGCAGGCCGACAATCAAACATTTTTTACCGCCAATCGAAGTTCTCCTTGGTACTTGGTCGCTTTTGGAATGGTAGGGGCTTCTCTATCCGGTGTCACCTTTATCTCGGTACCCGGTTGGGTGGGCGACTCCGGATTCAGCTATTTCCAAGTGGTACTGGGTTATTGGGCAGGCTATTTTGTCGTCTCCTTTGTTCTGCTCCCCGTCTATTACCACCAAAATCTAACCTCCATTTACGAATACCTGCAAGACCGTTTTGGCTATAACAGTCATAAGGTTGGGGCCGTTTCTTTTTTTATTTCAAGGGTTTTGGGTGCCAGCTTTCGACTTTTTTTGGTTGCCATCGTTCTACAACAATTTATTTTCGATGCCTGGGGCATACCCTTTGAAATCACTGTAGTGCTGTCCATTGTTTTGATATGGGTTTACACACAAAAGGGAGGCATCAAAACCATTGTATGGACCGATACCCTGCAAACACTTCTAATGTTGACTGCTGTGGGTCTGACCCTCTATCACCTTGGAAACGCACTCAATTTAAATCTGTCAGAAATCCTTACAGAAAATCGATTTCAAAACTATACCCATACCTGGATAACCGGGGATTTAATGGTTCGAAATCACTTTTTGAAATCATTTATTGGAGGGGTGTTCATCACCATTTGTATGA
>CAJWAA010000011.1 GCA_913020295.1 uncultured Flavobacteriaceae bacterium | reverse complement strand
GAGATATTTCTGGAGATGGAGACAATACATCTTTTACTATTACTGGAAGCTACACTTCTGGAAACTTTATTTTCAAACCTGAAATAAGAATTGACTCTGCATCGGGTAAATTTTACACTGATGCTGACGGAGCTACTGATGGCTTGAGTGCCTTTTTAGTAGCCGCAATTTACTCATTCTAATATATGATTTTGTAAAAATTTTATTTCACTAAATGATAAGATTTGCCCCCCAATGTTAAAACTTGGGGGGGTAAATCATATTAGATTTTAGACTCAGAAATAGAAAATCAATAAAAGAATTTGATTAATCAAAGATTTAAATCTCTCTAACAAAACATTTAAAAAACGTTTTCAAAAACAAATATTTAAATAATTCAAAACATGAAAAAAATTGAAGCAATCATCAGAAAATCAAAATTTGATGATGTCAAAGAAGCTCTTCACGATGTTGAAGTAAATTTCTTTAGCTATTGGGACGTAACCGGAGTAGGTAACGAAAAAGAAGGCCACGTATATCGTGGAATTACATATAGTACTTCTGAAATTCAAAGGAGATACTTATCTATAGTAGTCTCCGAACCTTTCGTAGAAAAAACAATCAACGCCATTCTATCCACAGCTGCAACGGATAAGGTGGGAGACGGTAAAATATTTATTCTACCTGTTGAGGATGCTTACAGAATAAGAACTGGAGAAAAAGGAAATGATTCATTAAACTAACAAACAAATAATTATGGAAACTACAATTTTAACAGTAAACAATTTATGGATGATGGTCTGTACAGCCTTGGTGTTTTTTATGCACTTGGGGTTCTCTTTTTTGGAAATCGGACTGACGAGACAAAAAAACACCATCAATATTTTATTTAAAAACTTTTTCGTGATCACCGTTGGATTACTATTATATTGCATAGGCGGTTTTAACCTCATGTACCCTGGATTCGAAGATGGAGAAATGGGAATACTTAAATTTGCTGGATTTGGCATCTCAGCACCAGAGGGAGGAATGGGATTTGGTTATGCTGACGGGGGTTATACTTGGTGGACCGATTTTCTTTTCCAAGGTATGTTCGCCGCTACTGCTGCAACCATTGTTTCCGGAGCAGTTGCAGAGCGCATCAAATTATCAGGTTTTATGCTTTTTGCAGTATTGTACGTCGGCCTCATTTATCCCATAGTAGGAGCTTGGAAATGGGGAGGTGGATTTCTTGACGCATGGGGATTCTATGACTTTGCCGGCTCAACATTAGTTCACTCTGTTGGAGGATGGGGTGCTTTAATAACTATTTACTTATTGGGAGCCAGGATTGGAAAGTTTGACAAAGATGGAAAACCAAAAGCTTTACCGGGACACAATCTCCCGATTGCATCTGCGGGCGTCTTTATCCTTTGGCTGGGATGGTTTGGATTCAATGGAGGATCCGTATTGTCTGCTGACCCTGAATTGACTTCCTTGACGTTAGTAACCACTTCACTTGCTGCCGCAGCAGGCGGGGTTGCTGCTGCTTTCTTTTCAAACCTACTCTACAAAAACTTTGATTTAACCATGTTTATGAATGGAGTTTTGGGCGGATTAGTGGGGATTACAGCAGGAGCAGACCAAATGAGCCCGACCGATGCTGTTCTTATAGGATTAATTGCCGGGGTTGTTGTCGTATTCGGTATTGCATTGATTGATAAACTTAAATTGGATGATCCTGTGGGAGCTGTAGCAGTTCACTTGATATGTGGTATTTGGGGAACTTTAGCTGTAGGTATCTTTGGAACAATGGCTGGATTTGATCAATTTTTAGTCCAATTGATAGGCGTAGGTATTGTAGGTGCTTTTTGTGTTGCAACTTCCTTTATCATACTTTACATTGTAAAGGCTACAACTGGCTTAAGAGTTAACAAAGAAGAAGAAATTAATGGCTTAGACCTTTCAGAACACGGAATGGAAGCTTACGCTGATTTTAGGATCAATGGGAGTTAATTACATACATTATTTATAAAAAAAGCCTCCATCCCATGGGGGCTTTTCTGCTTATATTCAATTTAAATATAAGAATCTATTGCCTTGAGCGAGCGAATACCTATTTTTGAAAAAATATTTTTATGAACCAGATCACTTTACTTATGTACTGCGCTGATCAAAAAGGAATCATCGCAGCAGTGACTAATTTCATACATCAAAGCCAAGGAAATATTACATATATTGACCAATATGTAGACCGACCCAATGCCGCATTTTTTATGCGTGTGGAATGTGATTTAAATGGTAATGCTTTTAATTTTCAAGATTTTAAAGATCAATTTCACCAAGAATTGGGAATTCGTTTTTCCCTCCACTGTGATTTTTATCTCAAAAACCAAAAACCAAAAATGGCGGTTTTTGTTTCCAAATATGACCATTGTTTATATGATATATTAGCCAAGCAACAATCCGGAGAATTGACTGCCCAAATTCCATTCATTTTAAGTAATCATCCTGATCTTAAAAAAATCGCCCAACGTTTCGACATTCCTTTTTACTGTATTCCTATAAATAAAGCCAATAAACCCGGGGCAGAGAAAAAACAATTGGAATTACTTGAAGAGCATCAAATTGATTTTATTGTATTGGCTCGATATATGCAGATTATTTCTCCTACTCTCATTGACCACTACACCCATAAAATCATCAATATTCACCATTCTTTTTTACCGGCTTTTCCAGGTGCAAAGCCCTATCATTCTGCTTTTGCCCGCGGTGTCAAAATTATCGGTGCCACGAGTCACTATGTCACTGAAGAGTTAGATGCAGGTCCCATCATTGAGCAAGATATTGCAAGAGTAACTCACCTAAATTCAATTGCCGATTTTATTGAAAAAGGAAGGGACTTGGAACGAATAGTGTTGCTTCGTGCCCTCAAATTACATGTCAACAGAAAAGTAATGGTTTATGGCAACAAAACGGTTGTCTTTTCCTAATTCTAATCATTCAAGAATATAAGCATTCCGTCGTTGAATTTTTTGGGCTTTTCTACATTGACGACATGCCCACACTCTTCCAAAACTAATAGCTGTGATAAAGGATGGTTTTCTGTTACTTTTCGTACAGATGGGAGAAACATATAATCTTGATCTCCCATAATGTATAGCGTAGGAATATCAATAGAAACTTTTCTGAAGATCTTCAACTTGGGTATAATCTCCGAGGTAAGTTTGAACCAACGAACAAACTCTTTTTTATAGAGTTTTTTAGCTTCACGAATAAATAAAATTCTTGATTCCCTATGGTTTCTATTAGGCATTATGATAAATGCAAAGAATCGGTAAAGCCACATATAGGGTAAAACAGATTTGGTGGCATTGCCAAAATACATGAGTAGTCTGGATCTTAAATTTAACTCTAATATCGCTCCTCCCATAATCATCTTGTTCACACGCTTGGGTTGCATTTCAGCTAACTGACGGATCAGAATGGTACCCAAAGAAATTCCTACAAAATGTGATTTTTCAATTTTTAAATGATTCATTACCTCAAAGATATCATTTGCTAATGATTCAAAAGAGTACCTGTTTTTAAAAGGGTTTTGGATTAAACCTTGAGAAGCACCATGGCCCCGTAGGTCGATGAGTAATAAATTGAAATATTTTGAAAAAAAACGAATTTGCTTAAACCAAATAGCACTGCTCCCACCTGCTCCGTGAATGAAAGTAATCCATCTTGCACGCTCGTTTTTTGCCCTGTAGATATTGTGGTACAACATTAAATAATTCCTTTTTGACGCAGGTGAATAGCCATTCGTTGTTGAAGCCCTCTCGATACCTCTCCTGCTGCTTGATCAAAATCACTCTTGTTAGAAGCATAAATAATACCTCTGGAAGAATTGACCAACAAACCACATGTTTCATTAAGGCCATTTATTGCCACCTCTTCTAGACTCCCTCCTTGGACCCCTACTCCTGGTATCAAAAGAAAAGAGTTTGGAATCAATGTTCTTATTTTTTGCAATGCTTGAGCTTTAGTCGCTCCTACCACGTACATCAATCGATCAGCGTTTTTCCATTTTTTTGACTGTTCAATGACCTTTTCGTATAGAGGTTTACCTTCTGTTTTGAGCAATTGGAAATCTGAAGCACCATCATTGGAGGTCAAAGCTAAGAGTATGGCGTGCTTTTTCTCGTATGACAAAAAAGGCTCAACAGAATCTTTACCCATATAGGGTGCAATTGTAACCGAATCAAATTCAAAATGTTTAAAATAGGCTTTGGCATACTGCACGGATGTATTTCCAATATCAGCTCTTTTTGCATCAGCTATTGTAAATATTTCTGGATAATTTTTATTCAAAAAATCCATTACTTTTTGAAGGGATTTCCACCCATCTGATCCAAAGGCCTCAAAGAAGGCAATGTTGGGTTTGTAGGCAACACAGTACGGTGCCGTGGCTTCAATTATTTTCTTACAAAAAGTGAAAATAGAATCTGGGTCATCTTTCAAATCTAATGGCATTCGGTCCTGATCCACATCCAAGCCGACACACAAAAAAGATTTTTTGCTTTTGATTTGCTCTAAAAGTACTGACTGTGTCATATAGTCTCTCCTGCCTCCTTATGTTTTTGAGTGTTTTGATAAAGCTTTAGTTCATCGACCAATTTCTGAATGTCACCATTGATTATATTTTGAAGGTCGTACAGAGTCAAACCAATTCTGTGATCCGTTACCCTACCTTGTGGATAATTATAGGTTCGGATCTTTGCGGAGCGATCTCCAGAAGAGACCAGTGAATTTCTCTTTTCGGAATCTTGATCTAATTTTTTTTGGAGTTCCAATTCATAAAGTCGAGAGCGCAATACCTTAAGAGCTTTTTCTTTGTTTTTGTGTTGGGATTTCTGATCTTGACATTGGGCAACGATTCCAGTTGGTTCGTGGGTTAGTCTCACTGCAGAATAGGTGGTGTTGACTGATTGCCCCCCCGGACCAGAGGAGCAAAAATAATCTACCCTTACATCGTTCATGTTAATTTCAACATCAAACTCCTCGGCCTCGGGTAAAACCATAACGGTGGCTGCCGAGGTATGAACCCTACCCTGAGTTTCAGTTTGAGGCACTCGCTGAACCCGATGTACACCTGATTCGTATTTCATGGTTCCATAAACCTCCTCTCCAGAAACTTCAAAAATAACCTCTTTGAATCCACCAGCAGTTCCCTCATTAGCATCGACAAAACTAACTTTCCATTCTTGATCTTGACAGTATTTTGTGTACATACGATAAAGATCACCGGCAAAAATACTCGCCTCGTCACCTCCTGTTCCTGCCCTAATTTCAACAACTATATTTTTCTGATCCTCGGGATCTTTGGGAATCAACAATAACCTAATTTCTTCTTCTAATTGTGGAAGTTGTTCCCTCGCCTCATCCAATTGTATTTTAGCTATATCTATCATTTCTATATCCGACTCCTCTTTGATCATGGTCTCCGCCTCCTCAATATTGGCTAAAATGGATTTATAGTCCTCTGCCTTGGCAACAATTCTGTTCAAATCCTTGTATTCCCTATTGAGCTGAATATATCGCCTTTGGTCTGCGATTATATCTGGCTGTATAATTAAATCAGATACTTCAATAAATCTTTGTTGAATAATCTCTAGTTTTTCTATCATCTTGAAAGAACAGTGTAGAACACAAATTTAAAGTTTTAAAAACTATCTTTCAAGTTTCTTAAAGTACAACTGATACTTTATGATTATTTCATCCTTCATTTTACGTAACATAAAGGAGGGCAATGGAACCTTAAAATCAGAAAGCGTTAAATCAAAACTGCCCTCCAATAGAAGATTATTTTTCTTAAGATTCACTTTTGCAGTGATATTTTTACGCAATTCAATCCCGTGAAAATTTAATTCACCACCAAATTTAGCTTCATTGTCTTTCCATTCTATTTCCTGAGAAAAAAATTCAATTTTTGGGAATTGTAAGACCTCTAAGATTTCAAGTGCATTGTTGTCCCTATTGCTATTTTTACTGTCAAAATCCCTTACATACATTGCAATGGCTATTTTTTGAAAAATATCTTGATTTCCAATCAGTAAACCCTTCACGTTTTTATTGGTCCCCGACCAATCATGTAAAAAATGAGACGCCTCATAGGTGATAAACGAATTTTCAGAATTTAATACCCATCTGTCCTGCGCTTGAGATACCCAGGAGAAAATGATTAAAACCCAAAACAATACTCTTTTCATAAGTCTAAAATTTAAATACCAATACGGCAGTTGCATAGCTTACAAAAGTAGTGTAAGCTGCATATTTATGTAGATCTTTTTTTTTAACATTTGGGAACAATTCACTATCATTTTTAGACCAAGAATTTGTTGCTATCATTCCTGAAAAATGAACATAAGCTAACAATTTATGAGCTTTAATTGAATTAAATCCTTTAACTCTTTTTTTGACCAAAGGCGGAGGAGCAAATAGAGAAAGTCCAGCACCGGTAAAATAGGATGCGGTAACCCATTGTCCCAAAGTTTTGTGTGCATCATAAAGTTCATAATCACCATTATACAACCTCCCCCCCATAATTCCCTGAGCCACCATTCCTGCAAGTGTTAAATATCCAATGATCTGATGAGATTTAAGCATAACATTTCTGACCTTCAACTCTTTCTCCCTATTCTCGATAGAAAGTTTTGAAATACCGGTTTTACGAAAAAGACCATTTTTTCCCCATAAAAGAGATTGGGTAAAAATCATTTTTTGCGGCAGTAATTGTTTCTCCATTGTCATTTCCTCCTCAAATAAACCCTCCAACAATGCGTCACGCTCTTGAGCTACAACGACTTGGAAAATAAAAAGAATTAGAAAAATAATTTTTTTCATATAATTGGTTCAACAGAGTAACACTAAGATAAATTATTAATACTGAAAAATACCTTCAGCCGACTGGATCGTCAACTTTTTTTCATCTGAAGCTTCGACCCTACCCACGACTTGGGCTTCAATATTAAATGACTCGGCAATTTCAATCACTTTGTGTGCATGGGATTCGGACAAATAAACTTCCATTCGATGACCCATATTAAAGACTTCGTACATTTCTCTCCAACCTGTTCCCGATTCTTTTTGGATCATTTCAAACAAAGGAGGGCAAACAAAAAGATTGTCTTTGATTATATGTAGATTGTTAACAAAATGTAGAATTTTAGTTTGTGCCCCCCCACTGCAATGGACCATACCATGAATCATAGATCGGTCCATGGTTTCCAAAATCGTCTTAATGACGGGCGCATAGGTTCTGGTGGGAGACAAAACCAATTTACCAGCATCTAAAACTGTTTTTGTAGGATCCGTTAGGGCCTTGGAACCAGTGTAAACAAGATCATCAGGCAACTCATTGTCAAATGTTTCGGGGTATTTTTCTTTAAGAGCTGGATAAAACACATCGTGTCTTGCGGAGGTCAGACCATTGCTTCCCATTCCTCCATTGTATTGATCTTCATAGGTAGCCTGTCCAAAAGAAGCCAGACCAACAATCACATCTCCACCCTGAATATTTGCATTATCAATTACATCATTTCTTTTGATTCTGGCAGTAACGGTGGAATCAACGATGATGGTCTTTACTAAATCCCCTACATCGGCAGTTTCTCCCCCGGTGCTATAAATTTTAACACCTAGTTGAGCCAAATTGGTCAATAATTCCTCGGTACCGTTGATTATAGCTGAAAGTACCTCAGCAGGAATTTTATTTTTGTTCCTACCAATAGTTGATGATAACAAGATATCACTGGTCACCCCAACACAAAGCAGATCATCAATGTTCATGATCAATGCATCCTGTGCGATACCTTTCCAAACCGACAAATCTCTGGTTTCTCTCCAATAAGCATAAGCAAGAGAACTTTTAGTTCCTGCCCCATCGGCATGCATGACCAAACAATGATCCTCACTACCCGTCAAAAAATCAGGTACAATTTTGCAAAATGCCTTAGGAAAAAGTCCTCTATCAATATTTTTAATGGCATTTTGTACGTCTTCTTTTTGAGAAGAAACACCCCTAAGCCTATACCTGTTGTCAGTCATTGTCTTGATTAGAATTCAAATTTAACACTATTCAATTAACCCATAAAGATTGAATACTTTTTATCAGCGACAAAATAAGAGTTCGCGATATTTTGCCAAAGGCCAAAGATCATCATCTATAATCAACTCTAACTTATCACAATGATATCTTATATCATTTAAAAAGGGTAAAACTTTTTCAAAGTAGGCATAGGCTTTATTAAATTCGTCATCAATTTTATTTAAAGACTTCCGGGTTTCAATCATTTGAATTATACCTTTATTAATTTGATCAATATGCCCCGAAATACGTTCAATGATTTTTAATTGAACCTCTGCAAATTTTTGGTAGTCCTTACCGTATATTTCCTTCAAGCCTTTTACGTTTTCAATTAATATGTTTTGGTATTTAATTCCGGTTGGAATGATGTGGTTACGAGCAATGTCCCCCAATGATCTAGACTCAATTTGAATCCGCATGGTGTATTCATTTAGGTCGACTATATATCTTGCTTTCACTTCTCGCTCAGATAGCACATTTGTTTGTTCAAAAAGTGAAATACTTTTTTTGGAAATATAGGCCTTTAAAGCCTCCGGAGTATTTTGAATATGACTCAGGCCACGCTTTTTTGCCTCTTTCACCCACGACTCACTATATCCATCTCCTTCAAAAAGTATATTATTTATCCCTTTTAGATTGTCTCTAAGAGCATTAAAAATTGCATCGTCTTTTTTCATATCCTTTTCCTCGATCAAAGTATTGACCTCCTTGGCAAATTTTTCTAACTGCTGAGCAACTGCGGCATTAAGAACCGTAATGGATTTAGCACAATTAGATTTGGATCCTACTGCTCTGAATTCAAATTTATTTCCTGTAAAAGCAAAAGGAGAAGTCCGATTTCTATCCGTATTATCCAACAATATTTCTGGTATTTTACCAATGACATTTAATTTGAGGTCTGTTTTTTCCTCTGGAGAGAGTTTTCCCTTGGAAACATTTTCTAGGTCGTCCAAAACAGCTGTTAATTGTTTTCCAATAAAAACAGAGAGGATGGCAGGTGGAGCCTCATTGGAACCCAATCTTAAGTCATTACTAGCACTTGCAATAGAAGCTCTCATAAGGGATTCATGAGATAATACCGCAGCAATGGTATTAATAAAAAAAGTTAAGAACTGAAGGTTACTCATGGGAGTTTTACCAGGACTTAATAAGTTGAGCCCTGTATTAGTAGATAGAGACCAGTTATTGTGTTTCCCTGATCCATTGATTCCCTCAAATGGCTTCTCATGAAACAATACAATAAAGCCGTGTTTTGATGCTATTTTGTTCATTAAGTCCATAACCAATGAATTATGGTCAACCGACAAATTAGCTTCTTCAAAAATCGGTGCCAATTCAAATTGACCAGGTGCAACCTCATTATGACGGGTTTTCAGTGGAATACCAAGTTGAATGGATGTGTATTCGAGTTCTTGCATGTAGGAAATTACCCTGGGGGGGATAGAACCAAAATAATGATCGTCCAATTGTTGTCCTTTGGAGGGTTGATGACCAAAAAGTGTTCTACCTGTTATAATCAAATCAGGACGGGAAGCAGCCAATGCCCTGTCCACCAAAAAATACTCCTGTTCCCAGCCCAAAGTGGCATTTACTTTAGTTACATTTTTATCAAAATATTTACAAATTTCAGTGGCGGCAGCATCAAGGGTCTGAATGGACTTAAGTAATGGAGTTTTATAATCCAATGCTTCACCAGTGTAAGAAACAAAAATCGTTGGAATACAAAGGTTTTTTCCTAAAATAAAGGCTGGAGAAGTGGGGTCCCAAGCTGTATAACCCCTAGCTTCAAAAGTATTTCTTATACCTCCACTTGGAAAACTGGATGCATCTGGTTCTTGTTGTACCAACTGGCTACCATCAAAGCTTTCTATGGGTTTCCCTGAAAATTTTATATCAAAAAAAGCATCGTGTTTTTCGGCCGTGCCTCCGGTCAAAGGTTGAAACCAGTGGGTATAATGGCTAGCTCCTTTAGACAAGGCCCATGCTTTAAGTGAAGCAGCAATCTGATCTGCATAAGATCGACTAATTTTTGAACCCTTATTAACCGAGAGGACTATCTGATTGAATGCATCTTTGTTAACGTATTGTTCTAACACCTCATTCGTAAAGACATTACTTGCAAATAAAGAAGAATATTTTTGATCATTTTGAAAAGTTTGGGGTTGTTTATCAAAAAGATTTTCTAAACTTTTTTTTCTTAGGTAATTCATTAGTTAAGTGCTTTGGAAACCATAACAAAGATAATTTATAAATGAAAAAATTCAGGTAAGTGTCCATAATATTTGCAAAATTGGAAATTTACCCCCCTAAAAATTAGGGTGTTCATAAAAATATGTAATGATCTTATAATTGGTTCCCTAAATAGAGGTGGTATTGTTAAGAAATTTTATTTTTACGTAACTCTAATAAAAAAACAAAATGTATGAGCAAGTCTAAATTAGAATATATCTGGCTAGACGGTTATGAGCCGACCGCCAGTTTACGAAGCAAAACAAAAATTGTAAGTGACTTTGGCGGTACTTTAGAAGAATGCCCACTATGGTCATTCGACGGTTCTTCAACCCGTCAAGCTGAGGGAAAATCCTCAGATTGTCTATTAAAACCTGTTGCCATCCACCCAGATCCTGACCGAAAAAATGGATATTTAGTAATGACAGAGGTTTTAAATGCTGACGGAACTCCGCATGTCTCCAATGGTAGAGCCACTATTGATGATGACGACAACGATTTCTGGTTTGGATTTGAACAAGAATACTTCTTATGGGATCCTGAAACTAACCTTCCGCTTGGTTTTCCTAAAGACCAAACACCACAAGGGCAGTTCTATTGCTCTGCTGGAGCAAAGAATGCTTTTGGTAGAGAAATGATTGAAGAACATTTGGAGCAATGCCTTGAAGCAGGCATTAATGTCGAAGGTATTAATGCAGAGGTAGCATCAGGCCAGTGGGAGTACCAGTGTTTTTCAAAAGGGGCTAAAGAAGCTGGAGACCAAATGTGGATTTCCAGATATCTTTTAGAGCGTCTGGGTGAAAAATATGGACTTGCAATTAACTGGCACCCAAAACCTCTTGGAGCTACTGATTGGAACGGCTCCGGTATGCACGCCAATTTTTCCAACGAAACTCTTAGAACTTGTGGTTCAAAAGAAACCTACGAAAAAATATGTGAAGCTTTCAGACCCGTTGTCAAAGAGCACATTGATGTTTACGGAGCTGATAATGACCAAAGGCTTACTGGTGATCATGAAACACAATCAATCAATCAATTCAGTTACGGTGTCTCTGACCGTGGAGCTTCCATAAGAATTCCCATCATGACAGTCGAAAATGGATGGAAAGGATGGTTAGAGGATAGAAGACCTGCTTCTAATGGTGATCCATACAAAATTGCAAGTAGAATCATTAAAACTGTAAAGTCAGCTGCTGTTTAATACTAAAATATTTAATTAAAAAGCTGAATTGTTAGTTATATAAAATCCTGCCATTTAGGTGGGATTTTTTTTACATAAATAAAGGAAATATAAATATACCGTAAAGCGTAATCAATATTAGACCATGGATCAAGCCTAACTTGTCCCTTTTTGGAAAAAATACAAAGGGAAGTATCAAAAAAGAAATACCTAGCATCCACCATATATCATTTCTTAATAATCCTGGGTCTTGAATCTCAACAGGATGGATCATTGAAGTTATACCCATAACAGCCAAAATATTAAAAATATTTGAACCAATAAGATTACCCATTGAAATGGCTTTTTCTTTATTCATGATGGCGATAATTGAGGCCGAAAGCTCTGGTATACTAGTTCCTACTGAAACTATAGTAACACTAATGATCCGTTCACTCACACCCAGATTTTTAGCAAGAGTTACTGCCCCCTTGATCAGAGTCTCAGAGCCTAACCATAAAGAAAATCCACCCAATAAAAAGTAGGTTATTGTCTTAGATATTACCAAAATCTCATCTTCCTCAAGAGGTTCATCTAAAATCGCTCTCTCTTGAAACTTAATTAAATACACCATTAAAAATAAAAGCAAAATGAACAATACGGTTCCTTCGTAAGCCACCAACTTTTTATCAAATACCAAGAAAATATATAAAAGCAATGACGCTAAAATCATCATAGGCCAATCCGTCTTGTAAAAACTTGGTGTAACCTCAATGGGAGAGATCATAACAATTATTGCTAATACAAATCCTAAGTTAGCAATATTTGAACCTACCACATTACCCAAAGCCAAATCAGGATGGCCACTAAGAGCAGACTGAATACTAACAATTAATTCGGGAGCCGAAGTCGCTAAGGAAACTACCGTCATTCCAATAACGATTTTTGGAATGGAAAAACGAAGTGATAAGGCTACAGCAGCTCGCATCAGCCAGTCTCCTCCTTTAATCAATAGAAAAATACCAATTGCAACTGCAATGTAAGCCATGTATTAAATTTAGGTAAAGATAGTAGAATAGGATTAAACTCTGTTGGTTATAAGGAATCAGAATATTAGAGTTAAATCTGATGCCACTTCATTACCATTTTATATTTTTTTAATACTAATATCAATAGTATAACACTATGAATGATTTGGATAATGCTTGGTCTCATAGAGTGATCCTAAAAAGTAATATTGAGATAAAAAAAGAGCGGATGCAATAAATAAGCTAAAAAAGGTAAAAGCATTAATCGAGTATTTAATGACCCTAGGCATGCCGTTGTTGCCTCTAGCGACCATTACGGTTTATTCGCTTAGGTTATCTCAGAGGGTAAGCAATATCATAACTGCAATGGGGAGCTGAATATCGTCTATGATGAAAAAGGAAATGAGGTATGGAGACTAAACGCTACCTAACGAAAAACTCATAAAAAATAATAGCAAGAACAACTCCCTCTAAAAATGAAATCCATGCAACTTGATATGTATCAAGATTAAATTGCTCCATCATTTGTTTTAATAATCGTTTATGCCATTCAATCATTTAATCAAAAGGATTTATTTTTATTTAATAATGATATCCCAGAAAAAATAAGGGCTATCATAGCAGCAAATCCAACTGGATCAAAACCACTTTTAAGCCACTCATTTACAAAGTATGCTCCACCACCCAAAACTGACACTAACCATAGCCATTTTAAATATTTCATGGCATTAAATTAATCAAAAAATGGAACTTACAGTTAATCAAAATGGCTATAGATCAATCTACAATTCAACTTGGTTTGGAGAGAACGTTTTAATCATTAATTACAATGGCTAACTAGACACCTGCCGCTCATTTCTTGCTAGGTTGACTTTTACCCTCCTTAACGGGAGGGTTTTTATTTGCACTTATTTGTTCAATTGAATCTTTCTTAATTATGTGTTACATTTATTTTCTAGTATGGCAGCAGAAAGGAATTGTATGATTTTAAAATTAGGCCCTTCACGTTCATCGGTCGTCGGAGGATTTTCCCAACCAATTCTGGTGCGCCTCCAAACAAAGCTACTATTGGTTTTTCAATCGGACTTCAATAGACGTCTAAATTTCCCTTTCTCAAAAAAGTAAAATATAATAGCACTATAATGAAGTTAGATGAAATTTGGACAACTAAATTAGCTATATTGTTTATTTTTGCATTTAGGCATGGGCAGTATAATACTAATCGATATTACTTGATTATACACAATTCAGGTTAAAGGAAAAAAGTTATGAGTAGATATACCGAATACCTAAACGAAATTGAAAAAAGAAAAGGTCAGGGGCTTCACCCCAAGCCAATTGACGACGCTATATTATTGAGTGAAGTTATCGGACAAATCAAAGATGTTACCAATGAATATCGAAAAGATTCTTTGAACTTTTTTATTTATAATGTATTGCCCGGCACTACCAGTGCCGCTCTTGTAAAAGCTCAGTTTTTAAAAGAAATAGTTCTTGGTAAAATACAGGTAGAAGAAATTACTCCAACTTTTGCATTAGAGCAATTGTCGCACATGAAAGGCGGCCCCTCAATAGAAGTGCTTCTAGATTTAGCACTAGGTAGCGATTCTGATTTTTTTGGCGAAGCCGCAAAGGTATTGAAGACGCAGGTATTTCTATACGAAGCTGATATGGAACGTCTTGAAGTAGCCTATAAAAAAGGTAACGAAATAGCAAAAGACATCATAGAAAGCTACGCAAAAGCGGAATTTTTCACCAAACTCCCTGAGATTGAAGAAGAAATAAAAGTGGTGACTTTTATTGCAGGTGTAGGAGATATTTCTACCGATTTACTCTCTCCCGGCAGTGATGCTCATTCTCGATCAGACCGAGAGTTGCACGGACAATGTATGTTCGAGCACAACAAAGAACAACAGAACGAGCTGCTAGCACTGAAAGCGGCACACCCTGACAAAAGAATCATGTTGCTCGCAGAAAAAGGTACCATGGGCGTTGGTTCATCAAGAATGTCTGGTGTTAACAATGTGGCGCTTTGGATTGGTAAACAGGCCAGTCCATATGTGCCCTTTATCAATATTGCACCCGTAGTTGCAGGAACAAATGGAATTTCTCCAATTTTTCTCACAACGGTCGGTGTTACCGGAGGAATTGGGCTGGATTTGAAAAACTGGGTGAAAAAGTATGATGACAAAGGTAATCTCGTGCTAGATGAGGAAGGAGAACCCGTTTTAGAACAGACCTACAGCGTAGATACAGGTACAGTGCTTACCATAAATACCAAGACCAAAAAACTCTATAACGGCGATAAAGAATTGATGGATATTTCTCCGGCATTTACTCCCCAGAAAATGGAGTTTATGCGCGCCGGTGGATCATATGCTATCGTATTCGGCAAAAAACTTCAGACCTTTGCGGCAAAGACCCTGAAAATTAAGGTTCCCCCTGTATTTGCACCTTCAAAAGAGATTTCCCATAAAGAGCAAGGGCTTACTGCTGTGGAAAAGATTTTCAATAAAAATGCCGTTGGCACCTCAGGGGCTTTATTGCATGCAGGTTCATACGTTAGAGTTAAGGTCAACATAGTTGGCTCTCAGGATACCACTGGTTTGATGACCTCCCAAGAATTGGAAATGATGGCAGCAACCGTTATTTCTCCTATTGTGGACGGCGGATATCAATCTGGTTGCCATACCGCGTCTGTTTGGGATTCAAAATCGCAAGAGAACATTCCAAGGCTGATGAAGTTTATGAACGATTTTGGTCTTATTACCGCTCGTGACCCCAAAGGGGAATATCACGCCATGACCGATGTCATTCATAAAGTACTCAATGATTTGACCATTGATGACTGGGCCATTATTATTGGTGGTGACTCGCATACCAGAATGTCGAAAGGAGTAGCTTTTGGTGCCGATTCAGGTACGGTGGCTCTTGCACTGGCCACAGGAGAAGCGTCTATGCCCATTCCTGAATCGGTAAAAGTGACCTTCAAGGGGGAAATGCAAGATCATATGGATTTCCGTGACGTCGTTCACGCCACCCAATCGCAAATGCTTAAAAAATTTAGCGGCGAAAATGTATTTCAAGGCAGGATTATAGAAGTGCACATCGGTACATTGCCTTCTGATCAAGCCTTTACTTTTACTGACTGGACAGCTGAGATGAAAGCCAAAGCTTCTATATGTATCTCGCAAGACGATACCCTCATAGAATCCCTTAAAATTGCAAAGGGTAGAATCCAGATTATGATCGATAAGGGAATGGACAATGAGAAGAAGGTACTTCAAGGACTTATTGACCGCGCCAATAAACGCATCTTTGAAATTAAATCAGGAGAAAAACCACCTTTGTCTCCAGATGAAAATGCAAAGTATTACGCAGAGTTCGAGGTAGACTTGACCATCATAGATGAACCCATGATTGCGGATCCAGATGTACATAATGAAGACGTATCTAAGCGCTACACCCACGATACCATTCGAGAGCTTTCTTATTATGAGGGAGAGAAACACGTAGACCTTGGTTTTGTAGGATCTTGTATGGTGCATAAAGGTGATATCAAGATTGTATCTAAAATGTTGCGGAATCTTGAAGAGACTTATGGAAAGGTGGAGTTTAAGGCACCCCTAGTAGTAACTGCCCCTACCTATAATATAATTGATGAACTCAAGGAAGAGGGGGATTGGGAAATGCTACAGAAATATTCTGGTTTTGAATTTGATGATGCCGCACCAAAAGGTCTAGCGCGCACCGAATATGACAATATTCTTTATCTAGAGAGGCCCGGCTGTAACCTCTGCATGGGCAATCAAGAAAAAGCGGAGAAAGGCGATACCGTAATGGCAACCTCTACACGACTTTTTCAAGGCCGTGTCGTAAAAGACTCCGATAGCAAGAAAGGGGAATCTTTACTGGCATCTACACCTGTTGTGGTACTCTCGGCTATACTTGGCAGAACTCCAACACTAGAGGAATATAAAGTTGCCGTAAAAGGTATTAAACTTACACAATTTGCTCCACCACTTAAGAAAATGACAACCAACTTAAGAACTGGTCATTTACTTTCTTATTAAGTCTTTAACTATTTTCAGCGAATCAAAAAAAGAAAAAATAAACACTAAATGGATAAGATATATTTTGGATGTGTAAAATCGGAACTTGAGGATTATATGACTACATTAATATGGGTAAATGGTATCGACCTTAAAGACATCATCGAAGAAATTGAGGCAGAACAATTCGCCAAGAAAGGCTTGGACATTGGAAATGGCTGCTATGAAGGCATATCATTCTTTATAGCCTTTCATAATCAGAGTCACTTTATGTGCAGTACACTAAAGGATTATGTCTACAAAAATGTGCACTACACACTATTTGATTATAAGTATTCCGGTGTGCCGGGCGATCATAGTCTTGCATGCAAAATAACTATTGGTCCAGAGGAGATCATTTGGTCTGATTTCAAAAACTTCTCTAAAGTTATTCCCTTCGATTTAGATTATGGAAATTTAAGGTTTCGATTTTCCAAGAAACAATATTGTGAAGCCATAGATTTAATTACGAACAATAGGCAAGAAAATATGTTTGCTTGAGGTCCGTTTATTGATTTTTTTTCCTTAATTCTCATATCAATTATTTTGTCCTGAATGCCATAAATAACAGATACTTTATTGTATTTATACTTATAAAATTTTAAACCTAAGAAATCTCATATACCTAATATCACATTTAAGTTAATTTAACTTATATTCATTATTTGTTGTTAGCATAAATTTAAGCTAAAATGAGAAGCGTTTTGATACTTTTAAAGGTTATTGTTAATCAAAGTTATAGAGTAGTTAGGTGTCCCAGTGCCCCACCCCAAGGGTATGGGATAGCTGGGAAATTCCTCTATCAAAATAACCTTTTGCTTCACCAAAAGATTATATAATCTGTTTAACCAAAAATACCTCTTTCAAGATTTTGCCTCAAATTAACGTAATCTATTTCAGGATATTCTTTTTCAATTAAATTTTGAATTTCAAGAAATTTATTTTTTTGATTAATGCACATTTCATTTGAAAACTTAATCCAAATAGATTGAATAGTTAAAATATTTTCGAACTCTCTATTACCCAAGAGCTCTGAAATTGATTTTGTGAAATTAGTTTCTCCCATTCTAAAAGAATAATTTTCAAGTAATTCTCGATATTTAGTTAGTTCAATGAGGTTATAATTTTTAGAAAAAAAAGGTAAAAAATATTGATGCAAATCTAACCTATATTGCCTATCCTCTTCAATCATTAAAGAGAGTAATTGGGGTAACGAGGCGATTTCATTTTTAATTAAATCGTTCTCGATTAACAATAATTTTCCTGAATTTATTATTTCATTTAGAACACCATTTTGAGGAACAAAAATCCAACCAGACAGTGATATATAATTCATCAAGCTATCAATTGATTTTGTTGATTTCCATTCTCCATTTTTACCTGTATTATTAATTATATATTGATTTACATCAATGATTTTGTTTTTTTCCTCAATTATAACTTGAAGACTCTCAAGGTTATTAGATATCTCATTATGTAGAGATAAAAGAATCTTTTTTTCTTCAACTTTTTCTTTCTTGTATTCATTCCAATTATTAACCTGAAGAGCTATGAGAATTCCAATTACTACAAGTATTACTTCACCAACGGCATATCTCAAATACTTAACCGTATCTATACTAACTAATTTTTTAAACCTAAGAAATCTCATATACCTAATATCACTTTTAAGCTAATTTAACTTATATTAACTATTAGTTGTTAGCATAAATTTAAGCTAAAATGAGAAGTGTTTTGATACTTTTAAAGGTTATTGCTAATCAAAGTTATAGAGTAGTTAGGTGTCCCAGTGTCCCACCCCAAGGGTTTGAGACAGTGGGACATTCTTATAAAGTTAGTTTGTTGGGAACTCCTGCTAATCTTTCCATAAGTATAGGCTTAGTTTTTGGGGTTATTATTTGTTTCAGCTTTTTTAAGATTAAATTCAAAAACTCCGTCTATTTTATTTTCCCCTATTAGATTGACACCTCTTAAAGTATCAATCATTACTTGAACTTTTTCAATATCTAAATTTTCAGGAACAGTAATGTCAACCTTTATTGTTTCAGGAAACCTAATAGATACACAAGAATAAATAGATGTAACTAAAAGAAATATAAATATAATATTTTTAATCATTTTGAGTATTTAAATTGTTTGTTATAATATATTGAATACTTGTACTTTATTAAGTCAAAGAAGATGCTTTATTTGGGGTTATAGAGGACAGTTCTCCAAACAGGTTTGTTTTCGTTTGATAGAACACATGAGTTAGTGATATTTGTAGGTAGAGAAGTAATATTAGTAACACACCAACCTGACAAATCTTGGTTAAAGGAATTTGCTAAACGAAACATAATACTCATATTAGTTACACTTGAAATATCCCAATTTCCAATGTCCTGACTAAAAGCAGTTGCTAAATTACTTGAATCAAATATTGATGCAGTACAAAGTGATCTTGACCAGATGCAACCGCGTGACAGAGTTAACGCTTTATTCCAATTCCTAAAGTTTCACATACCAACTCAGTAAGCGTTAGAGATTGCAGACGTTAGTGAAGATTCACGCACCGAGTGGATTGATAAAATTATGTCTTACGATCCTGAAGAACTTCATAAAAAAATAGAAGATGAAATCAGCGGGAGCTGAGTGTAAAAGAGAAAGGGGAATCAATAATGAAGATTGTAGTCAGACATTCATCACTTGCATTCCTTCATCCCCTTTCGACAAAAACAAATTGAGAAAAAAGTACCTATTGGCACATGCAAATATTGCATTTTGAATGATTTAAAATCAACAAATTATAATAGTTAGTTCTTATACAATGATAGATGACAGAAATCAATATGAGAAAACAAAGGCATGGCTTAAAGCCAATCAAGTCTCAGGTGATAATCGAGTATTTAATGACCATAGACATGCCATTGTTGCCTCTAGCGACCCCTATGGTTTATTTGCTGAGGTTATATCAGAGGGTAAGGAATATCAATACTGTAACGGTGAACTACATTTCATATATGATGAAAAAGGGAATGAGATATGGCGAATCAAATGATTTTGTAAGTTGATTCATTAACCAAAATTTATAATGATGAAAAATATTAAAGACATTACAATTTCAATCTTTACAGTTATCGGTTTCGTAGCCATTACTACTGCATTTACTAATCAACCAACTGCTGCTGAAAGTCAAGTTTGGGATATGCAATTAGATACTTAATGGGTTTATATGATAAATAAAGCAACAGGTGAAGTTAGGTTCGCCTCAACATCAGCATCTATTAAATATAGCGCTGATTTATATTATGTGTTGAAACCAGCACAGTAACCCCTAAAACTTGGAATTAACAGTTTATCAAAGCGGCTACGGATCAATCTACAATTCAACCAGGTTCGGATCGAATGTTTTAATCATTAATTACAACGTCTCTAATACTGACAGGTCTTTTTAGAAATCGCTATATTGTGACATAAAATAATATCTATGAAAATAACAATTCCATTTGTTTTTCTTTGTGCCTCTTTTATTTTAAATGCTCAAGTTGAAGACTTTGAATTTAAACTTTATGACACTAGTGAGGAAATAATTCCTTTAAAAAAAAGCTCTCAAACTATAGGAAAATGTTGTCAATTAGGTAAGGCAATGTCAAAATTAACAGGTGGTTTAAGCGATGTTTATTTAACCCAGAGTGAATTAAATAATGATGGATCATATACTATTTTTTTTGTGAGCATGTTTACTATTGGCTTTGACACAGAACTTACACAATTTGGAATAGAAAATCCTACTTCAAAAATTTCAAGCTTTCATCTTGCTGATGAGGAAAAGTTTAATCTTCTTCAAGAGTTTATGATAAGGGGCTATAAAGCATTTAAAGCTCATCCAATAATTAAAAGAATTAAATACGTAGATATTTCACAAGTTTTAAAAGGAGGCAACAATGAGGGGGATAAACTACTATTAAGGTTTCATAATAAAAAAATCATTAAATATGTTTCATTTCAAATATTTGATGGTGAAACTGGGTTTAAAACATCTGGTCGACCAATATTTTCAAAATTTATTGGACAGCTTTTTGGTTCAACCGAAATAATTGATACTGATCACTAAATTGAAATGATTAGTAAAATTATAATTGTGTTGGCTATGACTAGACACCCTTGTTCTTTTCTTACTAGGCTGACTTTGACCCTCCTTAACGGCAGGGTTTTTATTCAAACTTTAGGGGTAAATTTTTAATTATAAGCTTATTAGATTTTATAAGATTAAGAATATCAAAAGAAGATAAAGAAGTACTGCAAGACATTGCTACTAAAAACAGAATGTCATTAAGCAGTTATGTAAGAACAAGAATATTAAATAAAGATTAATTTAAAATACAATTAATACTTAATTGAACTGTAATGCAAATTTATAATCCTCAATTAATTTGTTTACCGCGTGATGATAATATGTAATTAATCTTGATGTGGCATAGATTAATTTTCCAGTAAAGTCATACAATTGAATATAGGTGTCAAAAAATAATATTCAGTTTATGGCTTGGATTTTAATTATCAACGTGGTTGGTATTATTTTTTAGTTTGGTATCTTTCAATATGAAACGAAAAATTCTTACTGAAAAATTATGCTATAATATGCATATATTTGAGGTGTGAAAAAAGTAGTTTACAACCCATTTTGTAGTACAAGGTGTAGTACACCAATATAAACAATAGCTGTTATAAGTTTAACTACTTGATTATTAGCGTATAGGCCTCGTAGCATAACTGAATAGTGCACTTGATTACGGCTCAAGAGGTTGGGAGTTTGAATCTCTCCGAGGTCACAGTTATAACAAGGGATTACAGCAATGTAGTCCCTTTTTTATTTCCTCACTTGCACACTATTTGCACACAAGTCTTATCAAAGAATAACAACCATTAGGATCATTTACAAAATCTCAATAGTTAATGCAATGTATGTGTTTTGGTGGAGAAATGAAAATAGGCAAGTTACATGTGCCGCTTGTCCCTTAGCCTTGAGGGCATGGGACAGCGGCATACCATCTTTTTCCTAATCAGCCATAATTACAAACCCATCATCATCCTCTTCAATAACTCTATCCTTACATTGCGGACATTTCTTTGATTCGTAGTCCCACTCAGTGTATTTTTTACTGCCACACTCCTCACATTTCCCATTAAGTTGTTCTCCTATTGGTGAGTGTATTATTCTATCGTAGATCTCATTGCATTTAAGGCATACTACAGGAATTGTTGGACCCATCATCAAGGCATCTGGTTTTCCAGAGCCAACAAATGAATAGTGACAAGAATCACATTTATGAGTTTTCCAACTTGCCATAAGAATCTAAATTAATAAATTCATACACTTAATTATTTGAAATCTCTCAACTAATGGATCAAATACGTATTAAAGAAATTGAAGGTGAGTTATGGTCTGCAGCAGACGCTCTTAGGGAAGGTTCGTCACTTACTGCAGCTGAATACAAAGATCCTCTTCTTGGTCTTGTCTTCTTGCGCTTTCTCCAAAACCAGTTTTTCAAAAAAGATGCAACTGGATATGCAACAAATAGCTGGAAGCTAAGGTTCTTACAATTATGATGAAAAATTGTGACGGCTTTAAAAAAAAACTTTAAAGTGGTGTTGTATTGCTTTTATCTTCAAAATAAAATAGTACCTTTGAATATGTAGGATGTATTACAAATAAATATGTATAATAAAATAGGTGATACCAAGTCTTTAAGTCAACGTATAGAAGAGGAAATAGAAGGTGCTATTCGGATTAAAAAGCTAAAAGCAGGAGTAAAACTACCTACAGAGATTGAATTAAGTAAATCATATGGTGTTAGTCGCAACGCTTTAAGGGAGGCATTGCGAAGCTTAAACTCTAAAGGATTGATTCGAATTGAAAAAGGAAGGGGAATGTTTGTTAATGAATTTTCACTTAATCAAGCTGTTTCAAGTGTAAATTTATTTCTGGAGATGAATACCTCCAAAGATAATTTATTGCAGGTTATCCGCTTAAGGCAAATGTTTGAGCCTGAAATTGCTGCTATGGCAAGTTTAAATAGAACTGACGAGGATTTGAGACTTTTGAAGAAATCTATTGAATCAATGAAGAATTGTCCGGCTGGTGCTCTTAAAAAGGAAGCATTGGAGGATAATAAATTTCATAAATTAATTGCAGAGGCAACACATAATTTCTCAGTTTCAGTTGTGATGAATCCGATCTATTCTCTAATGCCCAGGTTTGTAGATTTTGTTTATGGTAAGACAGGATATAAAAGGGGAAATACACTTAAATTTCATAGTAAGATTTATCGCTTAATCGAAGAACAGAATGATTATGAAGTTAGAAAAGTTATGAAAGAACACCTGTCATTTACAGAATTAAGTTTTCAAGAAATAAAGAGTTAAGAACATGAAAAATTTACCTAAAAATATGTAGGATGAACTACAAGTAATTATGAAAGCACTAATATTGGAAGAATACAATAAATTAGTATTTAAGGATGTTGATGATCCTAAAATAAAACAAAACGAAGTTTTAATAAAAGTTAAGGCCTGTGGAATATGCGGTAGCGATGTACATGGGATGGATGGTAGTACTGGCAGGCGACAACCACCTATTATAATGGGGCATGAGGCTTCTGGAGAAATAGTTGAAACTGGAGGTAATGTTGCAAATTGGTATGTAGGAGATCGAGTGACTTTTGATTCAACCATTTATCCTCTAAATGATTGGTACACTCTAAAAGGTCAATACAATCTTAGTGATAATAGAATGGTTTTGGGTGTTTCTCCCGATGAGTATACACGCCATGGGGCATTTGCTGAATATGTTGTTGTTCCTTCACATATTTTGTACAAAATACCAGATCAGGTTTCATATGAGGAAGCAGCCATGGTTGAGCCCGTCGCAGTGGCAGCACACGCTTTGAATGTGTCAACATTCTCAATGGGAGATAATGTTATGGTAGTAGGAGCAGGAATGATTGGATGTTTTGTAATCAAACTTCTGAAAATTGCAGGTGCTGGTAATATCATTGCAGTTGATACGGACAATACTAAAGCAGGAATGGCAAAGGAGTTTGGGGCAGATCTGTTTATAAATCCTCTAACTGAGGATGTTAATGACATTGTTTTGGTTTCTACCAACGGACGGGGAGTAGATTTGGCTGTTGAGGTTGTTGGTGTTTCAGCTGCAATAAACACCGCAATATCCAATACACGAAAAGGAGGTTCTGTTACTATGGTTGGAAATTTATCTGCTAAAGCAGAATTTCCACTGCAACAAATTGTAACAAAACAGATTCGTGTTCAGGGTAGTTGTGCCATTTGTGGCGAATACGAAGAAGTACTTTCCATGATGCAAAAAGGAATAGTTGATGTTAAGCCATTGATTAGTAAAGTTGCTCCATTGAGTGAAGGAGCTCAATGGTTTCAACGATTGTATCAAAAAGAAGAAGGTTTAAATAAAGTAATTCTTGTACCTTAATACATCACGCATGACAGTAAAATATAAAATCGGAATTATTGGTTGTGGGAAAGTTGCCCATTTGCATGCACAAGCCATTAACAATTTAGAGCATGCGGAACTAACTGCGGTTTGGAGTCGTTCAATATCTAGTGTTGAAAAATTTGTGAAACAATATAATGTGAAAGCGTACACAGATATTACCAGAATGGTAATTGACTCGTCAATTGATCTGGTTATTGTTTGTACACCACACCCTTTTCATAAAGAGCCAACCATTGAAGCTGCTAAAGCCGGAGCTCATATTCTGGTTGAAAAACCTTTGGCATCATCTCTCGAAGATTGTGATGAGATGATTACTGCCTGCAAGGAGTCCGAAGTTAAATTGGGCGTAATTAGTCAACGGAGATGGTATGCTCCGGTTAGCCGGGTAAAGAAAGCAATTGATGATGGCAAGATTGGGAAACCAGCTTTTGGGACAATCAATATGCTAGGCTGGAGAGGTCAGGGTTATTACGATTCTGATGAATGGCGTGGAACCTGGGAAATGGAAGGCGGTGGTGTTTTGGTAAATCAGGCACCGCACCAGCTTGATATTTTTCAATGGTATATGGGTGATATTGACGAAGTATATGGTGTTCAACGAAACCTGAATCATCCTTATATTGAAGTTGAAGACACTGCACTTGCAATTGTAAAATTCAAATCAGGTGCCATCGGAAATATAATTGTCAGCAATTCGCAAAAGCCCGGAATTTATGGTAAAGTTCAGGTTCACGGAGAAAACGGAGCATCTGTTGGCGTACAAACCGATGGAGGTGCCATGTTTATAGCTGGTATGAGCAGTGTTTTGGAACCACCGGTAAATGATTTGTGGAGTGTTCCGGGAGAAGAAAAACTTCTGGATAAATGGATTGAGGAAGACAGTAGTCTTTTTAATGAAATTGATGCAACCGTTTATTATATGGAACGTCAGATTGAAGATTATATTAATGCAATGAATGAAGATCGTGATCCTTTGGTGACCGGAGAAGAGGGGCGTAAAACAGTTGAATTATTTACTGCTATTTATCGATCTTCAAGAGATAATATGCCAATAAAGTTTCCCTTAAAACCAGAGCATGGAAGTGACGATTTTGATGGACGCATAAATAGCAATTCATAATTATATAGGTATGAGAATAAATATATTTAAACGATTGTGGCTTCTTTTGCTTTCTGTCGGACCTGGAATATTCTGTATTGGATATACAATTGGTACAGGCAGTGTTACGTCCATGATTAAATCTGGGAGTCAGTACGGACTACAATTATTATGGGTACTTTTCTTAAGTGCATTTTTTGCCTGGATATTAATGGAATCGTACGGACGTTTTGCTGCAGTTACAGGCAACACAGCAATTAACAGTTTCAGGAATAAATTAAAATGGGGTAAACTGTGGGCTATCCTTACCATTGTCGGAGTAGTTATGGGGCAGTGGAGTGCTTTATCCGGATTACTCGGATTAACAAGTAACGCCATTTACGAAGTTGCCAGGTTGTTCTTCCCCGGTTTAAACGAAAGCAATTATTGGGCCGTTTTGGGAATTGCTATTGCTTTAATTATTATAATGTTTTCCTTTTTATTGGTCGGTAAATATTCCTTTTTTGAAAAAGTACTCGTAATCTTTGTTACACTGATGGGACTTTCCTTTATTCTGTCTATGTTTATGGTACTTCCCTCAGCTGCTGAAATCGCAAGAGGTTTTATTCCCAGCATTCCTACCGGCGGAAATTTGATGGTTGCCGCCTTTGTTGGAACAACCATGGCCGCTCCAACATTTATTATTCGTCCGCTTATTGTAAAGGAAAAAGGATGGGATAAAACACGTTTGAAAGAACAAAAACGCGATGCATTAACTTCAGCAATACTACTATTTGTAATAAGTGCAACAATTATGATTGCTGCTACCGGAGCACTTTTTCATGAAGGCAAAGTTGTGACAAAAGTACTGGACATGGTTTATGCACTTGAACCTGTTGCTGGAAAATTTACTGTGGCTATATTTATGTTTGGTGCAATGAGTGCCGGGCTTTCCTCAATTTTCCCGATATTAATGGTTCTTCCATTATTGATAGGCGATTATAAACAAGGGAAAATGGATGTTAAATCTCCAACTTTTAAGATACTTGCGGCAACAGCTTGTTTGGTCGGACTTATTGTCCCTATTTTTGGAGTTAATCCAATTATGGCTCAAATTGCCACACAGGTTGCCAGCGTCTTTATTTTACCAGTGGTTATTACAGGTATCATTATTTTAATTAATCGCCAATCGTTAATGGGTAAACATAAAGCCAGCCTGTTTTTAAATGTTGCACTTTTTGCTGCACTGGCTTTCTCTCTAGTAATTTCTTACACCGGTATTCTGGGTTTAAATGAATATTTCACAAACTTATAAGCGTCATATAAAATGAAAACTAAAATGTCAAACTATTTTTCGACAATCATGTTATCAATTTTTCTGATTGCGCCTTCGGTTCAGGCACAAAACAAAACAACTGTACCAACAATAAAAGTGTCACTTCAAAAACGAATTCCTTCTGATTTGGATGAAGGAGCTAGTATGATTGTGAACGACATTCAGGAATGGAATGGTAAAGAGACAGCAATTATTATTTGTGACATGTGGGATAAACATTGGTGCAAAGGGGCCACAAGCAGAGTTGGAGAAATGGCACCAGTTATGAATAATGTTATTTCTATTGCAAGGAAAAAAGGCGTACAGATTGTACATGCCCCAAGCGACTGCCTGGAATATTACAAAAATTACCCGGGAAGAAAACTTGCAAAAAAATATAAGGTTAGAAGTGTAAAACAAAAGCTGGGTGAAGGTAAACTTGAGTGCGAAATGGATCAGGATTGGCCATTCGAAATTTCACATGGCGGATGCGATGACAACCCCAAATGTGAGCCGGCTAGCACAAGGGTGTGGACAAAGCAAATAGATGCAATAGAAATAAAAGAAGGAGATTTAATTACAGATTCGGGAATTGAAGCCGGGAGCTTTTTTATTAAAAAAGGAATAAAAAATGTAATACTTGTTGGGGTGCATACCAATATGTGTGTTATTGACCGTTCGTTTGGCTTACGAAATATGGTACGCCTGGGAATGAACGTTGTACTTATGCGTGACATGACAGATACGATGTACGATTCTACTTCGAAACCATTTGTTTCGCATTTTACAGGAAATAGCCTGATGCACGAATACATAGAAAGAAATGTGTGTCCAACAATGGTATCGAGCGATTTAACAGGACAAAAGCAATTCCGCTTTAAAAACGACAAACGCCCAGAAAAAATTGAAAATTAATAAAGATGCTTAATGGAATTCCGAAAATAATATCGCCTGATTTGTTGCTAATACTAGCCCGTATGGGACATGGAGATGAAATTGTATTGGCTGATGCCAACTTCCCGGGTGAAAGGCTGAATAAGAATTTAATTCGATGTGATGGAAGCGAAATCCCTGAATTAATGGAGGCAATTCTTCAATTGTTCCCTCTCGACAAATCAGTGAATTCTCCCTGGTTTATGATGGAACCAACAGATTTGACAAATTATGACGATAATCTGGAGAAAAATTATGCTGGAGTTTTACGTCAATTTTTTCCCGATTTTATATTTTTCGATCATCAATCCCTTGAGGGGGTAGCAGATGAAATCGCCTGGGATAAAGTGGCGTTAATCAGTCTTAATTTTAAAAAATATTCTCGTTGGGATGGAAGGCAACCACTAACTGAGGAGGAGTGTAAAAAAATTAAGTCAATCATCGACAAAGCCCATTCCCTGGGCAAACCTTTTCGTTTTTGGGGAATACCCGACACACCGATGTCTTGGGAAAACTTCTATGCTATGGGATTGGATTTTATCAACACAGACGATCCCGTGGGATTGTCTATTTTCATGGACAAAATATCCAAAAGGTAAAGTGTGAAAAAGCCAAAGACGATTGTTTTGATGGGGGTTAGTGGATCGGGTAAAACTACCGTAGGTAAACTACTTGCAGAAAACTTAAATTATTCTTTTTTTGATGCTGATGATTTTCATCCCATAACCAATAAGGACAAAATGAGCGAGGGAACGCCACTCAGTGATGAAGACCGTTTCCCTTGGATTGCTACTTTGAATGCATTATTGCTTAAAAACCGAGGGGAAGGTCTTGTTTTAGCTTGCTCAGCATTAAAAGAACTTTACAGAAAAAAGCTTACCAAAGGAATCGCCACAAATTGGATTTATTTAAAAGGAAATTACGAGCTTATTGACCAGCGTCTTTCCCAACGTTCGAATCATTTTATGCCTCAGGGGCTGCTCAGATCCCAATTCCAAGACCTGGAAGTTCCGGATTACGCCCAAATAGTCGATGTTGCGCAGCCTTTAGATTCAATTGTCGAAAAAATAATTAAAGGCTTATGAAAACAGCAATAGGAATCATTGGACTCGGCGTTATGGGAACTTCGATCTCCAGAAATTTAGCGAGAAATGGTTTTTCATTGTCCTTGTATAACCGCTTTGTAAAGGGTGTAGAGGAGGATGTTGCCCAAAAAAAAATCAACCAATATGAAGAATTAGAAAGTGCTTTACCTTTTGAGGATCTTAAACTTTTTGCAGATTCTTTGACTTCCCCAAAAAAAATATTACTCAACCTAACAGCAGGCGCTGCGGTGGATCATATTATCGATCAGTTGCTCCCCTTTTTAACTCCTGGAGATTTGATAATTGACGGGGGCAACTCTCATTTTACTGATACAGAGAACAGGTTGAATAGGCTACAGTCAAAGCAGATTTTCTTTATGGGCTTGGGAATTTCGGGAGGGGAAGCTGGCGCACTCCACGGTCCTTCACTGATGGCCGGGGGTTCGGAAGATGCTTATGCATTGTCAGAAAATTTTTTGAAGGAGATGGCTGCCACTACCGCTGAGGGAGAAAAAGCTTGTGATTATGTTGGTAGTGGAGGAGCAGGGCACTTTGTGAAAATGGTTCACAATGCTATTGAGTATGCTGAAATGCAAATTATCGCTGAACTTTTTGAGGTAATGCACAAGGGAATGCGGATGGGCTATACAGAAATTGCAGCGGTTTTTGAGCAATGGAATAAAAACGAGTTTGATGCATATCTTTTGGATATTACCATTAAAATTTTAAAAACCAAAGATGAAAAGGGATATGTCTTGGATAGGATTCTTGATAAAGCGTCTTATAACCAAACGGGATCATGGACGCTGATTGCGGGAATCAAAGATTTTCACAGTTGCAGTATGGTAGCGGCAGCATTGTTTTCTCGATTCAACTCCAATCGTTCAAAAGCATTCAAAGGCCTATCGATAACCCAGCAGGAAGATGTGCCTTTAAAATTAGAAGTAGATCAACTCAGGGCAGTTTTCCGATTTACGAGAACAGTCAACCATTATCAACATTTTCGTTTGGTGGAGGAGATGTCCGAAAAGGCTGGTTGGAATATTGATTTGCAAAAACTTTGTTCGCTTTGGTCTGCTGGATGCATCATTAAATCCAAGCTATTGGTTCAACTATCTCCATTTTTAGAGAATCGTTTAGGTCCTTTTTTTGATCCCCAATATTTGAATCAATTGAATTCTGATCGGTCGTCTGTTGCAACCCTAATTACGGAAACAGCAAACACTGAGATTCCGCTGCCGTGTATTTCAGCAGCCCATACGTATTACAAACAAATGACCCAGAGGAAATCCTCAGCCAACATAATCCAAGCCCAAAGGGACTTTTTTGGTGCGCATGGTTTTCAAATCATCGGAGGAAATCCAGGAGATCTTCATCATTACCCATGGGAACGCTGATGGATTTTAGTTCAATTATAGCGCTCATCGGAGGAATCGCCATTCTGTTGGTCCTGATTCTCAGATTTAAGCTTCCCGCTTTTATCGCCCTATTAATCTCCACCCTTTCGATTGGTCTTTTTTTGGGAATGGATGCGACGCAGATTTTTAAAACGGTGGAAAAGGGAATGGGAGGAACCCTTGGTTATGTGGCTACTGTAGTGGGTTTGGGTGCCATGTTTGGAGCCCTATTGGAGGTGACAGGTTCGGCACAGTCCATCGCTCAATATTTATTGGGACGTTTTGGGTTAGAGCGTGCGTCCTGGACCATGTTACTCAGCGGGTTTTTTATAGCTATTCCTGTATTTTTTGATGTTGCATTTGTATTGCTAATTCCTATTGTTTATTATTTGCAAAAGCAAACCCAAAAGTCTTTACTGTTCTATGCATTGCCACTACTGGCGGGGTTGGCGGTTATTCATGCATTTATCCCCCCCACACCGGGTCCAGTTGCGGTTACCAAAATTTTGGGAGCAGATTTGGGGAGTATAATTGTAATGGGTATCATAGTAGGTATCCCCTCTGCTATTGTCTCTGGAATATTCTATGGAAAATTTATAACGGGTAAAATATTTTTAAAAACACCGGATTATTTTACTGAGGGTGATGCCCACAAAAAACTGCCGGGAGTGGGAGGTGTTTTGACCATCGTGTTACTCCCCATTTTTTTGATCGTTCTCAAAGCTTTTTTTGACACCGGTTTTATGAGCCTTTCCTCAGGGTGGAGAAGTATTATAAATTTTACGGGTCATCCTTTTGCAGCGTTGATCATTGCCAACCTGCTGGCCTGGTATTTTTTGGGCATTCGTGGAAATTATCATAAAAACAATCTCTTTAAGGTGGCCAGTAAATCTATGGAGCCAGCGGGAACCATCATATTGCTAACAGGAGCGGGGGGTGTACTCAAACAATTACTTATAGATTCTGAGTTGGGATTGGATTTAGCTCTTGACATAAAAAACGCAGAAAAGTTGGAAAGATTTGATTTTTATAAAAGGGCCTCAGAAGCTTATGCAGTTGTGATGAGTGGTACAGCAAAGCGGTTTGGAAATATCATTTTAAAGAAAGGAACAATTTTTATATAAATAAGAATATGCAAAAACGTAATTGTAAAATAGCAAATTTGGAACTATCAGTTTTAGGTGCTGGATGTTGGGCTTTTGGTGGAGGTGACTATTGGGGTGACCAAAACCAAAAAGACGTCGAGAAAGTAGTTCATGCTTCGGTTGATATGGGAATAAATTATTTTGATACGGCAGAAGCTTATAATGAAGGTCGCAGTGAATCGTCGCTTGGAGAAGCTATAAAGGGAATCCCCAGGGAAAAACTAGTAATAGGAACAAAAGTCAGTACCTCTAATTGTTATAAAGATTCCTTAATCAGGCATTGTGAAGAATCTTTAAAAAGATTACAAACCGATTATGTGGATATATACATGATTCATTGGCCAATTCATCCGCACTCCATCATGCATTTTTCCAATGATCAAAAAGTAGTTGAAAATCCTCCTACAATCAATGAGGCCATAGAAGCATTGAGGATTCTAAAGCAACAAGGAAAAATAAGGCAATTTGGGGTAAGTAATTTTAGCAGAAACCGAATGGATGATCTGCCTCTGAACGAAATAGCTGTCAACGAGCTTCCCTACAATTTGTTATGCCGGGGAATTGAATATGATACATTGCCCTACTGTGCAGAAAAAGGGATTGGCGTAATTGGTTATATGGCTTTGTTACAGGGGATTTTGGCTGATATTTTTAAAACTTTAGATGAGGTTCCTGTTTGGCAAAGGCGTACACGTCATTTTAATTTCAGTAGCACAAAAGAGTGTAGGCATGGAGAAGAAGGAGTTGAAGAAGAAACCAATAAGGCAATAAAGAGTATACGGATTTTATGCAAAGAAACAGATTTTACAATGCAGGAGTTAGCTATAAAATGGATTTTGGCAAACCCTGCTTTAACATGTACTTTGGTTGGTTCCCGAAATATTCAGGAGTTGGAATCAAATGTTAAAGCCATACAAGAACCTCTTCATAAGGATATTAAATCAGAATTGGATCGCATTACTTTTTCAGTAATGGATAAATTAGGGAATCACTTTGATTATTACGAAAGTGCAGTAAACGACAGAACAAAATAATTAGCTAGTAAATTCATTTTAATATGAAACAGGACATCGTATTTAGATAAGTGAAAGGTTTATGCTGATAAACAAAATACTATAATAATTAAAATATGAAGAAGATTAAATACACATCCATCCTCTCTATTGCTCTGATAGTTACTGGCTTGCATGCTAGTGGGCAAAATAAAAAAGAAGAAAAGGTGGCAGATATTGAAAAAAAGGCCAATATGGAGTATAATATGAATCATCTCGAGATTGATGACGATTATCAACATGCATCAGATGAAGCCTATGAAAATTGGATGGATAGGCGCTTTGGAATGCGTATTCACTGGGGAGTTTATTCACAACTGGGACTCGATGCCTCATGGCCTACCTTGCATGCATCCGATGAATTTAAAGATATATATTCTACTCTTTGGCAGGTTTTTAATCCCGTGGAATTCGATGCCGAAGAATGGGCTCAACTGGCTGAAGATGCCGGTATGAAATATTTTGTTTTTACCGCAAAACATCACGATGGATTTTCGATGTTTGATACAAAAACAACTGTAAATGTTAAAATGCGAAAGCCAATCGGGAAAGTAAAAAGTATTGGGAATGTGATTGACACAACCATGCATTACAGTATGATGGAAACCCACTTTAAACACGATATTGTAAAGGAATTAACAGATGCCTTTAGAGCGAAAGATATGGGGATTGGCTTGTATTATTCCAATACCGACTGGAACGACATTAACCAGCGTTTTGAAGAAAAACACATGCAGTATGATCCTGATTATACACCAAAATCGGATCCGGAAGGTTACCGAAAAGCAGTTGAACGTCAAACACAACAGTTAACTGAATTATGTACCAATTATGGGAAAATAGACCAGTTTGGATTTGATCACGGATTACCAGAGTCACTTTGGTCTGAGACCGTTAAATTGATAAAAATGGTGCGGAAGCTACAACCCAATGCACTGTTCCGTCAGCGAGGATTAGGTAATTACGGGGACTACCAAACGCCGGAACATTGGCTTCCGGAAGGGCCTGATGATCCTAGACTTGAAAAACCCTGGCAGGCAATAGAACACTATGGTACCCGATGGGCATGGCAACCAAATGATACGTATTACGGAAAGGAATGGATATTGGAGTCTCTCATTGATTGTGCTTCAAAGGGAGGAAATTTTATGGCTGGTATATCACCCATGCCTAATGGAAAATTTGACAAACGTACTCAGGATGATCTGCGCTGGGTTGGTAAATGGTTAAAAGTAAACGGAGAAGCAATTTACGGTACACGGGGGATGTTTGTTGAAGATGATAATTTCAAATTTACCCGGTCGAAAGATTCACAAACTATTTATGCCATACATGAAGGATGGAAGACTGGTAAAATAAATATTTCCAATATTTCGGATGTAAAAGAAATAAGCATTTTAGGCACGAATTACACTCCTGAATGGAAGCAGGTTGGAGATAAAATAGAGCTCTCAATTTCAGATAATATTGACGCTCCTTCGGAATATGCCTTTGTATTAAAAATTATTAAGTAATAATGATGAAGAACTCAACCATTATATTATTAAGCTTTTTTGTCCAGAGTATTCTTCTATTTTCTTCCTGCATAAAAGAGAATACAAAAGATTTTATTGAAGTGAGGGAGTTGGATAATTCAGGACAATATAAATTACTAGATGTTCCTTTCCATCCTGAAAAAACAGCCATTGTAGTAGTAGATATGTGGGGAGCAGGTGGTTTAGGATATTTCAATCCAGACAGTTCCTTTGTAGGAACAACAGAGGGTTATATTTATTCTGGTAATATTTCAAAAAATATCAATGTCCTGCTGGCTTCAGCAAGGGCATTAGACATGACTGTTATTCATACTCCTTCAGATCAAACCAGTTTTTATGAAAGTCATTCGGTCAGAAAAAACGTTAAAGCTTTGGCTAAACAAGCTTATCCGTGGACAGAGAAATTGCAATGGAATGATGAACAGAAGAAGATTCCTTATGGTAAATGGCATGGGTATGAATATGAATATATGTATCCGGGAATGGATTGGCATAATAACCGACCGGGGACTGAAGTCTTCGGACAGAACCCACATATCGTTTTGCACAAGAACGATTTTATGACGGATGATCCGGACGAAATGTGGGATATTATTAAGTCAAAAGATATCAATACCTTAATTTATGTAGGAGGATCTACCAACATGTGTCTTGCCGGAAGACCATTTGGTCTGTTAAATATGAAACAATATGGGATGAATGTTTTTCTCGATAGAAATTACAACCATGTTATGCACCGTATTCCACACGGTTGGAATGGCGATATTGATAATCCAAAATATGGCTCTGAATATACCAACAGGCAAAACTCCAAAAAAGTAATTCGTTATTTTGAGGAAAATATTTGTTGTACACTGGATGGAGAAGATATTATCAGGCTTGCTAAAAAGAAGAACCTTACGGTAAATGTATTACAACCTGCAATTGAACAATCATTTTCAGATATTAATAATCTTACAATAAACTTTCAGCCTCAGCATATTGAAATCCCGAAAGAGGTAGTGGTTGATTGTGGGTGGCCATTCACTAAGCAGGTTGCCGAATTGGTATATGGTTGGCAAAAACTGAAAATTAAGGATACGTATAGAACAGAATTTGATCCTTTGAAAGGGGCAGGAATCAGAACATCAAGAAACGACCACTGGTCTATTCTATCACCTAAAGGAAAATATAAAGTTAGTTTATCAGGAAGTAAAAAGGGAAAAGTACTAATTCAGGATAATATTGTTGAAATTGGAGACTCGAAAGAAAATTGGGAAATTCAGAGGGATGTTTCTAATGATAATGGTACTATAGAAATGAAATTCCTTTCAGATGATTTATTGCTAGAATACGTTAAAATTGTGCGTGTTTCTGATTTATGAGGCAAAAAAAGATGATATTTGGGAAACAATCTTAGATGCGAAATATTTTCATATTACATCAACTGATCTTCTGTCAAGCTTGATGCTTACTACAAAATTTAATGATTTACTCATTCTATAAAATTTAAATTAAACAATATTTACTTGCACACTATTTGCACACAACTATTGAGTAAAACTAGGATAGAGTAGTAAAAACAGAAAGAGATGTAATATCTAATTTACTGTTATACAACACATTAGTAAATTTTGTAAAGGATTAGGAAATTATTCTTTTGATTACGGCTCAAGAGGTTGCAGGTTTGAATCCTGCCGAGGTCACTGAAAATGAGGAGGTTAACGCTTCCTCATTTCTTTTTAGGGTACAAAGTAGGGTACAATTATTACTTACTTAATTACCATTTAAAATATCTACTAAGCATATTGTAAAAATTTGATTGAGTATTTATATTTACGCGTTTAAATTTTTAGCTAAAAAATGAAAAAATTAATTGCACACAATTTACACACAACTGTTGAGTAAATATTTTAACCGTATTTTTATATTTTCAAACTTTATAGAAAAAATAAAGATAGGATGACTTTAAAAATAAGGTGGTTTTCAATTCTGGCTTACGTATGTTTTATATCATGTACGGAACAAAAAAATGCTTCTGCCCTGGAAGATTTTATCAACGAAATTCCATTGGTAGATTATGTAAACCCCTTAATGGGAACGGACTCTACCTTTGAATTATCAAACGGGAATACCTATCCGGCCATAGCTACTCCTTGGGGTATGAATTTCTGGACCCCAATGACCTCCAAGATGGGAGATGGTTGGACCTATAAGTATGATGAAAATAAAATCAGGGGAATCAAACAAACCCATCAGCCTAGTCCGTGGCTTAATGACTACGCCGCCTTTTCGATGATGGCAGTAACAGGTGATTTAAAATTTCAGGAAGACGAACGCGCTTCATGGTTTTCTCACAAGGCGGAAACAGTCAGACCTTATCATTATAAGGTATATTTAGCAGACTATGACTCAACCATAGAAGTGACCCCTACAGAGCGGTCGGCTCATTTCAAATTTACCTTCCCAGATTCTAAGGACTCATTCATATTGTTGGATGCTTTTAATAAAGGCTCCATGGTAAAAATCATTCCTGAGGAAAGAAAAATAATCGGATACAGCAGAAACAATCACGGAGGTGTTCCTGAAAATTTCCACAATTATTTTGTGGCGCAATTTGACAGAAATTTTGAAGTCAATCACACTTGGGGAGATGGTTGGAGATTAATGGAAAATTCAAAGGAAAATCTTGGAGATCACGTAGGAGCAATTATAGGTTTTAAAACCAAAAGAGGAGAATCGGTAAATGTCAAAGTAGCTTCGTCCTTTATTAGTCTGGAGCAAGCCCAACTGAATTTAGATCGTGAAATTGGCCAGGACACTTTTGAGCAAACTAAGTCAAAAGCAAAAGACGCCTGGGAAAGGGAGTTGGGAAGAATTAAAATTTATGATGCAAATGTAGAAAACATTAAAACCTTTTACTCATGTCTCTATAGGGTTTTGCTTTTTCCTAGGAAATTTTATGAAATTAACAAGAAGGGAAAAATTGTTCATTACAGCCCCTACAATGGAAAAGTACTTTCAGGCTATATGTTTACCGACAACGGTTTTTGGGATACATTTCGGGCAGTTTTTCCCTTTTTCAATTTGATGTATCCAGTACTGAATGCTCAAATCATGGACGGCCTAGCCAATACCTTCAAAGAATCGGGCTGGTTACCCGAATGGGCTAGTCCGGGGCATAGAAATGTAATGATCGGTTCCAATTCGTCTCCCATCATTTCAGATGCGTTTTTAAAAGGGGTTAAAATTGAACAATCTGATGTTTTATTCGAGGCTATGCTCAAAAACGCAACCACATCTAAAAAACGACCCAAATCTAATGGTAGGGTTATTAATTCTGTGGGCAGGGAAGGAGTTGAATATTATAATCAATTGGGATATGTTCCCTACGATGTGGGGATCAACGAAAATGCAGCTAGGACCCTGGAATATGCTTATGCTGATTTTACAGTTGCTCAAATGGCCCAGAAAATGGGTAAGCAAAACCTGGCGGATCAATTTTATAAAAGATCACTTAACTACAAAAACCTGTTTGATCCACAAACAAAGTGGATGCGTGGAAAGAACAAGGATGGAGTATTTCAGTCCCCCTTTAACCCCCTAAAATGGGGTGATGCTTTTACTGAGGGGAATAGTTTACATTACACTTGGTCTGTTTTTCACGATGTAGAAGGTCTGATCCAATTGATGGGAGGAAAAGAAGCCTTTTCTTCAAAACTAGATAAGGTCTTTGAAATGCCCCCAAAATTTGATAATTCATATTATGGCTTTACCATCCACGAAATCCGAGAAATGCAAATCGTTAATATGGGAAACTATGCTCATGGCAATCAACCTATACAGCACATGATTTATTTGTATAATTATGCCAATCAAGCTTATAAAACACAGGAAAAGATCAGAGATGTTCTAGCCAAATTATATGCCCCTACACCGGATGGCTATTGTGGTGACGAAGATAACGGTCAGACCTCCGCTTGGTATGTTTTTAGCGCCCTCGGTTTTTATCCAGTTACTCCCGGAGTGGATCAATACGTTATCGGAAGTCCTTTGTTTAAAAAAGTTACATTATCCCTACAAAATGGAAAAAAGTTTGTCATTTCGGCTCCCAATAACACTAGAGATAATGTTTACATCAGTGCAGCTTCATTAAATGGGCAAAACTGGAACAACAGTTACATAGATTTTGATTCCATTCAGGCCGGTGGTAAAATTGAGTTCGAAATGAGTGAGCAGCCTAACCTTAAGTGGGCAGGAAAAAAAGATCACGTTCCTTATTCTTTGAGTAATTCAAATTGACGCCTTTCAATTTAGTATACAATTCAGTATGGCGATTAAAGAATTTTAACCCCATTATTGCTCCTTAATTCTCATCTAAGTTTATTAAATCTATTCGCAGAGATACGCTTTCCAATAAAAAAACTCGTATGGATTTTAGTTATCTATTATTCTATAAGAACAAACTATTTAAAGTTGTAGATTTTAAATAATTCATAATTTAATATTTAAATTAAAATATAATTATATTTTTCTATTTAGAATTTGTTGTTTAAGAAAATCGGAATGGAATAATGTAAGTGATGATGACTTAATGAAGCTTCATTAAGGATTCCCCTTTTTCTGTTTTATTTTCCTAACAATCTAAAAACCTAAAAAATTAGATGGACATTCGTTTTCTACCATTGTATAATAAAAACTATTTTAAGTTATTGATTTTTAAATATTTATATTATAACTTTATATTAAAGAAATAATTAGTGTTTGTTTTTAGGAGATTGGGGATGAAGTAATGCAAGTGAGGATGGTGTACGGAGGTTCTTCATTATAGATTCCCCTTTTTTTCAATCTTAGTTTATCGATACTAATAATCTTTTACGCTCTGTTATTCGTAATTATTATCTATCTTTATCTAAGGATTTTAGATAATGTTGAAAAAGAAAAGTAAGTACCACTTGCTGTCACCTTTTATAAATATGATTGGTTGTAGGTGGTTTAATTTTACCACTAAAGAACCTTTTAAAAGCAGAATACAATTATAAATGACTTTTTTATTTTCTTATTTTCCACTCAAATAAGGAATAATACCACGCCTAATAGAAAATAAGTAAGGACTCAAGGTTAGCTCCAATTCTTATACTAATTCAAATAATCTATCCCGATAATGTAGTTTCCATGTCATCTATAACAGTTGTTTCTATAAACAAAATTAACTTTCCAATTTAATTTCTTAAATTGACTAAATTCTAAAAATTAACTAATGAGAAGAAGAGATTTAATTGTACTAATATCTGCTTTCTTGAGCTTTATTTTATCAGTTTATTTATGGTTTTCTGGTGAGAAAGAAATGGGACAATACGTCTCAATATGGGTCCCTACCATTTTGGTATATGGAATTTTTGTCAATACAATGCCAAAAAAATGACAGATTTACAATTATTCATAATAGGCTGTGTATTATTTGCGCCAGTTTTACTCGTGTTGTTTACATCACTTATTGAGATTCAAAAGCCAAAAGAAAAGAGCTCTAACAAACCCATTTCTTTCTACATAAATCAAATTGCATTTTCAGTCTTAATGATTGGTGTTTGTGTTCTTTTAGGAATAATGATTTTTAAATATTAATCACTAAGTATCAATCTTTCCAAAGTTTGCTTCATTTTACTTTTTCAATTAGACTTACTACTTTATAGCAATTTTTTATCTTAAGTAAATAAGTGGCTTATTTGAAAGTTGATTAACGATAATAAAAAAATCATTTTCTATTGGAAAAGTATAACAAATAAAACTGAATTCAGTTGTATATCACCACCCCCTTTACAAAAAAAATTAGTTTTTTCGTTTTTATTAAAAATCAAAATATGTGTTTGGATAGGGCTCATTAATCAGAGTAAAATGCCACCATTCTTTTGAATATGACCTGAAACCATTTTGATTCATTATATTTTGTAAATAATTACGATTTTTTTTTTGTAAGTCAGTTATAGAGTCGTTATCAATCCAAGATTTAATTCCAAAAAAATCCCATCCACTTCCCATATCAAGTTCTTTACCATAATTAACACTATCAGTATAAATAATAGTAACATCAACAGTACTTCCTCTGCTGTGCGAAGATTTTTCAGCAATATAACCTTTAACTATAAGACTATCCTTTATTTCATCTGGATAATACTTTTGTTTGGTTAAAGTATCACTTATTTTTTTTGACCAATAAATAAAATCATTTACAGATTTCTGAGGCCTATATCCATCGTAAAGTTTAAGTCCTAAACCTTTTTTAGAAAGAATTTTTTGAATAATTGTCAATGCATCTATCGCCTCATTTGTTAATATATTTTTTGGGCTTTCGTATCCTTTAACAGTTCGTCCCAAAAAATTGTCTGAACCAGAATATCTTATGTCAATAAGTATTGGAGGCTCAATACTTTCAATTTTTGAGAAATCCGAACGAACATTTGATGTATTGCAACTATTTAATAATAACAAGAATAGCAGTTGTTTCACATAAATATTTTTTTAGTTAGCTTTTCTTTTGTTATCTATTAGCTTATCAAGAAGATATGAACCATTCTACAAAAGCATAGTTATGAAAAATCCATATTCAAGATACTCTGTTATGGAATTAGTAATCTGAAATTCTTCTAATCCATTTATAATAGCAATGGAATGGTTTATATAAATTAATATTGCTGTTCTGTTAATTTAATTATTCTTTAATATACAATTTGAAAAATAAATGTAACACTTATTAGCTTATGTTGAATATTATCAAATACACGCTTTTAGTCTTTCCGAAAAGTCCCATCATAATTAAACCATAACATATCCGATTAACCTCCTACACACTATACAACTTCCAAAAATCACTCCAAGATAAAAATCCAAAAACAGTCCTAACTAACTACAATAGGCTAATTTTAAGGGAAATGGTTATACCGACAATTGTCCCCAAAGAGAATTTACTTGTTGCATAATTTCCATTATTAAATTATATTGTAGCAGTATAAAGAAAGATTTTTTGTTTAAATCTTTTGATTCAGACACACAACTCAATTTACAAATAAAGAAGTTAGAGATTAGAATGATGTGATCAATTAAAATATACAACCAAAGTTTACTTTAATGCGTCAATTATCTATTTCAAAATCAACTAAATGGAGATGAATTCAAATCTAATCAACAAACAATTCAAAAGTTTTTAATAACATGATCAAAAGGTATTTAAGACCTATTGTTATGTTAAATTTAATAGGCATTTTGATTTCCTGTAAAGACCTGGAACTTGCCGAATCCATTCAACAAGCTTATGAAAATTTACCAGCAAAAATTGACTACAATCTTCATATAAAGCCGATTCTCTCTGATAATTGTTTTATTTGCCACGGACCGGACAAGGCAAAGGTAAAAGCTAATTTACAATTACATCTTCCTGAATCTGCCTTTTCAGAATTAGAGGGATCACCTGGAAAGTATGCCATTATGCCCGGTAATTTAAAACAAAGCCAGCTTGTTCACCGTATACTATCCAATGATCCTAATATTGTAATGCCTGAGCCAGAATCGCATTTAAAACTTAAGGATCGAGAAAAAGCAATGTTGATCAAATGGATCGATAATGGAGCAGAATACAAAAAACATTGGGCATTTATTCCACCTATTACCCCTAAGTTACCCAAAGTCAAGTTAAAAGAAAAAATTGCCAACCCCATCGATCATTTCGTCTTGGCCAAATTAGAAAATGAAGACTTACAGCCCAACCCTAGAGCTGATAAGGAAATTTTATTGAGAAGATTAAGTTTTGATTTAACAGGTTTGCCCCCAAACCCTTTAGAGATAGCATCTTTTGTTAACGATAGTTCGCCTGATGCATATGAAAAACAAGTGAATCGGCTACTTGCATCCCCCCATTATGCTGAGCAAATGACCTTGGATTGGATGGATCTTTCACGTTATGCAGATACTCATGGTTATACCGTAGATCAATATCGCGATGTTTCTCCCTACCGTGATTGGGTAATCAAAGCATTTGATGAAAATATTCCATATGATAAATTTATTCAAATGCAACTGGCAGGTGATATGATGAAAAAAGGGAGCAAAGAACAAATTTTAGCTACCACTTTCAATCGATTACACCCTCAAAACCAAGAGGGAGGTATCATAGACGAAGAATTTAGATCAGAATATGTAGCTGACCGCACCAATGTTTTAGGTGAAGCATTTCTTGGATTAACCATGGCATGCGCCAAATGCCACGATCACAAGTATGACCCTATTTCCCAAAAAAATTATTATGAGTTGTATAGTTTTTTTAATAATGTGAATGAGGCAGGACAAATTTCTTTTGACTCCTCTATGCCCGTCCCCAATATATTACTCCCAACCCCTGAGCAAGAAGAATTCATCGCTTACGCTAATGCTCTAGTTGAAGATAAGCAGAAGGAAATTGAAAAAGTATTCATCTCGGAATCCAAGAGTGCTATTCAATGGATTCAAAATGAAAGGTATCGAAAGCTTGTGCCTAACGGCTTGCCAACTATGCTCAGAGCCAAAGTAGATTTTTTGAAAGGGAGTTTAAATAACTCAATTAATTCCTCAGAAAAAGGGAAAATGAAAAGACAACATTCACCAAAACAGTTTCCCAAAATAGTTGATGGGTATTCAGGGAAAGGTATTGAATTTGATGGTGATGCTTGGTTAGATTTAGATCGAATTGGTATTTTTAAAAGAAACCATGCTTTCAGCATTGGTATCCGAATCTATATTCCTGAAGAATTAGAGAACGGAGTGATTTTCCACAAAAATATTGGTACCAGATTATATAATTACCGGGGTTATCATCTGGCACTAAAGGACAGCAAGTTAGAACTCATGTTGGCACATTTTTGGCCGGATAATGCCATCGTAGAATTGAGCCATGAAAAAACTCCCAAGGATAAATGGGTGCAACTTACCATGACTTATGACGGTTCAAGTAGTGCAAAGGGTTTAAAAATCTATTTGGATGGTAAAGAACTTAAAACCAATATCGAGGTGGATAATTTATACAAGGATATCATATACAAAAATGATAAAGAGCCTGGATTACAAATTGGAGCGCGATGGCGTGGTAAGGGAATCGGAGGTGCTGTAGTCGATGATATTTTTGTATTTACAAAGGAATTGACACCTTTAGAAGTCATTCAAATTTCTGACACCAGAAGATTTGAAATGATTATCAATAAATCGCCATCAGAGTTAAAGAAGCCTGAGAGAGAAATGCTAAAAAAATATTTTATAACTAATTTTTCCAAAAAATTTAAATCTTCATTGTCAAAATTGGCTAAGACCAGAGCAATTCAAGTTGATAGTTTAGAGCAAGTGAAGGAAATTATGGTCATGAAAGAAATGAAAAACCCTCGTAAAACATTTATATTAAAGAGGGGGCAATATGATCAATATGGCGAGAGAGTATACCCTAACGTTCTAGAAAATATTCTCAAGTTTCCCGATAGTCTTGAAAAAAACAGACTTGGATTGGCAAAATGGGTAACCAGTAAATCAAATCCATTAACTGCCAGGGTGGCTGTTAATCGCTATTGGAAAAATCTTTTTGGAACTGGGATAGTAAAAACAGTTGAAGATTTTGGAAACCAGGGAGAGATGCCGAGTCATCCAGAACTTCTGGACTGGTTAGCCACTCAATTTATCGAATCAGGTTGGGATGTAAAAAAATTAATTAAATTAATAGTTATGTCAAATACCTATCAACAATCCTCGATAGCGAGCAAAACACTATTAAAACTTGATAAGATGAACCGACTTTTAGCGAGAGGTCCATCAAAAAGGTTATCGGGTGAAATGTTAAGGAATAATATACTAACCGCTTCAGGACTTCTAAACAGAAAAATAGGAGGAAGAAGTGTCAAGCCATATCAACCAGAAGGTTTGTGGAAAATCAATACAGGAACTTACAAAACCGATAAAGGAGATAATCTGTACCGCAGGAGCATGTATACAATTTGGAAACGTTCGGTTCCCCATCCTACTATTGCAACCTTTGACGCTCCCACCAGGTCATTTTGTTCCGTAAGAAGACAAAACACAAACACCCCTCTACAGGCTTTGGTCATGATGAATGATCCTATTTATGTTGAAGCTTCCCGCGTTCTAGGGTATAATATGATTGAGTTCGACGATCCCAAAGCCGGTATTTCAGATGTATTCAAAAGATTGACAGGCAGGAGCATTAAGAAAGAAGAATTAAATCTTTTATTAGATCTTCAGTTATCAGAATATGAAAAGTTTAAAACTAGAGAATATAAAACAAAAGGTTGGCTAAACACAGGTGAGTTTAGGATATTAAAATATAAAAACAAAGCTATGGTAGCAGCAAATGCAATCGTAGCAAGTACAATTATCAACTCCGATGCTACTATAATTAAAAGATAAAGAATCAAACTAATTACAGTAACATTAGATCTAAAAAAAAATTAACCATGTGTCACAATCAAGATAACTTAAGATCAGATAACAAAGATCTTCAAGCAATTGAAAAACAGTTAGACCGAAGAAATTTTTTGACCAAGACCTCAATGGGTTTAGGTGCTATCGCTTTAGGATCCTTATTAAGTGCAGAAAATGCTTTGGCATCCTTGAAAGCAGAGGGTAATCAAGTCTTATCAAAAAACTTAAATAGGAACAGATTAGGATTACCCCATCATTTACCGAAGGCAAAACGTATCGTTTATCTCTTTCAAAGTGGTGGTCCTTCTCAGCTTGACATGTGGGATTATAAGCCAAAATTAAAAAGTATGTTTGGACAGCATTTGCCTGACTCTGTTCGTCAGGGTCAGCGACTGACGGCAATGAGTGCAGAACAATCAATCTATCCCATAGCACCAACTATTTTTGATTTCAAGCAGCACGGTCAATCTGGTGCTTGGGCAAGTGAACTATTACCACATACTTCAAAAGTGGTCGACGATTTGTGTTTTATAAAATCCATGCAGACTGATCAGATCAATCACGATCCAGCCATAACATTTATGCAAACAGGAAATCAACTTCCTGGAAGACCATCAATCGGTTCCTGGTTGAGTTATGGTTTAGGTTCTGATAATGAAAACCTTCCTACTTTCATCACCCTAATTACCAAAAATATGGGGGGACAGCCACTTTATTCTCGCCTTTGGGGTAATGGGTTTCTACCCACTGAGCATCAAGGGGTTCAATTCAGGTCTGGAAAAGACCCAGTCCTCTACTTGAGCAATCCGGAAAACTATGATGGCAAGGATAGAAGAAAAATGCTAAACTATCTAGAACGTTTAAATTCACTACAGTTCGACACCTATGGTGACCCAGAGATCAACGCCCGAATGGCTCAGTATGAGATGGCATTTAGAATGCAAACTTCAGTTCCCGATGTTACTGATACATCAGATGAACCCGATCATATATTTGATATGTATGGTAAAGATAGTCGTGATCCCGGGACTTATGCTGCAAACTGTATGATGGCTAGAAAATTATTGGAGAAAGGAGTTAAGTTTGTTCAATTATATCATCAAGGTTGGGATCAACACGTAGGTTGCCCTGGAGGGGTAAAACGTCAAAATAAACTAACTGATCAAGCGAATGCTGCCCTAATTAAAGATTTAAAACAACGAGGTATGCTTGAAGATACTTTGGTAATTTGGGGAGGTGAATTTGGTCGTACGGTATATTCCCAAGGACAATTGACCGAGACTAATTACGGTAGAGATCATCATCCCAAAGCTTTTACCATGTGGATGGCTGGTGCAGGAATTAAATCCGGACATATACATGGCCAAACGGATGATTTTGGTTACAACGTCACAGAGGACCCTGTTCATGTTCACGATTTTCATGCCACGCTTATGCACTTATGTGGCGTAGATCATGAACGCCTAACTTTCAAACATCAAGGGCGACGTTATCGACTTACAGACGTTCATGGAAATGTTGTAAAAAAATTGCTGTCTTAATTTTTTGTTGCACTTTTAACTTTCGAATAAATGGCATTAAAGGGTAAATTAAATTCTCATAATTTTTAAAAGAAGTTTTTTTATTTTCCTCATCCTGCCCTTTTTTTGGAAAACTTATTTAAACACCAATAAAATAAATTTTGTCAACTAATCAAGAAGGCTTTATATTGTCTTAATTGAAATTCAAATGATTACCAAAAACAATAAGTTTTATACTATTCAATTTAGAGAATAATGAAAAAAGTCAGCCTAACCACAAGACATCTATTTATATATATGATTTTGTTCATCTATATGTCATGTGATCAAAAAAAAAATAAATCGGAACCAAAAAGACCCAACATATTGCTGTTAATGTCTGACAATCAGTCTGCAGATCATTTAGGTTGTTATGGTGATAAATCAGTCAAAACACCAAATATCGATAAGCTTGCAAAGAAGGGATTGATCTTCAAAAACGCATACTGCTCAGCTCCTTCCTGCTCACCTGCAAGAGCATCAATGCTCACCGGTCAGGACATCTGGAACTTGGGAGAGGCAGCTAATCTTTGGAGTAGCTTTCCAAAAGTTAAAGTCTACTCTCAATTAATGGAGGCCTCGGGTTATCACATAGGAATTGAGGGAAAAGGATGGGGGCCAGGAGATGAGGCCGTTACTGGTTGGGAGCAGAACCCCGGGGGTACGAGATATAATTCTTTTGAAGAATTTTTTAACGAGGTAGAAAAAGGGCAACCTTGGATGTATTGGTACAGCAGCAGGGATCCTCACCGACCATATAAAAAAGAAGGATGGAAAAATTCAGGCATCCAGCTCGATTCCATATTCGTACCCCCCTACCTCCCTGATAATATTGAGGTGAGGAAAGATATCGCTGATTACTATGATGAAATCCAAAGATTTGATGAAGAAGTAGGATCCTACATATCCTTACTCAAAGAAATGGGAGAGTTGGAGAATACCATGATCATTGTCTGTAGTGATAATGGTTGGCAAATGCCCAGAGGATTAGCTAATTTATACGATTTTGGAACCAAAATTCCAGTGATCATATCATGGCCTGATTTTTTTACCCCAGGACGTGAAATAGAAGACTTTATCAACATCAAAGATTTTGCTCCTACCTTTTTGGAACTTGCAGGTATTACTAAACCAAAACAAATGAATGCCCAGAGTTTTGTTGATATACTCACCTCAGAAAAACAAGGAGTCATCAATCCTCAAAGAGACCATGTCATCATGGCCAGAGAAAGACATGCCTTTGTCAGAAGAGGTGGACTGGGTTATCCAGGTCGAGCCATAAGAACAAATGATTATTTATTTATTAAAAATTATGAGCCCGAGCGTTGGCCTGCAGGAGATCCCCCATTATACGGAGATGTTGATGCTCATATGCTCCATTATGATGCACCTACAAAAATTTATATGCTGAAAAATAAAAATTCACAAGATATTAAACCTCTATTTGACTTAGCTTTTTCCAAAAGACCAGAATACGAATTATATAATATAAAAGAAGACCCTTTCCAAATGAATAACTTGTCGCAGGTTGATGAGTACAAACCCATTTTCGAAGCCCTGTTAAGTAAACTCAATACCTATTTAGTCAAAACAAATGACCCTAGGGAAACAGAACTAGAATTTGATTGGGACAATACCCATTATTACAAAGACAGGGATAAAAAACCTAAGCCTTCAAAAAAAGCCATAGAATTGCTTGGTCTAGATCAGGAATATAACTATTTGGACTAATTGTATCTCTGATTTTAAAGCTTTTATTTTAAAATTTAATAAAAAACCGAAAATCCAAATTTATTCGTTTTTTGATTATTTTTGATCATTTTAAGCCTTTTTTGATCAATTTTAAGTCGTTTTTGCCTACTTTTTAACGTTTTTTGACTTTTTCTATTATTACCTCTCTGAACATATATGGATTATCACTTACCATAATTTCCTTCTCACTTGAGATACTCACATTATTTAAAATTACCTTTTCGGTCTTGATATATGGGTATTGTTCTTGGAAGCTTTCATTAATCATTTTAGGATTAAAGTCTGAAAAAATTGCAATTGTTTTATAGTCCTGATTGGAGTCATCGATATGAAGTTTATCAATGATGATATTTTTTGGCATGTAACAAGTATATCCAAAATCGTGAAGCCCGGAATTTGAACCATTAAACAAGCTTAGATTGGGAGACGTCCTTTTAGAGGGAACAAAAACACAATTTCTAATGGTAAAGGTTCCCTCCCAGGTGCTTCCATAATCGGAACGTAAATTGATTAAACTTCTACCTCTTACAGTGGAATCTTCTAAAAGAAATTCACCAGAGCCAATGGCATTGATTCCCATATATCCCAGCGTTGAGTTACGAATGGTTGCATTATAAACACCCATGTGGGCATCGAATCTAGAAAAAATACAATGGTCAAAACTTATATTTTTAGAATAGTTGGATGCAAAAATACCCCAATAGCTGTTATCGTTAATATCATTGGTTTGACGACAATTTTCAAAAGAAATATTGATAGATCGGGTTACTGATAAGTCATAAGAACCCATGGAAACCGGTTTCCCTGCAGCTCCAATAGTACGATAAGTTTTGTGACCTGTCAAAATACAATCCTTTACCAAAACATTAGAACAATCAGAAATACTAATAAAACCGCGATATGGAGCACCATGCTCACCCTCCCCTCGAATCAAATGTGTCAAGTTTTTTATGACCACATTGGATCTTTTGATTGAAATATTTCTACTATAATAAGTATACTTGGAAGGCGCTTGATTGGCAATGGTTATGAATCGCCCACCGATTATGGTCAACTTTTTTTTATCAATGGGTGTTGTACTGATTTCAGTGATATTACCAAAATCCCATATAATGGGAGCAGTAGGATCGATATTTCCATTTTTATCCACAATAAATATATCAGTTTGCGCACGACCATTATTTTGATTTAGGCCATAACGAATGTAGTTGCTAATGTTATCATCTGAGATCGTTATAAGACAATCTTCAGCCAGTGAATGAGATAGCCTATTTTGATTTTTTTTAAGAGATTTTAAGTCTTTTAAGGAAATGGGAGGCAACTTGGATCTCACTTCAAAAATTGAGGCGGATCGATTCTCAACCTCCGTATCATCAATGATGAATGTTGCACTTCCAAAGTCCGTATTTGTATGTATAACAGCAGTGTTTTCCTTACCGCTTATGAGATAAATTGCTCCATTATCGGCTTTTACATCATAACCATTTTGATTTGCCAGGGCATGGGTTGCCACAATAAACAACATGTCATCTGAAACTCCACTGCCTGAAGCACCCAAATCACTGTAACGAACAAAACCTTGACTTTTAAACCTTTTCAGATCATTCAGATTGACATTAATCTTTAGGTTTCCATTTTCATTTTGTTTGACCACCGTAGGTTTTTCAGTTGAGTTGATGTGTATAGATTTATATTGGGAATTTATCTGTCCGCGAACAATAATTGTGTTGAAAATTAATAAAAGGAAAATCAATAAATTTTTCATTAATATTTCTAAATAAGTATCTATTATTTTATGAATTAAATTACTAAAATAACATATAAAATTCATCAAATTGATAAATATAAGCAGCTAATAACTAGATAATTATAAAAAATGAACTTAGATCAAAACTAAAATTTTGATTAGAAATTTCATGAATCTCAATTCTTCAAAAATAATTTAGTTTAAAAAAAAGAAGAAGGAATTATTTAATTTACAGAGCCTTCCCTATCATTTTTTCAAAATAATTAATCTTGATCAGGAAATGTCTTTTAGTTTTTTTGGGTAACCATTTAGACAATTATCCTCCTACTCACACAAATACTTACAACTTTAAATCTAAGAACTTTTATTAGTAGCCGATTGACTTTTATTTCCCAATAATTTATTAATTTAAAAATTCATTATTTCACGCCAATAATAATTAAATCTCCTCTAATTTTCTTCGATATGACGATCTGCTTCATATAAATCAAATGAAATCTGCAATGAAAAAAAAAAATTAGGATTGATTTTGTGAAGAGTAAAGTTCATTCAAACGACGTTCTCTACACTCAAAACAAACTTGACTCAGTGTATTGTTGTTATAGATATTATGGGACCAAATAAAGTCTATTTCTTGGTCACAGTCAATACAAATACGTTTATGAAATGTGTTTAGATCTGACATTTGAGGTAGCTGTTATTTTTATTTAAAATTTTTAAAAAAACTCTATCGAAGCAAGAGGGGTTGCGTCCATGCTTTTTTTGTTTCATTTTCAATAATGGGATTTTCTTTTTTGGCATCCGAATTGATGCTGACCCTTACAAAAACATCCTCTTTTTGATAGTTATATGATGCCGAAGTACCTTGGATTTTTTTTAAAGTAACCACCTCCTCAGCTCCTTTTTGATATCCCATAAAAGCAATTTCATAATTGACACCAACCTCCGAATCTATAACTATTTTAATTTCGTCTTGATCCATGTATAATTTTTCAAGGAAAACTCCCGTAGATGCGTAAAAATCTCCACTTTCCATGGCCGATATCAAATGATCGGTATCCAATTTTTTTGAATTCACCATAACCCATCCTCGACCGGAATTACTGTCATCGGAAGAGAAGCTGTGATAACGGTGACTGTCGTCAGTGGCAATTCCAAACAACAACGGTTTCTCCTCTTTGTAATAGTGGATATTAATTAAATCCCACATAGTTTCTGTATCAACATGTGTGTCGTTACCCTCATTGTTCACAGCCGGATGTCCATTGTAAACCTCAAAAAAACGTTCTCCATTTAATTGTTTCAAATCCTCCGTGCTGATACCATAACCAAAGTTAGGATGATTTATATGAGCGAACATGGGAATGTTTAACCTTTTCCGTTGCTCGTGTACAGCGTCTAAAGTTCTCTGCATTACATCCAATACTGAAGTTCCACGAATGGGATCAATTTTTTCTTCTATGTTGGTAACATTAATGTGAACCGGCTTATTTTTAAAAGAAGAGGTAACCTCTTCAGACTTAATGACCAAAAAAGAATCCTGCACTTGTAATTTGGAGCGGAACTCCTCAAAAGTTTTAAGGCGAACCAATGTTTTACCAGAGTTTGTTTTGGTCTCAACCCAATCCCCAAACCGATTTTGATATTTTTCTAAAGTTTTATTTTTAAGCTCTCGCTCTCTAATCTCATACCAAAATTCTGAATCAGCAATGGTATTGTGATCCGATAACGCAATGAATTGATAATCGTTGTCTTTATACCATTGAATAATCATTTCGGGAAAATCATCACCGTCACTCCAAAGAGAATGAGTGTGTAAATTACCTTTATACCAGTTTTGTTCTTCCTCAATGTTTTTACAAGAGATCAACATTAATATGATTATTCCGGCCCCAAACAAAAGTAATTGATTCAACACCTTCATAGATTTTGTTTTTTGTTATCAACTAAAATTAATAATAAATAATTGATAAGATTAAAAACAATAGATCTTATTAATGAAAGAGAATATGCAATAAGATTAATGAAATGAGCATTCCCAGCCCCATTCTAGAAATCTGTTTTGAGTCGGTTTGAAACTGCACCCACAGATTTTCAAATCGGGTTTTTGAAAATAAAAGGACAAAGAAAAAACCGATGAGTATGATCCACATGGCCCTGACAAAATAATTCATCTCAGGGAATAAAAACTTAAAAATGAATTGAAGGACTATGGTCGACGCAAAAGCTAAAAAGGTGACTTTGTGATTAGGGGCGACCAAAAAAACTGCTGAGCAAATAATCACAACAATCCCACAATTGATGTAATAACGAAGTTCATTCAGAGTATGCGTAAATGCTGCATTAGGATCTGAAAATTTGAGATAAAGCAATAAAATACCAACCGTTACACCGGTAACAAAACTGAATAAAATAGCACGTTTTCCTGCATCAACCATTTGTTGGTCACTGCAATTTTTATGGATATACTCTTTGTAAATATCAACAGACCAAAGTGTAGCTAAGGAATTAAAAGTTGAGTCCACGGTGCTCATCAAGGAAGCAAACAGAGCACACAAAACAAATCCTTTTACCCCCAATGGCAAAAAAGTGTTAACAAGATAGGGGAAAGTCATATCTGGATCCGACAGTCCATTGTCACCCAAAATACCGACCAATGCAATGCCTGGTACCACAATGATCACAGCCATCAAATATTTCATCAATCCGCCTACCATGAGTCCAATCTGAACGTGTTTGAGGCTCTTAGCGGCCAGAGACCTTTGAACAATTGATTGATTGGCACACCAATAGTTGATATTTAAAAAGAATAGCCCGAAAATATGTGTCCAAGGTAATTTTTCATGATTAGAGGGAAGGTGCAAGTGCATCAACTGAGGTGTTTTTATATATAACTGAGACCAACCCCCCAAATGATGAACCGCCATAAGCATTACAGCAAGTCCACCCAATAGCAAAACCACAAACTGAACGATGTCCGTCCGAACCACAGCACTCAGTCCACCAAAATAGGTATAGGACGCTGAAAAAAATCCAATTATTAGGATTAGTAAAGTAATTCTTGTTAGCCGATCTTGGTGTAAAATGGATAGATATTCTCCAAAAACAATATCTGCAGCATAGGCTCCCCAAAAGAGAGCTGCCCCAATCGTAATGGTGGAAAATAATGAAATGTTAGCCAAGGAATAAAGTAAGGCTATCCTTTTTCCGAGGCGTTTTTTTATGAACTGAGTTATGGTAATGATTTTGTCTTTCAGGTAATAGGGGATAAAAATAAAAGAGGCTAGAAGAATGCCCTGTACAGCATTGATTTCCAAACTTGCCTGAGCCAGCCCATAGAGGTAGGCAGAGCCCATCATACCCAAAAACTGATATCCTTGGATATTTGTCGCAATAGTTGAAAAAGCAATAGAGGGCCATCTCAAACTTCTGGAACTTAAGAAAAATTCCTCAGCAGTAACTTCTTTAGTTTGCCTTCCTGAAATGGCAACAAGGATAACAACTACAAAGTAAGTGACTACGATGAATAGATCAATCATTGTACAAAAATATTGGAGTCATATATATTTCCGATCATACCCTAATACCATTGGCCAGGGGGGTCAATGGCGCTAATTTTGAAGTTTTACCCTGTAGATGTGGCATGGAAAAGGTTTTTAGTCTGGGCAATACCAGATCAGCAAAACGCTTGCATTCATCGAAATGTGGATAGCCTGATAATATAAAAGACCTAATGCCCATGTCCATGTAACGGTTTAATTTTTCAACAATCTGGTCAGGGTTGCCCACCAGTGCAGCACCACAACCAGAGCGAGCCTTTCCGATTCCTGTCCACAAGTGAGGTTCCACGAAGCCATCCTTAGAAGATTGATCCCTCATTTCTTTTTGACGACTTACACCGTAAGATTTTGCATCCAAAGCACGCTCCCTCAATTCTTGACCTGCTTCCAAATCAAGTTTTGAAATGATACTTTCAGCGTATTTGCAGGCCTCTTCTTCTGTCTCCCTTACAACCACATGTATCCTAAGTCCGAAATCTACTTTTCTGTTATACTTTAAGGCTTTCTGACTCATGTTTTCCATCAAATTCCTCAAATTTCCCTCTGTCTCAGGCCACATTAAATAAACATCACAATGCTCTGCACAGAGTTCAACTGCAGGGGCTGAATAGCCTCCAAAATACAGTAAGGGTCCACTATTCTGATATGATTTGACTGGATCCGTTGGAAGTTGAAACTTATAATATTGACCACTGAAATCAATTTCTTCTTGTGTCCAAGCTTGTTTAAGTATTTCAATTACCTCTCTGGATCGCTGATATCGATCTTCGGATGGAAGATTTTCACCCGGCAAATTAGATGATATGATATTGATTGTAAGTCTTCCCTCAAGAATATGATCAATTGTAGATAGTGTTCGAGCTAGCATTGGGGGATGAATCTCACCACAGCGTATAGCCGCCAAAATATTTATATTTTGAGTCAGTGGAGAAACCGCAGATACAAATGCAAGGGTATCTTGTCCCACCTGATATGATGAGGGACATAGAATATTCCGATAGCCCAATTGATCAGCAGTCAATAAGATATTGGAAGTATTTTCCCAATTACTTTTGTATTTTACATCGCGCTCACCCAAATAGCGGTCGTCTCCATCACAAATAGGAGCAAACCAAGAGACCTCTGCTCCTTGCGCTTGTCTTGATCTTATCTCTATCGGTTTAACTATCATATTATTTTAATCCTTTAAGGATTGATTATGCAATTTCGTTTCCCGTTACTCCCTGCCAAAGCATATACCACTCCTCGTGTGTTAAATTAATTTTTAGACTCTCTTTTGCATTTTTAATTCTCGAAAGTTTGGAGGTTCCCAAGACCGGAATAATACCCGCAGGATGTTTTCGAAGCCAAGCCAATAAAACTTGATCTGGTTGGGCTTTGTATTTTTTACAAAGTGAAGTGATTATTTTTTGGACATCGATCATAATTGGATCCTGCGAACTTTTAAACAATATCCCTCCACCTAATGGAGACCATGCAGTAGGTGGAATTCCCCACTTTTGGCATTGATCCAAAATGCCATTTTCAAATGCCTCCCGATGAAGCAATGATATCTCCACTTGATGGGTACACAAAGGAAAGTTTTCTTGCAGTAACTCGAATTGGCTTACAGAAAAATTTGAAACACCAAAATATTTGACTTTTCCCTCTTTTTCCAATTCGGTAAAAGCTGCTGCTACTTCTTGCGGATCCAAAAGAAAATCGGGACGATGCAACAATAATGTATCGATATAATCAGTATGTAAGTTATACAATGAATTATCTACTGATTGTTTGATATGGTCTTTGGTCAGGTTATAAGATTTTATTTGGTGTTCGGGTCGATTTTCGGAGACCATTTTGATCCCGCATTTTGTAGTTATTCTCATTTGAGATCGTAGATCAGGTCTTTTTTTTAGCACTGCTCCAAAATCGGATTCAGTTGTGTAGGAGCCATAAATATCGGCGTGATCAAAATCGATCAGATCCAGTGCTATGCAGTCCTCTATAAATTTTTCAATCTCTGATATATTCATCTTACTACCCCACTGCCCTAATCTCATGGTTCCAACGATAAAAGGAGCTGTTTTGTAATTTTTCATTGAGATGGACTTGTTATGTTGTACCATTTTTTTTGTACAGTTTGTAAAAGAATTTGACTAATTTAACCAACCTTTATGGTACTCAAAACAAATGAAAACAAAATTATCGATGAAATTTATATTCAAAAAATTTCAATATTTATTCATGCAAAATATCTTGAATTGGAGATTGACAAGATTAAAAAAGCTTATTACACTCGTTTTTATAGGGTTCGTATGGAATACTCATTCACAAAATGATCTACTAAGGGTGTATGACCTTAAAAGTGAATATTTGGCCAATCCCATTGGACTGGATGTCAAAACCCCCCGCTTTACATGGAAGATCAAGGATCAAAGACGAGGAGCCTTTCAAAAAGCTTATAAAATATCGGTAGGTACTGATTCTATTAATGTCGCCGCCGGAAATGGTTCCCACTGGAATACAGGAAAAATTAATTCCGACCATCAATTGGTGGTTTATGGTGGAAAGGCATTGAAAGCTTTTCATAAGTATTATTGGTCTTTAACCGTTTGGGACAAAAACAATAAAAAAGTTGAATGCGATCGATTATCCAGCTTTGAAATGGGTATGATGGAGGCAAGAAACTGGAAGGGTTCGTGGATCTCTGACAGTCGTAATATCGATAAAAAAGAAAGCGCCTACTTTAGGAAAGAGTTTAACATCAAAAAAAAAATAAAAAAGGCAAGAGTTTACATTGCTACAGCAGGATTATTCGAACTGTATTTGAACGGAAAAAAGGTGGGTGACCATCAACTTGACCCTACTTATACCCGTTTCGATCGCAGAAATTTATATGTGACACACGATGTTTCAGATTATTTACAGCAAAACAATGCCATTGGTGTTTTGCTTGGCAATGGTTGGTTCAACCACCAATCGACTGCTGTTTGGTATTTCCATGAAGCCCCCTGGAGGGCGAGACCCATGTTTTGTTTGGATTTGAAGGTAACCTATGAGGATGGTTCTAAGGAAACTTTTTCGTCTGATACAGATTGGAAAAACTCCTCAGGTTCGCTGATTTTCAATAGTATTTACACTGCCGAGCACCAAAATGCTCAATTGGAGCAAAAAGGCTGGAATACCTCTGGTTTTGACGATATCAAATGGAAAAAAAGTATCGTAACCTCAGCACCCTCTGATAATATTGTAGCTCAGGCTCTACACCCAATAAAAAACAACCTCGAAATACAAGCGGTAAAAATGCGAAAAATTAATCCCCAAAAATACATTTATGACTTGGGTAGAAATATTTCTGGGGTATCCAGAATAAAAGTAAAAGGGGAAGCCGGAACAGTACTTAGGGTTACCCATTCAGAATTATTGGATGATAGAGGTGAACTCGACCTCTCCAATATTATAGTTCATTATCGCCCTACTGACGACAGTGATCCTTTTCAAACCGATATTTACACACTCAGCGGTGAAGGGGCAGAAACTTTTGTACCCAAGTTTAACTACAAAGGGTTCCAATACATAGAGGTGCTAAGTGATAAACCCATAGAATTAACCGAGCAAAGTGTCACAGGAGTTTTTATGCACAGTGCTGTGCCTCCAGTTGGAAAGGTGAATAGTTCCAACCCTCTAATCAACAAGCTTTGGTCGGCAACTAACAACGCCTACCTTTCAAACTTGTTTGGCTACCCTACCGATTGCCCCCAACGTGAAAAAAACGGGTGGACAGGAGATGCTCATATCGCCATTGAAACGGGACTTTACAATTTTGACGGTATAACTGTTTATGAAAAATGGTTGGCCGATCATAGGGATGAACAACAATCTAATGGGGTTCTTCCCGCAATCATACCATCCAGTGGTTGGGGATATCAATGGGCAAACGGACCAGACTGGACCAGTAGTTTGGCCATCATTCCTTGGAATATATACCAATTTTACGGAGATCAAAAACTTTTGGCAGATTGTTATGACAACATCAAAAGATATGTGGATCATATAACAGAAATCAGCCCAGAATATATTACAAATTGGGGATTGGGCGACTGGGTTCCGGTAAAATCCAAAACCCCAAAGCAATTCACCTCCTCGATCTACTATTATGTGGATGCAAAGATTCTTGCAAATACGGCAAAACTGTTTGGAGAAGAGTACGATTACTTAAAATACTCTGAACTAGCAGCAAATATTAAAAAAGAAATCAATTCCCGTTTTTTCGATCCAAAAACAGCGATTTACGGCAGTGGTTTTCAGACGGAGTTAAGCACAGCATTATTCTGGGGGATTGTTCCTGAGGAGTATATTGAAAAAGTAGCCAACAACCTAGCCAAAAAAGTTATTTTAGACAATAGTCATATTGATGTTGGACTACTGGGCAGTAAAGCCATTCTCAATGCTTTGAGTGAAAACGGTCACCCAGATTTAGCTTATAAAGTAGCCACACAAGATGATTTCCCTTCATGGGGTGCCTGGGTTAAGGAGGGAGCCACCACACTTTTTGAGGATTGGAAAGTGGACGAGGAAAGAAAAGGGGCAATGTCCAGAAACCACATTATGTTTGGAGAAATTGGCGCGTGGTTCTACAAAGCCCTGGGAGGTATCAAACCTGATCCCGAACTACCTGGTTTTAAAAATATTTTGTTGGAGCCTCACTTTGTAACAGGGCTGGAAAAATTTGAAGCACAACACAATGGACCTTATGGAAAGATTCTTAGTAGCTGGAAAAAAGATAATGGAAAAATATTTTTCGATATAATAGTGCCTCCAAATAGCAGTGCCAGCCTTGTCATCAATGGTAAAGAGATCAACGAAAAAGACGGGGTCAAATTTTCTAAAAACAAAAAAGGAGCTTTTCAAGCTAAACTACTCTCGGGTAAATACCATTTTGAAATTATTCGCTAATAACAAATTTCTTTAATATAAAATTTTTGATCTTTAAAATGAATTTTACAAAAGATCAATTATTAAAAAATCTTTCCATCCTTAATATTTAAATTTATCGCCTCAATTTTCAAATTGATAAATACATTTAGAAACATTGGTCATTATCAGAATATATCTACTCAAAATAGTCCTTCACATTTATTGTATTGTTTATAATATTAAGATTTACCAAAAAATCATCGCTGGCCTGAAGGGTTTCAAAAAAATATTTAGCCTGGTTTGCATTAGCTGAATTTAATTTATCTTTCACTCCGTTGAAAAAACCGTGTTTAGCACCATCGTAAATAATCAATTGACAAATGTTTGAAAGATCTTTCATTTTTTTTTGAAAACTTTTTGCAATGGACACTGGAACTAAATTATCCTGGCTTCCAAACATTATCAGTGTGGGTGGAGTTCTGGAGGTAATATTATGGTAAGGAGAAAGCTCCTTATATCTTGATTTAAATAAATGAGTCCACTTTCCATTGGGGATTTTGTAGGAGAGGCAATGACATCGGAAATCATCATCAATTAGTTTTTCAACTGATGAGCCGTGATAGCCGTTGGGGCCATTGTCAAAAACAGGATTAAAAAGTATCATTGCAGCCGGCATGGGATCAATGGCCAAATCGTCGGTTAATTCATTTATAGAATGGAGTGTGGCTGTAGCTGCAGCTATGTGACCTCCTGCAGAGCCCCCGGAGACAATAATTTTCTGTGGGTCAATATTGAATTTACTATGATTTAGTTTTAAAAACCTGAGGGCACTTCTTGCATCTTTAATGCACTCAACTGGACTGGTATTGTGTCGATTTTCTACACGATATTCAAATAGAAAAGTAGTTAGTCCTCTTTGAGAGAAATATAAAGCTTGCCTTTGAAAATGAGTATACTCACCCCCTCTCCAGCCACCTCCAAAAAAAAAGGCGATGGCTGGGGTAGGACTAAAATCATTGGATTCAGCTGAATACCAGTGTACTTTTAAAGTATCATTGTTGACAATTTTAAAATCCATCACGTTTAATATTTTTTCCATCTTGGGTAACTGAGACCATATCATGGAAATACAAAAAAATGAAAGTAAACTCAACTTAATTTTCAACATCATTTTTTGTTTTTTAAAGGGCGATCGGAAGTAGGAATCAATTCTGCACTTAAGTCTAAATTGGGAAATTCTTTGTCCAAGGGAAACATGGGCCGGTTGATTCTGCGGTAATTCAAACGCTCCAAATTTTGATCTACACCACCAGGTGTCAAAGCCATATTCCACCCACCCCTCATTTGATAAAGTTCTGGAACCAAATAACCAATTTTAACGATCAAAATATCTGCATTCCTTGGGTCTAATCCCAGTTGAGTAAAATCTTTTTCATAATGGTAGGGTTTTCTTTTTTGGGTGACAATGACTTTAACACTTCCAACCTTAACAACGACTTCAATTGCTGCATGTTTATCCCCTTTGCGGATGGCTAAGATCTTCCCACGAAGTGAAATAGGCCCAGCATAGCGATTGTCTACCATAGCGCCAACAGACCCAGTAACAATAGCTCCCTCTCCTGCCTTTAAGGCTTTTGAAATAAAGTCTGGGCCTGGAATAGAGGCATAAATCAATTCGGGACCAGAGGTGTTTTGAAAAGTGGATAGGGCGAGAATTTCTTTTAGTGTCCATGTTACATCTCCTGCACCCCCAGCAGTGGGATTGTCTCCCATATCACTGATGATATAGGGTTTGCTTTTACTTTTCAGTGCCAAAGCAATACTTTCCTCAAAACTGGTTGTGGGTGCAACAAACACAAATTTATTTCTTACCTCCCAATAATATTTTGCAAGACTTTCGGCATTTTCAACGACAGCCTCATGATCATCTCCAGTAACCATAACTACACCATGATTTCTGGGTTCATCAGCCCAAGGATAACCCATCCAAATGGCAGCATCTAATACACCTACTTTGGATTCGGCTAATGGCACTTTAGCATAGAGACTTTTTCCCGGTTCTATTCGAGTACTTGTTTTTTCTCCAGGTAATAGTATAGGAACAGCAATCCAAGCTTTATATTGAGGTTTTCCTTTACCATTTTCTAATCTATCTAAAAGATTTTCCAAGGCCCTTTGTTTAGAGATTAGAGCATCCTCATGGGGTGCCATACGATAGCAGGTAATCAAATCAGATTGATGAGCTAAACGTTTAGAAACATTCCCATGCAAATCCATCGAAGTAGAAATTAAGGTTTCCTCTCCAATCACATCCCTTATTCTTAAAATCATATCACCCTCGGGATCATCTAAACCCACTACACTCATAGCACCATGTATATCAAAAAAAAGGCCATCATAGGGGAGGTTTTCTTTTAATTTTTCAAGCATCTTTTTCATCAATGATTCATAGGCTTCTCGAGTAACGATTCCTCCCGGTAAAGATTTACCTCTCAAGGCTGGAAACCACTGAGCTCTTGATCTATTTTTACTCTCGGGTTTTAAAAAAGGATAATGATCCAAAATCTCCAAGCATTGCTGAACATGAAAAGCATCCTCTCTAGTCTGTGCAGGAGAGAATGTGCTGGATTCTATTCCCAAACCCGCAATGGCAATTCTCGGTATGGAATCCGACGATAAAGTATTACAACCAAGGAAAACTGATAGAGTGAGTACAAATATTATAATATTGAGAGATTTCATTGAATTAGAGGTTTCATCTTACTTTTTTAGAAATCTAGATAATTTAAATAATTTAAACGATTTTAGTTATAATTAATAATGAATAATTCAAATCTTTAAATTTGAATACTCATTGGACTTTAGTAAAAATGATAATACTTAGGGAGTTTTTCTTTTTCTCTCGTTTTCGTTCAAGAAAATCTTTCTCAACCTCAAGTAGTTGGGTGTTACTTCAACATATTCGTCGGCCTGTATATATTCTAATGCTTCCTCCAAAGAAAACTTAATTGGAGGGGCAATGCTCACTTTATCATCACTACCGGATGCCCTTACATTTGATAGTTTTTTTGTTTTGGTGACATTAACCACCAAATCGTCAATTCTGGTATTTTCGCCGATAACTTGACCGGTGTAAACTTCTTCATTGGGAAAGACAAAAAAACTACCTCTTTCTTGAAGTTTATCCAATGCATAGGGAATAGCACTTCCTTTCTCCATAGAGATTAATGAACCATTAATTCTACTTGGAATCTCACCCTTAAAAGGCTGAAATTCCATAAAACGATGATTTATAATCGCTTGACCAGAGGTATTTGTAAGCAGTTGATTTCTTAATCCAATAATTCCACGAGAAGGAATAATGAATTCACAGAGCATGCGATCACCCTTGTTTTCAAGACTAACTATTTCACCTTTTCTTAAGGTAACCATTTCGATAGCTTTCCCTGACAAGTTTTCGGGCAAATCAATGGTGAGGGTTTCTATCGGTTCACATTTAACTCCATCGATATTTTTGATGATAACCTGTGGTTGCCCAATTTGGAGTTCATAGCCCTCTCTTCTCATGGTTTCGATCAAAACAGAAAGGTGCATCACTCCACGCCCAAAAACCAGGAATTTGTCAGCCGATTCAGTCAATTCAACTCTTAAAGCTAAATTTCGCTCTAACTCTTTTTCCAAACGATCTTTGATGTGGCGAGATGTAACAAACTTACCATCTTTTCCAAAAAAAGGAGAATCGTTGATAGTAATAAGCATACTCATAGTGGGCTCATCTATGGCTATGGTCGGCAATGCCTCTGGTTTAATGGCATCTGCAATAGTATCTCCAATGTTAAAAGATTCCAATCCAATAATGGCGCATATGTCTCCCGCTTCTACTTTATCGACTTTAAGCCTTCCCAAACCCTCGAATATATTGAGTTCTTTGATCCTAGATTTAGTTATTTTACCATTTCGGTCAACCAGACTAACATTCATGTTGGCTTTTAAAATCCCACGGTTAAGTCTCCCAATTGCAACCCTACCCGTATAAGGAGAAAAATCAAGAGAGGTGATCAACATTTGTGTGTTTCCACTTTTAATTTCAGGAGTGGGAACGTGATCCAAAACCATATCCAAAAGAGATGAGATAGAGTCAGTGGGAGTTTTCCAATCTTGTCCCATCCAATTATTTTTGGCAGACCCATATACAACAGGGAAATCCAATTGCCACTCCTCTGCGCCGAGATCAAACATAAGATCAAAAACTGCCTCGTAGACTTCCTCCGGTCGACAATTTTCTTTGTCAACTTTATTTATAACAACTAAGGGTTTTAATTTTAAATCCAAAGCCTTTTTTAACACAAATCGAGTTTGTGGCATAGGACCTTCAAATGCATCAACCAACAAAATGACTGCATCTGCCATATTAATTACCCGCTCTACCTCCCCACCAAAATCAGCGTGACCCGGGGTATCGATAATATTGATTTTGACACCCTTATAATTTACGGAGACGTTTTTGGATAAAATGGTGATCCCTCTTTCTCTTTCTAGGTCATTGCTATCCAGAATCAAATCTCCCTTATTTTCGTTTTCACGAAATAATTCACAGTGAAACATTATTTTGTCCACCAAAGTTGTTTTTCCATGATCAACGTGGGCTATTATTGCAATATTTTTTATACTGGGCATATATTAAATTAATGAGCGCAAAGATAGTTTTATATACTTATATACTGCTCTATATCTCAATGAATTATGGCTTTTTGGAGTATTACATAACAATCATTGTTAATCTAAACCATTGGAGCAAAATAATCAAATAAAAAAATTAAATTTGTTTTAAACCAAATGGTAAAAACGTATTGTCTTCAAAAATTTTAGTCACAGGAGGACTGGGTTATATCGGCTCTCATACGAGTGTTGAATTAATTCAACAAGGATTTGAAATCATCATCGTTGATGATCTCTCCAATAGTAATACGGATGTATTGGAGGGAATTAATAAGATAACTGGAATTACACCCAAATTTGTAAATCTTGATCTAAGGAATAAAAGCGATGTCAATCGATTGTTTGAAAATCATCAAGATCTTAACGGTATCATCCACTTTGCTGCTTCCAAGGCTGTGGGAGAAAGTGTTGAGCGACCACTTGATTATTATGAGAACAATCTAAGTTGTCTAATCTATTTGCTTCAGGCGATTGAAAATAAAGGCCAAGAGTTTTCATTTATTTTCAGTTCATCTTGCACTGTCTATGGTCAGGCAGATGAACTTCCCATCACCGAACAAGAACCAATCAAAAAAGCGCAGTCTCCCTATGGAAATACCAAACAAATAGGTGAAGAAATTCTCTTTGATAACACCCGGTCTAATGAGTTGCTAAAAGTGATTTCTCTTCGATATTTTAATCCTATTGGTGGACATCCCAGCATTAAAATTGGTGAGTTACCCAAGGGAAAACCTCAGAATCTTGTTCCCTTTATCACCCAAACAGCTGCCGGATTACACGAGATAATTAATGTCTTTGGTGATGACTACCCCACCCGTGATGGGACCTGTGTAAGGGATTACATTCATGTTGTAGATTTGGCTAAAGCGCATGTTGTTGGTCTCAAAAGAATGATGGCCGATGAGCAAATTGAAAATTTTGAAGTTTTCAACTTGGGAACTGGGAAAGGTAATACTGTTCTGGAGGTTATTAAGGCTTTCGAAAAAGTCTCTGGAGTTTCTTTAAACTATAAAATTGTTGATCGAAGAGTAGGGGATATTGTAGCAGCTTTCGCTGACACAACCAAAGCGAACAAAACACTTGGATGGGAGGCGAAAAGTGATCTTGAAGAAGCATTGAAAACTGCTTGGGAATGGGAAAAGAAAATACGTAATATCAAACCAAACATATCATTATGAATTCAAGTTTTGAATTTTTGGACTACCTTATTTTTGTTTTATATGCCATTGTCATTTTGGGTGTAGGATTATGGGTATCAAGAAACAAAAAGGGTGAACAGAAGAGTGCCGAAGATTACTTTTTGGCGGGCAAGTCACTCCCTTGGTGGGCAATTGGCGCTTCTTTAATTGCAGCAAATATCTCTGCCGAACAATTCATCGGTATGTCAGGATCAGGTTTTGCGTTGGGTCTGGCCATTGCTTCCTATGAATGGATGGCGGCCATAACGCTCATCATTGTAGGTAAATACTTTCTTCCAATTTTTATTGAGAAAAAATTATATACCATTCCAGAGTTTGTTGAAAAACGTTTTTCTTCTCAACTGAAAACCATACTGGCCATCTTTTGGATTTCACTATATGTTTTTGTAAATCTAGCTTCGGTAATGTACCTCGGAGGCTTGGCTTTAGAGACAATAATTGGTATAGATCTGGTTTATGCGGTATTGGGTTTGGCACTTTTTGCAGCCGCATATTCTCTTTATGGCGGATTAACAGCAGTGGCATGGACAGATATCATTCAGGTAGTTTTTCTCGTATTGGGAGGCTTGGTGACTACCTACTTGGCACTTGATACCGTATCCCAAGGACAAGGTGTTTTGGAAGGTTTAAAATCTATTTACAAAGCTGCTCCTGACCGTTTTGAAATGATTTTGGATAAAGGTAATCCCGAGTACAACAACTTGCCCGGTATCGGGGTATTGGTTGGAGGACTTTGGGTTGCTAATCTTTATTATTGGGGATTCAACCAGTATATCATTCAACGTACCTTGGCTGCAAAATCGCTCAGAGAGTCCCAAAAGGGAATTTTGTTCGCGGCAGGACTCAAATTGATTATCCCATTGATTGTTGTCATTCCTGGAATAGCAGCTTATGTAATCGTAAACGATCCCGGAATTCTTGCTGCATTAGGCGAAAATGGGATGATGAATATTCCATCCGAGGGGAAGGCAGACAAGGCCTACCCCTGGTTGATGCAGTTCTTACCAGTAGGCTTTAAAGGTGTGGCCTTTGCGGCCCTAGCCGCAGCTATTGTTTCCTCATTGGCTTCAATGTTAAATTCTACTTCTACCATTTTTACAATGGATATTTATAAGCAATTAATCAATAAAAATGCTGATGATAAAAAAACAGTAAAAGTAGGAAGGATTTCTGCTGCTGTTGCTTTGATCATTGCTGCTACCGTTGCTCCTCTTTTGGGAGGTATTGATCAAGCCTTTCAGTTTATACAGGAATATACTGGGATTGTAAGCCCTGGAATATTGGCTGTTTTCATTTTGGGATTATTCTGGAAAAAAACAACTAATAAGGCAGCCATATGGGGTGCATTGAGCTCTATACCCATTGCGATGTTTCTCAAGGTAGGATCTAAAGGCTGGGTAAAGGGAACGAGTATTGAAGCCTTATTTCCCGATCTCCCATGGATGGATCAGATGGGGTTAACCGCCCTTTTGACCATGGCTGTTATTATAGTCATTAGCATTAAACAAAATAAAGGTGCAGAAGATTCAAAAGCCATCAATTTACCGAAAAGTATCTTCAATACCTCACCTATATTCAATATCGGCGCTTTTGCCACTTTTATTATTTTGACAGTAATTTATTCTCTGTTTTGGTAAATTATCATAATAGTGATTTTTTTATTAATTACGTTTATTAATACTATGAATATGAGTTACCAAAGCCAAATTCTAAAATTATCTTTCTCTATTAGTTTTTTATTTGGTTTATGAAGTTGTAGACTGAGACTCTCTATATAATTATTTGAACTTATCACCGGAAACAGATTAGAGTAAGAAATGATTAATAATCTATAGATTATTTTATACACTAAAATTCAACAGATCATATCTAAACGGCTTGGTGATTGGAAAGTATTTTTAATTATAAAAAATGATTAGATATATAATTTATATGAAATAGAATGGATAGTTTCTAACTTTTATATATCTACAAATAGGGCAAAAAAAAAACTCCCACATGTAATGTGAGAGTTTTTATATGATTAGTTTAAAATTTACTCAACGACTTTTAACTTTACTCTTCTATCGAGTTGAACCCGTCTGTTGGCAGTTCTTCCTTCAGCAGTGCTGTTGTCTTCTACAGGTCTGGTTTCTCCATAACCTATAGCTTCTAAACGAGAAGCATCAACACCCATTGCCACAAGTGCCTCTTTAACGCTGTTGGCTCTTTTTTCAGATAGGGTTTGGTTGTATGCCATACTACCATCACTCGAAGCATGACCTTCAATGACAACATTTACTTTGGTGTAAGTACCCAAAAGTTCGGTAAGTATTTTAAGCTTAGCGCTTGACTCATCAGTAACTGTTGAACTGTTAACAACAAATAACAAGGTTGAATTTTCACCTTTCATGAAGTCTATTAATTTTTCAGGAAGCTCAGGACAACCGCTGTTTGCAGCATCACCAGCTTCATCTGGACATACATCATCTTTATCTGGAATACCATCACCATCACGATCGTCTTCAGGACAACCGTCATTTGCAGCCTCACCAGCTTCTTTTGGACATTTATCAAGGTTATCTGCTACACCATCTCCATCACTATCAGGGCAGCCATTCATTTCTGCTGAACCAGCTGCTTCAGGACAAGCGTCGTCTTTATCTGCGATACCATCACCATCGGCGTCAGGACAACCGTTTAACTCGGCAGAACCCGCTTCCTCTGGACATGAATCTTTGTTATCAGGTATTCCATCACCGTCAGTATCAGGACATCCTTCGAATTCTTTTAGACCTGGTACTTCTGGACAAACATCTTTTTTGTCAGAAACACCGTCTTTATCTGTATCGCCTGCACCAAATACGTAGCTAAATCCAACCACGTGTTGCAAGTGGTTGTAACTCCCTTTTTCGCTTGATGATCTGTAAGAAGTACTTGCATTAACATTCCAATTGTCCGAAATGGAAAAACTTATACCAGCACCTCCAAAATAAGTTCTACCTGCACCTGTTGAGGGGAATTGACCTTCAGCGTTAGTATCAGTTTGGAAATTAGATAGGCCATAACCAGCGAAAAGGTATGGGTAGATATCATTCTCAGAAATGTTATATTTTAAAAAACCTTCCAAAGCAGAGTAATCAGCATCAGAATTGTTTATCTCTAAAGAATTTAAACTGTATTGGGCTCCAATAGAAAATCCTCCAGCAATATATCTAGAGAAGCCTAGAGCTGGAATCCCAAAACCAGTACTTGCATCTACTGAATCGTCTTGAACACCTACTAAGTTAAGCCCCAAGCTTACTGCCCAAGGACTATCAGAAGTCTGAGCCTTGGCTACAAAAACAGTTGCCAAGACTAATATCATTATGGTATATAATTTTTTCATTTTTGAAATTTTGTCAAATTTAATAAATTAATGTCATATTTTTAAATTAAAATTTAAATACCTTAGTAGTTAAACATCGCATATTTGAATAGCATTTTCAAGTGATTGTATTGGCTCATTGTTTTTAGGTATAAATTCCTGAGCAACATATCCTTTAAAGCCTGTAGCTACAATGGCTTTCATTATCGCAGGATAAAACAACTCTTGTGTTTGGTCTATCTCGTTTCTCCCTGGAACCCCTGCGGTATGGTAATGTCCTATGAATTCATGGTTTTCATTAATCGTTCTTATGACATCACCTTCATTAATTTGCATATGATAAATGTCATAAAGTAACTTAAAATTACTGGATCCAATTCTTCTGCACAACTCAAAGCCCCACTGGGAGTTATCGCACATGTAGTCTTGATGATCTACTTTTGAGTTAAGTAATTCCATATGAATTATAACCCCTTTTTTTTCAGCATGACCTATAATTTTTTTAAGTCCTTGGACGCAATTAACCATTCCCATCTCATCATCTATGTTTCTTCGGTTTCCTGAAAAACATATCAAATTTTTATATCCTGCATCGGAGACCAAGTCGATGTGCTTGAGATAACTATGCACCAAGGTTGAGTGATATTGTTCATCATTCCACCCCTCAGTAAGACTTATTTCAGCCCCGTTGCACATTGAAGAGGATAAACCGTGTTTTTTTAAAACAGACCATTCCTTTGGTCCAATCAGGTCAATACCGGTTATTCCAATTGATTTGACAGCTCTAGCAAATTGATCTAAAGGGATTTGGCTATAGCACCATTTGCAAACTGAATGATTGATATTTCCTTTCATATTTTTTTGATTAAGGTAATTGGTGTTTTTAGAATCATAGAATTTTAATTGACCGATCATGGGCAAACCCAAAGAGGTGAGAGTAATTTGTTTTAACGCATGTCTTCTTTTTCTATTTAATTTTTTTTTCATTGATTTACCTCACTTTGCTTCTTATCACAACATTGTGCAATAATTTATTTGACAACCTTTTTAAATATAACCCCAATCTTTCCTTCCCTCCAAATGAAACTTCCCATTTTTTTTGTTCTACCGATCGTATCATTTTAAGGGCAAAATCTTCTACCTTCATTCCTTTTCTTGTGGCGAGGTCATCGATACCGGTGACAGAACCATCTCCACTGAGGGAATTTTTAGAAATTGAGGTTTTAATAAAACCAGGACAAATAATGGTTACGTGTATGTTGTCTTTTTGGTGTTCCATCCTCATCACATCAAAAAATCCGTGTAAGGCGTGCTTTGCAGCAGCATAACCCGATCGGAAAGGGGAACCATACTTACCCATAACACTACTCACTACAACATAATGGCCTCCCCCTTGATCTATAAAAAAAGGGAGTAATGCACGACTAATCGCAACTGTTCCCAAATAATCGATATTAATCAGTTTTTTAAAAATATCAAATTGTGTATCTGCGATCAACGACCTTTGGCTTATACCTGCATTATTTATCAGAATATCAATCCTTCCAAAAAAATCATATGCTTTCTCGACTTTAACTGTTGCATCATCAAAATCGTTTAAATCAAGTGGTAAAATTTTTATGTTATCAGGATTTGAACACTTTAATCTGACATCTTCTAACAATGATTCTCTTCTTGATGACAAAATTAACCTTTGTCCCCTCTCGGAATAAATTTTTGCCAATGCCTCTCCTATTCCTGACGAGGCCCCGGTAATCCAAACCACTTTTTTATTTTGTTTCATTAGATTTTTTTTGGTACCAGGCATTAACTCTGGCAATGGCATTCTGTTCTATATCCTTCCAAAATAAATTTATATCTGCAAAATGATAATTTTGAATTAAAGAAAGAAAGAATCGACCTGGAATTTGAGGAAGAGAAGTCCACAAAAGTCCATCAATTACTTTTACAATGAGACTTTTGGGATAAATTTTTGAATCTTCACCAAACACCCCCTTATGATCATTTATTTTTGAGGTGGTTTGATTATCCCAAGTAATTGGGTTGGTTGTGACACCTCCCTCATACCAGTTTTCGTAATTTTTGGGCAACTTATCAATTTTGTAAGCATTCCAACTGACAAATCCACCTACTGTATTTGGACTATCTAGAGGATGAATGGATTGAAATTCATCCGGCAAAATGCGAGTTCCAATTAGATAAGCCACTACCAATTGATTTTTTAATGGCTTTTGATCAAAAAATTCTTTAATCAATCTTTTAGCATGCATACTTCCCTGACTATGTGAGGCAATGATAATGGGCTTACCTTTATTGTAATGCTTTAGGTAATATTGAAAAGCACTTTTTAAATCCTCATAAGCGATTTCCCATGCAGGCCCACCAACTTTGCTGTAGGGTTCAACAAAGATTCTGTAATGTGCCTGTCGGTAAAACGGTACATACAAATCACCTGCATTGAGCCATGCTGAAGCTTGATACTTTATGGCTGTTTTGAAAACATCTTGTCTGATGGACGAAGTCCAAATATCAGCATTCCATTGTTTGATTTTTCTGTCTGTAAAAAGGGTTGGATAAATGTAAAAAACATCAGCTTTTTTATCGTTTTTTATTTTTTTAAAATCCCATAGTGACAAAGGATATTTTCCAGGAAGCACAGCCCAACTTTTAGACTCTTCGTAATTAGGTTTCTTAGGTAGGAGATTTTCATCAAAAGTCATACTTTGGTATGGGGTTTTACATGCTGTTAATGAGAATAATATCAGAACCAAAAAAAAGGGTTTTAGAAAAGAAAAAATCATTAGTTTATTGAAGAAAACTAATCTATAAGATGGTCTAAAGTTGGTGTTTTTCAAGTCTTTTTGATATTAAAAAATTATGAGGTTTTCTTGCTTAAATTAAAGGAAATTATATTGAGGGCTAATTTCATATCTATAGTTCAAAAACTTAGATTTTAGGTAGAGTTTAATATAAGCTAAAAAAAATAAAAAAAATTACCACTCACGTTTTTTGTTAAGTTGCTCTTCATTTTCTAACTCATCTTTTGGGATTACTTTGAGAAATGAGGGATGCTGTTCTATGGCATATTCTATTTTTTTGACAATGGTCTCAATAGATTCATTTTCATAATCGATCTCCAATGGAGTTTTGATTTCCATGGACTGAAGAATCCCTCTTTTTTTTATTCTGATGCCTTTCTTATCAAAAGATCTTCTAAAACCATCAACCACTATTGGTACAACAATGGGTTTATAACGCTTTATAATATGAGCGGTTCCTTTTCTTATGGGTTTGAATGGTGTTGTTGTACCTTGAGGAAAAGTAATTACCCAGCCGTCCTCTAGAGCTAAACCAATATTGGAAATATCACTCATCTTTACCTTTCGATTAATCTCTACTCCTTTTTCTCTCCAAGTTCGTTCGATAGAAACGGATCCAGCATAGGCCAAAATTCTTGGTAAAACACCAGACTTCATAGTTTCTCTTGCAGCAATAAAATAAATTTCCAGTTTGGGATTCCATAAATAACCAATATTCTTAATCGAATCAATACGTCCACTTAAACTGGCATTGAAAACATGAAACATGGCCACAACATCTGCGAAATAGGTTTGATGGTTTGAAACAAATAAAACATTATTCTGGGGCAAATGTCTGATTACCTCGGAACCCTCCACCTTTAATTGATTAAATCCTCTGTAGCGCCTGTGGGTAAGGCCACCCATAAGACGGATGAGCCATTTTTTTAGAAACAAATAATGGCCAAATGGATTTTTTTTGAACATCTACCTTATCAAATTGTTCTGGACAAATATAAACTATTTGAATAGCTGAGCTGTTAATAACATTTTAAATTCAGACAAAATCATTGCTGTTGCTCCCCAGACCTCATGATGTTCAAAGACATATGAAGGCACATTAATAGTACCCCAAGACGAAGTAGCTTGTTTTGTTATTTTTGGTGTTTTGCTAATTAAATCCTGCAATGATATTTCCAATATGACATCTACTTCCGTAGGATCGGGTTTAAATACACATGATTTTTCAGAATATCCAACATAGGGAATTATTAGAAAATTACTAGGTGGCACATAGAGTTCAGTAAGTGACCTTAGATGTTTTATTTGATCTAATGATACTCCTATTTCTTCATGGGTCTCCCTTAAAGCAGTAGACCAAAGATTATCATCAGATTTCTCGGGTTTGCCACCTGGAAAGCTAATTTGTCCCGAGTGAACACCATTATAAACCTTACGGCGAGTTAATACAAAACTTACTTTGTCTTTAGCATCAGGATATAAAAGCAATAGCACTGCAGCTTTTTTGATTTTAGTACTTGTTTTTAGAATAGATCTAACTTGATCCATTCGTTTAGGGGGTGCCAAAAGAGAATGGGCGACACTACCGGGTAGACTGATTTCTTTTAAATTTGTCAAAAGATTCAAAAAAAAACTGTATTCCATGAAAATACTAAAATTGTTATTATGGGTTATAATTTTTGTTCAGATGGGCTGTCAGATGAAACCGAAAAAAGAATCCATAAAATTCAAAGTTCCTGAAAAAAAACAACTTAAAAAAGTAACACCTAAACCGTATAAAGCCCCTTATTTGAATGATCAAAATGCGATTCCGTTTTTTTATGAATACGCCCAAAAAAACATGGAAAATAAAGTAAGAATTATTACCAAATTTGGAGAAATTGACGTTTTATTGTATGACAACACTCCCTACCATCGTGCAAATTTTATTTTCCTAACCAAAAAAAAATATTTCGACGGCACGATGTTTCACCGCGTGGTTCCAAAGTTTATTATACAAGGTGGGAATTCAGACAGTCCCAAAAGTATGAAAAAAAGACGTGAAATTGGACGCTACCTTCTCCCCCCGGATACCAAAAATGGTAATTCACATCACCGTGGGGTAATATCCATGCCAAGTAGCGAAATTGACAATCCACATAAATTGGCATCTCCCTATGAATTCTTTATCGTTCAACAATCTCCTGGAGCTTATCATTTGGACGGAAATTACACTGCTTTTGGAGAGGTTATCAAAGGAATGGATGTAGTAGATTTAATAAACCAAGAAAAGATCGACAAAAGGGAAATGCCTATAGATAATATTTATATTAAAATTAGAATCATCAATTAATCACCATTAATTTAATTAAAATATTATAAAATCGTTTTTTTAATTAAAATTTGTGTTTTAAAACTTAACATAATAATTTTATCTTATTAATTTTATATTCTTAATAGCAATTTACAATGACACTTACACAACTACATTACATGAATGCTGTTGCTGAATATGGTAACTTCACAATTGCAGCCGAAAAATGCTTTGTTACGCAACCTACTTTAAGTATGCAAGTTCAAAAATTAGAGGAAGAACTAGGAGTTAAAATATTTAACCGATCGACTAAACCCATTATACTTACAGACATTGGAAAAAAAATTCTTGTACAAGCCAAAAAGATTACTGAAGAGGCAACACGAATGCAAGACATTGTATCCACAGAAAAAGGGTTTATAGGTGGTGAGTTCAAGCTGGGTATTATACCTACTGTAATGCCAACTTTACTGCCCATGTTTCTTAATACATTTATTAAAAAATATGCTAAAGTTGATCTTAAGATTGAAGAATTAACCACTCATAATATTATTAAAATGCTGGAGGAGGGTCATTTGGATGCTGGTATTGCTGCTACTCCTTTAAGTTTGAATTCCATTATTGAACTTCCCTTATACCACGAACCCTTTGTAGGGTATATACCAGAGGGAAACTCATTACATTCAATTAAGCAAATCGAAGTTGACGATTTGAACATGACAGATTTATTAGTGTTAGAAGATGGACATTGTTTCAGAAATCATGTGCTAAACCTTTGTCAGATGAACCAAATTGGAGGCAAACCATTTGATCTAAAAAGCGGAAGTATTGAGACTTTAATAAATTTATCTGACGAAGGACCTTGGATGACACTACTTCCTTATTTGCATGGAAACAATTTGACAGACTTAAAGAAGAAAAACTTAAGATTTTTTCCCGAACCAGCACCGGCAAGAGAAGTTAGTTTAATTCATTACAAAAGTCAATTAAAACTGCCTGTAATTAATGCTATTAGATCAACGATAACTAGCATAATCAGGGGTGCTATTCGATTTGAAAACATTGAAGTAATCACTCCAGAGAGGATCTAAAAAGCAAATTGAATATTACAGTTCAAATCTGGTTGAGTCCTTGTAAATGTTAACGCCCAACGGTACAGCCTTATTCCTTCTCTTTCTGAAAGTGCAATAAGCCCTTTTTTTAATTCTTTTTTGAAAAGAACTGCATCAAAGCTCACTTTTCTTAATACACTCTTATAAAAAAAATAAGTGGATGAAGTTTTCTTATCGTTCTCCATAATTCAACAACAAATTTAAATCCAAGCCAAATATATTTTTTTTAAAGTAAGATTACTGTTGCAAAAATGTTAAAATTCTAATAAAAAAAGTTAAATCCAAAACATTAAAAATCATTACAAATTTTATTATTTTGTGTAAACATAATTTTGGTTATAATATCAAGGCTACACCAATTCAACTATTTAAATGACTAGTCTATCAATTTAATTATTATAGCCTTACCTTGGGAATTATACTGACCTTATTTGGATTTAAAAAATTAATAATCATCTTTTGTTTCAAACTTAAAACTTTTTCAAAAATAATTTATTAGGGTTAAAAATCAATATATCTGGTTGTCTCATCTTATTGGATGCTATATCTAAATAAGTTAAGTTCAAGTCAAATGTATTTTCAAAATCAGAAAAATGATTTGAAATTGCAAAATTTCAAACCAAAAAGTCTATTCTAACACATAAAAAATCTCCACACTATTAGTATAGTATTAGAGATTAAATCTGTTTAAAAATTATATTTCGGGTGTATTTAATTTTGCAATCGAAGCTTGAATTTCAGCTTCTGAAAGTTCATGTTTAATTATATTGCCCGCAAAATAATCCTCATAAGCTTTCATATCAAAGTTTCCGTGACCACAAAGGTTGATTAAAATGGTTTCCGATTTACCTTCTTGCTTACAACGTTCCGCCTCTTCTATTGCGGTGGCAATTCCATGGGTGGCTTCGGGCGCAGGAATAATTCCCTCTGCTTGCGCAAACTTAACCCCTGCCTCAAACACCTCTAGATTGTCGTGGGCTCTTGCTTCGATCAACTTATCCTTTAGCAACTGACTGACAATAACGCCTGCTCCGTGATACCTCAAGCCTCCAGCATGGATGGGCGCAGGGACAAAATCGTGACCCAGTGTAAACATAGGTAACAAAGGGGTCATACCAGCTGTATCTCCAAAGTCATATCTAAAAACGCCTCTGGTCAACTTAGGACACGAGGAGGGTTCACTGGCAATACAACGTATTGATTTACCATAATCGAAATTGAGCCTTAAAAAAGGGAATGCCAAACCAGAAAAATTTGAACCTCCGCCAAATGGAGCAATGACTATGTCGGGAAGATCTCCTGCCTTTTCCATCTGTAAAATGGCCTCTTGTCCGATAATAGTTTGGTGAAGCTTGACATGATTAAGTACACTACCCAGTGCATATTTTGTATGCTCATCAGAAGCTGCTCGTTCTATGGCCTCTGATATTGCAATACCAAGGGACCCAGAAGTATTTGGGTCTTCTGCTAAGAATTTTTTTCCAATTTCAGTAGCCTCAGAGGGCGAGGGAAAAACTTTTGCTCCCCAGGTATTCATCATTACTTTTCGATAGGGTTTATGATCATAAGAGAGTTTTACCATATAAACCTCACATTCAATATCAAAATGTTGACAGGCATAACTTAGTGCACTTCCCCACTGACCTGCTCCTGTCTCAGTAGTTATTTTTTTGACCCCTTCTTTTTTATTGTAATAGGCTTGTGCAACTGCTGTATTAGGTTTATGTGAACCGGTTGGACTCACCCCTTCGTATTTGTAATATATTTTAGCTGGAGTGTCTAACTTTTTTTCCAAATTGTAAGCCCTGTATAGGGGAGTTGGACGCCACATGGAATATATTTTTCGAACTTCATCAGGTATATCAATAAATTTGTCCATACTTACTTCCTGTTTAATCAACTCCATTGGAAACAAAGAAGCTAAGGCCTCAGGTCCTATGGGTTCCATTGTACCAGGGTTTAGAGGAGGAAGCGGCTTATTGGGCATATCGGCAACTACATTATACCATTTATCTGGTATTTCCTTTTCGCTAAGAGTAATTTTACGTTCCATTTATTTAAGTTTTTGTCAATGCATTAAATATATGAAAATTGTTATCAAATTAAGAGATTATAGGATTTGCAATCTTTTTTTTTAATCCTATCTTTGCGCACCAATTAAAAATAATCAAAATTGTTGCGGGGTGTAGCGTAGCCCGGTCATCGCGCCTGCTTTGGGAGCAGGAGGTCGCAGG
>CAJWAA010000010.1 GCA_913020295.1 uncultured Flavobacteriaceae bacterium | reverse complement strand
TTACTTCACCTATTTTTGCCCCGGGACACCAAGTATTCCAATCATTGACCTGTCCATCGTTAGAAGGTGATACCAGTCGCATATTTTTGTCCATGTAGATGACGGTCATTACTTTCCTTGTCTGATTAGTTTTATTTGGGCCTGCACGATGAAAAATCCAACCAGAATGAAAGCTAATTTCACCCAAATCAAAAGGTTCTGATACCTTTTCAAAATCAGTTACTCTCAATCGATTTTCGATTTGTTTTTCACTTTCATCACTAATGGCCAAGCTTCTGCCCTCTCTAATAACCTGACTTCCAGCACTAAACTCTAAAGGCCCCATTTCGTGGTCAATTTTATGCAATGGTATCCAAGCAGTTATGGTCCTATTACTACTTAATGGCCAATAGTATTGATCTGCATGCCAAGGAGTAAAGCCTCCATAACTCTCTTTGTAGAGGGCTTGGTCGTGATAGATTCTAACTCCCTCAACCTCCATCAATTCGGTGGCAATCTTAGCCAATCTTTTAGAGAATACAAATCTTTTAATTTCTTCGTCCTCTGTCCACAGATTAAAAATTTGTAAAAAAGCCTTTCCATAGGTATCTCGTTTATTTAGAGGAATTGAATCTTTTGATTTTCGATCTACTACATAGGAAATTGATTGTTCGAAAAATCTCAATGTTTCGGAATCAAATATGTTTTTTAGTTTGATGAATCCGTTGTTTTGATAAAAACTGATTTGATCAGAATTTAAAGGATAATTTTTGTCTAGAAGATTTAAATGCCCCATTAAATTTTAATTTTGTGATTAACTTAGGAGATAATACAGTATTTGATTAAAAAAATTTTTCATTTACTAAGACACAGATAATTTAAAATTGGATTCATATCTAAATAATGATAATATCAAAAATTACAAAAAATAATTTTTTCATATGTCTTCAAATTTCGAAAATTGATCAAAAGCAATAACTTTGATAAAGATACATATGAAAGATACTAGCAAGCTAATTCATGAATTTAGGAAAGTAGTAGGGAGAAAATATGTCTATACGGACAGTCTAAACAAAGAACCTTTCTCTAGAGGCTGGAGATATGGAGAGGGAATTGCATTAGCTGTCATTAAACCTGGAGTATTAATTGAGTTATGGGATGTCCTTAAAATTTGTGTAAGGGAAGAAATGATTATTATCATGCAAGCGGCAAATACAGGATTAACTGGGGGCTCAACACCATATGGTAGTGGGTATGATAGACCAATTATTATTATTAATACAATGAGAATTGATCATATCCACTTAATAAACGATGGAAATCAGATTATAGGATTAGCTGGCAGTACATTATATGACCTGGAAAAAAAGCTAAAACCTGAAGGAAAAGAGCCTCACTCTGTCATAGGATCAACTTCTATAGGCGCTTCAATAGTTGGTGGAGTTTGTAATAATTCCGGTGGATCTTTGGTCAAAAGAGGTCCTGCATATACTGAACTTGCTCTTTATGCAAAGGTAAATAAAGATGGAAAGCTTGAATTAGTGAATGAACTAGATATAAATCTTGGAAAAAGTCCCGAGGAAATTTTAATAAACCTTCAAAATAAAAATTATACAAATTTGGATATAGTTAAAAGTAAGAAGTTAGCATCTGACGATAAATATGTTGAAATTATAAGGGATGTAGAATCAAAAATACCATCTAGATTTAATGCTGACAAAAGACTTCTATACAATGCATCTGGAAGTGCAGGAAAAATTGCAGTTTTTGCTGTTCGTTTAGATACATATGACATTCCAAAGAAAAATAAAGTTTTTTATGTTGGAACAAACGACTCTAAAATATTCACTAAAATTAGAAGAGATATTTTATTAAATTTTAAAACACTTCCAACCTCTGGAGATTATTTACATAAAGATTGCTATGATGCTGCCAAAAAATATAGTAAAGACACATTTATTGTTATAGAAAAACTTGGAACTAAATTTCTCCCAACACTTTTTGAGCTCAAAAGAAAAGTTGACTTAATTTCAAAGAAAATACCGTTTTTACCAACTAGGCTTTCAGATAGACTGATGCAATTTTTAAGTAATTTTTGGCCAAATCATTTACCAAAAAGAATTGAAAAATTTAGAGGTTTATATGAACACCATTGGATTATTGAAATGTCAGATGATGGAATTGAAGAGGCAAGAAAATACTTTAAAAAATTCTTCAAAAACAATAATGGTGGATTTTTTGAGTGTACTGAAAAAGAGGGTAAAAAGGCAATTTTACACAGGTTTACTGCTGCAAGTGCATTTGGAAGATATGCAGCATTAAATGAAGATAAAATTGGAGGAGAAATGTCATTAGATATAGCATTTCCTCGAAATGAAAAAAATTGGTTTGAAAAATTACCTAAAGAAATTGACGACATGTTTGAAATGAAGCTTTACTATGGACATTTATTTTGTCATGTCCTACATCAAAATTATGTTATAAAAAAAGGTGTTGATCAAAAAAAACTCAAAGAAAAACTTTTTAAAATTTATGATAACAGAGGAGCTGAATACCCATCAGAGCATAATGTAGGACATGAGTATAAGGCTAAAGATAGCCTTAGAAATTTTTATAAAACTCTTGACCCAACAAATACTTTCAATCCAGGTATAGGTTTTACTAGTAAATTAAAGAACTGGAAATAGAATTAAATAAAGTTGTTCGTTTTTAATACTAGTTAGAGATTTAAGCTCGTGAGAACTTTTATAATTTGAAGTTGCTTACACTTTAGTTTGTCCAACTGTTTGTTCATCTTTCGAAAAAAACACCTCTAATATAAACTTATTGGGGTTTGTTTTTAATTTTTTTGAACACCCTCAGGGTAAATCCTGTATACAGATCCGTCTCCAGCAAGTAATTGACGATTAAGTAAATAGTTTTTACCTAGAATTCGTTTAAGGCTTCTAAAGTCATGTTTTAACATTAATCAAGAACTGTTTATTTTAAGGTAATTTATTATTTACATTTACATTGTCAAATAGAATAAAACTTATTGACAATTAAAAGGCATTAAAATTAATAATTTAGCTTCACTATGAAAAAAATATTTTTCCTAATTACATATTTATTTTTTATTTGTTGCTCCACCAATAGCGGTGAATTTACCATCAATGGATCTATCGATATCAAAGATGGTGATATGGTTTACCGTGTTACCGCTGATTCCAACCAACAACCTGTAGTGGTTGATTCTATATCCGTTATCAATGGTGCTTTTCAAATGAGCGGTGTTGTTGAATCACCTGACGTAAATTTTTTCTCGGTTCAAAGTATTAGGGGAAATTTCCCTTTTATACTTGAGTCAGGTAAAATTAGAGTCTCCTTGTATAAAGATAGTTTGATGAGTTCTCAGGCTCTGGGAACAGTATCTAATGATGCATTAATGAAATATAAAAATGACACAAAGGTTTTTGTAAACTCCATGAATGATATTGGAAGAGATTTACAGCAAGCCAACACAGCCGGGGATAATTTATTGGTAAGCGATCTTCAGGAGCAATACAAAGATGTTCAAAATCAAGTTAGAGATTTTGAAATTGCATTCATTAAAGATAACCCTGATTCCTATGTCTCGGTTCTGATTCTTGAGCGATTTGTAATGACGAAACAAATGACCAATAAAGAGGTAAAACCAATTTTTGAAAATTTAACTCCAAGGATACAAAAAAGTAAAACGGGTGAGAAATTAAATAAAATTATCAATCCTGCTCAAGCTCCTGCTGAGGTAGGTCAGATAGCTCCTGACTTTGAGGGTCCAAGTCCTACAGGTGAATTGGTGAAATTGGCAGATAATTTGGGTAAAATAACTATTGTAGATTTTTGGGCTTCTTGGTGCCGTCCTTGTCGTGTTGAAAATCCAAACTTAGTGAGAACTTATAATAAACTCAAAGCTGAGGGCCTAAGCGTTGTTGGAGTTTCCCTTGATAAAAGCAAAGACAATTGGATTAAGGCTATTGAGGATGACGGCTTAAAGTGGTCCCATGTTTCTCATTTACAGTATTGGAGCGAACCTATTGCTAAGGCTTACCAAGTAAGATCAATACCGGCTACTTTTATTTTGGATCAAAATGGTAAAATAGTTGCAAAAAACCTAAGAGGAAAAGCACTTGAAGAAAAAGTTGAAGAGTTACTTAAGAAGTAATCAGTTTTTCCATTTAAAAATAAATGCGGCTATAATTAGGGTTGAAGCTAGTATTAATAATGTAAATCTAGAATCTATTAATACGCTGGGGGCAAATGCTATAGTAGCAATCAACCCAGCTAAAGCACCTCCAAAATGAGCGGTATGACCAATGTTGTCTCCTTGTTTTCTCATTCCGTAAATAGTGTAAATAAGATATATGCTTGCCATGATATAGCCTGGCAGTGGTATGGGAAAAAAGATTAATAACATTTTCATATCAGGATACAACAAAACAGCACTGTAAACGATTCCTGACACAGCTCCACTTGCTCCCACTGCTGTATATTCATTTTGCTGATTGTGATAAAGAAACGAGAGGTAATTTCCTATATAAAGACTGCTAAGATACAAAGCTAAAAATTTCATTTCACCTAAACTATAAACTACATATCCTGCAAAGAAATACAATGACAACATATTGATAAACAAATGATTAAAGTCTACATGAAGAAAACCAGAGCTCCACATGCGTATTTGTTCCCCGGCCTTGATTTTTCCCATTTGAAATTGATACTTTTTAAAAAAACTTTGATTTTTAAAACCTATGAATGAAAGTAAAACATTGGAAACTATAATTGCGGTTACAATAGATGGAAGTGTAGACATGCAAAGATTTTACAGTAACAAATATACTATCTTTGTGAAAAAATAGACTTGCAAAGAGCAGTATACCTTATTGCATATCCCTTTATCTATCTGATAGCTTCCATTCCTTTCAATGTCCTTTATGTTTTTTCTGATTTTTTACGACTGATAATATATAACCTTCTGGGATATCGAAAAAAAATAGTCCGATCCAATCTCAGAAAAGCTTTTCCAAACAAAAGCGAAGATGATCTTAAGTGGATTGAAAAAAGATTTTATAAACATTTTTGTGATATTACTTTGGAAGCGTTTAAGTCTTACACAATAAGTTCTGAAGAAATGCAAAAACGAATGGTTTTTAAAAACCTTGATGTTTTGATTCAATTTGAGAGGGAAAACAGAAGTGTAATTATCATGTGTGGTCACTATGCGAGTTGGGAATGGATGTTGTCCATAGGCTATCACACAGTTTCTCAAGGTTATGGTATTTACACACCAATAATGAATAAATACCTCAATAAGTTGATCATTAAAATCAGAAAAAAGCACCGAGGTAATTTAATCTCTCGTTATTCTGCAATTCAACAAATCAAAAATTTACACGATGAGGGTAATATAGCAGTCTATGGTTTTGTGAGTGATCAATCACCACGTCCAAAGCCTAAATCTTATTGGAGACCTTTTTTAGGTGTTAAGGTTCCTGTTTTTGTTGGGGCGGAGATGGTAGCCCGTGAGTTGGATTTTGGGGTGGTATACGCTAAAATCAATCGTGTTAAAAGGGGGTATTACGAAGCCAGTTTTGAGTTAATCAGTGATCAACCAAAGAAAACCAAGTTAAATCGAATCACAGATACCTTCACCGAATGGTTAGAGCAAGATGTTTATTCTGATCCAACGCAGTATTTGTGGACCCATAAGCGTTTCAAACACGCAGATAAAGCCCCGAAGGATTAAATCATTTCTTCAATCTCTTTCAAGAACCGTTGCGCCAATTCATTAGCCTCTTTTTCGCTTTTTGCTTCAGTATAAACCCTTATAATAGGTTCAGTATTGGATTTTCTGAGGTGTACCCATGACGATTCAAAGGACAGCTTAACTCCATCAATAGTATTAGGATTTTTTTCAAAATATTTTAGTTCAAACTTTTTGAGAATTGAATCCGCATCCATTCCTTTTGAAAAGGAGATTTTAGCTTTGCACATTACATAATCTGGATAAGAAGCCCTTAGAACGGATACTTTTTGATTTTTTTCTGCCAAAAGGCTTAAAAATAAAGCAATTCCAACCAAAGCATCACGCCCATAATGCAAATCAGGATAGATAACGCCTCCATTGCCCTCCCCTCCAATTACAGCTTCGACTTCTTTCATTTTTTCAACCACATTCACTTCACCGACCGCACTGGCATGATAATTACCATCTCTTTGAATTGTTATATCAGACAGTGCAAGGGTCGATGAAAGATTGGATACCGTATTTCCGGGTGTTTTTGATAAAATATAGTCAGAACAAGCAACCAATGTATATTCTTCTCCGAAAACCTCTCCATTTTCATCGACAAAGGCTAGTCTATCAACATCAGGATCAACAACGATACCAAGATCGGCTTTTTCCTCTACTACTTTCTCAGACAGCACTGTTAAATTTTCCTTCAAGGGTTCAGGGTTGTGAGGAAAATCACCTGTAGGATCACAATAAATCTGAACAGTGGTTACACCCAGGGCTTCCATAAGTATTGGGACGGCAATACCTCCAGAAGAGTTTACTGCATCTAACACTACCTTAAATTTTTTTTGCTTTATGCTTCCTGAATTGACTAAGGGAAGGGCTAAAACTCTTTGAACGTGTTCTTCTATTGCTCCTAATACTTGGGTTACTTTTCCTAAATGATCGATAGTTGCATATTCGAACTCCTGTTTTTGTGCAATTTCAAGTATTTTTTTTCCAGATGCAGCATTCAAAAACTCACCTCTTTGATTAAATAGTTTTAGCGCATTCCATTGCTTGGGATTGTGACTTGCGGTAATAATGATCCCACCATGAGCTTTATGTTGTGTAACCGCCATTTCAACCGTGGGCGTGGTGGATAGGCCCACATCCAGTACCTCTATACCATACCCTACTAAAGTCTGGTTGACCAAACCTTGCACCATACTACCGGAGATCCTGGCATCTCTCCCCACCACTACCTTGTACTCTTTTTCCTTGAGGTTTTTCTTTAACCAACAGGCATAAGCAGAAGTAAATAATACAGTATCAAGTGGAGTGAGGTTATCAGAAGTTTTACCTCCGATGGTTCCTCTAATTCCTGAGATGGATTTGATTAAAGTCATATACAAAGATAACGAATGCTCTATTTTAGATAATTCATTTTTTTCTTATTCCATATTAGAGTTGATAATTACACTGGTATAATTATATTAGTTTTGAATTTAATATTTAAGAAAACAATCATATGAATTACCTCGCACATGTTTATTTATCTGGTTCTGACGAATCTCTATGCATTGGTAATTTTATTGGAGATCATGTGAAAGGAAAAGCTTATTTAGATTATCCAGAGACTATACAAAATGGGATTTTATTGCATCGTAAGATTGATTATTTTACCGATCGACACCTTTTGTTTAAAAAAAATGTCACTCTATTATTTCCTCAATTTCGTCACTACAGCAGGGTCATTGTTGATATGTTTTTCGATCATTTTTTAGCGAATCAATGGAATAATTATCATCCTGAGCCACTTGAACAGTTTAGTAAACATTTTTATGTTATGTTGGAAAAGTATTCATGTATTTTACCTGATAAAACAAAAAAGATTTTACCAATCATATCAAAATATAATTGGTTTTTAGCTTACGGGACGTTTGATGGCATGGAAAAAATTCTTTCTCAAATATCACTTCGTACAAAATTCTCATCAAATTTATCATCGGCATTGGTGGCGCTAGAAAAAAATTATCCAAAGATCGCCATAGATTTTAAAATATTTTTTAGTGAATTAGAGGATTTTGTTGAGAAGGAAAAGGAAAAACTTACTTGATCTACTCTCCTAAATTTTACTTTTATCATGAAAAGTTATGATAGTTTGTAGTCGTAAATTCCCCCTTTAAATTACTATTTTTGTAAGATTGAATATGAAAGAAAGCTTAAGTTGTATTGATATTCAAGGGGCTAGGGTTCACAACCTTAAGAATGTAAGCCTTAAAATACCTAGGGATAAATTAGTAGTTATTACGGGGCTTTCCGGTAGTGGAAAATCTTCATTGGCCTTTGACACCATCTATGCAGAGGGACAACGCCGATATATTGAAACTTTTTCAGCCTACGTAAGGCAATTTTTGGGGAACTTGGAAAGGCCTGATGTCGATAAAATAGATGGGCTTTCTCCGGTAATTGCGATAGAACAAAAAACCACCTCTAAAAGTCCTCGCTCTACCGTAGGAACCATTACTGAACTTTATGATTATGTCAGACTTCTTTTTGCACGTGTTGGAACAGCATTCAGCTATGTGACACAAGAAAAAATGGTTAATTACAGTGATGACCAGATTATCCAACTTATACTTGAGGAATATATAGATAAAAAGGTTATTATCTTATCTCCCATGATAAAAGCTCGAAAAGGGCATTATAGAGAGTTGTTTGATTCCCTTTCCAGACAAGGTTTTCTCAGGGTAAGGGTGGATGGTGAAATATTAGATTTGACCCCTGGTATGAGAGTTGATAGATATAAAACCCACGACATTGAGTTGATCATTGACAGGATCAGGATAAAACAAGATGAAAATTATCTCAAAAGACTAATAGAATCCCTCAAAACAGCCATGAATTATGGAGAAGAATCAATAATGTTGATTGATGAAGAAACAGAAAAATCACGTTTTTTCAGCAGAAAATTAATGTGTCCGACTTCTGGTGTTTCCTATGCACTTCCTGAACCAAATTCTTTTTCTTTTAATTCACCAAAAGGGATGTGTCTGGATTGTAAAGGTTTGGGTAATCAGTTTGAAGTAAGCATAGATAAAATCATTCCAGACGATAGTATTTCTATAGAAAAGGGGGGAATATCTCCATTGGGAGAGAAGAAGAGTAATTGGGGGTTCAGACAAATGGAGGTGATAGCCAAACGTTATAACTTTTCGCTCTCAGACCCTATAAAGAACATACCAAAGGAAGCATTAGAGGTTATCCTTAAAGGGGGAAACGAAAAGTTTACCGTGGCCTCAAAAACATTGGGCATAACAAGAGATTACAAAATAGATTATGAGGGTATTGAAAATTTTATAAAATACCAATTTGATAACACAGATTCTTCTGGGATCAAACGTTGGGCAAATGGTTTTATGGATGAAAAAAAATGCAGTTCATGTCGTGGTGCACGTTTAAATAAAGAATCTCTAAATTTTAAAATTAATGGTCTAAATATTGAAGATGTCAGTGCTTTAGATTTGGGAGACCTTTTTCAGTGGTTTGAAGATTTGCAAAAAGAATTATCCAACAACCAGCTAAAAATAGCTGGGGAGATCATTAAAGAAATCAAAACGAGATTAAAATTCTTGTTGGATGTAGGTCTAAATTATCTTTCTCTGAATCGGTCGTCAAAATCCCTTTCAGGAGGTGAAGCCCAACGTATAAGACTGGCCACCCAAATTGGATCGCAACTGGTAGGTGTACTTTATATATTGGATGAACCCAGTATTGGTTTGCATCAAAGAGATAATGAAAAACTAATTAATTCCCTAGAATCATTGAGGGACATTGGTAACTCAGTGATTGTTGTTGAGCATGACAAAGAGATGATCCTGCGAGCCGATCACATTATTGATATAGGTCCAATGGCCGGTAAAAATGGAGGTGAAATAATCTCTGAGGGAAGCCCCAAAATGTTAAAAAAACATAAAACCCTCACAGCACAGTACTTGAATCATCAAAAGCAAATACAAATACCAAAAAATAGAAGACAAGGAAATGGAAAACGTATTGTTTTGTCTGGATGCACCGGTAACAATCTTAAAAATATAGAAATCCAAATCCCTCTAGGAATCATGATCGGTGTAACAGGTGTATCAGGTAGTGGAAAATCGACTCTGATCAATGAAACCCTATACCCTATTCTCAATGCACATATTTACAATGGTGTCAAACCTCCTCTGCCATTTAAGAAAATTGACGGATTAAAGTATTTGGATAAAGTAGTTGATGTAAATCAGTCTCCCATTGGTAGAACCCCAAGAAGTAATCCGGCTACTTATTGTGGAGTTTTTAGTGAAATCAGAAATTTATTCACACTCACTCCCGAGGCACAAATAAGGGGCTATAAACCAGGAAGATTCAGTTTTAACGTCAAAGGGGGAAGATGTGAAACGTGTCAAGGCGGTGGTATGAAAGTAATTGAAATGAACTTTTTGCCTGATGTCCATGTAGAATGTGAAACTTGTAATGGCAAACGTTTTAATCGAGAGACTCTAGAAATAAGATTTAAAGGAAAATCAATTGCAGATGTTTTGGAAATGTCGGTTAACCAAGCCTGTAGTTTTTTTGAAAGTCACCCCAAAATTTATCAAAAATTAAAAACCGTTCAAGATGTTGGATTGGGATATATTACCTTAGGTCAATCTTCAACTACACTGTCTGGTGGCGAGGCGCAACGAATAAAATTGGCTACTGAGTTATCAAAAAAAGATACAGGACAAACTCTATATATATTGGATGAACCCACTACAGGACTTCATTTCGAGGATGTAAGAGTTTTAATGGAGGTTTTGGATAGACTAGTTAAAAGAGGAAATACCGTATTGATTATTGAACACAATATGGATGTGATCAAACTTGTAGATCACCTGATCGATATTGGTCCTGAAGGTGGAAAAAATGGAGGTAAATTAGTTGGGCAAGGGACTCCAGAGGAGATTGTAAAAGTCAAAAAAAGCCATACTGGCAAGTATTTAGCAAAAGAGCTTGAAACGCATTAAGATGAATCTATTCAAGAACATTTTACAAGCAGATATATTTTAAAACTAACTTCTAATCTTGATCTCATAAGAAATTTAACAACTTTTACCTTATTTACACTATTGGTGGGTGATTTGATTTTTGGTCAAAATCATATTTCTTACGATATAGATGCTTCAATTGATGCTTCAGGAAAAAAAATTCAAATCAGTCAAAAGATCATTTTTGAGAGTATATCTCCAATGAGTGTAGATACAATATACCTCACTGATTGGTCCAATGCTTACTCAAGTGTAAAATCCCCAATGGCTGAAAGGTTTGTTGAAGAATATGATCGAAGTTTCTATTTGTCAAATAAATCTAGATTGGGTTTTACTGTTATCAACTCTATCACTGTTGATGGTTTAAAAACAAACTGGAGTAGGCTAGAAAACCAACCAGACATTATTAGGGTAGTATTCAACTCGAGTGTTGGTGGAAATAATACAACAACCCTATCCTTGGATTATCAGGTGGCTCTTCCGGATTCTAAATTTACGGGATACGGTTATGATTCAAAAGGTGATGTTATGCTGAGATACTGGTACATAGCTTTAAGTCCATTTTACGATAACCAATGGAGAAATTACAGTCATCTTAATCTTAACGACTTCAGCATAAAGACTGGGTCCTACAATTTAAAGCTTACTGTCCCTGATGGGACAACTGTCCAAAGCAATCTTCAAAAAATGAAAGTTAATGATGGTATACATTACTTTTCAGGAAAACAGAATAGAGAACTAATACTCTACTTCACAAAAAACAACCCATTTGAAACTTTTAATGTTACAGATGATCGTGTCATAATTACTGATATTTTTAAAAAAAACGATAAAAATAGAACCAACTTGGATAAGGTTAAAAGAATTGATGCTTTTGTCACAGGTATTTTTAATTACAAAGGGGAAAAAAAGTATGTAGTTCCCGCATTGATCTACAACAAAAATCCCTTTTTTGGGCTAAATGATCTGCCAAAGTTTTTAGCTCCTTTCAATAATTCATTTTTAGATGAGATAAGCTTTTTGAAATCATATTTACATTTTTACTTATCAAACAACCTAGCTATTGATCTGAGAAAAGATCATTGGATTGTTGGTGGACTTCAAACCTACATAATGATCAAATATATTGAAACCTACTATCCCAAAGAAAAATACTTAGGACGAGTAGGTGGTTTTAAATTATTGAAAGCATATACGTTGGCAGAAATTGATTTTAATGAAAGTTTTTGGATGTATTATGAGTTTATGGAAAGAGCCAACCTGCATCAATCTGATTTTTTACCAAAAGACAAACTAATTAAATTTAATGAAAAGATTGGTTCTCCTTACCACGTAGGAATAGGACTCAGGTATATAGAACATTATATTGGAAAACAAATTATCGATAAAGTATTCAAACAATATCTTAATCAATCTGAAAAAAAATTGACCTTTCTAAGTTTGTTGAAAAAATACAGCCCTAAGGATATTGATTGGTTCGAGAAGTTTTACCTTAAAGAACGATTGCCTATAGACATTAGCATAAAAAATCTAAATAAAAATAAAGACAGTATTAGGGTTAGGTTGTCAAAGTATTATGATGACAAAATACCGTTTGAGCTCTCACAAGTAAAGAATGACTCTATAATTGACCAGGTTTGGATTGAAAACATGGGAACAAACCTCAGCTTTACTCTAAAAAATTTAAAACCTGATTATGTAGTTATCAATCCGAAAATAAGATTGCCGGAATCCAACAAAAGCAATAATTGGCGTTACACAAAAAATTTTTTAAATCTAAAGCCCATACAATTCAATTTTTTGAGAGATTATGAATCTCCAAAAAGAAATCAAATCTATTATAATCCCGTGGTCAACTACAATCTATATGATGGACTATCACTGGGTTCAAGATTTTATGATAAGGGGTTACTTACTCAAAAATTCACTTTTGAATTGATGCCCCAATATTCTTCAATTCAAAAAGATATGGTTGGAAAAGTCTTAATGTCATATTTGATTAACAATTTCAGTAAAAGTAATTATGCAACTTCTCTAAGTTTTTTTGGAAGTAGTTATCATTATTTGGAAGATTTGAGGTATCAAGTTATAACCCCGGGAATCAACTTTTATTTCAGGACTGATGATTTTAGATCAAACAAGCGTAACTCAATTGGTTTGTACTACTATAGTGTAAAAAGAGATGATCCCCCTGACTCATTTACAACACCGAATTATGAACTTTTTTACCTTAGACACCTTTTCTCAAATCGTGGAGCATTGAAGCATATTACCATTGAGACCGGTATACAGTATTCAAAGAAATTTACCAAATTCGAAATGACATTTGACTATAGAAGACTTTTATCCAATGGAAGTCAATTTACGGCTAGATTTTTCACAGGAAAATTTTTAAGTCATGGTCAACAAGAAACAAACTTTTTTGATTTTAACCTCAATCGACCGCAGGATTATTTATTTCGTTATAATTATTTTGGAAGATCAGAAAATGATGGTCTTTTTAGCCAACAAATTGTAATGGCCGAGGGTGGCTTTAAATCAATGGTTTTTCCTGTCACAGCAAATGATTATTTATTAACCTCAAATCTAACTCTAGGAGTATGGAAATGGATTGAACTATATGCAGATTTTGGAATACTCAAAAATCATGGAGTTAATTCACATTTCTTGTATGGTTCCGGAATTCGTTTCAATATCCTTCCCGATTATTTAGAAATCTTTTTTCCCCTCCATACTTCTAATGGATGGGAGTTTAATGAGATTCCATATGAAACTAAAATTCGCTTTATACTTACATTTAGTCCTAAACAATTATCAAATCTTTTTTCCAGAAGGTGGTTTTAAAAAGGCTTTATAAAAAGGCTAATCTTTTTTAGACAATCCACCTTTACAAAATTTTGTAAATTTGACATCCACAATGATGATTGATAGCCAAGAGAGCAATACAAAACTGACCTTTGAGGATTACAAAAAGCAGGTTCTCGAAGATTACAAAATTATTTATACTAGTCGACAAGCCAGTGTTCTTGGCCGAAGAGAGGTGCTTAGTGGCAAAGGAACTTTCGGTATTTTTGGTGATGGTAAAGAATTACCTCAAATTGTTCTCAATCGATTTTTTCAGCCAGGTGATTTTCGCTCAGGTTACTACAGAGACCAAACCATTATGTTCGCCCAAGGACATCTCAATCCTGAGCAACTTTTTGCAGCGATTTATGCCAATCCAGATATCGAAAAAGAACCTATGTCTGCCGGAAGGCAAATGGTGGGTCATTTTTCCAATATGCTGGTTGATGAAAATGGGAAATGGTTAGATCAGACCCAATCTAAAAACCACATTTCGGATGTTTCATCTATAGGGGCTCAAATGCCTCGCCTTATCGGTTTGGCACAAGCCTCTAAGATTTACAGGAATTTAAAAATAAAAAATGGGAAGAAGTTTTCCAACAATGGAAATGAAATTGCTTGGGGAACAATCGGAAATGCTGGTACCAGTGAGGGGTTGTTCTTTGAAGCAATCAATACAGCTGGAGTTTTACAGATTCCAATGATTATGAGTATTTGGGATGACGGTTATGGTATTTCTGTTGATAACAAAAAACAAACTACCAAAGAAAGTATATCTAAAGCTCTCGCGGGTTTTGCCCGAGAAAATGATGAGGGAATCGAGATTTTGACCGTTAAGGGCTGGGACTATTCATCACTTCTCAAAACATATGCATACGCTTCCAAAATAGCACGTGAAAATCACATCCCTATTATTATTCATGTAACCGAGCTTACTCAGCCACTTGGACATTCTACCTCGGGATCTCACGAGAGATACAAGTCTAAAGATAGACTCCAATGGGAAAAAAAATACGATTGTAACCTCAAGATGAGGGAATGGATTCTTTCCAATGGCATTTCAAATATTGAAGTCCTTGAGGAAATAGAGTCCCAGATCAAATCCAATGTCAAGCAGGCGAAAAAACTTGCATGGGAAGCTTATCAAAAACCGATTTTTAGTCTAAAAGATCGTTTAAATGAATTTTTAGAAGTATTTATGCCACTTTCTAATAACGATGTGGAACTTAAAATTCTTTATAAAAATTTAAATGAAAAAACTGAACTATTTTATCACGATGTCATAGCCACAGCAAGGAAAACACTCCCCATATTGGTTAAACACAGTATAAAAAATACAATGTCTTTCAAAAAGTGGTTGAAAGATATTAAAGACACTTTACAAGATAAATATTCTTCACACCTTTACAGTGAGGGGATCAATGGGACAGATCATGTTGAATTAATTGCTCCAAAATATGCACAAGATGCACCCATGGTGGATGGTAGGATTATTTTAAGAGATAATTTTGATCAATTACTTAAAAAAGAGGACCGCTTGATTATTTTTGGTGAGGATAGTGGAAAAATTGGTGGTGTCAATCAAGGTTTAGAGGGATTACAAAAGAAATTTGGTAACCTAAGGGTTGCCGATGCTGGAATAAGAGAGGCTACTATATTAGGGCAGGGTATTGGTATGGCTCTACGTGGTTTAAAGCCTATTGCTGAAATTCAGTACCTGGACTATATATTATATTGTATTCATATTATAAGTGACGATCTAGCTACATTGAGTTATAGGACTAAGGGTAGACAATTGGCTCCTTTGATAATCAGAACAAGAGGTCACCGGCTAGAAGGTATATGGCATTCAGGATCTCAAATGGCGGGTTTGATCCATTTGATGAGAGGTGTTCATCTTTTAGTTCCCAGAAATATGACCCAAGCAGCTGGATTTTACAACACCTTACTAAAAGCGAATCAACCTGCAGTTATAGTTGAATCACTAAACGGATATCGAATCAAAGAAAAACTTCCTTCAAATCTTGGACAGTATTGTTTGCCCATCGGTAAGATAGAGATACTCAAAGAGGGTACTGACATCACAATAGTTTCTTATGGATCTACTTTGAGAATTGTTCATGAAGTAGCTCTTAAACTCGAGGAATATGATATCATAGCAGAAGTAATTGACGTACAAACACTAATCCCTTTTGACAAAGAAAAAGAGATCAGACACAGCCTGGCAAAAACAAACCGCTTGTTGATTGTCGATGAGGACATGCCTGGTGGAGCATCTGCTTATATTCTGCAAAAATTATTGGAAGAACAAAACATTTACCCTCTTTTAGACAGTGAACCCAAGCTAATTGCAGCTAAAGAGCATCGTCCAGCATATGCTGAAGATGGAGACTATTTTTCCAAACCTTCTGCTGAGGATATATTTGAATGTATCTACGAAATAATGCATGAAAACGATCCCAAAAAATTTCCTTTATTTTAATCTTAAGCAGCAAAAACCTTTGCAAGTAATTCTTGAAGTATATGATATTGATTACCAGACCTTACACCTACTCCTTTACTTTTTAAATCAGCCTCTAATGTAAACTTTATTGCTTTGCTGGTTTGTTTAAGATTAAATTTTTTGGAAGCTTGCTCATAGTCCTTAATAAAATATGTGTTAACACCTAATAGAGAAGAGGCTTTTGACTTGTCCTCCAAACCATGAAACAAAAGAAGCCTTCTAAAAAAGTTATAAAAACCGGAAATAGTTAGTACTAATGGGTGGTTTTTGGGATTTTCAGCCATATATTTCACAATTTTTGTACAATGGTAAAAGTCTCGCATTCCAACTGCTTTATAAAGCTCAAAATTATTGAAATCCTTACTAAAACCCACATGCTGTTCTATCAGTTCTGGGGTAATTTGGGTGTTTTCATCTAGAACTATTTTTAACTTTTCTACCTCTTTTTCGATTTTACTTAAGTCATTTCCCAAAGCCTCCGATAAAATTTGTAGCGGCTTAGCTTCAATTTTAAACTTAGCTGCTTTCAAACTATTGGCAATCCATTTTTCAACTTGGTTATCATATAAAACTTTTGTTTCAAGCACTGCCCCTATCTTTTTCGCTACTTTATACAGTTTTTTTCTTTTGTCAAAAGGTTTGTATTTATAGCAAAAAACAATGATTGTTTTTTTTTGAGGTTGAGAAAGATATTCAGCAATAAGGTCAGTTGATTTGTCCAAGTGCTGGGCCTCTCTGACAACAACCAAATGATAAGTAGCCAAAAGCGGAAATCGTTTGGCTGTTTCAATAACCTCTCGGGTTTCAACTTCTTTACCGTAAAACAATGAATAATCAAAAGAGCGAGAGGCTTCGTCTGTCAGCTTTTCAGTTATTTTAGCCTCAAAACGGTCTATAAAATAGGGCTCTGTTCCTGACAATAAATAAAAGGGTTTGAATTCAGACCTTTCTATTGAGGACAATAACTGATTAAATTCCTGCATCCTGAAAAATTATATGCAATTTTGCTACATGGAAAAACTCAACTTTCCCAAATTCGATTTCTTGTTTAAAAGTAAGGAAAATAAAAGCTATATTTTCGACCCTGTAAGAAAAAAATGGTTGGCTTTAACTCCTGAAGAATGGGTGCGTCAACATTGTATCCAATTCTTGTTGAAGATCAAAAAAGTTCCTATTGGTTTTATTCAGGTTGAGAAAAAAATAAGTTTTAACAATTTAGTCAAAAGGTACGACTTGATAGTTTTCAAACCCGACCAATCCATTTATCTATTGATTGAATGTAAGTCCCCTTATGTAAAGTTGACCCAAAAAACATTCGATCAAATTGCACGTTATAATTTAGTGCTAAATAGTGACTATTTGATGCTGACAAATGGTTTTATTCACTTCTTTTGTAGAATGGATTATAAAAAAGGTCAATATCTTTTACTATTTGATTTACCACAATACAATTCCAAACAATGAGATCGATTGCCATTGCCATTTTAAATTGGAACGGAAAAAAATTATTGAAACGTTTTCTTAAAAAAACAGTAGACAATAGCCCCGAAGCAACATTATATCTTATTGACAATGCTTCCACAGATGATTCTGTGGCTTATACAAAAAAAAACCACCCAACTGTTAAAATCATTTTATTGGATGACAATTATGGATATGCAGGTGGATACAACAAAGGACTAGTCTTCGTTGAAGAGGACATCATTTGTTTGCTCAACAATGATGTTTTGGTAAATCCAAAATGGTTATCTCCTTTTTTGGATCATTTTGAAAAACATCCCAAAACAGTCGTAGCTCAACCCCATATCATGGACTTAAACCAGCCAAATAAATTTGAATATGGAGGAGCAGCAGGTGGATTTATTGACCGTTTGGGCTATCCTTATTGCCGAGGGAGATTGTTCAATCACATTGAATATGATCATGGTCAATACGACATAGATGAGAAAATATTTTGGGCTAGTGGCGCCTGTTTTTTCGTTAGAAAAAAGGTTTTTATGTCTTTGAAAGGATTTGATGAGAATTTCTTTGCCCATATGGAAGAAATAGATTTTTGTTGGAGAATATTTAACCTGAATTTGGATGTATACTCCCTTTACAAAACAAAAGTATATCACTTGGGCGGTGGCACATTGAAACCCTCTCCAAAAAAAACTTTTTTGAATTTTAGAAACTCCCTCTACTTATTACTTAAAAACTTACCTAAAAACAGAAGTTTTCTTATAGCTGAGCGTATGATGTGGGATGGTATGGCATTCCTGTTTTTTATTTTAAAATTTGAGTTTTCAAATGCTCTTGCGATTATCAAAGCTCACTATTCATTTTATAAAAATCGTAGTAGAATAAAAGAAAAAATCTCTCTAAATCCATTATCTATTAACTACTACACAGAAACTTATTTGCCTATTCGTTATTTTTTACTGAAAAAAAAGAATTTATGAAACCCAGGAGGTTTATTTATGTTTTTATATTACATTTACGTGAGATTAATTTAAAGTTCAACAAAATCAAAATGAAAAAACATCTTGCAATAGCAATCGTTTTTGCTATATTTCTTTCGTCTTGTGTTTCTCAAAAGAAATACGCTGAATTGGAAACACTTCAACAAAACACTAAAAGTTTGTTGGATACTGCCACTGTGAAACTTAACACCTGTAATGAAGAAAAGGAAGCTGCTGAAGCTCGACTAGCCTCATTACAAGACAGAGTGAATTTTCTTCAAGCTAACAATCAAGACCTAATTAACAACATAGGTAATTTAACTACCCTCTCCCAAAAGGGGGCTGAAAACCTTGAGATGTCCTTAGAAAGCATGAAGGAAAAAGACCTGAAGATCCAAACTATGCAGGATGCCATGACCAAAAAGGATTCTGTGACTTTAGCTCTTGTTACTAGTCTTAAAGGAGTTTTGGGTAATATGAGTGATGATGATATTGAAATTAATGTCGAAAAAGGAGTGGTTTATGTCTCTATTTCTGACAAACTATTGTTTAGAAGCGGAAGCTACACCGTAACTGAAAGAGCTAAAGAAGTTTTGGGTAAAGTTGCGAAAGTGGTAAATGACAAACCTGAAATTGAATTTATGGTAGAAGGTCACACTGATAATGTTCCAATTAAAATTGATGGTATTGATGACAACTGGGATTTGAGTGTTAAACGAGCTACTTCCGTGATTCGAATTCTTCAAAATGACTTTAATGTTAGTCCAGAGAGAATGACTGCTGCTGGTCGAAGTTATTACATTCCATTAGTTGACAATGATAGTGCTTCTAATAGAGCAAGAAACAGAAGAACACGTATAGTTGTACTCCCAAAATTAGATCAATTTTACGATTTGATTCAGCAAGGCATGAATTAGTATTTATTTCATAATATTTGAAAAGCATGCCCAAACATGGGGATGCTTTTTTTTTACAAAATATTTAAGTTTCCTTTACCTTCCCTTACTAATTTTGGTTCAGTACCACATAAATCGACCACTGTAGAAGGTATATTTCCACCATAACCATCCTCCAACATAAGGTCTATATTTTTTTCCCAATACTCATAAATTGTAGTAGGATCAGTGGTATAATCCAATATTTCGTCTTCATCGTGTAGTGAGCTTGTAATCAAAGGAGCTGTGACAAGATCCATTAGTGCTTCTAATACGGGATGATGAGCCATTCTTATGCCAATCGACCTTCTTCTTTCGAATGGTTTTTGGAGTTTTAAACATGGCAGGATAAAAGTATATGGGCCAGGTAAACACCGTTTTAAGAGTTTAAAAGTCGAATTATCCAAAGGCCTGACATAATTAGACAAATCACTAAAATTCCTCATAAAAAAACTAAGAGGAGCTTTATCTAATTTTATTTTTTTGATGTTTGCCAAACGCTGAAGGCCGTTGATATTATTACTCAGACATCCTAGAGCATAGACTGTGTCAGTGGGATAAATAATCAATCCTCCTTGTTCTAATACGTGTGCTGCTTTTTTTAGCAACTTATGATTGGGCTTGGATTGGTAGAATTTTAAGAGGTCAGCCATTAATTTTTAATTTTTAGCTTGGCAAAGCGCAATAAAAGATGTTTTTGGCCCACTCCGCTGAAATCAATTAAGGCTTTTTTGTCACTCCCATTTCCTTCAATGGTGACAACTTTACCATAGCCAAACCGATCGTGTTCTACTGTCATACCCACCTTTAGTTCTCTTATTTGAATCGGATCAGTATTCTTTTGGTAGGTTTCCGAGGAAATAATTTTCCTCAATTTTCCCATTTGATTTTGACTAGGAGAAGTATTTATTTTAGTCGTTTGAAATTTTTCGTTTGGGTCAAAACCTTCAAATATTCCCTTGTCGATCATAGGTTTGAAAACATAATCGTCTTTGGGAATGATATGATCCAAATACTGATCGTCTATTTCTTCAATAAAACGACTAGGTTCCGCATCCACTAGTTTACCCCAGCGATAACGAGAAAGAGTATAAGTCAATACCGCCTTTTGTTCTGCCCGGGTCATGGCGACATAAAACAATCGACGCTCCTCCTCTAACTCACTGCGGGTACTGAGGCTCATGGCAGAGGGAAATAGATCCTCTTCTAAGCCCACGATAAAGACCACTGGAAACTCTAAGCCCTTGGAAAGGTGAATCGTCATCAAATAAACACAGTCTAGGTCACTTTCCTTTTCGTTGTCAAAATCTGTTGCCAAAGCAACATCTTCTAAAAACTCAGACAAGTTCCCTGTAGCATCTGCTAGTTCCCTTTGTCCTTCAACAAAATCTCGAATACCGTTGAGCAATTCCTCTATGTTCTCGACCTTTGAAACACCCTCTGGTGTTCCATCCTTCTTTAATTCCAGTACCAACCCACTTTTTTTAGTCACTAATTCGGCAATTTCAAAAGCATTAGATTTTTGGTTTTCTATTTGTAAACTCAAAATTAAATTAACAAAACCTTCAAGTTTCTTTAAAGCTCCCGAATTCAGAGAAAGATTCAGTTCAGAGGCATTTTGAAGGGTTTCAAAAAGGGAAAAGCTATGATTCTTGGCTCCGATGATCAATTTGTCTAAGGTGGCTTGACCTATCCCTCTGGTGGGGTAGTTGATGACCCTTTTAAGGCTTTCTTCATCTTTGGGGTTAATGATTAAACGCAAATAAGCCAAAAGATCTTTAATCTCTTTTCTTTGGTAAAATGAAAGCCCCCCATAGATACGATAGGGAATGTCGCGCTTTCTCAGTGCATCCTCTATGGCTCGCGACTGCGCATTGGTGCGATACAATATGGCAAATTCTTTGTTTTGACGTTGCTCTTGCATTTTGAACTCAAAAATTTGCGAGGCTACTTCTCTGCCCTCATCTGCATCTGTGATACACCTTTGTACCTTAATCTTACTACCTTCTACATTGCCGGTCCAGACCACTTTTTCAATCTTATTTTTGTTGTGACTGATTATGGAATTGGCCGCATTGACAATATTTTTGGTGGAGCGATAATTTTGTTCCAAGCGGTACAACTTTACATCCTGGTAATCTTTTTGAAAATTCAATATGTTGTTGATGTTGGCTCCACGAAAGCCATAAATACTTTGCGCATCGTCTCCCACCACACAGATATTCTGAAATTTATCTGAAAGAGCTCTCACAATCAAATACTGTGAGTGATTGGTATCCTGATATTCGTCAACAAGAATGTATCGAAAACGATCTTGATATTTGGCCAATACTTGGGGGTGCATATTTAATAACTCATTGGTTTTGAGTAAAAGATCATCAAAATCCATGGCACCCGCTTTAAAACATCGTTCTACGTATTCTTTGTAAATCTCTCCTAACTTAGGTCGTCTCGACATGGAATCAGCTTCTTGCAGATCAGGGTTATTATGATAAGCTTTTACAGTTATCAGACTGTTTTTGAAAGATGAAATGCGGTTTCGGATCTGTTTGAACTTGTAAATGTCTTTATCAAGTCTCATCTCTTTTATAATTGAGGCTATTAAACGGTTACTGTCTTGGGTATCATAAATGGTAAAATCCCTTGGAAAACCCAATTTGTCGGACTCTTGTCGGAGAATTCTGGCAAAAACAGAGTGGAAGGTACCCATCCACAAGTTTTTGGCCTCCCCCTCTCCTACCAATTCCGCGATTCGGGCTTTCATTTCACGAGATGCTTTGTTGGTAAAGGTCAAAGCCAGAATAGAAAAAGCATCCACCCCCTGTTGCATTAAGTGGGCAATACGATAGGTTAAAACCCTTGTTTTTCCGGACCCTGCTCCTGCAATCACCATAAGAGGGCCATCCTTATGTAACACGGGTTCAAGCTGTGTTTCGTTGAGTTCTGTGAGGTAATCTGTGGGTGTTTCGTTCACAATCTAAAATTAACGCAATAATTAAACCCCAAGAAAGCCTCAGACCTTTAGTTATCCACAGCTTTTTATGAATTTTATACCCGATACTGGAAAGGAAATGTTTTGCATATACGTGACTGTCAAAATCATAAAGTATTCTTGATCTAATAATTTTATCTTCTAAGCATTTTTTTTAACACTTCCTTAAGTGGTAAATATCTTGTAATTACTAGGTTTGTAGTCCCAATTATTGCTAATGAAACTTATGCTCGATGATGCAAAAAAACAAATCGTACTTTTTATTCTTCAATAGGATAAAGTATTCTGCAACTCGGCCGATAAAAGCTTCTTTGGTGCTTCGCCGGATAGCGCCAGTGCTCTCATACAATACAATTTTATCCCAAATTAATAGAAGTTTTGAACAATTCAAATTGAATCACTTCCAAATCAATTATTTTGGTCATTGATATGGATACACTCCAAACTCCCATAGAATATCTCAAAGGGATTGGGCCCAACCGGGCCAATCTCCTAAAACAAGAATTGAATATTTTTACTTTTCAAGACTTGCTACATTTCTTTCCCAAACGGTACATCGATCGTTCGACTTTCTACAAAATAAAAGACTTGCCCAAAAACACTTCCGAAATTCAAATCAAGGGGAAGATCATTGACCTTAAAATGATCCCTCAAAAAAGAGGAAAACGTCTTGTAGCTACCTTTACCGACGAGGAAAATAACATGGAGTTGGTCTGGTTTCGCGGTCATCAATGGATCAAAGAGAGTTTAAAATTAAACGTAGTCTATGTGATTTTCGGTCGCCTCAACTGGTATGGTAATCGACCTAATATGCCGCATCCTGAAATGGAAACTCTTGAAAACTTTGAAAAAGGCTTTTCCAAAAACCTTCAAGCGATTTACCCCAGTACTGAAAAACTGCTCTCTAAAGGAATTTCGCAAAGGGTCATCATCAAGATGATGGGGGAATTGTTACGCTCTTTCAAAAACTCTTTTGTGGAGACTCTTCCAGATGATTTACGATCCAAATATCGACTTATCGATAAAAATACAGCCCTTAAAAACATACATTTTCCTGAGAATCAAGATATACTCACTGCTGCTCAAAATCGACTTAAGTATGAAGAGTTGTTTTTCATCCAATTGCAATTGTTGATGAAAAACCTTCAACGCAAACAGAAAATAAAAGGCTTTGTTTTTGAAAAAGTTGGGCATCACTTCAATAATTTTTTCAAAAACCATCTTCCTTTTGAATTGACCGGGGCCCAAAAAAGAGTCGTCCGAGAAATACGAAAGGATATCGGTAACGGACAGCAAATGAACCGACTACTTCAAGGGGATGTAGGGTCAGGAAAAACCATAGTTTCCCTAATGCTGATGTTGATCGCAGCTGATAACGGTTTTCAATCCTGCTTAATGGCCCCCACAGAAATACTTGCCAAACAGCATTTTATTGCTATAAATTCATTTATCGGTGATCTGGATATCACTATTGGTATGTTAACTGGCAGTTCCAAAAAAACTGAACGAACCAAATTAGCAACACAATTGGAGTCTGGCGAATTGGATATTTTGATCGGAACTCATGCAGTGATCGAAGAGAAAGTTCAATTTAAGAATCTTGGGTTGGCAGTGGTTGATGAACAGCACCGTTTTGGGGTGGCGCAAAGGGCCAAGCTTTGGCGAAAAAACTCTACCCCCCCACATGTACTGGTCATGACCGCGACCCCCATACCTCGAACCCTGGCCATGAGCGTATATGGAGATTTGGACATTTCGGTCATCGATGAACTACCACCCGGTCGAAAGAAGGTCAAAACAATCCATCGCTTTGACAGTAATCGTTTGAAGGTATTTAAATTCATTGCAGATGAAATCCAAAAAGGCCGGCAAATTTATATGGTATATCCGCTGATCAAGGAATCTGAAAAAATGGATTACAAAGACTTGATGGATGGTTATAAAAGTATTGTCAGAGCCTTCCCCCCTCCGAAATATCAAGTCAGTATAGTACATGGCCAAATGCCCTCCAAAGACAAAGATTATGAAATGGAACGCTATGTCAAAAAACAAACCCAAATCATGGTGGCAACCACTGTGATAGAAGTAGGCGTCAATGTTCCCAACGCCTCAGTTATGGTCATAGAAAGTGCGGAGCGTTTCGGATTGTCACAACTGCATCAACTACGTGGTCGTGTGGGTCGGGGCAATGACCAAAGTTATTGCATTTTGATGAGCAGTCACAAACTCAGTACTGAGGCCAAAACCCGATTGGAAACTATGACCGCCACTACCGATGGATTTAAAATTGCAGAAGTTGATCTAAAGCTCAGAGGGCCGGGAGATCTTATGGGAACACAACAAAGTGGTGTGTTACAACTCAAAATTGCAGACATTATAAAGGACAATCAGTGGCTCAAAGCCGCCCGCAGTGATGCCACAGCATTATTACTAGAAGACCCTCAATTGGAAGCTCAAAAAAACACCCCTCTTAGACAAACCTTAGCAAAAATGAAAGTCTATCAAAACATATGGAATTACATCAGTTAGAAAAGCGGGTTAAGCATAGATTCTTATCTTTACACCCATCGATTTAAATTTCACTAATATCTGATGAAAATATCATACAACTGGATCAAGCAGTTTCTAGAGATTGACCTTCCCTCAGAACAGGTATCCGAAATTTTGACCAATTTGGGTCTGGAGGTCGAAAGCGTTAAAACACACGAATCCGTTAGAGGAGGGCTTGAAGGTGTTGTTTTAGGTGAGGTTTTACATTGTTCACAACATCCGAATGCTGACCGTTTAAAGGTCACAGAAGTTGATCTAGGGAAGAAAGTAGTTCAAATCGTTTGCGGAGCGCCTAATGTAGCTAAAGGTCAAAAAGTTGCAGTTGCCACTGTGGGCACTTCATTATACGATAAAGAAGGAAAAGAATTTTTAATTAAAAAGAGTAAAATTAGAGGGGAGGAAAGTGATGGTATGATCTGTGCAGAGGATGAACTGGGACTGGGTGAATCTCACGATGGTATAATGATTTTGGATACTGATTTGAAAAATGGAACCCCCTGCAACGAGGTTTTCGATATCGAAGTAGATACTGTTTTTGAAATAGGACTAACACCGAATCGTTCTGATGCTATGAGTCATATGGGAGTTGCTCGTGATCTAAAAGCCTATTTTCAATTTAGAGGCATCAAATTTAAATGGTCAGAACCCGTTATAGATAAATTCATCGCTGAATCTTCTGACAAAAAGTTTAGTGTTTCTGTCGAATCTGAAAAAAAGGTGCCAAGATATATGGGAGTCAAAATCAAAAATTTGACTATTAAAACCTCCCCAGATTGGCTCCAGAATCGTCTTAAAGCCATAGGTATAACTCCAAAAAATAATATTATAGACATTACAAATTTTGTTTTACATCATCTGGGACAACCCTTACATGCCTTTGATTTGAATAAAATTAAAGGTGGAATTATTGTTAAAAATGTTCCACAGGACACTCCTTTCGTCACCTTAGATGGTGTGTCACGTAAACTCCATGCCGATGATCTTATGATTTGCGATCATCAAAAACCTCTTTGTATTGCGGGAGTTTTTGGGGGTCAAGATTCTGGAGTCAGAGAGAATACTACAAGTATATTTCTTGAAAGTGCCTACTTTGATCCTGTAAGTATAAGAAAGTCAGCCAAAAGACATGGATTGAATACCGACGCATCCTTCAGGTTTGAGCGAGGAATTGACCCACAGATCACAAGCAAAGCACTTAGTTATGCTGCCAAATTGGTTGTGGAACTAGCAGGGGGAACCATTGAAGGAAAAGTGTATGACATCAAGCAAGAACTCCCCAAGGCACACAAATTTATGTTAAGCTATGAGCAAATCAATAATACGATTGGACAAGAAATTTCTAAAGATGAAGTCTCTAAAATTTTGACGGGACTTGAAATTAAAATAGAAAATTCCAATGAGCTAGGAATGTTGGTTGAAATTCCGCAGTACAGAGTGGATGTTACACGCCCTGCCGATGTCATTGAAGAAATACTCAGGGTATATGGTTACAATAATGTAAATATATCCACCCTACTTAAAACCAATCTTCCTGATTTTGAAATTTCTAACGATCACCAAATTACTGAACGATTATCCAATCAATTGGTCAGTTTGGGTTTTCACGAAATGATTAACAATTCAATCAACAGTCCTGATTACGGAAAAATTTCCAAAAGTATCAAAGCCCTAGAGGGGGTAAATATTATTAATCCATTAGGTCAGGAACTATCTCAAATGAGGACCTCCCTTCTTCCTGGAGCATTAGAAGTATTTGCATTTAATATTAACCGTCAGTCAAAATCCTTGAAATTTTTTGAGTTTGGAAAAACCTACCATTATGCTAATGGGGGCTATAAGGAAGACAAATGCCTTTCTATAGCCATTTGTGGTGATGCATACAGAGAAAACTGGAATGTTTCATATCAACCTCATCTTTTTTTCTATTTCAAAGGTATAATCCAACAAATACTTCAAAAAAACTGCTCGATTCATTGGGAAGAAACCATTTCAGGTAAGGATATTTTTTCCGAAGGATTAACATATAGTCACAAAGGGAAAACAATTTTAGATTTCGGATATGTAAAAAATGATATTCTACAAAAATTTAATATAAACCAGGAGGTTCTGTTCGCAGAAATAAGTTTTAGTTTATTAGCTGAATTTGTCAAAAATAACAAGATTCAATTTAATGAAATTCGTAAATTTCCTGAAATACGAAGAGATTTTGCACTCTTACTTGATGATAGCGTCTCTTTCGATGCATTGAAAAAAACTGCTTTAAAAACTGAAAAAAATATACTAAAAGCTGTAAAGCTTTTTGATGTTTATGAGGGCAACAAACTCCCAAAGGGAAAAAAGTCTTACGGTGTAAGCTTTTATTTTCAAGATCCTAAAAAGACCCTGACGGACAAATATGTCGACATAATCATGTTGAAGTTACAAAATCAATTTGAAAAAGAATTTGGCGCACAACTGCGTTGATATTAGAATTTAGATTTTTTTTACTGTTGTCAAAACCTAATTTTATTCCTAAATTTACATCTGAAATTGAAAATGATGATGATGAAGCTTTTCCCTCGAACACAGATTGATAAAATACTTCAAGAACTTAAGCAGGATGATACACCGATCAGCCTTGTTGATTATTTTTACCAAAACGCCAAAGCCAAAAAATGTGTTAATAGTTTTGATTTTGAGCGATTGGAAACTAACAAGATTTTCCATTTAAATCAAATTAAAAAAGTTTGCATTGATTATAGACTTAGGTTTTTAGATCTCAAATATTTCAAAGGAAATATCCCAAAGGAGGGCATTGAAAAAATCACCCAATTGGAAAAGGAGCACGAAACTTCTGTGGAAGGTTTCAAGATAATGGCACCCTCAGTACTTTTTAGGTTAAATAAAACAGACGATCCACTATTGTTTGTCCCCCTTGGCAATAATTACTTTTACCTCATTCACAAATGGGGTAATGATCTGTCTTTTTTCAGAAAAGCTTGGGCATGGCCATTTAAAAACATCTGGAACCTATTGGTTGCTGTTTTGCTGGTCAGTTTTTTTGCAACACTTCTAACACCCTATCAAATTTTCACTAAAACCCCAACAGCAAAAACTTTTTGGATGCTTTATTTCTTTATGTTTAAAGCGATCGCTTCAATAGTTTTATATTATGGTTTTGCTTTGGGAAAAAACTTTAATCCCGCCATTTGGAATAACCGTTACGATAAAACCTAAGATCATTTTTACTTCTTAATATTCGCTCGAAATTTTAAAGGAAATACTATTTCAGTAATAGTAATTGTACTTGCCAAGTAATAAAAATCTTATCTTACCTGTGTTAAAAGACATTTTAGCTCAGGTACTTTTGTTAGAGATTATAATCTTGACCAACAAACACACTCAGAGAGTAAAAAGACAAACTACAACTATCAATTAAGATACTCAATTTATTAAATATATAATTTTCCTATTTTTATATATTTGCCTCTATGAAAAAATTCATTTACACATTGCCCTTACTATTATTATTGAATTTACCCACTAATATTAACTCTCAAACTGATCCCGACGAAATGGGAGCTTGGTATATGTACATACTCAGCACCCAGTTTAAAAAAGATAGTCTTTGGGGGTTTCAAGGAGACATTCAGCATAGAAATTTTAACCTAATTGGTGATTTACAACAGTTACTTATACGTGGTGGCTTTACTTATATGCCAAAAGAAAGTCCATTAAAATTAACCTTAGGATACGCATATATTAGTATTGGGACTTATGGAGACAGTGATGAAAAGACTGCAGAACATCGTTTTTATCAAGAAACTTCTTTTCCAATAAAATTGGCCAAAGGCTTATTTTCAACTCATCGTTTTCGATATGAAATGCGTTATATTGAAGATCAAGATTTCAGAACCCGTTATCGCTATGCTATATTTTTGAATATTCCACTCAACAGACCTTTAATTGAACCTAATACTTTTTATATCTCCCTTTATGACGAAGTTTTCATCAATGGCCAACGAAGAATAGGTAAAGGAAAAACTGTTACTTTTTTCGATCATAATCGTCTATATGGTGCTTTGGGTTATGTCTTTAGAAAAGGATTCAAAATGCAATTCGGCATGATGAGATTAACATCTAACAAATTTGGAAAAAATCAGCTCCAGCTCAGTTTACATCATACTTTTTAAGCATTTTTAAAAACAGCAATACCATATGGTGATAACTTTAAAGAAATTCCATTATAGTATTTAGAACATATTAATTTTATGAGCTGTAAAGCTTATCCCTTAGTTCCTTAATATTTTTGTCCCCCATATAATCGTCAAAGTTACTATAACGATCAATTAATCCTTTTGGGGTCAATTCCAGTATTCGATTTCCAACAGTTTGTGCAAAAGTATGATCATGGGTGGCTAAAAGAATAGTTCCTTTAAAATTTTTCAATGAATTATTTATAGCAGTAATAGATTCCAAATCCAAGTGGTTAGTCGGCTCATCGAACATAAGAACATTGGCACGAGACATCATCATTTTAGACAACATACAACGTACTTTTTCTCCACCAGAAAGTACATTGGACGCTTTCAAGGCTTCATCCCCACTAAATAACATTTTACCTAAAAAACCACGGAGATAAACCTCTTCTCTCTCCTCCTCTGTCTGAGACCATTGTCTGAGCCAATCAACTAAAGAAAGGTCGGAATCAAAAAAATCACTATTGTCCAATGGTAAGTATGCCTGACTGGTAGTTATTCCCCATTCATATTTCCCACTGTCGGCAATTAATTTACCATTGATTATCTCGTAAAAAGCGCTGACCGATCTCGAATCTTTAGAATATAAAACGGCTTTATCTCCGCGGGCTAAATTAAAATGAATATTATCAAAAAGGGTTTCATTTTCCAAACTGTAGGATAAGCCTTCTATATTCAATATTTGATCTCCTGCTTGTCTTTCTTGTTCGAAAATGATTCCTGGATAGCGGCGACTAGAGGGACGTATTTCTTCAATATTAAGTTTATCGATCATTTTTTTACGAGAAGTAGCCTGTTTGGATTTTGCAACGTTGGCTGAGAATCGTGAAATAAATTCCTGTAACTCTTTCTTTTTTTCCTCTGCTTTCTTGTTTTGTTGGGCTCTTTGGCGAGCAGCTAATTGGCTAGATTCGCACCAGAATGTATAGTTACCAGAATAATGATTGATCTTTCCAAAATCTATATCGGAAATGTGAGTACATACTGCGTCGAGAAAATGACGATCGTGAGAAACAACAATCACCGTATTTTCATAATTGGCCAAAAAGTTTTCCAACCACATGATTGTGTCATAATCCAAATCATTGGTAGGTTCATCCATAATCAATACATCAGGATTCCCGAAAAGAGCTTGCGCCAAAAGCACCCTTACCTTTTGCTTTCCATCTAAATCTGCCATGGAACTATAATGAAATTGATCAGGTATTTCAAGGTTGGATAAGAGTGAGGCTGCATCGCTTTCTGCATTCCAACCATCCATCTCTTCAAATTTAATCTGTAATTCTCCGACCTTTTCACCGTCGGAATCAGAAAAATCTGACTTAGAGTACAATTCTTCAATGGTCTGTTTAATTTTAAAGAGAGGTCTGTTCCCCCTCAAAACAGTCTCTAAAACCGTATGTGCGTCATATGCATTGTGATTTTGTTCTAAAACAGACATACGTTTACCTGGTTCTAAAAATACAGAACCTGAATTGGCTTCTTGAAGACCGCAAATGATTTTTAAAAAAGTAGATTTTCCAGCTCCATTGGCACCGATGATACCGTAGCAATTCCCAGGTGTAAAAGTTAGATTGACCTCGTCAAAAAGCAATCTTTTCCCATATTGAACCGATAAATTATTAACCGATAGCATAACTTTAACTTAGTGTTCGCAAAAGTAAATATTTCTACAATAGGGTTTTCTTTTTTTTAAAGTTTAGTTGGCGTAAATTGCAAAGTAATATGGTCAACTCAAAACATTTTGGTATCATTTTTCTAATGATATGGATATGTACTGCAAGTTCTTGTAAAAAAAAAGTTTACTCTGATAGAATTTTTTTTGGAGGGCAGATCGTGAATCCCTCATCAACCTATGTTACCCTTTACAAGGATAATAAAACCATTGATTCTTTACCCCTGAATCTAAACTATCGATTTTTTAAATATTATGACTCTTTGGATTCAGGTATTTATAAAATTGAACACATTCCTGAGTACAAATCTGTTTTTTTGGAGAAAGGTGACAGTATATGGACACGAATCAATGCCTCCTCCTTTGACGAATCCATTGTTTTTTCTGGTCGTGGATCAGCAAAAAATAACTTTATGATGGATTTACTACTTAGTTTTGAAAAAGAAAACAGCTTTCTCTCTTCCAAATATTCCAGTGACAGCGAAACATTCACAAAAATAATAGACTCTCTTCTGATAGAGAAAAAAAATAAGTGGATACTTATGGACTCTATAAATCAACTTTCCCCTATAGCACAAAAATTAACCCAGGCGGCATATATCTACCCCTATGCCACTCGAAAAGAACGCTATGCACTCCTAAGAGGAACTTTTTGGGATATAAAGCGAGACTCTGTTTATTTTGATTATAGAAAATACCTGAGTCACTCAGAAACAGACTTGGCTTTTTTTGATCCTTACATCAATTATGTTTTGAATTATTTGAGCGAAAAAGCACTTGATAGTAGCGAAAATTATTTTAGAAACAGGCAAAAAACTAATTTTAACATCAAGCGATTACAACTTATTAAATCTCATATCAAAGGAAATGTTTTAAGAAATAATCTATCTAGAGCGGTTGCTTTTGAAGAATTGATGAAAATTGAAAACAATAAAAATCACGAAAAATTCCTCCAACAATTTTTGATGGTCAATACTTCAAAGTCATACTTGAAAGAGGTATTAGATTTACATAATGACATAGAGAACATGTCGGCTGGAAAAAAACTGCCGGAACTCAAACTTCAAAACCACCGATTAGAAATTGTGAGCACTGATGAACTGATAGAAAACCCTACCATTTTTTATTTTTGGTCACAAACTCAAATGAGTCATTATCGAAATACAGTACTGAAAGTTAAAGAGTTAGAAAAAAAATATCCTGAATTTCAGTTTAAAGGGGTTTGTATCCAGCCTTTTAACGAAATTGTTTTTGAAGTTCACCGTATGATGAATATTGATCCTGAAACACAATTAGCTTTTGTAAATTTTGACAAAGACAGTAAAAAATGGGTACTCTCTTTACTCAATAGGGCCATAGTGGTCGATGCTAATGGAAATATTAAGGAGGGTTTTGCAAATTTCAGTGCTCCTAATTTTGTGGAATTACTCCAATAAAATCAATTTCCTTTTTTGTAATCATCCAAAAACTTTTTCAAACCGTTGTCAGTTAAAGGATGATTCAAGAGTCCCGTGATGGCCTTGAGAGGACCAGTCATTACATCTGCCCCGATTTTGGCACAATTGATTATATGCATGGTGTGTCGTACCGAAGCTGCTAATATTTCGGTCTCAAAGGCATAGTTGTCATAAATCTCTCTAATCTCGTTGATCAAAAAAATACCATCGGTTGACACATCATCCAATCGTCCAATAAATGGAGAGACATAGGTTGCTCCTGCTTTGGCAGCCAAAAGAGCTTGCCCTGCCGAAAAAATAAGCGTACAATTTGTTTTAATCTTACGATCAGAAAAGTATTTTAAAGCTTTAATTCCATCTTTAACCATGGGGATTTTAACAACAATTTGAGGATGTAATGCCGCCAACTGTTCCCCTTCTTTGACCATGCCCTCAAAATCTACTGCAATAACTTCGGCAGATACATCTCCCTCTACAGCATCACAAATGGCTACATAGTGCTTGAGAATGTTTTCCGCTCCGGTAATCCCTTCCTTAGCCATGAGTGATGGATTGGTAGTTACCCCATCCAAAACACCTAAGTCTTGGGCCTCCTTAATTTGGTCTAAATTGGCTGTGTCAATAAAAAATTTCATTTGATTATGGATTAAAGGTTAAACTTTGTAATGATTCATTATAATTTTTTCAAAAAGAGTATCTGGTAAGATACTCTTGAGTAATAGAGATAACTTTTGAAGAAAAGACCCGGATAGGTAATGTACCTTTCTTTTTTTCAGCTTTATTATTTTATGAACCACTCGGGCAAAATCTAAGGGACGACTACCATGATAAACATGCTCATCGATGGTATCGAGAGAGTGTTTGTATAAAGCGTGGTATGGAGAATCTTTTTTTAAAGGGGAATAAATTCGTCGTGTCGGGATATCGGTTGCATAATCTCCAGGAGCAAGAGTCACTACATCAATACCAAAGCGTTTGACTTCCATTCTAAGTGCTTCGGAAGTTACCCCCAAAGCACCCTTAGAGGCAGAGTACATACCCCTGAAAGGTAGGCCCATATATCCTCCAATAGAGGTGATATTGATAATTAAACCCGATTTTTGTTCACGCATTATTGGCAATACTTTCTGAATCAACGATAATGGGCCAAATAAATTTGTTGAAAAATGATACTTCATTGATTTCAAATCTGTTTCCTCTATGGGTCCCGTGATTCCCGCTCCAGCATTGTTAATCAAAACATCAATACGTCCTGTTTTATGCATCACCTGATCTACCAATTGCTGAGCTGTTTCCGGTTGGTTTAAATCAAAAGTTAGCAACTCTATACTTTTATCATAATTGTATTTATGGGGATCTCTTGAAGTACCAAAAACACGATAATTATTTGCTAACAAATAAGAAGCTGTGGCTTTGCCAAGGCCAGAAGAGGCACCAGTAATAAGAACAACTTTAGTCATGTAAATAAAAAAGGGCAAGCGATCTACATCACACCGCTACAACCGCCTACCCTTGCTGCGTTCCCGCCCTGGGGGGATTCGGCAGGAGCTGGTTGTGCAGGACTTGCCCAAAGCAAAGATAATAGGTTTCGATCGATCGACAATTATTTTAAATTCTTAATTTTAAAGGCAATAAATACTACTGTAAAATGAAAATATGGATTTTACTCCTCTCATTGTTTTTGCTCAAATGTAACACAGATATCACAAAAGATTTTAAACTGAGTGTTATTAAAAAAAGTAAAAAATTTATTCCCAGCGATACATTAAAATTTATTCTTACGAATAAAAAAAATCATATCATTGATTCAATAGTTTACCATTTAGATGGAAAAAAAATTAGTGAAAATCAACCATTGAACAATAAAAAATTAGGGATTTATAACATAAAAGCTTCGGTATATGTTTCCAGAAATAAATTAGAATATATACAAAAGATTAGTATTGTATCTCCCTCAAAACCAAGATTGTACTCTTACATAATAGTCAACGAATTTCCACACGACAAAACCGCCTACACACAAGGTTTGGAGTTTTACAAAGACACTCTTTATGAAAGCACAGGATTGAGGGGAAAATCTAGTTTACGTAAAGTTGATTTTATAAGTGGAGAAATCTACAATCAAGTTGCTTTGGATAAGGTATATTTTGGGGAAGGTATAACCATTTTAAATGATAAACTTTATCAGCTTACTTGGCAAGGCAATATGGGTCTTCAATACCGTACTGATCAACTCAAAGTAGAACGCTCTTTTGCTTATCAAGACAGTAAAGAAGGATGGGGTCTATGTAATGACGGTAAAAGGATGTTCAAGTCCGATGGATCTCATCAAATTTGGATTTTGGATGCTGAAACACAAAAAGAAATTGATAAAATTCAGGTGATGACCGATAAAAATGCCATAAAAAAAATAAATGAATTGGAATGGGTTGAGGGTAAAATTTATGCCAATACCTACCAATTCAATAAAGAAGTAGGCATCATTATTGATCCAAATAATGGTAGGGTCGATGGGGTTATTGATTTTTCAGGATTGAAAAGTAAAGTTGAACAAGTTTCCAATTTGGATGTTCTGAATGGTATAGCTTATCATCCGAAAAGAAAAACATTTTTTGTTACTGGAAAAAATTGGAGTAAATTATTTGAAGTTAAAATTAAACTCAAAGAATGAGCTATCAATAAATCGAATTACATTTGGTGAAATAAGAACACTTATATGACGCATACAGAGTGACAATGATTTCCGCTTTGATTGTGCTAATTAACGAATCACGACAGATTTTCCTGAATACCCCTGTGTGGGTAAATTAACAATAACCCTAGTATAGCCTGGATCAGCTATCCACTCAGATCTATAATTCTCAGCCGATGCCTCAAACTTTTTAGAGAGGTTCAGAACCAAAATAGATAGTTCCCTGTTAGGGTCACTAACCGTAATTTGTTCGACCTGATCGTTTTGATTTAACTGTAACATTAAAATACAAGGTGCAGAAGCTTGAATGGTCAATTCATCAATAATTTCCAACTGACCTGCACGATAAAAAACAGCCTGAATAAGGTTGACCTCTTTGTTTTGAACTGCCTGCAAATAGGGAGTGTTGGAAATTATATCGATAGGATTTGTGACTTTTCCTTTTTCTAATTCATCAAGGTTGGTATTCGGTCTAACAATATATTCATAAGATTCATTGTTGGGAGAAACACCGTGGTCGATCCACAACTTAAATACCTCTTTGCTGATTTGATCTTTAGATGAATCGATCTGCCTGTTGATCCTCCACCACGAACCTTCTGAAAAATCATTGTGAAGCTCTATATCTCCTGAAACAGGTAAAAAATAGGCCACATTATCATGATGAATCCATTCAATATCATGATACACCTGAGATCCATTGTCAAGTTTTCGACTTTTTCCTTTAGAGGAAATGTTAACCGCTCCATTTAACAAACACTGATTGATGGTTGTATTAACTTCATTTTTTGATTTTGTTGAGATTCCAGAACCCAGACATACGTATTGGTCATCAAAGAAAAACCATGATTTTCTGGCTACCAGCGGATCATGAATGCTTTTAAAGTCAAAGCCCACTACTCCGTAGTTTCCGTCAGTAGCAGCGCCTACAAAATCAGTAAAGCCTAATTTTTTTATATCATGATGATGGGGTAATTTTTTCTTTTGCACAACCGTTGTTCCTGGAATTTTCTGATAGTCAAGTACAGGAGAAATATCTTCATACTCATATCCATACGTATAAAGATGATTGGCACCATCTCCTCTATGATGATTCAATAATCCTTCACTGTTGTATGGACTCTCCATGTTCATATTTCGGGAGGAATACAATCTAACTGAAGAATAGAAATCAGGTCTTTGAAATGCAAAATGCTCGCTATTCCAATAATAAGTAGCGTGTGAAATTGGTTTAACATTAGCGTCTTTTGACCTCAATTTTATAATTTGCTTCAATTCATCAGACCTGTAGCTGGTCAATGCCAAGATCTTCTTGGGAATCTCATTATCGAATGCTTTGGTACTTCCGATCCTTGAAATACTTCTATTCTTAGCTCCAAAATCAGGTTTTACACCGTAAACGGAAGTCTTGCAAACACCGTCCAAATAGTAATCTACTAGGATTTTAGATTTATCGCTCGAAAAAGAATAATCTGTATTCCTTGTATAAAAAGCCCATTCTACAAAAGCATAGGCCCAACCTAGTCCGTATGAGAGGGTATTGTTCACCCCATCGGTTCTATGGTGAAAGCTATAATCATATTGTAAGCCCCTGCCATTTGCCTTTATAAATTCATTAAATCCTCCTGTATCGGAATTTGAATAGGTATAACCAAATTCTGTTCCAATCCAATCCACAAACTTTATTTCATTTTCTATAATGTTGATGATTAACTCAAATTGGGTTTGGTTTTTCAAAAAAAGTTGATTTTTGGCGGCAATAGAAGCGACTTTGATGCGATCGCCTCCTGGTCTTGAACCACCTTTGGTAATGTCAGCTCTGTCGATAATTTTTTGAGATTTTAAAATCAATTTTTGAGGCAGCTCATCTCCAATAACAAGCATTATTCGAACCAACATTCGTGGCGTTCCTATTTGGTTATTCCACCAGTTCTCACCAATAAAATCATTATCACACCAAAACTTTAATCCTCTGATAATCGTCTTTAAAATATTATTATCATTAAAATAATTGGAAGCTGAGCTCTTATAAGCTACAGCCAACCTCAATAAGTTATTTAAGTGAATGGTATTGTCGAAACCTTCTCTGGAGACGTCCTCATAACGAATGTAGGGCCACTTATTTCCATCGAAATCTGATAGAATCTTTTTTATTGCTTCATCATCAAACCCGGATTCTGTAGATGAAAATACGGAGTAGTTATAGTTATCCAAAATAGTGTGATATACTCTATCCCTAATAATATCAATATCAGAGGATTGGCCATTGATGAAATTAAAATTAAATAGAAGAAGTAATGCTAACTTATTGTAAAAAAACAACACACGATTTGAATTTAAATAATTGGTTTTCATCTCTTTAATTTCAGAAAAATTAATGAATCAATTACCAAAAGATAATTTCATCGGCAAAAATCCAAGCATTTCTTTTGATAAACCTTCTATATACGGGGGCGTCGGGAAACTTTCCATGGCCTACCCCTACTACCTTAACCTCATCATAACCCTTCAAATCAACAGCCAAAGTAAAATCTTTGAAATAAGATATTCTTTCATCAGGGTTTTGTTGAACAGGAATATCCAAGGAATTTAACAACTTATACTTTCCTTGTGCTGACTTACCATACACTTCAATTTTTTTGGGAAAAACAGTTCTCATATCCTGGTTTTCCAACATGCTGAGGGTAATATAATTTATCTGATCCGAATCCTTAAGTTTTACCTCAATCTCCAAATCCTCCTCTACCACCCCCAACCAAGTCTTGGCATCTTCAATACTAGTCCCTCTATACACTCTTTTTCCCTTTTTTCCATCAAATAAAACCGATTGATTGTCTTTAAAAGTAAAATTGACATGGTGGCTAATGGAAAAACTCTTGTCCAAATCATTGTTAACCTTGTAACCAATGATCTGATTACTGTTTTTAAAGATCATTTGTTCAAATAGAGGACTGTCAATCCAGCCCTTCTTAATAGATTTTGCCTTTAACATTTTAGAGTCATTTAGCAAAATAGGAGCCATATAAACAGGGGCATTTTCATCGGGCTCACTACCATCTAAGGTGTAGTGGATATTGATATTTTTTACTTGAGACTTTTTAAACACTACACTAATAGTATCTTCAAAGATTACATTTACATTATGGAGCTCAGGTGGACTGAGGTTCAACCTTTCAGAAAACAAATCTGCAGTTCCAAAATGGATCAATGAAGGAGCAATGGAAGCCAATTGCTTTTGTTGATCCCTATCAATAGCAGTGTTCCAAGCATAAACCGTTTTTGGAGGCTTCACTTTAAGTAGGTTTTCTACCCCTTGATGGGTGACTTTGGTATTGCACAAATTCAAGACCTCTAGTGCTGTATTTTTTAGGAAACTCAGTGCATCATCACTGATTTTGGTCTGATCCAATCGCAAGTGTTTAAGCCGTGGGAAATTTATCAAAATAGTAGCCATTTCATCATCAAAATTGGTATTACTGACATCCAATTCGAAAAGTTGTTTTTTGACCTTAACCAAAGTTTTCAAATGATCACTAGTTAAGCGAGATTTCATAAACTTAATCCTTAAGAGATTGTCGTGTAAGGCATTGGGTTTTATCCTAAAACCTGTGGCCAAAAGCTTTGCCAAATCTCCTCTACTGGCTGCCCTCACCTGTTTGTCAGCTCCCAAAAATGACAATACATTTGACTCTAAATTTTCGTTTTTTAAAAGGCTTACCTTCCCTTCTTTCAAATAGGCACCGGAAGTGACCCAATCTGTCAGTAGCCATTTCTCTTTTTCGCTCAATTGAGACTTATTTTTGGGCGGCATATGCAATTTGTCTTCCTTGGGCAGGTTGATATATTGAATCAATCGGCTTTCATTTGGATGTTGGGCATCAAACATACTTCCTCTTTCTCCTCCTATTAACATCAGATCATAGCGATCCAAACGTAATTCACTTTTACTTTTGTTGGAATTGTGACAACTAACGCATTTGTCTTCAAAAATCAGATGAACAACTTCTTTGTAGTAATCTAGACTGTCTTTTTGGACCACCATAATTGGCTCCTCAAACAGAGCGGCAGTAGAAAGATAATCCTCACCATGAGTAATTTGACCCCCTTTGTGTCCTGCAACCGTTAATGAGAGTAAAGTCAGGAGATAAGAACCAAAAAAAAGATTTTCCTTACCCTTCATTCGATGTAAAATACACAAGCTAAAGCTTAGAATTAAAGTGATGATACCGGCCCAAAAATGGAATTTCAAGCTGCTGAAATCATAGGCCTCATCTAAAGAAAGTAAACAGCCCATCAGGGCGGCCATTAATGCTCCTGCAAATGAAAAATCAACCCCAATACGAATCGCCTTTTCAAGACTTGCTTTTTGATATCTTGAAACAACTAACAACAAAAAGGTCATTATTAAAGACCCTATCGGTAAATGGAGCACCAAGGGGTGGAATTTACCAACATATTTTAATATTTCTAAAGCGTACTCCACCGGATCAACTAGATAATATGTCAGTTTTCACTTCACCTGAGACATCGGTCAATCTAAACCTCCTGCCTTGGGTTTTATATATCATTTTTTCGTGATCAACCCCAAACTGATGCAGCAAGGTCGCTTGTAAATCATGGACATGCATAGGGTCTTTGACGATATTGTATCCGAAATCATCAGTCTCCCCATAGGTAAATCCTGGTTTGATTCCGCCTCCCGCCATAAAAATGGTAAAAGATCGTGGGTGGTGATCTCTTCCATAGTCGATATCGGTGAGTTTCCCCTGACAGTAGTTGGTTCGACCAAATTCTCCACCCCAAATCACCAATGTATCTTCTAAAAGACCTCTCTGTTTAAGATCCATGATCAAAGCTGCTGTTCCCTGATCCACATCCTCTGATTGACGTTTGATTTGGGCAGGAAGGTTGTCGTGTTGATCCCAACCCGTGTGATACAACTGAACAAAACGTACATCCTTTTCAATCAAGCGACGGGCCAAGAGACAATTTGCAGCATAGGTACCCGGACGATAAGAATTTTTACCATACATACGCAAAATATGATCGGGTTCTTCACTGATATCCATCACCTCAGGTACAGAGGTTTGCATTCTATAGGCCATCTCGTAATTGGAAATACGACTGTTAATCTCCGGATCTCCAAAAGTTTTTTCTTGTGCCTCATTTAACGAGGCCAAATGATTCAACATTTCTCTTCTCTCAGCCCTGGAAACCCCGTCGGGATTTTGCAAATACAGAACGGGATCTTTGCCCGAACGGAATTGTACTCCCTGATGCAATGAGCTTAAAAAGCCATTACCCCACAATCGAGAGTATAGCGGTTGTGGTTGTGGTTTTCCGTTTCCGGTGGACAGCAAAACGATAAAGGAAGGCAGATTATCATTGAGGCTTCCCAAGCCATAACTCATCCAAGAACCTATACTGGGACGGCCGGGTAACTGAGAGCCCGTTTGAAAAAAAGTGATGGCTGGATCATGATTGATAGCTTCGGTATGCATGGATTTCACAAAACACAATTCATCTACTACCTTAGATACGTTGGGCATCAAATCACTCACCCAAGCGCGGGATTCACCATATTGTTTAAAATTAAATAAGCTTCCGGTAACGGGAAATTTGTCTTGACCGGACGTCATACCCGTAAGTCTTTGTCCTTTCCTGATTGAATCAGGTAAGTCCATTCCTCGATACTTGTTAAGATATGGTTTGTAGTCGAACAAATCCAATTGTGAAGGACCTCCACTTTGAAAAAGGTAAATCACCCTTTTGGCCTTGGGCGCAAAATGAGGTAAGGGCAATGGACCTGACTGTAACTGAGGGGCAACTCCTTCTTCTCCCATGGAACTCAGGCTAAGTGGATCTATCAGACTCCCTAGGGCCAAACCACCGATACCAAAGCCTAAATTTTTTAGAAAATGACGCCTATTGTTATTTAAAAAATATTTATTTAATTCTTCCATCTATTAACTCTTTTGGGTGGTTTCATCCAAATTATAAATCATAAGCGCCAATGAGGTAAAACTTTTAAATTCCAAGTCCATGCTATTATATTCCCCCATTTTTTCAGAATGCAACTCCCCTACCGTATCCAAATAGTCAATCATTTGAGATAGAGTTTTTTTTGTGGGTGTCCTTCCCGTAATACGACGATGAATTTCAATTATGCGTTCTTTATTTTTTTTGATTTCACTATTCAGAACAAGGGAGGCAATCGCTTCAGCGGCATTTTGAACCTGTGGATCATTCAGTAATATAAGGGATTGTAATGGCGTACTGGTTTTCTGTCTCTCCACAGTACAATAGTCTCTGGTAGATGCATCAAAAGTAATCATCCCCGGGGGAGGAACCGTTCTTTTCCAATAAGTATAGAGACTTCTTCGATACTGATTACCGTCGGTTGACATGACGTATCTTTTGAGTGAATTAGAGGTACTTCCTCCAGTCATTTCATCCCATAAGCCCGGTGGCTGATATGGCTTAACACTGGGACCTCCAATTTTGTTAACAAACAAGCCACTGCTCACCAATACGTTATCTCTGATCATCTCCGCGGTTAGTTTTTGCCTTGGAAATACAGATAAATATTGGTTTTTAGGATCAATATTCAATTGTGAGACATTAAATTTACTTGATTGCTGATAGGTGTTAGACATGACTATTCTTTTGATCATCTTTTTAATATCCCAACCTTCTTCTACAAAAGTAACAGCCAACCAATCCAATAATTCGGGATGAGTAGGGAGTGAACCTTGATTTCCAAAATCGGAGGGTGTTGCCACGATACCCATGCCAAAAAATTGATGCCATAGATTATTTACAGCTACCCTAGATGTTAAGGGATTTTTTGGATCAAAAAGCCACTTTGAAAGCCCTAATCTATTTTTAGGCAAATTAACCTCGAAGTTCAATATGTTACTTGGCATTCCCCCTTCAACTTTATGCTCTGTTGGAGAATCATAAGCACCACGATTCAGGATATAGGTTTTTCTTAAATTTCTTACCTCTTCCATAACCATAACCTCCAACTCAGGTATGCTATCTGGCATTTTGATAAAAGAAAGTTCTTCTTTTACTGTATTTAGATCGAGTTTCAATTTTGGTCTAGGTGCTTTATTTTGGTAAGATATTCTACCTTCTTCGTCAATTTGGTTGAAAAAGTCAAATAAATTAAAAAAATCTTTTTGGGTTAACTCATCGTATTTGTGGTCATGACAACGTGCACACTCCATTGTTAATCCCATTAATGATTTTGATGTGGTCACGACTCGATCTGCAACATACTCAACACGGTATTCTTCCTCAATCACTCCTCCCTCTTGGGTGATCATATGGTTACGATTAAATCCAGTGGCTAATATTTGTTCTTTGGTTGCACTAGGAATCAAATCACCTGCCAGTTGCCAGGTAATAAATTTATCATAGGGGAGATTTTTATTATATGCATGAATCACCCAATCACGCCATGGCCACATTGTTCTTTCAGTATCATCTTGATAACCATTGGTATCAGCGTATCGGGAAATGTCCATCCATATTGATGCCATTCGCTCTCCATAGGAAGGGGATAGCAGCAAGCGATCCACTACATCTTCGTATGCATCCTCAGAAAAGTCATTAAGAAAATTATCAATTTCACTAATTGATGGTGGAAGCCCCGTAAGATCAAAATACAAGCGTCGAAGCAAAATCTCTTTAGGAGCCTTAGGTGCAGGCTTCAATCCCTTTTTAACCATTTGTTTGATGACAAAACGATCAATGATGCTGGTACTTTGGGCATCAAAATTTCCTGGTGGAGGATCATTTTTTACAGGAGGTATATAAGCCCAGTGGGTTTCCCATTTGGCTCCTTGTTCAATCCATTTTTCAATGATTTGTTTCTCCCTCTCGGTCAAAAACAAATTGGTTTCAGGGGGAGGCATTTGGTGGGAAGCTTTTGTGGATCGTATTCTATCAACCAACTCACTATTGGAAACCTTTCCTGAAAAAATAATCTGCTTATTTGGATTTGCATCACTTGTTCTGTACCAATGATCACTGATATCTAGTCTTAAATTAGCTTTAACTGACTTGGGGTCTGGGCCGTGGCAGGTGTAACACTTATCGGATAGAATCGGTTTCACGTCAAAATTGTAACTGATATTCTCTGGGATTTTAGCTAAGGAAGTCTGTGGATCATCTGAGCCAAGCACTGCTGAAATTTCAGTTTGGGGACGGTAACTGTATATAGCTTTAATTCCTAATGCCAGTAAAAAAGATCCAATAAAATAAAGTAAATATGTTCTCACTAAATTGGCTTAATAAATTCAGTTTATTTTACTAAAATTAATAAAAAAATTACAGTGAAATATCCTAAACCTTTACGACCCTTGAAAAAATCTAATGTATTTGCCAATATTGGGGTTAGGCTTTGAACAATGGTCTGTTCATCATCAATTCCTTGACTTCTTTGGCAATTGCTGAAATATTGTTAACATTCTCTGGATCAGAGATCACGCGATCGATTAAATCTACAACCGTTTCCATATCATTCTCTTTAAGTCCACGAGTGGTAATTGCAGCAGTGCCAAAACGTATACCTGAGGTGACAAATGGTGATTTATCATCAAAAGGAACCATATTTTTATTAGCGGTTATTTCTGCCCTGACTAGAGCCTGCTCAGCCGCTTTACCTGTTATATTTTTATTTCGCAAATCGATCAACATCATATGGTTATCTGTTCCCCCAGAGATCAAATGATAATCTTTACTCAGAAAGGCTTTGGCCATGGCATTAGCATTTTTTTTAACCTGTTTCATATAAGCTTTAAATTCTGGTTTTAGTGCTTCTCCAAAGGCAATGGCTTTAGCGGCCACTACATGCTCTAATGGTCCACCCTGATTACCAGGAAAAACGGCCATATCTAACAAATGTGACATTTTCCGTAAAGTACCATCTTTCAGTACAATGCCGAAGGGATTGTCAAAATCCTCACCCATTAAAATCAGTCCTCCTCTGGGGCCTCTGAGTGTCTTATGTGTAGTAGTGGTCACTACATGACAATATGGAATTGGATTAGAAAGTAATCCAGTGGCTATCATTCCAGAGGGATGTGAAATGTCAGCCAATAAAAAAGCGCCAACCTCATCGGCTATGGAACGAAACCTTTCAAAATCAATATCTCGAGAATAGGCCGAAGCACCAGCAATGATCATTTGAGGCTCAACATCTTTGGCGATAGCTAAAATATTGTTGTAATCCAATCTCCCACTCTCTTTTTGAACTCCATAGAAATGGGCTTCATATAAACGACCGGAAAAATTAACCGGAGATCCATGGGTCAAATGTCCACCATGAGATAGATCAAACCCCAATATTTTGTCTCCTGGCTTTAAAAAAGCATGAAATACCGCTGTATTTGCTTGTGAACCCGAATGGGGCTGAACGTTGGCGTATACTGCGCCAAACAATGCCTTGGCGCGATCTATCGCAATCTGTTCGATTTGATCAACCACCTCACATCCACCATAATAGCGTTTGCCTGGGTAACCTTCTGCATATTTATTGGTCAATATAGATCCTGTAGCCTGCATAACGGCTGGGCTGGTAAAATTCTCAGAGGCGATCAATTCAATGCCATTTAACTGTCGTTTTTCTTCTGAGTCGATCAAATCAAAAATGGTGGTGTCTCGTGCTGTCATCATTCCCTTAAATTGAATAACAAAAATACGGTTTTAATAAAACCTTAATAATTTATTATTAAATTAAAATTGAAATATTTTGAACATTTTATAATAAAATCAAACTGTTGAAATATAATATTTTGATAAACAGGTAATTAAAAACAGTTACTAGTAATAAAATATTTACAACTTATCAAATTTTTAAAATTGATGAAAATCTTACAAAAATCCCAAATTCAAGAGGCAGATCGCCAAACCATACTAATGGAGCCTGTCACCTCTATAGAGTTGATGGAAAGGTCCGCAAAAGCTTGTTTTAAATGGATTTGCCAAAATTATAATACCGATCAGAAGTTCAGCCTATTGTGTGGCACCGGAAACAATGGAGGGGATGGACTGGCACTTTATAGAATGCTTTGCAAAAAAAAATATTCCTGTACCCTATTTGAATATTCATTGGGGAACAAACCTACTGATGATTATGTCCGAAACAAATTGAAAATTGGCAACAAAAAAATCAATGCATTAAGCCTTGAATCCTTTTCAATCATCCAAAAGAATGATATTATAATTGATGCCTTGTTAGGCACGGGACTCAATCGACCTGTAAAAGGAACATTAAAAAAAATCATTCAAGCCCTAAATGCAATGCCAAATGTCGTATTGTCCATTGACATACCATCCGGGCTATTTTCGGATTTCAATACAAGCAATCCCCCCGATAGCATTGTTCAGGCCAAGCACACCCTAAGTTTTCAAATGCCAAAATTGTCATTCCTTTTGCCCGAATACGGCGAGAAATCAGGTCATTTTCATCTGTTAGATATTGGTCTTTTACCCTCTTATTTGGAAAAGGTCAAAACACCCTATCATTATCTTACTCCAAAAATAGCAGAAAGCTTTTTTAAAACCCCTAAAAAATTTGATCACAAGGGGAATAATGGACACCTGTTATTGATTGCAGGAAGTAGCGGTAAAATGGGAGCCGCAGTGTTAGCCGCGCAAGCAGCACTCAGAACAGGAACCGGAAAATTATCTGTGCTCACTCCGCGTTGCGGAATTGATATCTTACAAACTACCATACCTGAGGCTATGATTGAGTTGAACAGTGGTGTTAATGCAATATCAGGGTATTATGGATTAAATTACAAGACCATTTCGATGGGACCCGGTGTAGGAACAGCAACAGAGACCAAAAATTATTTGCAATCTGTGCTGATTTCTTGTAAAGCTCAAGTGGTCATCGATGCGGATGCCATCAATCTGATTGCTGCACATCCCGAATTAAAAACACATCTCCCAAAAAATTCAATTCTTACTCCCCACCCCAAAGAATTTGAGAGGCTTGTTGGATCATGGAAAAACGATCGAGATAAAATGGAACGACTCAGTAATTTTTCAAAAAATCACCAACTCATATGTGTTTTAAAAGGTGCACATACTGCCATCGCCTTACCTGATGGGAACATTTGGTTCAATAGCAGTGGTAATCCGGCCATGGCAACTCCAGGAAGTGGTGACGTGCTGACGGGCATTATAGGTGGACTGCTTGCAAAAGGCTATACCCCCAAATCAGCGGCACTACTTGGGGTCTTTGCTCATGGCCGTGCAGCCGATCTTCAAGCTAAATCTATATCCTCTCCTTTTATGTTAGCTTCTGACATTATCAATGGACTCAATGCGGTCTGGTTGCTAGCCGAAAACGAAAGCAAAAAATAGACAGTATGTCAGTTTTATAGTCCTTAAACAGACAAATCGACATAAATTTTAGGCTGGAATAAAACTTGATAATTTTTAAAAAAAAAGCCATGAATCTAAAAAATTTTACCCTAAAATCGCAGGAGGTCGTCCAGGCTGCTCAACAATTGACCCAGGAAATGGGACACCAACAAATCGAAAACGAACATTTATTCAAAGCATTATTGGAGGTAGATGACAATGTATTGCCTTTTATCTTTAAAAAACTTCAGGTCAATTTTTCTCTTATAAAAAAATTGACAGAAAGCGAAGTTGATAGCCTACCTAAAGTTACAGGAGGAAATATTGTACTGTCCCCTAATACCTCGAAAACGCTTATTAAAGCCATCAATATTTCTAAAGCCTCTAAAGATGAGTTTGTAGCTACTCAACACCTCTTGATGGCTCTTTTTGATAGTAGAGGTAACATCAGTAAAATTCTAAAAGACCAAGGCATTACTCAAAAGAGCCTGGAGGAATCCCTAAACCAGCTTCAAAAAGGAGAGAAAATAACTTCCGCTTCGGCAGAGGATCAGTATAATGCCTTAGAAAAATACTCCAAAAACCTCAATCGATTGGCCCAAAACGGAAAACTCGATCCTGTGATCGGTAGGGATGAAGAAATCCGTCGTTTGCTTCAGATCATCTCTCGAAGAACAAAAAATAACCCCATACTGGTAGGAGAACCAGGAACAGGAAAAACAGCAATTGCTGAGGGACTGGCCCACCGTATTATTGACGGTGACGTGCCAGAAAATCTCAAAGAAAAAGAAATTTTTGCCCTCGATATGGGTGCGCTCATTGCAGGCGCTAAGTACAAAGGTGAGTTTGAAGAACGACTTAAGAACGTTATCAAGGAAGTAGTAAACAGCAACGGAGACATTCTCTTGTTTATCGATGAAATTCATACGCTTGTCGGTGCAGGTGGCGGAGAGGGTGCAATGGATGCGGCTAACATACTAAAACCCGCCCTGGCAAGGGGTGAACTCAGAGCTATTGGAGCTACAACACTGGACGAATACCAAAAATATTTTGAAAAAGACAAAGCTTTGGAAAGGCGTTTCCAAAATGTCCTTGTTGAAGAACCCGATACTGAAAGTGCAATCTCTATTTTACGTGGAATTAAAGAAAAATACGAGGCCCATCACAAAGTGCGAATCAAAGACGAGGCTATTATTGCTTCGGTGATGCTCTCGGATCGTTATATCTCTAACCGCTTCCTGCCTGATAAAGCCATCGATCTCATGGACGAAGCCGCCTCTAAACTGAGGATGGAAATGAATTCAAAACCTGAGGAACTCGATACACTGGATCGTAAAATTAGACAGATAGAAATTGAAATCGTAGCCATCAAACGCGAAAAAGATAAACAAAAGGTGGACAAGCTGACTGAAGAGCTGTCCAATCTCAAAGAAGAGCGTAACACCCTTTTTGCCAGGTGGAGTGAAGAGAAGGAAAGGGTGGATAAGATCCAACAGGTTAAACAAGATATCGAAAACTTTAAAATGCAAGCCGACCGTGCAGAGAGAGAAGGTGATTATGCTACCGTTGCCGAAATACGCTATGGAAAGATAAAAACTTACCAAGAAAGGTTAGATCAATTACACAGCAAATTTTTGGAATACCAAGAGAGTGAAAAACTAATTAAAGAGGAGGTCAACTATGATGACATCGCCGAAGTAGTGTCAAAATGGACGGGCATACCCACCAACAAAATGTTACAATCTGAAAAAGAACGGCTGCTAAATCTCGAAAAAGAGATACATAAACGCATGGTGGGCCAAGAAACTGCCGTTGAAGCCGTTTCAGATGCCATTCGACGAAGCCGGGCAGGATTGAAAGATCAAAACCGCCCCATTGGAAGTTTTCTTTTTTTTGGAACCACAGGTGTAGGGAAAACAGAACTTGCTAAAGCACTCGCCGAAATTCTTTTTGATGACGAGAACAACATCACCCGCATCGATATGAGCGAATATCAAGAACAGCATTCGGTAAGCCGTCTACTGGGTGCCCCACCAGGTTATATCGGTTATGATGAAGGGGGACAACTCACCGAAGCTGTTAGGCGTAAACCGTATTCGGTAGTGCTTATTGATGAAATAGAAAAGGCCCATCCTGACATCTTCAATGTGTTGTTACAAGTTTTGGACGAGGGTAGATTGACAGATAGTAAAGGTAGAACTGCAGATTTTAAAAATACGATTATTATCATGACCACAAACCTTGGAAGTCACGAAATCAAATCTACTTTCGAGAGGATCACCGATTTTGATCTTGCCCAAGAAAAGGCCAAAGAGGATGTCTTGGAATTACTCAAAGTTACTGTAAGACCAGAATTTATAAATCGAATCGACGAAATTATCATGTTTTCACCTCTCACTGCCAAAGAAATTGAATCAATTGTACGTTTACAATTCAAAATTTTGGCAGAAGGACTCAAACAAAAAGAGCTTAATATCTCGGCATCTGACCACGCCATCTCTGCATTGGCCGAATTGGGCTTTGAGCCTGAATATGGAGGTAGACCAGTTAAAAGAGTCATGCAGAAAAAAGTGCTCAATGCGATGAGTAAAGCGCTTTTAGCAGGAAAAATAGATAATACCAAACCTATTTTGGTGGATTATTTTGATGGGGAAATCGTTTTTAGAAAACCCGCATGATAACCTGCACTTACTACCAATATGAATTAATGTGGAAGGGTGGTAAATAATTCCTTGTTGTTTCATACCCCTCCACTGACATACTCATCTTAATCATGGAATAAGTTGTAAATTTGTAAGGTGCAAAAAAAGATCAACATACAGAATAAGCGGGCGCGGTTTGAATACGAGATTCTCGATCAATTTACCGCTGGGATTGTATTAACCGGTACTGAGATCAAATCGATACGAAACAGCAAGGCTTCTATTAAGGATAGTTTTTGCGAATTCAATGAAAAAGGGGAACTATTTATTGTTAATATGTATGTTGAAGAGTATGCATTTGGCACCAGGTTTAACCACCGCCCTCGCGGTAGCAGAAAACTTTTGCTCAACAATAGAGAGCTCAAAAAACTTAACAAAGAGGTCAGAAACACAGGCTTAACCATCGTACCCTTGAAACTCTTTATTAATGATAACGGTTTTGCCAAAATTTTGATTTCATTGGCGCGTGGAAAAAAACTCTATGACAAAAGAGAAACCCTAAAGGATAGGGATAACAAAAGGAACTTGGATCGAATCAAAAAAAGTTTTAATAAAACTTAATTCTTATCTTTTAAAAGTGGTACAAATTTGAATGTTCCAAAACTTTGCCGATCAAATGCTTTTTGGGCTGTTTTGACATAACGGGTCATGATCTGTTTTTCTTCCCCCAAAGGTATAACAAGTCTCCCACCAATTGCCAACTGTTCCATCAGCGGTATGGGTACCTTTGGGGCGCCTGCAGTTACTATAATAGCATCAAAAGGGGCTTTTTCGGGAAATCCCTTATATCCGTCCCCAAAAATAACTTTTTTAGGATTCAACCGCATTTTTTTAAATAACATAGCTGTTTTTTTAAATAACTCTAATTGGCGTTCAATTGTATAAACTTTGACACCCTCAATTGCTAAAAGCACTGCTGTTTGATAACCCGAACCCGTTCCAATTTCCAAAACACAATCTCCTTTTTTGAGTTCCATCAATTGGGTCTGAAAAGCTACTGTATAAGGCTGTGAGATGGTCTGATTAGCGGCAATAGGATAGGCCTTATCGACATAGGAATAACCTTCTAATCCTGGATCCATAAAACAATGACGAGGAACACGCCCCATGGCGTCAAGCACCCCTTTATCTTGGATTCCTTTTTCCTTCAACAGTTTTACCAAACGTCTTCTTTGGCCTTGATATTTAGTTGAATCGATCATTTAGACAAATGTAATTACTTCCCAAAAAAAATCAGAAAAAGATGGTATTTTTGAGTAAAAATAAAACTCATGATTAAAGTTGGCGTTTTGGGTGCTGGACATTTGGGTAAAATTCACTTGCGGTTGCTTCAGGACTCAATACGTTATGAATTGGTTGGATTTTATGACTCAGATCAAAAAAACGCACAAGCCCTTGCCGAGGAAAAAGGCTATCATCTTTTTGAAAGTGAAGAAGAACTGATCCGAGCATGTGATATGGTAGATATTGTAACCCCTACTATTTTCCACTATCAAAATGCCATCCATTCAATCAAACAGGGCAAACATATCTTTATCGAAAAACCCATTGCCAATAGTATTACCGAAGCTCAAGAAATTACTGAATTAGCCGCCCAAAAAGGTGTATTGGGACAGGTGGGTCATGTAGAGCGTTTCAACCCTGCATATAAGGCCGTAAAAAGTTCAGTGACCCACCCCAAGTTCATTGAATCCCATCGTTTAGCAGAATTCAACCCCAGAGGAACTGATGTGCCTGTGGTTTTGGATTTGATGATCCACGACATTGATGTATTGCTCAGTGTAGTAAATAGCAAGGTAAAGTCAGTTTCCGCCTCAGGAGTAGCAGTAATAAGTACTACACCAGATATTACCAACGCCCGTATAGAATTTGAAAACGGTTGTGTGGCAAACCTCACTGCCAGTAGGATATCCTTAAAAAAAATGCGAAAAACGCGTTTTTTTCAAAAAAACGCCTATATCGCCGTTGATTTTTTGGAGAAAAAAGTGGAAGTGGTCAAAATGAAAACAGCACCCAAAAATCCAGATGATTTTGCACTAATTCTGGAAAATGCAGAAGGAGAAAAAAAACAGATCTATTTCGAAAACCCAACAATTGATGACTCCAACGCTATATTGGAAGAATTGGAAGTATTTGCTGATGCCATCGAAGACAATAAGCCTGTTATTGTTTCCCTTGAAAACGGAACCCATGCTTTGGAGCTAGCTTATCAGATTATGGAATGTTGTCAAGTTTAAATGCCTGAAATAAGGCTTAATTTAAAGTTAATTTTTTGTTCTTTGTTATCGCAAAACCGTAGATCATTACAATGGATATAACAAAAAATATTGAGTTATTGCTCGAAGAAATACCCGCCACGGTAAAACTGGTAGCGGTATCCAAAACTAAATCTAATGAGGAGATAATGCAAGCTTATAATGCTGGTCAAAGGGTTTTTGGGGAAAACAAGATTCAAGAGATGAGCCGCAAGTATGAAGAACTTCCCAAAGACATTCAATGGCATATGATTGGTCATGTACAGTCCAACAAAGTCAAGTATATGGCACCTTACGTTAGCCTTATTCATGGGGTAGACAGTCAAAAATTATTAAAGGAAATCGACAAACAAGCTCTAAGAAACAACCGTGTAATTGATTGTCTACTTCAAATCCGCATTGCCGAGGAAGAAAGCAAATTTGGACTGTCGATAGAGGCATGTCATGAAGCTATTGAAATGGCAAAAAGCCTGCAGAGCACTAAAATCGTAGGACTGATGGGAATGGCAACATTAACTAATGATCAGAGCCAAATTGCCAAGGAATTTGAGATACTCAAAACACTATACGATCAATTGATACATCAAAACGTTCCCCTTGAAATCATCTCTATGGGCATGAGTGAGGATTACCCCATCGCTATCAAAAAAGGGAGCAATATGATCCGCGTGGGGAGTAAAATTTTTGGTCTAAGAAACTACTGATTATGTACGCCATATTAGACATTGAAACTACAGGAGGAAAGTACAATGAGGAAGGAATAACAGAAATAGCCATTTATCGTCACAATGGCCGGAATGTGACGGATCAATTCATCACTTTGGTCAATCCAGAAAGAACCATTCAGCCATTTGTAGAAAAACTCACCGGAATCAATGCCAAAATGCTGCGCAATGCGCCACGCTTTTTTGAAGTGGCAAAACGAATTATCGAAATCACTGAAAATTGTCTTATTGTGGCTCACAATGCCGATTTTGATTACCGTATACTCAGAACCGAATTCAAGCGTTTAGGATTCAGCTTCGAGCGAGACTCTATATGTACAGTGAGTCTGTCTCAAGTACTACTGCCCGATCTGGAGTCCTACAAGTTGGGAAAGCTGTCACGCTCGCTTGGCATACCCATCAGTGACCGTCATCGTGCCCATGGCGATGCATTGGCTACGGTCAAGCTCTTTGAATTACTTCTTGAAAAAGACAGCAGCAAACAGATCCTAAAATCACAAATCAAAGCAATTCACACTCATCAGGTACCTTCCAAATACCTTTCTGTCATCGAACAATTGCCCCCTGCTACAGGTGTCTACTATCTTCACAATGCAGTTGGTGATATCATTTATATAGGTAAAAGTAAAAATATTCAAAAGCGGGTAAGAGCTCACCTCACTGCTAATGATCGCAAATCCCAAAAAATTCAAAAAAAACTTCATAAGATTAATTTTGAAACCACCGGTAGTGAACTCATAGCACTTTTGAAAGAGCAACATGAAATCAAGAAAAACCAACCCCAGATTAACAAAGACGGTCGTTATCGTCTTTACCCGATGGGAATACGTATCGATCGAAAAAGCGATTATCACCAACTGGTATTAGAGCAAGTTCGTAATCACAATGATTACATTGCAGTGTTTAGAAACGGGCAAGTAGCAAAGAACATCATGTTGAAGTGGATGAAAACTCACCAATTCTGTCACAAACATTCTTCCCTCAAAGATTCAGATGGAGCCTGTTATGGTTACAAAAACAATCAATGCAAAGGCGCTTGTTTGTGTGATGAATCGCCTCAAACCTATAACGAAAGACTACTCCAGCTAATCTACAAAAAAAAATATCCCCACGACGATTTTTTAATGATAGAAAGTGGAAGAAAAGAAGGAGAGTACAGCTTTGTTTACATCGAAGATCAGTCCTTTAAAGGTTATGGTTTTTATGAACTTAATCACCAAATAAACTGCAAGAAAAAAATCCACAACCGGATTATCCCCATTGAAGACAACACAGATTGTCGTGCCCTAATCCTATCCCACATCAAACATAACAAATACAGAAAATTAATACCTTTGATAGAAACCGAGCTAAGCTCCTCATAATATCGATACATTGCCTTGTAAGAGTTTCAAACATAGTTTACACGAAATCATATACGAAGCCGATACCCGTGGGGGTAAAGTGTTTGATGTAATTTTACTCATTTTTATTCTATCTAGTGTCTTATTGGTCGCCTTGGAAAGTATCGATTGGATAGACAAAAAATACCACAACCAACTCAATGTTGCCGAATGGATCATCACGACAATCTTTAGTGTAGAGTACTTATTGCGGATTATTTCAATAAACAAACCCTTCAAATATATTTTCAGTCCCTACGGTATTATCGATTTTGTCTCCATTATTCCTAAGTATATTTCATTATTTTTTGTGGGTACCCAGTCCCTCTTGGCTCTTAGAGCAATTCGATTACTTCGAGTTTTTAGAATTTTCAAACTTACTCACTTTGTTGGGGAATCCAATAGCTTAGTGAAAGCAATAGATAGAAGCAAAACCAAAATAGCAGTCTTCATGTTTGGCGTTGTAGTATTGTGTGTAATATTTGGCACAATTATGTATATGGTCGAGGACGACGAGAGTGGTTTTACCAGCATCCCCCGCAGCATCTATTGGTGTATTGTAACGCTGACGACTGTGGGTTATGGTGATATTGCCCCCTCAAGTCCCTTAGGTCAATTCATCGCCTCAGTCATTATGGTCTTGGGCTATGGAATAATTGCCGTACCCACTGGTATTGTCTCGGCAGAATTAACATCTCAGGCCTTTAACATCGACCACAATACCCAAGCTTGCCCCCACTGCATGACCACCCAACACAAAGACAATGCCATATATTGCCACCAATGCGGTGAAATCCTCAACGATGTCGAATAAACGGCTGTTATATATTGCAGGACCAACAGGTGTAGGGAAAACCGCCTTGAGCATTTCTATGGCAAAGGAACTTCAGACGGAAATAATTTCTTGCGATGCCCGACAGTGTTATCGAGAAATGACAATAGGCACAGCTGTTCCCAATGAAGAGGATAGAGCCAGCATACCGCACCACTTTATCCAATCCAAAAGCATTCACCAAAGTTTTGATGCGTGGAGATTTGAAAAGGAAGGGCTAAATCTCTTGGAACAGCTATTCAAAAAACATGATTATGTAATCATGGTTGGCGGCTCGGGTCTTTATGCTAAAGCGCTGATGGACGGCATGGATAAATTCCCCGAAATCGAACCAGATTCTGTATCTAAGGTAAAATTACTCTACCAAAAAAATGGTTTAGATAGCCTCCAAAAGTTGTTAAAAGAAAAAGATCCTGATTATTACAAAATGGTTGATTTAAAAAATCCTAGAAGACTCATTAGAGCTTTAGAAGTATTTGAAGCCACAAAAAAACCTTATTCCTCATTTTTGGGTCAATCAAACAGACAAAGAACTTTTGGCTCCCAAATCCTGCTATTACAGTTACCACGTAACAAGCTCTATAACGACATCAATCAGCGAGTGGAACTAATGGTAAAAGATGGACTGGAGAGGGAGGCCCAACGTCTTTATAGCTATAAAAACCTTCCCGCTCTACAAACTGTTGGCTATCGCGAATGGTTTGATCATTTTGAAGGAAAATACTCCCGAGAAGAAACCATCTCAGAAATACAAAAAAATACACGGCGCTATGCCAAACGCCAAATAACCTGGTTCAACCAACTAAATACCCACGTGATTCCTATGGATGTCCCAGTAAAAGCTATTAAAATTGCTTTAGATTGTATTGAGTCCATAAGCTAATCTTTCATTTCACTTCCAATTATATATTTAATTGATGAGTAAATTTATAGTATAAATTTTAGATACATAAAACATAAATTCCAAATCTTTATCAAAAAAATATTTTTATTCTAAAAGGTGAATCACACTTCATTTAAAAAATCCAAAACATTCCTCTCAATACGCTGGATCATATTCGAGGTATCTGCCTTAACAAAACTTACACCGGTAATGTTTTCATACAACTCTATATAACGATCAGAAACGGAATTAATGTATTTGTCAGACATAAAAGGAACTTCCTGCCCATCAAGACCTTGAAAACCTTTGGAGATCAGCCACTGTCTAACAAATTCCTTAGATAATTGTTTTTGTGGAACTGCATGGGCTTGGCGTTCTGCATAGCCATCTGCATAAAAATATCGAGAAGAATCCGGGGTGTGAATCTCATCAATTAAAACAATTTCACCATGGATATTTTTACCGAATTCATATTTAGTATCCACCAAAATCAAATCTCTTTTTTGGGCAATTTCGGTTCCCCTTTGAAAAAGAGCCCGAGTGTATTGCTCCAATTTCAGGTAGTCGGCTTCACATACAATACCTTGTTCTATAATGGCCTCCCTGGAAATATCCTGGTCGTGTCCCTCATCAGCTTTGGTGGAAGGGGTAATGATAGGGGTAGGAAAAGCGTCATTTTCGATCATTCCCTCAGGCATATCTACCCCACATAAACTTCTTTTCCCCACTTTATATTCTCTGGCAGCATGACCGGAAAGATAACCCCGGATAACCATTTCTACCTTAAATGGATCACAACATTCGCCAATTGACACATTAGGATCAGGAGTGGCAGTGAGCCAATTTGGAACAATGTCATTCGTAGCAAACATCATTTTAGTGGCGATCTGGTTAAGAATTTGTCCTTTGAATGGAATTCCTTTGGGCATTATGATGTCAAAAGCCGACAACCGATCTGAGGCAACCATGACTAGTAAATTGTTCTCAAGTTGGTATACCTCTCTGACTTTGCCCTTGTAGTGGGACAACTGACCGGGAAAATGAAAATCGCAATGGTTTAGGCTATGGTTCAAGCTTGTAGTCAATTGTGGTGTTCTATTCTTCTGTAAGCCTCAATTACTTTTTTAACTAATGAATGACGGATTACATCTTTTTCGGCAAGGGTAATGATACTGATACCTTGTGTTTCTTTTAGGATCAAAAGAGCTTCTTTCAGTCCTGAGATTACTCTTCGGGGCAAGTCGATCTGGCCTGGATCCCCGGTAACAATAAATTTGGCATTACGCCCCATTCGAGTCAAAAACATCTTCATTTGGGCATGGGTGGTATTTTGTCCCTCATCCAATATGACAAATGCATTGTCCAAAGTTCGTCCACGCATATAAGCCAATGGAGCTATCTGAATGGTACCACTTTCTATGTGACTATTTAGTTTTTCTTGTGGAATCATGTCCATCAAAGCATCGTAAAGAGGTTGCATGTAGGGATCAAGCTTTTCTTTGAAATCACCGGGCAAGAAACCCAAGTTCTCTCCGGCTTCCACTGCCGGTCGAGTTAGAATTATCCTTTTGACTTGTTTATCCTTGAGTGCTTTTACTGCCAGTGCAACTCCGGTGTATGTTTTTCCGGTACCGGCGGGACCAATAGCAAAAATCATGTCGTTTTTTTTTGCTGCTTCTACCAACAACTGTTGATTGTGACTTTGAGCTTTGATGATTTTGCCACCAACACCGTGGAGAATAAAATTTTCCTCATGTGAGATGGGATCAAAGTCCGAAGGGTCAAATGCAGTAACGATATGTTCTATGGTCTCTTCATTTAGGTGATTGTATTTCCCAAAATGTGTGATTAACATGTTTACACGCCTTTGAAATTCCTCCAAGATAACTTCTTCACCAAAGGCCATGAGCGTAGCCCCTCTGGCTACAATCTTAAGTTTGGGATAATAGTGCCTTAATTTTACAATATTGATATTTTGCTGCCCGAAAAATTCCTGAGGATTAACCTCAGAAAGTTCAATTTTTATTTCGTTCAAATGATAGTCAATTAAAAAAAATTAATTTTGTCTGATTAATATATAGTTTCAAAATTAAATAATTTTATTCACTAAATTCCTATGCCAATAGTAACTTTAATGACCGATTTTGGAAATAAAGATTACGCTGTAGCAGCGGTAAAAGGTGCGATTCTTAGTACTGTAGAAAACCCTCAAATTGTTGACATTAGCCATGAAATTACCCCATACAACTCCACCGAAGCGGCTTATATACTTAGAAATGCCTATAAAACTTTTCCTAAGGGCAGTATTCATATCATTGGCGTTGAATCCGAAAAAACCCCTGAAAACCAGCACCTTATAATGTATTTTGACGGGCATTATTTCATAGGGGCAGACAACGGAATTTTTGCAATGGTTAAAGGGGATTTTAAAGCCGATAAGGTCGTAGCAATCAATATCCATGACCAAATGCCTACTAACTATCCAATCCTAGAGGCATTTGTATGGGTTGCGGCACACCTCTCTCGAAAAGGTAGCCTGGATGTCGTAGGCAAAAAAATAGATCAAATCAAAGAGATCAAAGAACTCAGACCGGTGGTTAATAATACTGGTGATCAAATTTTGGGGGCAGTGATTTATATAGATAATTATGGTAATGTAATCACTAACATAACTCGTAAATTTTTTAATGAAGTAGGAAAATCCAGACCATTCACCATTTTTGCTCGAAATGTAAAATTTAGAGAGGTCTATGAGACATATAGCGATGCAATCGACTACAACATATCCAAGGAGAAAAGAGAGGAAGATGGAAAAAAGATAGCTCTTTTCAACGATGCCGATCACCTGGAATTGGCTATATACAAAAGCAATAGCCAAACAGTAGGCAGTGCACAATCTCTTTTTGGTTTAGAGTACAGAGAATCCATAACAATAAAATTTGAATAATATGTGGGCATTAGTCAAACGAGAATGGTTTGTTTTTTTTAGTACGCCTTTGGGCTACCTGACCTTATTTTTTTTCCTTACATTATCAAACCTGTTTTTGTGGTTTTTAGATACTGATTTCAATTTACTCAAAGCAGGTTTCGCAGATCTTAATGGATTTTTTGTGCTTGCCCCTTGGTTATTTATATTAATTGTTCCCGCACTTTGTATGCGGAGTTTTACCGATGAAAAACGTCTGGGAACATTGGAATTACTGTTGACAAAACCTTTAAGTTTATGGCAGATCATCTTGGGAAAATATATTGCGAACTTGATGCTGGTTTTAATAGCCTTATTCCCCACGGTGGTCTACTTTTTTGCAATCGACAATTTAAAGTTAGAGGACAACTCCATCGATTGGGGCAGTGCTTTTACTGCTTATTGGGGCTTGTTTTGCGTAGGTGCGAGTTTTGTTTCTCTTGGGATTTTATCGTCCTTAATGACTAAAAGTCAAGCCTCTGCTTTTATGTTGGCTCTATTGGTTTGCTTTGTTCAATTCTACCTTTGGAAAGGCATCGCAGACTTGATGCAACAACAAGAGCTATATCGATTTTTCAACGCTATGGGTATTTTTGACCATTACCTCAGCCTTCGACAAGGTGTAATTAGCCTCAAAGACCTAATATATTTTATAGGTTTAAATTATATCCTTCTATACCTTAGTAAATGGAAATTGTATAAAATCAAAAATAAAGCGGTTTGAGAGAAAAGTCAAATTGGTTTAAAAATTTAGCCATTCCCCTGTTGTTGATACTTCTGTCGCAAGGAATTGGATTGCGTTGGGACATGACTCAAGACGGACGCTTTAGCCTAAATGAAAATACTAAAACCCTTTTGAAAAGCCTGGAGCAACCCCTAAAAATCGATATTTTTTTGACAGGTAAACTCCCCGCAGATTACCACCGATTGCATAGAGAGATCATTACCTTAATCAAAGTAATGGAAGAACATACAGATAAATTAGTGGTCAGCTATATCGATCCTTTTAAAGGGGCAGGTAGTAAAGATGAATTGATTGGAGAAATGACGCAGTTCGGGATGATCCCCGAGTATATTATGTCTGAACAAAACCAAGCCATGGAGCAAACAATCGTTTTCCCTTGGGCAATGATCAATGATGGAAGAAAAACTCATAGGATTCCTTTGTTAGAAAAAATTTTGGGGGATAATGAGCAACAAAAGATCAACCGCTCAATCGCTCAATTGGAATTTCATTTTTTTGATGCTTTACATAAAATAACACAAAAACTAAAACCTACTATTGGTGTATTGACCTCACATGGTTCCTCCAAGTCAACAAGAATAACAGATTTTATGCGTAGTTTACACCCCTATTATCAGTTGGCTTCTTTCGATCTCAAGGCCCTTGAAAACTACCCCGAAAAAACCCTTGAAAATATCAAGCGTTTTAAATTGCTCTTAGTTTCTAATCCCACGGAATCCTTTAGCGAAAAAGAAAAATACCTTTTAGATCAACACCTTATGCATGGAGGTAAACAATGGTGGGCCATCAATACTGTAGCCGTAAATCAGGATAGTTTGTTCAATCCGACCGGTATGACCATAGCGGTGAAAAGAACACTCAATATGGATAATGCATTTTTTAAGTATGGATTCAGATTAAAAAATAACTTGGTCAAAGACTTATACTGCGCGCCGGTAGTTTTGGCCACCGGTACCGACCGAAAGACACAATACATCCCTTATCCCTGGCCATACTACCCATTAGCAATACCTAAATATGAAAAATTGTTTGGGAAACACTCAGGGAATGTTTTAATGCCTTTTTCCTCGACCATAGATACTCTGAAAAATCAACTAAAAAAAACAATTCTAATCAGCAGTTCAAATTTTTCTCAAACAATACAAACTCCAGTGAGTTTATCCCTAAAAGAAGCATCGGATAAATTAAACCCTAACCTTTTCGACCAAAAACCTCAAACCCTGGGGCTTTTACTTGAGGGAAAATTCAGCTCAGTCTTCGATAACCGAATTCCACCAGTTGAACTAAAAGAAAAAAAGATCACGGGTGAAAGTCAAATGATCATTTTTTCCAGTGGCTCAGTTGCTGAAAACCAATTAGATAAAGGTAATCCTCTAGAGCTAGGTTATGACAAATGGACCAATAATTTTTACTCTAACAAGGTATTCCTCCAAAAAACTATTCACCATCTCATGGGTAATAAAAAACTACTACATTTACAAAACAAAACAGTATTTCTTCCCCAACTGGATTTCCAAAAAGTCAAACAAATTTCCGGTCTTTTAAAAACATCACTCTTAATAACACCATTGTTGATTTTATTAGCTTTGGGTGGATCGGTTCACCGTTGGAGAACTCGAAAATTTGGTCGATAACTTTTAATAACTTCTTTTTTTTTTAGATTGTTTAAATTTTATATTTAGGATAAAGTTTAAACTTTATGAAATTTATTGTTTCAAGTGAGTCATTATTGAGAGAGCTTCAGATTTTGGGCGGGATCATCAACAACAATAACACCCTTCCAATTTTGGATAACTTTCTTTTTCATTTGAATGGCAATCAACTAATATTAACTGCTTCGGACCTTGAAACTTCAATGTCGGCTTCTATTGAAGTGGAATCAAAAGACAATACCATGATTGCCCTACCAGCGCGCTTATTATTGGATACTCTAAAAACTTTTCCAGAACAACCTCTGACATTTGTCAAAACCAAAGAAAATACAGTCGAAATTAGTGCCAATAATGGTAAATATGCTCTGGCATACCTTGACGGTAAGGACTTCCCAAAAGCAGCTCAAGTAAAAGACCCTATTAAAACTAAAATAAATGGACAAATTCTTGCCACTGCGATAAATACTACCCTTTTTGCATCTGGAAATGACGATCTTAGACCTGTGATGAGTGGTGTTTTTTTTCAGTTCAATACCTCCGAATTGACTTTTGTTGCTACCGATGCTCACAAGTTAGTCAAGTACACCCGTACTGATATAAAAGCAGATAAAAATGCCGAATTCATCATGCCTAAAAAACCGCTTCAGTTACTTAAAAGTATATTGCAAAGTGTGGATGAGGATCTTGTCATTGAATACAACGAAACTAATTCCGAATTCAGTTTTAAAAACTTGAGAATGACTTGTCGATTGGTTGAAGGAAAATACCCCAATTACGAGGCGGTAATCCCCAAAGAAAATCCTAATATCATGCAAATTGATCGTAGCGAATTTCTTAATTCAGTTAGAAGAGTTAGTATATTTTCCAACAAGACCACCCACCAAGTAAGGCTCAAACTGGCAGGAGCCGAATTACAAGTTTCTGCAGAAGATTTTGATTATAGTAATAAAGCCGAAGAAAGGTTGGGATGTGATTATCAGGGGGACGATATGCAAATTGGATTCAACTCCAGATTTTTAATCGAAATGCTAAATAATATCAATTGCGATGTAATCAAGTTATCTATGTCCCTCCCCAACCGTGCAGGGATAATTACCCCAATTGACCATCTAGATGATGGAGAAGATGTAACCATGTTGGTGATGCCGGTAATGTTGAATGAATAATTAAACTCTATCTTGCCAAAGCAGTAATGGAATCAGATATTCTTTTATAAACACCACTTTCTAACTTTTCCCTTATACTTGCAAATGCCTCTAAAGTTTCTTTTACATCCTCAAGGGAATGGGAAGCTGTAGGAATCAAACGCAATAATATCAATCCTTTAGGAATCACAGGATATACAACAATCGAACAGAAAATACCGTGATTTTCTCTTAAGTCTTTCACCAATGCCATGGCTTCTGGTATACTTCCCTTTAGGTAAACAGGGGTTACGCAACTTTGAGTTTTACCAATGTCAAAACCATTGGCTTTGAGTCCGTCCTGTAAAGCATCAACATTTTCCCAAAGCTTGGCTTTAAACTCGGGTTGGTTTCTGAGCATATCTAACCTCTTTAGTGCCCCTTTAACCAGTTGCATCTGCAGTGATTTAGCAAACATCTGAGACCGCATATTATACCTCAGATAATCTATTATTTCTTTGTCAGCAGCAATAAATGCTCCGGTAGAGGCCATGGACTTGGCAAAAGTTGCAAAATAGACATCAATGTCATCCTGAATACCCTGCTCTACTCCTGCACCTGCTCCGTTTTTTCCCAAAGTCCCAAAACCGTGGGCATCATCAACCAAAAAACGAAAGTTATATTTACTTTTAAGTGCAACAATTTCTTTGAGCTTCCCTTGTTCACCACGCATACCGAAAACACCCTCTGAGATTACCAAAATACCTCCTCCGGTTTGCTCAGCAACCCGCTGTGCACGCTGAAGATTTTTTTCTAAGCTTTCAACATCATTATGTTGATAGGTAAATCTTTTGCCAAGGTGAAGTCTAACACCATCTACAATACAGGCATGTGCGTCTACGTCATATACAATCACATCGTCCTTGCCCACCAGTGTATCTATTGTAGAAAGTATCCCTTGATAACCAAAATTGAGTACATAAGCGGATTCCTTGAAGACAAAATTCGCCAGCTCTCGCTCCAACTGTTCATGCAGATCTGTATGACCAGACATCATCCTGGCCCCCATCGGATAAGCAGAACCAAATTCTTCTGCTGCTTCAGCATCTACTTTTCTCACTTCTGGATGATTTGCCAAACCCAGATAGTCGTTGACACTCCAGGTGATAACCTCTTTTCCCATAAAATACATACGGTTGTTAATGGGTCCCTCTAATTTAGGAAAAACAAAGTATCCTTCAGCATGTTCAGCCCATTTTCCAACTGGCCCTTTGTCATTATAAAATCTATCAAATAAATCCCTCATCATTTTATCATTCATAGGATGTACTTATACGTACTCAATTTTATTTGGAGCTTCTTGGCTGGCGGTATCAAAGAACCCTTGTTCACTCATCCAATTATCATTGTATATCTTACTCATATATCGAGATCCGTGATCGGGAAAAATGATGACAACGCAACTCTTATCATTAAATTTTCCCTCTTGTTGTAACTGCTTCACAGCTTGCATGGCAGCACCTGAAGTATAACCAACGAAGAGACCCTCTTTTCGAGTTACCTCACGAGCTGTATGGGCACTATCCTCGTCCGTAACTTTAACAAAAGTATCAATTACCTCAAAGTTTGTTGCAGTAGGGATCAAATTTTTTCCCAATCCCTCTATTCGGTAAGGATAAATTTCATCCGTATCCAACTCACCGGTTTCATGATATTTTTTGAGAACTGATCCATAGGCATCTACTCCAATAATTTCAATATTTGAATTTTGTTCTTTCAGATATTTGGCACAACCTGAAATGGTACCCCCTGTTCCAGAGCAAGCAACCAAATGGGTAATTTCAGTATTGGTTTGATGCCAAATCTCCGGACCTGTGGTATTGTAATGAGCCTCTATATTTAGGTCGTTGAAGTACTGATTAATGTATACAGATTCTTTAATTTCGTTATGCAAAGTTTTGGCTACCTGATAATAGGATCTGGAATCGTCAGCAGTTACATTGGCAGGGCAGACATATACTTTTGCACCCATGGCATGTAACATATCAATTTTGTCTTTAGAGGATTTTGAACTTACTGCCAAAATACATTCATATCCTTTAATCAATGAGACCATTGCCAAACTGAAACCAGTATTTCCAGAGGTTGTCTCGATAATGGTATCACCGGGTTTGAGAATACCTTTTTTTTCAGCTTCTTCGATGATGTGAAGTGCAATTCTGTCTTTATTAGAATGACCTGGATTATAAGCTTCGAATTTAGTGAAAAAATTTCCTTCAAAGCCATCAACTATTTTATTTAATTGGATTAGTGGGGTACTTCCTATCAAGGATAGTATATTTTTTTCAACCTTCATTAAACCGCTGATTTTTTTTTATATCATATCCAAAGCAAAAGTAATACTTTTTTTTAAAGCTTATTTTTCTTCCAAATCAATGATAAAAGCAAATTTTTTTGCTATTTCCTTTAAACCATCAAAACGACCTGAAGCACCACTGTGCCCAGCTTTCATATTGGTGTCCAAAAACAATAAATTTTGATCCGTCTTTTTCGCTCTCAGTCGAGCAACCCACTTAGTAGGCTCAAAATATTGCACTTGCGAATCGTGCAAGCCCGACGTCACCAATAGATTCGGGTAATTTTGTTCCTTCACTTGGTCGTAGGGGGAATAAGACAGCATGTAGTCATAAAATTCCTTCTCATTGGGATTGCCCCATTCATCATACTCTGAGGTAGTCAGTGGAATTGTGTCGTCCAACATGGTAGTGACCACATCAACAAAAGGAACTTCGGCTATCACCCCATTGTACAATTCAGGGGCAAGATTGATAATAACTCCCATCAACAAACCCCCCGCAGATCCCCCATTGGCATAAAGATGTTCGGGAGAGGTGAATTTTTTTTCGATTAAGAATTTCGAACAATCTATAAAATCGTAAAATGTATTTTTCTTCTTTAATAACTTCCCCTGATCATACCAATACCTCCCCAAGTATTCCCCACCTCTAATGTGAGCGATGGCAAAAGCAAAACCACGATTTAACAGACTCAAACGGTTGGAAGAAAACGATGGGTCAATAGTGTGGCCATAGGAACCATAGGCATATAGTAAAATAGGCGTAAGCTCAGTCAGTTGAGTATCCACGTGGTAAACAATAGAAATGGGAATTTTAACACCGTCTCGTGATTCGGCCCATAATCTTTTTGTAACATAATGCTTAGGGTCAAAATCTTCTCCAAGTACTTCTTGGGTTTTTAAAATTGTATTTTCCCTATTGATCATATCAAATTCAACTATCGAACTGGGCGTATTCAAAGAATTGAATACATAACGCAAGCGGGTTGAATTAAAATCTGGGTTGAAGGAAATGTTAAGCGCGTAGGTTTCATTATCGATGGGGAGGTAATAATCTTCCAAATTGTCCCAGCGCATAATCCGCAATCTGGAAAGGCCATTTTCTCTTTCGTTAACCACCAAATATTGATCAAAAAGTTCAAAATCCTCAATCAAAATATCTTCACTATGAGCTAAAAGAGGCTCCCAGTATTTGGATGTGGTCTGGCTAACAGAAGTCCTCATGATCTGGAAATTTGTAGCATTATTGAAATTTGTATGAAGATAAAAATGATCTCCAAAATGCTCAACACTATACTCCAGATTGACAGTCCGAGGCTGAATAACCTTAAAAATTGCTTGAGGTTGGTCCGATTCAATAAAACGATACTCACTGGTAGTAGTACTGTGAGATGATATAAAAATGAATTTTCTGGATTTAGAGGAACTTACATGAACGGAATAGGTTTCGTCAACTTCCTTATAAATAAGCTCATCTTTTTGGGTGGGATCATCGATACGGTGTTTGTAAATGGTCTTGGATCGCAGAGTTATTTTGTCTTTTTTGGTGTAAAAAAGCGATGCGTTATCTAATGCCCACACACTGGTACCCGTGGTATTTTTTATATTGGTTGCCATTATTTCTCCACTTTTTAAGTCTTTGACCATAATGGTGTATTGCCTTCTAGAAAGGGTATCAACCCCAAATGCAACCTTGGAGTTGTCAGGACTCACAGAGATGCCAACCAATTTAAAATAATCCAAACTATGAGCCATTTTATTGCAGTCAAATAATATCTCCTCCTCTGCAGTCAACTCTTCTTTCTTTCGACTGTAAATTGGATAATCTTTACCATGAACATAGCGCGTAATATACCAATAGCCATTATAAAAATAAGGGACTGAGCTTTCGTCCTCTTTGATTCGTGCCCTCATTTCCTTATAAAGATCATTTTGAAGTGAACGGGTATGGTAGGTCATTTTTTGGTAATAATAATTTTCTCGATCCAAATAATCCAAGACCTTAGGATTTTCTCGTTCATTTAACCAGTAATATGGGTCAGTTCGAATTTGATTGTGAATTTTATGTTGATGAGGTATCACATCAGCTTTAGGGGGGATTATGTTGAAATTGGGCATGCTTTTATGATTAAAATTACATCCTAATACAAAAGTAATTGAGTAGAAGAATGGGAAAAAAGGAATGAAGGAAAAATTTTCAAATTTCATAATAGGTAGGGGCTTTTTTGATTCAACTTAATTTAAAATAATGTTTTTGCAATAATAATTTTAAAATTATTTTTGTCACTATAAAATTTTCAATAAATAAAATGATTTCCTCAGATAAAGAAAAAGAGCTTATTGATCGCCTGGATGCGTTAAGGGGGTATCTTTGACATAGATGCAAAAAAAATTGAGATCACGAATCTGGAAGAAAAAACTTTAGCTCCAAATTTTTGGGAAGACGCTCATAAAGCAGAAAAACTAATGCGCGTGATCAGAAGTCTAAGAAGATGGGTGGATGATTTTGAAAACATCAAACAAAAACAAGAGGATCTTTCAGTTTTGTTGGAGTTTCAAAAAACTGGTGAGATTAGTGATTCCGAGGTTGAGGAACATTTCCATAAAACTTTGAATTTTGTTGAAGAGATTGAATTTAGGAATATGCTTTCTAATGAAGGAGACGACTTGAGTTCTGTCCTACAAATTACTGCAGGAGCAGGAGGAACTGAAAGTTGCGACTGGGCAGAAATGCTCATGAGAATGTACATGATGTGGGCTGAAAAAAACAACTTCAAAGTCAAGGAACTCAATCACCAAAGTGGAGATGTGGCAGGCATTAAAACAGTAACTCTTGAAATTATTGGAGAATTTGCTTTTGGCTGGCTAAAAGGGGAAAATGGGGTACACAGACTGGTTCGTATCTCTCCTTTTGATAGCAATGCAAAAAGACACACCTCATTTGCCTCAGTTTATGCTTATCCTTTGGTTAATGACACAATAGAGATAGTGGTGAATCCATCTGAAATTACTTGGGAAACCATGCGAGCTAGTGGTGCTGGAGGGCAAAATGTCAACAAAGTTGAAACCGCCGTTCGATTGAGACACCATCCTACTGGTATAATTATTGAAAATTCAGAAACCAGATCGCAATTGGAAAATAAAAATAAAGCCATGCAATTATTAAAATCTCAACTTTATGAAATCGAATTACAGAAAAAATTATCTGCAAGAAACAAAATTGAAGCCTCCAAAAAGAAAATAGAATGGGGTTCACAGATCAGAAACTATGTTATGCACCCCTACAAACTAGTCAAGGATGTCAGAACCCAAACAGAAACCAATGATGTCAACAGTGTGATGGATGGAAATATTGATGATTTTTTGAAAAGTTATCTAATGATGATGGGTCAAAAATAAAAAACCTGTAAGTATGTATATAATCAAAAATATAATTTTTGATTTGGGTGGAGTACTCATCGATTGGAATCCAGAGTATTTGTATTTAGAAGTCTTTGAAGGAGATCGAAAAAAAATGCAATGGTTTTTTAATGATATCTGCACTATGGAATGGAATGAAAATCAAGATGCAGGCTACCCAATACAACAAGCTACCGAGGATCGGATAAAAATGTTCCCAGAGTATGAGGAATGGATCAGAATGTACTATGGTCGTTGGGAAGAGATGCTGGGTGGACCAATTGAGAAAACAGTTGATGTCTTGGATCAACTCTTAAAAAAACCTCAATACAGGGTCGTTGCATTGACCAATTGGAGTGCAGAAACTTTTCCGGTAGCACTTGATCGTTTTGAATTTCTTCATCATTTTGAGGGGATCGTGGTATCGGGTTTCGAAAAAACAAGAAAGCCATTTCCAGAAATATATCAATTGACATTAGATCGTTTTGGTTTTAAGCCAGAGCAAAGTTTGTTTATAGACGACAACCTAAGAAATATAAGAGCCGCTGATGAAATGGGGATACAAACAATTCACTTTCAGAAACCAAATGAATTCGAATCCATACTCAAGGAAAAAGGGGTTGAATTTTAAAAAGGCATGTCATCACCCTCATCATCTGAAGGATCGAAAGCATCATTTGGGCCCGGGAGTGCATCAATTAAAGAATTTGCTGAGTCGTTATCATTCATTTTAGATTGGAATTCGTAGCTAGAGTCATTTGATTGAAGGTCTTCAAACTTACCCAAATGGCTAATAAATTTCATGCGAATATTATCCAATCCTCCGTTACGATGTTTGGAGACTATAAATTCAGCTTCACCTACAGATGAGTTATGCTCTTCATCATCCCACTCATCAATACCATAATATTCGGGTCGATAAATAAAAGAAACGATATCTGCGTCTTGTTCTATGGCACCGGATTCCCTCAGGTCAGAAAGCTGAGGTCGCTTTGTGCCCCCTCGTGTCTCAACCGCTCTGGATAACTGAGAAAGAGCGATTACAGGAATATCTAATTCTTTGGCTAATGACTTGAGATTTCTTGATATTGTTGAGATTTCCTGTTCACGATTTCCAGCTTTACTGCTAGTGCCTGCAGTCATCAACTGTAAGTAGTCAACAATAATCAGTTTAATTTTGTGTTGTGAGGCAAGTCTTCTTGCTTTAGCGCGAAGATCAAAAATCGACAACGCAGGTGTATCATCGATAAAGAGGGGTGCTTTTTCCAAATCCCCTACCTTTACGTTCAGTTGTTTCCACTCGTGACTAGCTAATTTTCCCGTTCTGAGTTTTTCAGAAGAAAGCCCTGTTTCAGCAGAAATCAGTCGAGTAATCAACTGGACTGAGGACATTTCGAGAGAGAAAAAAGCAACGGGAGTTTTTTGAGTCACAGCAATGTTTCGAGCCATAGATAGAGTAAGTGCTGTTTTACCCATACCAGGCCTAGCAGCAATGATGATCAAATCACTAGGCTGCCATCCCGAGGTAAGTAGATCAAGCTTTTCAAAACCGGTAGCAACACCACTTAATCCATCCTTATTGGCAATTTCTTCGATTTTTTTCTTGGCCAGCATCACCAAATTTTGTGCTGTATCAGAAGATTTTTTGATGTTCCCTTGCGACACATCGTACAATTTGGACTCTGCTTCATCCAAAAGATCAAATACATCAACAGACTCCTTGTAAGAAGATTCGATGATCTCATTTGAAATTCGGATCAAACTTCTCTGAATATACTTCTGTAAAATAATTCGGGCATGAAACTCTATGTGGGCAGATGAGGAAACCTTTTGGGTGAGTTGAACCAAATAATAATCTCCCCCGACGCTTTCTAACTTTCCATTTTTTCTGAGATCGGCAGAAACTGTGAGTAAATCAATAGGTTGAGCATTTTTAAACAAATTAAAGACCGATTCAAATATATTTTGATTCGCTGTTTTATAAAAAGCTTGTGGCTCGAGTAGGTCTATAACCTCATCAACTCCCTTTTTATCGATCAGCATCGCGCCCAAAACGGCCTCCTCTAATTCAATTGCTTGAGGGGGTAATTTGCCCTGTTGAAGACTGATCACCGTACCTGAGGATTGTTTATTTACTTGGATGGATTTGCTTTTTTCCATTTGGGCTAATGTAATTGCTTTACTCGGTTTTCCATATAAATAAATATAGGATTTATCTTACAGGGGTAAACAAATTGGTTGTTGATAAAAAACAAAACTTGTTAATAAGGTTGAGAAGTTAGTAAGGCCTAGCTATTGAAGGTTCCCATGCTCGAAAATTTTGCTCTTCTAACTTCAATCAGTTGATTGTTATCCATTTTATCTAACACTCTGAAAGCATCAATCATTTGTTTTCTTATGGTTTGAAAAACCTTGTGACGATCATAGTGTGCACCTCCAAGGGGTTCTTTGATGATTTTATCAATTAACTTTAGGTTTAACATATCCTCTGCAGTTAACTTTAAAGCTTCTGCGGCTGTTTCTTTGTATTCCCAACTCCTCCATAGTATCGAAGAGCAAGATTCAGGAGAAATAACTGAGTACCATGTATTTTCCAACATATAAATAAGATCTCCAACACCAATACCCAAGGCTCCACCAGAAGCTCCCTCACCTATTATGGTAACAATAATGGGAGTCTTGATGGAAAGCATTTGAAAAATATTATTGGCAATTGCTTGACCCTGGCCCCGCTCCTCAGCTCCCAAACCGGGGTAAGCACCTGGAGTATCAATAAAGGAAATTATGGGAATTCGAAATTTTTCAGCGGTCTTCATCAATCTAAGTGCCTTACGGTAACCTTCTGGCTTAGCCATCCCGAAGTTTCGGTATTGTCTAGTTTTAGTGTTATACCCCTTTTGGGTTCCAATAAACATAAAGGTCTGGTTGTCAATCTTTCCAAGTCCTCCGACCATAGCCTTGTCATCTGCAAAACTTCTGTCTCCATGCAACTCAAGAAAACTATCGCCACACAGAGCTTTTATATAGTCCAAAGCATAAGGTCGAGACGGATGACGAGACAACTGCACCCTTTGCCAGGGAGAAAGATCTCCATAAATTTTTTTCTTGGTATCCTCTAATTTATCTTGTAATAATTTACAAGTTTCAGTAACATCAACACTGCTCTCGTCACCAATAGCCTGACATTTAGTAATTTGATCTTGAAGTTCTTTTATCGGAAGTTCGAAATCTAAATATTCCATTTAAAAAAATCTGTATCACAAAATTAAAAATATAAGTTGATCAGCTGTAATAATTTGGTTTTTAGTTGTTCTTTTACCTTTTTGCTCTTTGCATTAAAAAGATTGCCAACATACCAAAAATAGTAATCGGGAGCCAAGCCCCCAGAAAAGGGGAGAAATTAGACTTGTTAACCATCACTGAAAAGATTTTATCAAAAAATATAAAAAGGAACCCCATAGCGATGCCGAAGGCTAAGTTTACTCCCATTCCTCCTCTTTTTTTAAATGAGGAAACCGAAACACCAATTAGGGTCAAAATAAAAGCTGAAAAAGGCAAACTCCACCTCTTGTGTCTAACCAATAAGTGACTGTTTATCATAACAGACCCCCCCTCTCGTTCTTTTTTTATGAATTCATTTAGAGGAAAAAAAGTTAAGGTTTCGGCTTTGTAATTGACAGGAGCCAAATTATCAATCTTAAAATCAAATAAGGTGTCCAATCGGCTTTTTCTGTGGTAAACCTCAGAGTCACCGGAAAAGGATCTTTTGACATAACCGGAAAGCCTAAAAACACTATCTCTATCTACCCATCGAATACTATTGGCTTGAATTTTGAAGGTCATTGTGTTGTCTTCAAAATGCTCCAATGTAAAATTATTAGCACTTTTACGAATGGGATCATAACTGCTAACAAAAATATATTCTCTGGGATTGATTTGTTTATAGAGGTTTTTGGTTTGGCGTTCATTTTTTTTAGCGATGTATTTATATTGAAAAGCATTGTAGCTGGAGTTGGACTTGGGAACGATAAACATTCCAGAAAAAAAAGCAAACAGTGCGATGACTCCTGCAGAAACCAAATAAGGTCTTAAAAATCGATTAAAGGAAATCCCAGAACTAAGCAAAGCAATAATTTCAGTGTTGTTAGCCAGTTTAGAGGTAAACCATATCACCGCCAAAAAAAGAAATATAGGAAAGAGCAAATTGCCAAAGTACCAGGTAAAATCTAAATAATAATTAATTATGGCTTGAGTGGGCACCTCATTTTCCTTGAATTTATCAATTTTTTCGGCCATGTCCACCATGATCCCTATGGGAATAAACAGTAAGATCATCACCACAAAAGTGGAGAGGTATTTTTTGATGATATACCAGTCGATGATTTTCATCCTACAATCGATTGTCCATTTGACGACACATTTGATTCTTCCATGAGGTAAAATCACCCGCTAAGATATGCTTTCTTGCCTCTCTTACCAACCACATGTAAAAACTAAGGTTGTGGAGGGTAGCGATCTGTTTACCCAACATTTCATTTACTGTAAATAAGTGCCGCAAATACGCTTTAGAGTAGTCTGTATCCACATAACAATAATTGGCTGAATCGATGGGAGAAAAATCATTTTCCCATTTTTTGTTTTTGATATTCAGGGTTCCTTGTGCATTAAACAACATGCCATTTCTGGCGTTTCTGGTTGGCATCACGCAATCAAACATATCGATGCCCAAAGCGATATTTTCCAACATATTGATGGGCGTTCCTACCCCCATCAAATATCGTGGTTTGTCCTCAGGTAGACGTTCGCATACAACTTGGGTCATGGCATACATCACGGGAGCAGGTTCTCCTACCGACAAGCCTCCAATGGCATTGCCCGGAGCGCCTTTGGAAGCGATATAGTCTGCAGACTCTTGCCTTAAATCTTTATAAATACTTCCCTGAACGATAGGGAATAGAAATTGACGGTAGTTGTATTCAAAAGGTTTTTTTTCATGATGCTCCATACAACGATCCAACCACCTGTGGGTCATTTGCATTGAGTTTTTGGCATAGTTATAATCACAAGGATATGGAGTACATTCATCAAAAGCCATGATGATGTCCCCTCCAATTTTTCGTTGGATATCGATGGCACTTTCGGGTGAAAAAAAATGTTTTGAACCATCAATATGGGACTTAAAAGTAACCCCTTCCTCTTTAATCTTTCTGTTGTCCGCTAGAGAATAGACCTGATATCCACCGGAGTCTGTCAGTATGGGAGATGACCAATTCATAAAATGGTGGAGTCCTCCCGCTTGTTGGAGAATTTCTGTTCCCGGTCTGAGGTAAAGATGATAAGTATTCCCCAAGATAATATCGGGCTTGATATCCTGCTTTAATTCCCTTTGATGTACACCTTTTACAGTAGCTGCTGTCCCCACAGGCATGAAAATAGGGGTTTCAATATTTCCGTGATCAGTTGATAAAGCAGCTGCTCTGGCAGATGAGGACGGATCTTTTTGTATTAATTTAAATTTCATGCTTTGAGAGATGCTGCAAATATAAGATACTGATGAATGATTCTGCTCCATCTGAGATCTAAAACCATCAAAAAAAATATTTTTTAAACAAAAGATTCTCACTGCTTTGTGGCTAAAAGTTGAAAGCTTACTTTTGCCCTGAAAATATATCACAATGCCAGACTTTAATTTTTTGGACAATTTAGTTTCTCAAGTCAGAAGAGACATTTTACGCATGGTTCATAAGGTGAACTCGGGACACCCCGGTGGATCTCTTGGCTGTACAGAATTTTTTATCGCACTCTATTACGAAATCATGGAACTCAAAGAGGGTTTCGAAATGGATGGCGGCAATGAGGATTTATTTTTTCTTTCCAATGGACACATTTCTCCGGTATTTTACAGTGTTTTGGCACGAAAGGGCTATTTCCCAGTAGAGGAACTTCGGACCTTCCGTTTGATCGACTCGAGATTACAAGGACACCCCACCACCCACGAAGGACTTCCCGGTGTGAGAATCGCCTCTGGCTCATTGGGACAAGGCCTTTCTGTTGCCATAGGCGCTGCACTCTCCAAAAAATTAAACAACGACAACAAAACCGTTTTTGCCCTCATGGGAGACGGTGAATTACAAGAAGGTCAAAACTGGGAGGCCATCATGTATGCCTCTGCAAACAAAGTGGACAATCTAATTGCCACTGTCGATCTCAATGGTAAACAAATCGATGGAGCAACAAACGATGTGCTGCCCATGGGAAACATTGCCGAAAAATTTAAAGCCTTTGGCTGGGAGGTCATTCTCCTGCAAGATGGAAACGACCTCAAATCAGTCATAGAAATATTAAAACTGGCCCTTACCAAAACAGGAAAAGGCCAACCTGTAGTTATAATAATGCACACAGAAATGGGTAATGGTGTAGACTATATGATGCACACCCATGCCTGGCATGGAAAAGCACCCAATGATGAACAATTAGAAATTGCATTGGCTCAAAATCCAGAAACATTGGGAGATTATTAATTTAGGAACGGCAATCATTTTATGAAAAAATATACGGATCAGGGAAAAGTAGATACCCGCTCGGGCTTTGGAGCCGGATTGACAGAACTGGGGAGAACCAACCCCAATGTAGTGGCCCTTTGTGCCGACCTAGTAGGATCACTTAAAATGCAAGATTTTATTAACGAAAATCCGAATCGATTTTTCCAAGTAGGAATTGCAGAAGCCAACATGATGGGAATCGCTGCAGGTTTAACCATAGGAGGTAAAATTCCTTTTACCGGTACTTTTGCAAACTTTTCTACCGGTAGGGTTTACGACCAAATTCGTCAATCTATTGCCTACTCAGGAAAAAATGTCAAAATATGTGCTTCACACGCAGGCATCACGCTTGGAGAAGATGGAGCTACCCATCAGATTTTGGAAGATATTGGACTTATGAAAATGTTGCCTGGTATGACAGTGATCAATCCCTGTGATTTCAATCAAACTAAAGCAGCGACAATGGCCATTGCAGAATATCAAGGGCCTGTTTACCTTCGCTTCGGTCGTCCTAAAGTACCTAATTTCACATCAAACGATATCCCCTTCGAAATCGGTAAAGGTATCATTTTAAACCCTGGAAATGATGTTACCGTTGCTGCTACCGGTCATTTGGTATGGGAAGCTTTACAGGCAGCCGAAGCCCTGGAGATCGAGGGCATATCTGCTGAAGTAATCAACATTCACACCATCAAACCACTGGATACCGAACTGCTGATTTCGTCTGTCCAAAAAACAGGCTGTATTGTATCGGCTGAGGAACACAACTACTTAGGTGGTTTGGGGGAAAGTATTGCTGGAGCACTAGCTAAAAATCATCCCACGCCACAAGAGTTCGTCGCTACCAAAGATACTTTTGGTGAGTCTGGAAAACCTGCTCAACTGATGGAAAAATACGGACTGAACAAAACTTCCATAATTGCATCTTGCAAAAAAGCCATCAGAAAAAAATAATTTTATAAATTAAAACATGGAATTGCGTCCCATTTTCTTTTTTCTAGTTTTTTGCACGCAACTCTCCTTTTCGCAGTTTGAATATGGTCTCAAAGGAGGGCTTAATTTTGGTTCCTCTGGAAACATTTTGGTCGTTACTGATCAACTCCAAAAAGAGGGGGATTTATCTAGTAATACTGGATATCACTTGGGTGTTTACTCAGAGGTTTATTTTCTTATGTTTTATTTTAGACCTGAATTTCAGTACACTAAACTCAGCAGTCAATTTGAAGATAATTTGATTGTTAACGAAAGAATTGAACTTCCATTATCTCTAGGCTACTCAATAATGGGGCCTATAAGCCTGTTTTTGGGACCAATAGGGTATTATAACCTCTCTCAAAAGGCTAATGAACTTAAGCTTGAGAAAATCCAAAACACAACCTCTTTGGGGTTACATATCGGTGCTCGTTTGAAATTAGGAGCTCTTGGAGTCGATGTGCGCTACGAAAAAAGTTTGTCAACCACTGAGACTAAGCTTATATCTCAAGCAGGAATTCCCGTTAATGGACAAATAGATTCCCAAAAGGACCAACTAACATTGGGGGTTTCTTTTAAAATAAATTAATTATTGTCTTGATCTAAATAATCAGGAATCCCATCTTGGTCGTCATCGTCTGGAATACCATCCAGATCTCGGTCATATTCCTCTCTGGTGCTAGTTCCGTCACCATCATCATCACTATCCAAGTAATTTACAACTCTATCATTATCCGTATCATCATTAAACGGATTGCCATCACCGTCAGGATCTTCATTAATAGACAAAATACCATCATTGTCATGATCAGCAGGGTTCATTTTATGCAAGGCTACAGAAAATATCAAAGGAGAGTATTTAGGAATAGTCAAAATTTCTCTTGAATAATATCCCAAAGCAGAGGGAATAAAAAATATCCCTTTTCCAAATTTATCAAATTCATAGGTGCCATCGTTGTTTAAGGTATGGTTTCCAGCTCTCAATTCCGGTAGGAATTCTCTAAACCCTCGGATAACCTCAGCCAAATCAAACCAAACAGGGAGTAGCTTTCGATCAAAAATATTCCCATTCAACAGTGTTCCCTTGTAGGTTACAAAAGTAGAATCCAACCTGCTTGGTTTTTCACTAACTCCTTCTCTAACAACTAAAAAGTACATTTTATTGGGAATTACATTATCATTTTTATCGGTCAATTCAATAGTTTTAGTTTGCACTTGATCCCAAAGTGGAGTTTTGTCGCTATTATCATCTGCTATTGTGTCGATGCTTATTTCTATTCTGAAGTTATTAGGATCTTCTTCAAATTCTTCGTAATTGTAAAAATGAGTTTGAAGGTAACTCACTATGGCTTCATCATCTTTTGGAGCCTGTTCTTGAAGTTCTCTCACAGGCTCAGGGCCATCGTCTTTCTTACAACTCAAAACAAGAGTTAATGAAATTATAATAAACAAAAAATAGCTCAAATCTTTCATTAAAAAAAATTGGTCGCAAGATACAATTTTACTTTATTTTTATAAATGAATTATTGTAAGTTTAAAAATGCGAGTTGATCAATACCTTTGGTGTCTACGCTACTATAAATCAAGAAATCAAGCCAGTTTGGGATGCAAACAAGGCCATGTTAGAATTGGAGACCAATTAGTGAAACCATCAAGAGAAGTTATTATTGGAGATAAAATCAAGGTTAGAAAAAACCAAATTTGGCATAAATTAATAGTGATGGACATTCCCAAAAGTAGATTAGGTGCGAATCTCGTGGATATTTACAGAGAAAATATTACACCCGACGATGCCTTTGATCATCTAAATATTCAAAACCTATCAAAGGTACCCAGAAGGGAAAAGGGAACTGGAAGGCCAACAAAAAAAGATCGAAGAGAAATGGATGACTATTTTGAAGATTCATAATTATAAAACATGTCTTGAGCGATAATCAACTGGATTTATAAATTCTGTGTCGAAATGCAAAACTTTCCTTTTGAATAAAATTAAGTTAAAATCTATTTATATATTTCGTTAACATTGCTAGAACATAAAAATGCCTGAAAAGAAAAATAAAATAATGGATGCTAATGACATCCATAGGACCATAAAAAGAATTTCTTATCAAATCTATGAAACGCATTTCGAAGAATCACAATTGGTTTTGGCAGGTATCGCAAAAAACGGAGTGATTATGGCCACCAGAATTCGTAATGAACTAAAAAAGATCAGTGATATTGATGTAATATTTATGGAAATAAGTGTAGACAAAAAAAATCCAATCAACCCCATTGTCTTAAGTCAAAAATTAGAGGTCTGTAAAAACAATCCAGTTGTAGTTGTTGACGACGTTCTAAATACCGGTAGCACATTGATCTATGCCGTTACTCATTTTTTGAGCATTAAACTGAAAAAACTACAAACAGCTGTATTAGTAAATCGAAATCATAAAAACTTTCCTGTAAAAGGAGATTTTAAAGGAATCTCTCTATCTACCTCTATCAAAGAACACATAGATGTAACGTTTGGAGAAGACGAGGGAGTTTATTTAAGTTAACAACCTACTGATCTGAATGACTAAATCTTCAATGGGTTGATCATCAGTAGAAATATGGTGTTTGGCCTTGAGATAAAAAGGGATCCTTTCAAAAAGGTGTTTGGCAATAAATTCCTCCAATTCCATAGTTGAATTGAGGTGTGCAATCATAGGGCGATGCTCCCTTTGTTCAAATAACCTCATTGCAAGAGCCGATGGAGAAGTTTTCAAATAAATCGACTGAAGGTTTTTTTTTTGAATGATATAGTCTACATTATCAAAATAACAAGGTGTCCCTCCCCCAAGGGATATAACACATGGAAAATTTTTCGAAAGTAAATTTTTCAAATAAAATCGTTCTTTTTTTCGAAAATATAGTTCACCACGCTGTTTAAACATCTTGGAAATAGAAATTTTTTCATTAGATTCAATATAGTGATCAAGATCAATATATTTGACCGATTTAAATTCCGCTAAACGTCTACCTATTACTGATTTACCAGATCCCATATAACCCATTAAAACAAGAGATTTCTCCATTTATTTAAGCAATATTATCGGGTATAAAATTATAACAATTGAACTTGAAAAATAAATAATTGATATTATATTTGCAGCCTCAAAAGACTTGGTAGCTCAGTTGGTAGAGCATCTCCCTTTTAAGGAGAGGGTCCTGGGT